>NZ_JAIVFQ010000021.1 GCF_020829495.1 Nostoc favosum CHAB5714 | reverse complement strand
AAACCGCCAGAGATGGTGTTAGGTACGCATGACAAGCGTCAAATCATTGAGGAGCCGTGTGAGGTGAAAGTCTCATGCACGGTTTTGAAGACCAACGGAGTTGGTGACAATTCCGTTGAGTTTAATCTTATAAAACAGGCCAAACAATTTATCAAATTAAACATGGGTTGTTGTCCAATTATTTAGTTCAGCAACTCAAACGTCCCGATCTTCCCATGTCTATCGTCTAGTTGTTGGACAAGCGATCGCAGCTATACCGCGCCATTGTTTGTGACAGTTGCCTAAATATTAATACATATGTACTCAACTTTAGCGATCGCGCTGTGCCAGTTGCGTAAGTCCTGTAAACTTTTTATTTCACCCCTGATTGCACGTTCCATAAACCAGCATAAATCCCATTCTTCTCCAACAATGCTTCATGTGTTCCCGACTCAACTAATTCCCCATATTCCATCACATAAATACAATCAGCATTGCGGATAGTGGAAAGACGATGAGCTATGGCTATGGTCGTTCGATTAACTGTAATCCGTTCTAAAGAACGCTGAATAGCAGCCTCAGTTTCATTATCTACTGCTGAGGTGGCTTCATCTAAAATCAAAATAGGTGGATTTTTCAAAACAGCCCTAGCGATCGCAATTCTTTGCCGTTGTCCACCAGATAATTTTTGACCCCGTTCTCCGACTATTGTCTCATAACCTTGGGGTAGCCGCATAATAAAATCATCAGCTTCGGCAATTTTCGCAGCTTCAATGATTTGTTTATTGGTAGCATTAAAAGTACCATAGGCGATATTTTCAGCAATAGTACCATGAAATAAGAATACATCTTGGCTGACCAAACCAATACTACGACGCAAATCACCTAGATTTAATTTTTGGATATTAATATTATCAATAGTGATTGTGCCAGAAGAAATATCATATAATCGCAATAATAATTTAACTAAAGTGCTTTTACCAGAACCCGTAGAACCAACAATAGCGATAGTTTTACCTGCGGGTATATGTAAGGATAATTTTTTAATTACTGGCTCTCTATCGTGATAAGCAAAAGTAACTTGTTTGAAGCTAATTTCACCACGTACTTGAGCAATAGGTAAACATTTGTCTCCCGTAATAATATTTATGGGAGTATCTAATAAATCCATGACACGATTAGTAGAAGCCATTGACCTTTGATATTTGTCAAATATTTCTCCTAATGTTACTAAAGGCCACAATAATCTTTGTACTAAAACAAGTAAAACACTATAGCTACCAATAGATATTTGACCAGCATACGCTGCCATACCTCCCCAAAATAATAAAGCTGTGAACCCTACTAAAACTAACATTCTGATTAAGGGCACAAATGCAGCAGAAAGTTTAATTGCTTTGCTGTTACTTTTTCTATATGCTTCGCTATCTCCTGCCAATCTAGCGCTTTCATAAGCTTCAGCAGTGAAACTTTTAATTGTGGTAATACCACTAATATTATTTGCTAGCCGTGAGTTCAGAAAGCTTACCCTTTCTCGCACCTCAGCGTAACGAGCTTCTAGACGTTTTTGATAACTAAATGAACCCCAAACAATAAATGGCATTGGTAACATTGCTGCAAAGGTGATATAGGGAGGTAAAATGAATAATGCACCACCAATTAAAATGATGAGTGAGGTGATAATATTAATAATTTCATTGGCTCCAAAATTTAAAAAATCTTCTAACTCGTTGATATCATCGTTCAAAATTGACATCAAACCGCCAGTGCTGCTTTCTTCAAAGTAAGCTGAATCTAATTCTTGTACATGATTGTAAGCATCCAAACGTAAATTATGCTGGATATTTTGGGCTAAATTACGCCAAATTCTATTATATGCGTACTCAGAACTTGATTCTAGTATCCAGACAATGATAGTGAGCAATGAAAGTAATAAAAATTGCCAAACTATATCTTTTACACCCAACTTGGCAAATACAGAATTTTGCTGTTCTACAAGAATATCTACCGCAATACCAATTAACCACGGTGGTGCTAAATCTAAAATCGTATTGATGATAGAACATAATGTTGCCTGCCAAATTTGTTGGCGATATTGGCTGCCATAGTTGAGCAAGCGTTGTAAAGGGTGGGCTGAATTTCTAATCTTATTAGATACTCTAGGAGATTTTGATATGATTGTCACGACTGTTTCTTGTTTGTAGTTAGATGATTCATGAGAGCGATATTTATAATAAAAATAGAATCAGGAATTTAAGTAAATTTGTTGGTTAATTCACCCCGCCCGACATTCATCACCATCGCCACTGCGATCGCTACTCCCAAACATAACAATACAACTGGTACACGTCGGTCGATGCGGAAAGATATCGCCTGGGAACGAATCACTAGCCAATCAAAACTCATTTTTTCACCTTTGATTTAACCAGGTAGACAAAAAAAGGAGCGAGCATACACACTGCCAAAGCCAGACCAAAGAAGGCCGATATTTGTGGCTTTTTCAATCGTTTCGGTGACACTATCGCCGCTTTTATCATTTGTGCTATCCTAACCAGAATTGTGGTTCAAATAAAATAAATGAAAAAGACTTTACATTGCTACTCATAATATTTAACAGCTTTGTAATCATTAAAGTTGATAATATTTCTGGATAAATATATAGATTACATCATCGTGTAGCCGTTTCCCCATTTTTTACACGGAATAAAGGATACTCTTTAGACTTTGATAGATTTTCTCAATAGAGTGATATTGTTAGATTAACTTAAATCTGCTTTGTCAAAGTCACTTGCGTACAGCTTTGCCTTGTTACCGAAAAGGTTACTGGGCAATAGGAACTAGGGACTGGGAAGCAGAGGAGCAAAGGAGAATACTCAATGCCCAATGCCCAATGCCCAATAGCAGTTTCAGTCCCCAAGCGTTACATGTGTAAATGGTGGTGTTAATGAGGATTGATAGTTTACTTAGAGTTTACAAAAGAAAATCAATACGCGTTTTACCCTTAATACTCAGTTTGATACTGGTTTTATTTGTCGGAAGCCGCACCGTAGCCGTACCAACAAAATCCACAGAGATATTATGGGATACCTATGGTGTGCCGCATATCTACGGTAAAGATGACCAGAGTGCATTTTATGCCTTTGGCTGGGCACAAATGCAAAGTCATGGAGATTTGCTTTTGCGTCTCTATGGCCAAGCACGGGGACGCGCGGCCGAATATTGGGGAGAGGAATACCTGGAGTCAGATCGTTGGGTACAGACTGCTGGAGTACCAGAACGTGCTCGTTCTTGGTACAAAGCACAGAATCCAACTTTTCGTAGTTATCTCGATGCTTTTGCTACTGGGATCAATGCTTATGCAAAACAAAATCCTAACTTAATTGATGATCAAGTTGAGGTGGTGCTACCAGTCAAGGCAGAAGATGTCATGGCTCACTTACATCGGGTACTCAATTTTACTTTTGTGGTTAACCCTGAACAAGTATTAGGTCTGAGCAAAGAAAAGTTGCAAGCAGGATCTAATGGTTGGGCGATCGCACCAACTCATTCTGCCAATGGGAATGCTATGTTGCTAGCAAACCCACACCTACCTTGGTCAGATTTATTTTCGTGGTATGAAGCCCAAATCACCGCACCAGGAATTGATGCTTATGGGGCAACACTTGTAGGTATTCCCGTATTAGCGATCGCATTCAACAAAAACTTAGGTTGGACTCACACCGTTAACACCTATGATGGTTGGGATGCTTATGAACTTACACTGGCAGGTAATGGGTATCAGTTTGATGACAAAGTTCGTAACTTTCAGACAAAAACCCTCTCCTTAAAGGTGAAGCAGAAAGATGGCTCCTTGCAAGAGCAACCATTAGTAGTGAAAAGTTCTATCCACGGGCCTGTGGTAGCCGAGAAAAATGGTAAAGCCGTGGCGCTGAGAGTTGCAGGTCTTGACCGACCAGGTGTACTCCAGCAGTGGTGGGATATGGCACGAACAAAAAACCTTGCCCAGTTTGAAAAGACACTCCAGCGCTTACAATTGCCAATGTTTACGGTGATGTATGCGGATCGAGAAGGGCATATCATGCACCTATTCAACGGTCAAGTTCCGGTGCGCTCTTTTGGTGATTTTAATTATTGGGAAGGTATAATCCCAGGAAATACATCTAAAACCTTGTGGACAAAAATTCATCCTTACCAAGATTTACCGCGCATAGTTGACCCGAAGAGTGGTTGGTTGCAAAATACAAACGATCCACCTTGGACAACTACATTTCCAGCCGCTATTAAAGCAGATGATTACCCAGCTTATATGGCACCTCGTTTCATGGATTTCCGATCCCAACGTTCTGTAAGGATGTTGGCTGAGGATGAGAAAATCTCTTTTGATGAAATGGTTGCATACAAGCACTCTACCCGTATGGAACTGGCTAATCGGATTTTGGATGATTTAATTCCGGCTGCACGCAAGTATGGTCAGGATTTAGGGCAAAAAGCAGCTAATGTCTTAGAAGCGTGGGATCGGCAAGCCAATGCAGATAGTCGCGGGGCGGTACTGTTTGCCTTTTGGGTTCAACAGCTGGACTGGGATAAGACGTTTAGTAAACCCTGGAATGAAAATTCCCCACGCACCACACCCGATGGTTTGGCTAATCCAGAAAGTGCAGTTGCAACTCTGCAAGCAGTAGCAGCAGAGGTAGAAAAGACTTATGGGGCGCTTGATGTACCGTGGGGTAAGGTTTTTCGGGTACGGTTGGGTGATGTGGATTTGCCTGGTAATGGTGGGGATGGGGAACTGGGAATTTTTCGTGTAGTGAATTCCGCTCCTGGAGAAAATGGTCAGTTCCAAGCCGTTGCAGGTGATTCTTATGTGGCTGCAATTGAATTTTCCAACCCTGTACGAGCAATGGCACTCACCAGCTACGGTAATGCATCTCAACCCGGTTCGCCCCACATTGGTGACCAGTTACAGATGTTTGCCAACAAAAAGTTGCGGACTGTGTGGCGCGATCGCTCTAAGATTCTTGCCCATCTAGAAGAACGTAAAATATTCTGAGGTCAATAGTCTGCTTTCTAAGGTTTGCGATGTCTGCGACGGGCTACGCCTACGCCCAAAAAAAAGTACAGTTTTTGAGCGATCGCAATTTGCAGCCAGTAATTTTTTGCACAAGCAGCCGGGACAGCGATCGCCACAATGGGCGTAGTTATTCTGGCTTTTCTTGTCCTGGGATTGCAGGCGTTAAGGAAAATTACCAAGAAACAGTAGGAAATAATTACTTATTCTACTTGCCAGATATTGAAGAAATAGAACAATATTTTGCAGGCGATCGCATCTATTTAATTAAAATTTGTATAGACCTCGACTTCCTGAAAACCTTCATAGATGGCTGTTTCCAGTCCCGAAAAACCAACCTATCTGCTTGTTGATTTACCTCCAGATGAAGAAAATGCCTCAGCATTACTTGAATTTGCACAGATGTACATCAGTAATCGCAAAGGGGCGTTTATCTGGGAAAAGCTCCCCAAAGAGTTGGAATCTGCCATTTTTGCCAGTATTCCTTCTGTACTGGTTAAACCTGAGAATTAAGTGTCACTTAAAACATTGCTTATTCCAGATTCAATTTGTACAACTTATTTTTAAATGATACCTAAGTGACAAAAATCCGGGTTTAGATATGCAGATTAATCCAACTGCTGTCAAATACCAATTCATAAATACGGTTATGAACTTTTAGAGAACCCTGTTGCTTGACCACCAGCCCTGATAAGAGCAATTCTTTTTCTTCTGGACTATCAACTGAGACGACTTCTTTTTGATGCCAAATTCTTCGATAGAGTTTGAGTAACTCTACAGGCTTACATTCACTTTTAAGGATGCGATCGCGAATTGTTCTCAAATGCTCTGGCTGATCTTGAGATTCCCAGTTTTCAATCAAATGCGTTTGCACTAAGTTCTTAATCCTTTCTGCTTCAAAACTAGCAGGAACAGAGAATGAAGAATTACGGATGATCTGACAAAGCTTTTGAGTAAGAAAAGGCTGACCACTTGTCCAAGCTAACATTTCTTTCAGTACTACTTGGGGATTGCTAACCTTATCTGTTAATCCTTGAAGTAAAGGTTGGGCTTCATGTTCTTTAAAACCTTCTAAGTGAATTGCTTGACCAATATTAAAAGGTGTTCTCTTGTAGTCACTTGTTAAATCAGAAGGTGTAACAACACCAAATAGAGCAAAAGTTAAACGCCGATAGTTTGGATTAATACTGCGTTGGTTATAACAAAAGCGAATTAAAGTAAAAAAGTCATTAACGGGAAATTTTAAGCCCAAGGTGCTATCAATTTCGTCTAGAAAGATAAAAATTTTTTCAGTCTTAACGTAATTTAAAATAATATCTTCTATAAATCGACTCAAGCACTGGATTGGCGATAAATCTTTTTGCTCATTCCACCAGGCTTTAAGATTCACTGTTTCTAGTAGATTAAAGCTTTGCCACAACTCGACTGCTAATCCTTTATACCACTGAATAGGAGTGATGTTTTCACTGCCAAGGCGAGTCATGTCAATGGCTGCACAGCTGAAACCTTCTTGCTGAAGATGATGCATCATACGCACCATGAGGCTTGACTTGCCCATTTGCCGCGCATTCAGAATGTAACAAAAATCCCCAATCTTCAACGCTTTATAAAGATAACGGTCTGCGGAACGCACCACATACGTGGGAGCATCCATTGGTAAACTACCACCAACTTGATAATCATAGGTTGAAGGTTGCTCCGCATTCCTGAGTAACGCATTTTCAAATATCAGTTTATCTTGAGTAACTTTCAGAACTTCTAGCGTTTGTGATAGTTCTTGAGTGCGTTCTTCAACTTTTTGTTCTAGGGTGCGGTTGGATTCGGCTAATGCATCTTTTGCCTGCTGTAAGGCAATATTTTTAAGTGTTAATTCCTGTGTAAACTGAATCCGTTCAGCTTCTGCCTTTCTGCGTTGGCTAATATCTTGAAAAGCAGCTATGGCATAGATAATTTGACCATTGTCATCAAAAATCGGTGTAGCTGATACTTCTAAGGGAGTAATCTTGGCTGCTTGGCGAATTTCAATATCGTCCACAGAGACGCTTTCACCACTTAACGCTCGCACAATGGGCTGCTGCTCAGTGGGGTACAACTGCCCTGTCCCTGCCAAATAAGCTTGATAAATTTCGTTTAATCGATTGTTAGTGACTTCTGTTACGATTCCCTTGCCAAGTATTTGTTGTGCATTTTGATTAGCGTAGTAAGATTTGCCATTGCCATCAATAACAAATACCCCCACTGGTACAGCTTCTAAAAATTGAGCAAGCCTGCTCTCACTTTCACGCAACGCTTCTTCTATCTGTTGGCGCATAGCAATCTCTTGTTGCAGATGAATCAATAATTCTACTTGCTTTTGCTGTGCTAGGCGTTCCTGTTCCCAAGCCGCTTTCATTTGCTGCACGTATTGCAGAGTTTTGTTGGTAGTAATTTCTAAATCTTGAAGATTGAGTGGTTTAGTTAGGAAATCAAAAGCACCACTATTCATCGCCTTTCTAATATTTTCAATATCGCTATAGGCAGAAATAATTACTGCTTTAATAGTGGGATATAGCTCATTCAGTTTAGTGAGCAAAGTCAGCCCATCCATTTCCGGCATAGAAATATCGGTTAATACTATATCTATATCCGGTTCAGCCTGCAACTTTTCTAGTGCTTCAAAACCATTATGGACAAAAACAAACTGAAATTGTTGTTGCCGTATTTGTTTTCTAAATTTCTGTCGGATGAGATGTTCTAAATCATGTTCATCATCCACAACCAGTATCTTCGCTGACATCGTTAATTTCTCAGTGATGATCATTTATAAATTCAAAATTTTTTCCTTCAATTTATTAAATTCAATTGGCTTTGTAATATAGGCATCAGCTCCATATTTGACGGCAGTAAGATAGTTATTTTCGTCGTCATAAGCAGTAATCATAAATACTTTTAAATCAGGAAAGGTTGTTTTAATAATTTTGAGCATTTCTAACCCATTCATCCCTGGCATATTGATATCTGCCAAAATTATAGGTATATAGTCAGTTAATTGATATTGTAAGTAATGCAATGCTTCTTCTGCTGAGAATGCAAAATAGAATTGAACTTGATTATTTTTAATCTCTCTCCTAAATTGTTGCTTAAATAACAACTGACAATCTGGCTCGTCATCTACAACTATTATTATCATTTTTGAATATCGTTTTCAGGGATACTTTTGGGTAAAGTCAGAATAAACTCTGTATAATTATTCTCTTCAGTTTTTATTTTAATCTCTCCTTGATGTTCCTGAACAATAATATCGTGACTAATAGATAAACCCAAACCTGTTCCTTCTCCAGTTACTTTAGTAGTAAAAAAAGGATCAAAAATTCTATCTATCACTCCCTGCGGAATGCCTTTGCCATTATCTCGGATACTTATTTCTAGTTGTTTGCCTAAATCCTTAGTACTAATGGAAAGCATAGGTAAAAATCCCTCACCTCCTTCTTTTGTCTTCTCAGTTAATGCATAACAGGCATTATTAATTATATTTATAAAAGCCCGGCTAATATCTTGTGGCACGACATTTACTTTGGCAAGGCAATCGTCGTAATTTTTTACTATAGTAATTTCAAAGGAAGGCTGCTTGGCACGCATTCCATGATAAACCAAATTAATAGATTCTTCTAGCAAAGTGTGGATATCTGTCAAGTTTCGTTGACCAGATTGCCCTCGAGAGAGCATAAGCATTCCACGCACAATATTGTCTGCCCTTTTGCCATGCTCATTAATTTTTTTAGCGTTTTGGCTAAGATTTTCTAAAATATCTTCAATATATTCTTTTGTTGTTGGGTGTAATTGTTCTTTTTGATTTTCTATCTCTTCAACTAGTTCTTGGGCTAGTTCAACAGAAAGTTCAGCAAAGTTGTTAACAAAGTTAAGGGGATTTTTAATCTCATGGGCAATACCTGCCGCTAAAGCTCCCATAGAAGCCAGTTTTTCTTGCGCTATCATCTGGGTTTGGGTGGATTTCAGCTTTTGCAGGGTGGTGTCTAACTCTTCATTTTTCTCCTCTAATTCTTGGGTTCTTGCTTTGACTTTGTGTTCTAGAGTTCGATTATAATCCTCTAATTGCTCGTAAAGACGAGAATTTTCAATGGAAATAGCAGCTTGGGCAGAAAGGATTTTTAAGATTTCGACTCGTTCGGGAGTAAAAGCACCTGTTGTTAAATTATTTTTTAAATATAAAATACCAGTTAGCTTACCTTGATGAAGCAGAGGAGTGCAAAGAATAGATTTGGGTTGAGTAGCAATAATGTAAGGGTCATAAGTAAACTCTTGCTCATAGATGGCATTATTTAAAACTACATTTTTCTGAGTGCGGGCAACATAATTTACGATCGCTGTTGACAACAAGGGTACTTGATGAACAGCATCTACAGAGTCTACTGGAATTGATTGTAGTATTGTAACCTGATCGGAATCGACTGACCCTTCGGCTTCAATCACCCATTTACTCTCCTTGTCGAGAATCAGGTAGCCTTTTTGAGCACCTGCATTCTCAATTACTATTTTCATCAACTTTTGTAACAGCTTGTCTAGAATGATTTCATGAGCTAGAGCTTGCGATGCTTTGATGACTGTTGTCAGTTCCAGCACTTTCATATCACTACCAGTAGTAGAAGTACTAGTACTAATGTCCTGAATCCCTGTTCGGTTTACTGCTCCTACTAGCAATTGCGGATATTCAGATTCTAAATCTTTAACTTTGGCTTTCGCCCCCCAGCAAGTATAACAAAAGTATGCATTGTTGAGATATAAATAACCAATTTCCTCTCTACCAATAGAGAGATAAAATTCTGCTGCTCGTTCATAGGCAAGGCTCTCTTCTTGCAGAAATTTTTGTTCTCTGGCTCCTCGAATCGCGCGATCATAGTATTCCATCGCTCTGAGATTTTTGCCCATTACTCGCGCTTTCTCAGCTTCCACTAGCTCATATTTATGTAAAAAATTTGCTGGAGAGTGGAATGCCCATTCTTTCATTATTTTCTGATTTAAAGAAACTTTTTTCAACAACTGCTTTTGCTGATTTTTGTCACAAGTATTTAGAGCCATAAGAGAAAGAGAACAGTAAAAATTGTGTTGAACCGACACTAAATATGCAGCAGAACTTTCTGCATACTTATCACATTCTATAGCCGCTTCAACAGCCTGAACGTAGTTTTTAAAAAAATAAGATACGATGATTTTACCTAAATATGTAATATTTAATAACCACTGAGTATTACTGTTAGTCCATTCTTTTAATAATAAGTTTTCTTCTTCTGGAGAGTTCCCACTAATTAAGCAGTATTCAGTTTTAGATTTATCAATTAAATTCAATGCAATTTGTATAACAGCTTTGATATAAAAAACTGAATAATCTTGTTTTAATTCAACAGTCAATTTTGTATATTCTATATATTTTTTCTCAAGTTCTTCTAAATTAGATTTAGCAAAAATAGAAAACAGGCAATAGTCTATAGCATTATAACAAGCATTCTCAAAAGCTCCTGTTTCTATCCCAATGTGAATTCCTTCCTGCATTTGTTCTAGTTTTATTGCTTTGACTGGCTCCTTCCAGTGCCGGATGAATCCATTATAATAATGTATTACTAAAGATTGAATTTCTCTAACATTGAATTTCTCTAACAGTTTCAAAGATAATTGCCCAAACTGATAGCCAGAATTAATATCTTTCATGAAGCCGCACAAAAGCTGACCGTAAAAAACATACACACCAGCTGCTTGGGGCGGATTTCCATATTTTATACAAAGATTTACAGTAGTTAACGTAACTAAAGGATATAATAAAGAATTCGTAATTATTGCAGCAGAGGTGACTATCAATAATATCCTTACAGCCGCAAGTTTGTAAGGATCTGTCATTTCTGGCAAATTAATTAAATCTTCTATTTGTTTGTCTTTTAACAGTAACTCTATGGCTTTTTGTTCCTTCTTAATCGCCCACTTACTTGGTTTTTGCGGCAAGAAAACTCCAAGTTTTTTAAGAATTTCACATGCGGTATCTATTGCTTTGTACAAATCAAGTTTAGCATAGTAAGACTGAATTTTTATTTCATATATCTTCACTGTATTAAGGAGTGTTTTTGCTTCTTTTAAAACAATAAAAGAAAGTTTTTCAGCTTTTTCAAATTCCGTATTTAAGTATTGCACTTCTACCGTTTCTAAATAAAGAGATAATGTCAAGTCATATTGGTTTTCCCAACTATGTGATGTTAATATTTCTAATCCCGCCTCTAAGTATTTCAGGGCAGATTCATAAGCAGTTGAAGCTTTTGCTCGTCTACCTGCTAGTAGATTTAATTGAGCAAGATTATCTCTTTCTGACTGATGAGTAATCAGTTCTGCACCTATATTATAGTGGTTTACAATCTCAAAAATTTTTTCTTTTATATCGTCTTGCTGAGTATTATTAAGTAACTGTTGACCAACTTTTAAGTGAACTTCTTTTTTACGATATTCTGGAATTAAAGCATAAGCTGCTTGCTGAACTCGGTCATGCAAGAATTTATAAGGTATAGAAGATGGATAACTATCAATAAAGGAGACAAATATTTCTGAGTTACAAATTAAACTAGTGTCTTCATTATAGAGGAAAGACACTTTATAATCATTATTTAAAGGCAAAATTAAACCTTCTTGAAGCGCTGGAAAAAGAGCGGTTGCTGTATCTGAAAGAGATTTTCCATTGACAACAGAAAGAACTTCTAAATTAAATCGGTTTCCTATACAAGCAGCTAATTTTAAAATATTCTGCGTACTTTTATCTAATCTTTTAATTTTATTCAACATTAGTTCAACCACATTATCAGTTATTTCAACAGCTTTAATGTGTTCTATTTCCCATTTCCATATACCAATGTTACGGTCAAAAAATAATAATTTTTGTTCATACAAACTATGAAGTAATTGATTTACGAAGAAAGGATTACCGTTGGTTTGATTAAATACTAAATCTGCTAATGACTTTGAGGCTTCTGTTGAGCATCTAAGGGTATCAGTAATTAGTTGATTGATATGCTCAATACTCAAAGGCTTAAGGGTAATATATTGTACTTTACTACTCACCTTTTGAATCTGCTCTAAGTGAAGTATTAAAGGATGAGTAGCATTGACTTCATTATTTCGATATGCCCCTAGCATTAATAAGTATTGGCTATCAATATTGGTGACCAGTAGTTCAATTAACTTCAAAGACGGTAAATCTGCCCACTGTAAATCGTCTAGAAAGATAGCTAAGGGGTGTTCTTTTTTTGTAAAAACGCCAACAAATTTTTGAAATACTAAGTTAAAACGATTTTGAGATTCAGTTTGTCCTAGTTTTAGCACTGGTGGTTGTTCACCAATAATTAGTTTTACCTCGGGAATCACATCTATGATGACTTGACCATTATTACCAAGAGCATCTAAAAGCTTTTGTTTCCACACTTGGAGCTGCACTTCACTTTCTGTCAGCAACTGCCCAATCAATTCTTGGAATGCTTGAATCAAAGAAGCATAAGGAATATCTCGCTTGATCTGGTCAAACTTGCCTAAGATAAAGTATCCTCGCTGTCGCATGATCGGCTTATAAATTTCATTGACTAAGGCTGATTTGCCGATGCCTGAGTAACCAACAACGAGCATCATCTCGGTTGAACCAAGGCTGACTCGCTCAAAAGTAGCCAATAGTTGGTTTATTTGTTCCTCTCGACCATAAAGTTTTTGAGGAATTTGAAATTTATCAGAAATATCTTGATGAGCAAGAGGTAAGTTTAAAATTTGACCAGTAGCCTGTAATTGCTTCAAGCATGTTTCCAAATCTGCTTTTAGTCCCCAAGCACTTTGATACCGCTCCTCTGCCGTTTTCGCTAACAACTTCATTACAATGTTGGAAACAGTTTTGGGGATCTCATCTATTATTTGCTCAGGAGGTACAGGTTGTTTAGCAATATGGCAATGTAGTAACTCCATAGCATCAGTAGTTTCAAAAGGAAGTTGATGAGTGAGCATTTTGTAAAAGGTGACACCTAGCGAATAAAAATCAGTCCGGTAATCTATCCTCCGGTTCATTCTGCCAGTTTGCTCTGGTGAGATATAGGCTAAGGTTCCTTCTAAATGATCGAGATTATAAATCGTCGGTTTTTCACACGATAAGATAGTGGAAATGCCAAAGTCGATGATTTTGAGTTCTCCAGTTTTGGGGTTAAAGACAATATTAGATGGGTTAATGTCCTTGTGGATGACATTGGCAGCGTGAATAACATCTAAACTTGCGGTAATCTTGATGGCAATGATCAGAAATTCTTCTAAATTAAACTTTCGCTCTCCCATTAATATATTTAAGGATTCACCACCAAAATCCTCTAAAAACATGACTAGACTATTTTGATGTCTTTGCAAGTCATACGCTTTGATAACTCCATCTAGCTTCAAATAGCAAGTGATTTCATATTCTTGTTTATATCTAATAAGTTCTAAAGGAGTTGGATAATTTTCTTTAAGAATTTTGAGGATAACGGGTTGATGATTATGGTTGAGGATAGCTCGGTAGACTAATGAGTTATCACTTTCATAGATTTTTGCTGTAATTTGGTAGCCAGTAATAGTGTCCATAGTTGGGTTTTACTGAAAAAAGGTAACGATACCAATAGATTTATAGCAGTCCGCTTTAATTCTTGAATTTACTTGCGTGGGCAGGGAACAGATGTGTACTGAATCTTGTTCAAAAATCAAATAGGAAAACAACCTGTGACGGTTGACTGTTGACGGTTATCAGTCATCAGTCATTAGTCATCAGGTAGATGTACAAGTTAAATGCGTAACAGCTTCTCTACATATAAGTTTGGGATCAAGTGTTTGTATTAATTATAATTTCCTTAATCAGGACGGGTGATTATGGCGTTTTACTCCAGCCCGTAGAAGCGAGCAGGGTTATCCCAAAGAATTTTTTGCACAGTTTTCATAGATAGCTGCTCCTGAAGTGCCGTCGCTTTCTCGACAACATCCAGGTTGTGATCCATGTGGGGGTAGTCAGAACCAAAGATCAAGTTATCGGAGCCAATATACTGAATAATTTCAGCAAGATAAGGCTCAGAAGGCTCTATTGAGATAAAACACTGGCGACGGAAGTACTCTGAGGGCTTCATTTTGACGTTGTGTTTAATCTCCCAATATAGGTTTTCGTATTCTTCATCAAGCCGCCACAGCCAGTAAGGTAACCAGCCACAACCCGACTCCAGAAAACCCACCTTCAGCTGAGAATGGCGCTCTAAGACTCCTCCTTCAATCAGTGTTAATAGTGCCATCATTTGCTCCATCGGATGAGAACAGGCGTGCATAGCAAAACGGGTATTAAATCGGTCTGCTCCCGTGGTTGGCAAGCGACTGTGGGTACCTTCATGAAGACCGACTGCTATCCCTAGTTCTTCACACTTTGTCCAGAATGGCTCATAGGCAGGGTCACTGAGTAATCGCCCTTTAACTGGGTTAGGGCGCAAAAAGACACCTTTCCAACCAAAATCCACTATCCGTAGCAATTCTGGCACCATCTCTTCGGGAGCGTGAAGATTAATGGCTCCCACTCCTCTAAGAATTTTTGGATCATAGCTACAAAAATCTTTTAACCAATTGTTATAGGCGCGGGTGAATGCCCCAGCAAGTTGCGGTGTCATTGTATCAATGGCGAATAGCCACAATCCGATAGTTGGATAGACAAAAGAAATATCAACCCCCATTTGCTTCATTGCTTGGACATGAGACTCTGAGTCGAAGCCAGTAAGCACGGATATGGGGTGAGTTTGTGTGACTCGTTTAGCTCCTTCGCTGCGAAGACGATCAGAGATTTTTAGATAAATTTCTTTGCCCTGAATTTTATAGTCTAGCGACAGTGCAAAGCTTTTAAATGCAGGTTCAAGATACTTTTCCCACATGTCGTTTGGCTCATACACATGTGAATCTGCATCTATGATTTTATAATCGTTAAGCATGGTATCTAATTTAGATAATGTGCGTAGGTGTAGCCAGCCGTAGGCATCGCTTATTCCAAAACTTTGGATGTAACTAAAGTATTGTCGTAGCAGTAGAGGTCAACAATTTTTTGCTCATCATTCAATTTAAAAACCCAGGCAGTATGATTAAAAGAAACATTGGATGGCTCTTTTTCTGGGATAAAAGTTTCTTCTAGCAAGACTACTACTTGTTTTTCCTCAGCAATGTAATCTTTTACCAAAAAACTTTGAGTTACTTTTTCTTGCAATAGTTTTGCTTGTAACAACTGGAAAAATCTCTTAACTTCCTCAATACCTACAAACTTACCAAAAATAGGATTAGCACTTGCACCAGGAATGAAAAATACAACTTGCTGATCTAAGTCTTCTAAAGGATTTCCTTGACCTTGCAACTTTTTTTCGATCCAATTTTTAATAAACTGTTTGTTGTTTGCTGACATAGCCTTGATATCTAAGTTACTATTACATCCACATTGGAAAAGGGTTGAGTTGATTTTCCTTGAGCGGCTCTTCCAACAAACCCAATTTCACTGGAACCTCATAAAGTCGTCCTGAACCTAAACGTTTCCACCAGTGGCGCAATCCTGGAACAATCACCTTGACCACCTTGAGTCCGATATCAGGACGAGTTTGATCCAAAACTAGCATTTCCATACCATGTTTCTCGACAATTCGCTGGCAGGTCTTGATATCTTCTAATAAGTCTTCGTTCCAAATTTGCGGATAATCAGCACACACTTTTGACGAGACGCTTTCATTAGAAGCTAAATAAGACTGGTCTTGCAACTTAGCAGTTTTCCACCAGTCTATGGCTAGCTGATCTGAAAACGCAGGATACTGAGTAGTGGCATTAGCATCATCGAATAAAACGTTAGGAAGAATCTGATGTACCTCAGTTAATGCTCTCCCAATGGCAAGCTTCGCGTCAAAATGGGCACCAAAGCCCAAAACGATGTCCTCGATCTCTCTATCTGTTCTTCTAGAAATAGCAACGAAAGCAGGAATATTCAGATCGCTGGTTATATCCAAAACCCAGAGTTCGCGAGGAATTGTTTGGTAATAATTCTTTAATGCTTGAAAATACGGTTCATCAAAACTATCCAAATCGACACTCGGTCTTCGGATACGGTTATACCACCATAAGGCTACACAATCCCGCTCCACTAACTCCATAAAACCTTGCAAAATTGCTTCTTCTATTGTGTTACCAGCAGCACAGCCATTGGTATCAGCCCAACAATCAGGCTTGATGAGTTCGGGATAGCCATGATAGCAGTAAGCAGTTGGTAAATACTTAAATTCTTTATGGGTTAAAGACCAAACAGGTGTCCACTTAATTTCTCTTTCCTCATCAAAGGGTTCTGGAACTTTTTGAAACCAATCAGAACGGCTAGCATTCCATGAGACGCGGTTTTGATATTGTTCTTGACTAAAATTCATACAAGCATTAGGGTGAATAGCTTTATCTCCCATTTGTTGGTAGTTACCTGTTTCCCATATTTCATCTCCTTGAAAAACACTGGAATATCGCTCAATAGCTTCGCAGAAACCACTTGCTTGAGCTTGTTGGTCAGTTTTTCCTTTTCCTGCACTTCTACCAGAAAGATTTAAGCGTAAGGAGTCGAGATTGTCAAACATTGTCGCAAAGTGATGTTTAGCTATGTAAGTATGAGTTAAACTATTCACTCCTTGATCTATTTTTATAAGTTCTCTGATAACTCCTGTAATAGGACTAATATGATATTGATATTTATTGAGTGTTTCTTGAGGTGAACAACAACGGTGTCCGCCATCAGTTGTAAAAGTTTTCTTTTGATTTTTTAAAATAATTGGTTGAGGATTTCTAGCAAAACCAGATGATATTTTTCCACAACTAGGACACTGGGGACGCTTAACTAGCATGTGGTTTTGTATTTCTAGATAAAAAGTATCATAAGTAACTAAAATATTTTCTAGTCGTTTATTTTCTCCTAATAAAATCCATTTAAGAACTTCTGTTGCTACCATCCCTAAGGTAGTTTGCCAGGTATGAAGCGAATAAAGCGGAGGAATTATCGGTGTTGAAATACCTTGATACTTTTGGATAAATTCTTCAACAGGTCTATTGTTTCGTAAACGTTGAGCTAGGCATTTCCAACACCCTGTTTTTCCTGGATGAAATATGGGGCCTATCCACACAACTGTTCCTACAGGTTTGACAAGCATCCAATGGCGTGACAGATGCAAGGCTTCCTGATTGTAGGATTCTAAACCGTCTTGGAGATAGTCATCCGTTAAAACTACTTCTATATCTCCTTGATCTGACACTTTGATGTTCAGTGATTCTAAAATAGTTTTAAATTGGGCAGTAGGAAGATTATAACCAAAAGATTTCACTGCTACTTGAGTGGTTTGTAAACGGGTTTGTGCTTCTTTTGGATCGATGTTCAGATATTCGCAAAAAATTGCTAAGTTAGAGGGCAATTGATTATCGCTTTCAACAATATAGCCCTTTTCTTCCATCTGCATCAAAGCATGGTAAACCTTAGCATGAGCAAAAATGATATCCCAATTATTTACTTCTTTCGCTAGAATTTGTGGAACGATTTTATCAACAATTTCGTCAACGGTGTGATTACCATCAATTAAAGTAGTTAGCTTTTGATACAGATTTTGTTGAGAATTTTCGAGGTTTTTTAATAAAAATGATGTGAAAAAATTGGAGGTGTTGAATGTGAAATGATCATCAAGCAAAAGAGAATCTTTTTCCGATACAAGAAATACACCTTCTAATTCTAAAGTTTGAACATTAAAACGAGGACTAAACTTAGGCTTATGTAACCTTGGCTTATTTAGTATTTTGTTTAGTATGTTTTTATTTACTGCCTTCATATCTTTAAGTAATTAGACATTTTAGTTTATACAGGATTTTTCAGGTAAATGAAGTATATGGGTCAATACGCTTGGGTTAAGGATTTTTTTCTCTTCTCTCTGTTTCCTCTGCGCCTCTGCGGTAGCCTGCGGCAAGCCGATGCAGCGTCTACGTTAAAAATTTGACTTTGATAAAGAGTTTTAGCCTTAACCCAAGCGTATTGGTATATGGGTAGGGGCAAACGACCCTACCCTGCGGGAACGCTAAGAGCAAACGCCCTTACAATTATCTGTACCTCATCAAGTTAGTTGTAATTTGCTGTATTTAATGCAGACTTTTTAATGATGCAAATGGGGGTGACATTATGGTGTATTGCCCGCCCTAATCAAAAAACCTAGATATTGCACCTAGTTTTTCGTCCGCCAATAAATTGATTGGCTCAAATCTCAAGTAAGCTAAAACTTACTTGAGATTTGAGTCTGTTAAAGCGGACTTTGGCTATGAAGCCGTAACTGAAGCTCAAGACTTACTCAGGGTAAGGTGCAAGGTATGAGAAAGGGGAAATAAAAGAAAGCAATTGACTGTTTTCTTCTAGGCTAAAGATGTTTTTTAGGAAGTATAAACAGGGATATAGTTACTCTCAGGGCGAGGTAATTTACTCGTGGGTTCTACTAACCATTTTTTAAGAGTATCGATCCATTTCACAAGGCGATCAATCTCTTCATCATTATTTGGATCTATATAGATGCGTACAGGATAAGGAACTTTTAAGTGGAATGTTAAGTCCATGCTCCTTAAATGAGTAGGCTCTATAGAAAGCCCGTCGATATCAAAGAGTAGATCTATTTCAAATATCTCATTTGCTCCGCTAAATAAATCTGTAAACTTGGGCAGTTTTTCGCCGTTTTGTTCAATCTGTTTATCTAGCATTTGGAATATCTCTTTATACTCTGTTCCTTTCTGAACCTCCTGTTTGAATGTTTGTACTAAAGAATACTCCCACTCCTCGAAGCGATCGCCAGTTTTTGCAGCGATTTCTTTAAACTTTTCTTCGCCCCATTGACTAAGCAAAACTAAGGTCATTAAATAAGATAATAGGCAAGTTAATAGCAAAAAATCTACCGAAAAAGGCTGATTTGCACTTCCGGATAGATTCTGATTGAGATGTTCAGCTAACTTATTACTAGGTATTTCTTTTGGGAGTAATGGCATTTGATTTGTATCCTTATTTTCATTGGTTGGAAGCTTGTCTATTCTTTCTTGAATAAAATTTTTATTCAAAAATGTGAGACTCTCATCTACAAGTCTTAACTACAATTATACTACAAAGTTATAACACAATTTTAATTTGATAAATGATTCTTAAAATACTGCTTATACAGTTGACAACTCGGTGTTGCTTGGCTGCCATCTAACTTGATTAGCCCCATACTGCTTAACTTGTAAGCAATGATTGGTTCTAGTTGCACTGGTTCAGTAGAACTCATAACTTTATAAAGAGCAACTTCTAGTTCCGGTTGTTGTTGTAAATTTGCCCAATGACGTTGTAGATGATAGGAATAAATTCCGGTATATCTGGGGGCTGTTTTTAGTATTTGCTTCAAAGTCATTTCCTTACGGCTTAGATGATATATTGCTGTGTGTATTAATGCTGGATGTCCTCCTACCATGTCTATTAGTTGTCTAGCTTCTTCTCCATCGTTCCAGTCGAGTCCATAGCATTGAGCTAGCTGCTGTACCTGCTCGAAACTAAAATTGTCTAACTGAATTGGTAGCCCTACATTAAAAGGTGACTGGTTTAGCTGCAAAGGAACATAAATTTCTGTCGAGTGAACCACAATCAGGCGCAGCTTCTGCCAGATGAGCAGTCTTCTGGCTTCTTCATACCACGAACGCAACATCGGTAGAAAATCTCTTGCCACTTGTGGATGTTCAAAAATCTGGTTCACTTCGTCTAAAACCAAGACTACAGGAGAGTTGATTTGCTCTAGTAAATGCTTTCGGAAATATAATGAACAGCTGACTTTGCTGCCGATATCTTCATCCCAATAGTCGTCTAATCTTGGTTCAATTTGTAGTTGGCGGCTGACATTAGCACATAGCCAGCGCAAAAATAGATTTAATTCATTCAAAATTGAACTGTCAATCTGTTCCAAATTAAGACTTACAGTGCGGTAGCCTTGGGAGTCAGCGTAGTTCAAAATCCTCAACAACATTGAAGTTTTACCCATTTCCTTGGGAGCTTTTATCCGTACTAAGGCTCCTGGTTTAGAAATTTCTTCATAAACTCGTGTAGAAAGGGTAGAATTTTCAATGTAAAAAGAGGAACCAAGCGGAACTGGACCACTGGGGTAGCTAGGTGACGGTTTTTGGTCGGTATCAGGGAATGAGTCCACAGAATCTTGCTTTAGAATCGTTGTTTTTAAAACCGTACAGGTAGCATCAAGATAAGACTCCAGTAACACTCGGCAATTTTTTTTGGTAACACGACTACCGACGAGTTCGGTGAGTCGTTGGCACAATTGTGGAGCAACGACGTTAGTAAAGTAGCCAGCACTATAGCCCCTCTCTTGAGCAATTTGGTGATACGTTTGATATTGCCAAATACCTTGCATAATCAGAATTTCTGTGTAATTGAGAGGGCGAATTTGCTTTTCAAGTAGCTTGCGATTAACAATTTCAACTAAAGGTTCAAGTTCTATAGAATCCATGCACTTATCCTCTCTGCTGTTCTGCACAAGAATTTATGTAATTACAAAAAAGGCTAGGACTAGGATGTATATAGGATAAGCTTCATATCCTATATACATCCTAAATCACTCTCCAGTAATACTTTTGCTGATTATTATGTAATTTTATTAATTAATGCAGTGTGCAACTTAATTTTGTTAAACCTTGATTCATTGTGGGGTAAAGAGGAATTTGAACAATTCCACAATAATTTAGAGAAAGTTACACATCGCGTTAATTCTATCGCTAATTTTTTATCTTGATATTGTTTGATATAATTAATTAGCTTAAGTTTGGTCATATTATTACATGAAAATTAATGTACCTCCCTTCGTTTTAATCATACTTTTTAACCGCATTAAAGGTTATAATGGATTAAAAAGAGTAATTTTCCGTATCTTTAATGCAAATTTTATCGCTTCCTAACACTATTTGCAAGTTATATATATTATTTTATAATCTTTTAAATATTTCTACCTTTAACTAGCTTTATAAATAAACCTTTATAGAGTTAACCTTTTTTAAGCATATCTTCAGAGAGAATTGCTATTTTAATTTGGAAAATATTAATTTGTTTGTTTATTTATTTGATCTTCTGACTTTTCCCGTTAAGTCATGAAACAACGAAATTGCAAGGGTTTCAGACTATACTTTATTCTCAATAACTTAATATTAGTGACAATAAATCACGAGAGAATAGGGCTTAAAGCTAGGGGTATAGTAAGCGATCGCTCAATCAAGGAGATAACGGGAAAAGTCAGCTTTGATCTTAGCATTACCAAGCTAATTATTTTCATAAAAATCGAAAATTTTTGCTGACATTAACCTTGCCGCTAGTGAGATGCAACTTAGGGGTGCGATCGCCAGAGAATATCGCCTCAAAAATGCACTCTTATATGTGCAAATGATGTTGGAGGAATTTGCCGGATTAGACAAATCCCTCACAGCCCAGTTAGCAGTTAACGCCGCCACCAGAGTTAACCCCACACTTAAGCCAGCAGCAGATGAGTTAAAAACTGCGATCGCTTGCACTAATACCACAGAAGACGCATTTCTCAACCCAACACAAATCGGCGAGGTAGTGGGAATGTCTGCACGGTTGGTCAACAAATGGTTACTAAATTCTGGACTGCAATATAGAACATTGGACAAGAAAATTCCCTATCGTCCCACCGAATCGGGTAAGCAATGGGGGCGGATGGTTCCTGCAGTGGCGAAATCTTCAAACCAAACTGTTTTTCAACTGCAGTGGTTGGGTTGCCCGACATTGTTAGGGCGTGTCATCAATTGAGCCAAATGACAGAAGCAGCCAGATAAATTGCACCTAGAAAGTTTGTAGCGCGTTTGTCGTAGCCCGTTGCGAACGCTCGGTACTGCTTAGGGCGTGTCATCAATTAGGTAAACTGGAATGAGAACTGCTAAAAAAGAATAAACAACAAGAAAACGATGAGAGGCCGATACGCACTACGAGACGGCCAGTGGGAGAGAATCAAAGACCTGCCACCTGGGCGAGAGGGCTATGTGGGAGCCACGGAAGACAGATAATTAATTGTTTGTCGAAGCAGTGTTATATCGTTATCGAGCAGGGGGAAAGAATTAGAGACTAATCATTTGTATCAAGCATTTCGTGAAATGGTATGAGAGCTTGGTTTCATTAATGTGTGTGTGGTTATCACCCACACAAGAACATGTGGTGATAGGATTAATGAAATTTTCAGTTCAGTCATCATCAGAAATGGTACGCACAACCCCAGGACAGAAGATTCCAATTGATAAACTCCAAACCACGCTAGGAGAATTAGAGAAGCTAGAAGAGAAGGTTAAAGAAGAATTATCCCTGCGAGAGAGTATTTACTTTCTGCGTGAACAACTTCAATCAGCGCTGAAAAAGGGCTATAGTTATCAAGACCTATCGGAGCTACTAGAGAAGCAAGAAATAAAAGTTTCAGCAGCGACACTTAAGCAATACTTAACTGAGATTCAAAAAGAAAAGCGTTCTCGTCAGCAAAGGGCTAAACCAAAACAAGTTTTATGTTTTGAAGATTCGAGTCAGACTACAACAAAATCATCGGTAACACCAGTAGTTATAGGAGTAACTGAAGACTCTCAAAACGCTCTAAAAGATTTAGGTCAATCAACAGAGGAGTCACAAGAGAAGCAATCATTGTCAGATGGGGGCAAGGACTTTCAGAAAACTGCTAAAACTACTAGGCGACAAACGCCAAAAACTTCTAAGCCTAGTTCAGATATATCGAGTGAGTTTAATCAGTATTAGGGGTAGGTGTTATGCCGACGATTCATTTGGTAGATGGTGAAAAGGGTGGAGTAGGGAAGTCTCTAGTAACTAGGACAATGATTCAGTACTTTCTGGATAAGAAAATTCCGTTTGTACCAGTAGAAACAGATAGGTCAAATCCAGATGTGGCAGGAGTCTATAAGGGAATATGTCAGTATGCGGTGTTTAGCGAGAATGAACGGCAGGCTGATAAGGCAGATAGAATATTTGAGATGGCGACAAGTAAGCCAGTAGTTGTGAATTTGGCAGCACAATCACATAGAGCAGTCTTTGACTGGATAGAAAGAAATCAGTTAATTGAACTAGGGAATTCCGAGGGAGTAACTTTTTGCAAATGGTTTGTCTCTACAGGAGGATATGATAGCCTTAATTTGTTTGGACAGTCAGTGAATAGCTACGGGGAGAAAATGCCTCATATTTTGGTACGCAATTTAGGGCTGTGTGATGATTGGGAGCATGTAGACTTAGATATGAATATACAGAAACTAATCAAAAAATATAAAATTATTGTTATAGATTTCCCGAAGCTAGCATATAAAGAAAGAAACATAATAGACCAAAATAGAATGACCTTTGCTGAGGCAAGAGAGAATAAAGAATTTGGAATTATAGGAAGACAGAGAGTAGTAAACTTTCTGAAACTTGCTTATGGAGCATTTGAGAAGGTAGGTATCTGGGATGAAGAAGTTAAATAAGAAATCTTTGGAGGTAGTAGATACCTGTTTAGCGGCAGAGTCACCAGCGCTATATCACTGTAATAATTAGAAGCTCCTTTCTGTCCTGCTTCTTTTCGTTGCGCCATTGTTCAATTACTTCCTCACTCACCCAGAAAGCCAGACTGCCTCGCTGCTTGAGTGCCGCATCGTATTCCTGCCAGTTACGGACTCTGTAGTTGTCTTTGGCTTTCGTCTTCATAGTCAAACTAGGAAATTAGGACGTTATTGGTCAAATCTGCTCTCTAGCGAGAGCCTGCAGAAATTATGTTACATCTGCGTTGTCAATGGATAGCTGGAAGTTGGGATAATTTCTGTGGTTCTATCTTTAATTCCTTTATCAAACCCCAAACTGCTTGATAAATTTTATACTTTAATCATGTCTTTAATTTATTTTTTTATATACTTAATACTAAGTATAAAAGACTGATTGCAGATATTCTTAGGAATAATCGTCGAATGACTTGCTAGCAATCTTTTTGAGATATTTCATCAAGATTAATTCTCGTGTAAACAAGTATTTTATTTGCAAATAAAATCACCTTGTACTTAAATATAATTTTTAGCGATGGCTGCGCCCGCCGAAGGCATCGCACCTTTTTTAGCCGACCTCACAAAATCGCATTGCTCCCGCTTGAGGATTTCGACGGAATCGAAGTTGTTCAATACGACTAAGAGGTTGTTTGAAAAGTAGTTTGCTGTGATTTTAGGCACTTATCGATCCCCCCTAACCCCCCGATAAATTGGGGGGAACCGGAATTAAAGCCCCCCAATTTATCGGGGGGTTGGGGGAGATGTCTTATTTCATCGGTGTCAATCTTTACTCCAACAGCCAGATTTAATCCGTGGTCTGACGGGTTTTCATTGGTGGCTTCAAACTGGTGCTTAATCGTAAGTCATTACCCGGACATGATATCACTGCCTCACGTCGATTATATGCAGAAGAATCTCCCTTAATAGCCTCACTCTGCTTACCGTCAATACCAACAGGAATATCACCCACAAGTGTGACTCGCTGAACGTGGCGAGGTTGATTACCGTAGTCAGCGATCGCATAATGTTGAGTAGCGCGATTATCCCAGAAAGCCACATCGCCAACTTTCCAGCGCCACCGGACTGTGTTCTCAGGACGTGTGATGTAAGCTTGCAACAATTTCACGATTTCATCGGATTCATTCTGTGATAAACCACGCAGGCGACGCACAAACCCACCAATAAATAAACCACGTTCACCAGATTCAGGATGGATGCGGACAACTGGATGTAGAGTTTCGTATAAAGTCGAGGTGAAAACAGCCCGATACTTTAAGACTTCTTCTGGCAAGTCAATTGTAGCTGCTGCATAATCGTAGGCGTTGCTGTGTACTGCCCAGAGTTGGTCAGCAAGATTACGTAAGTGAGTTGGTAAATCTTCATAAGCAGTCACGGAGTTTGCCCAAATGGTGTCACCTCCCGACGGTGGGATGACAAGCGCCCGCAAAATAGAACCAAGAGGAGGACGATCTACAAATGTGACATCGGTGTGCCAAGTGTTGGCGCGGCTCACAGTCTTGCCGTAATTCAGGTCAAGAACTTCTGGGTTTTCTGGCAATGAGGGAACGGTGGGATGGGCTGTGGTGACTTCCCCAAAGCGTCGGGCGAAGGCTACTTGTCCTTGAGCGTCAAGGTTCTGATCTCGGAAGAAGATGACTTTGTGTTTAACTAAAGCTTTACGGATATCGCTGATGATTTCATTGCTGAGGTTATTGCTCAAGTCAACACCAATGATTTTTGCACCGATACGTCCGGCGATTGGTTTGATGTCAAAGTGTTGGGAAGTCATAATATTTGTGTCTCCAAGGATTAATTAATTTGTTTCACGCAGAGGCGCAGAGAGTAGGAGCTTGAGAGAACTTTTTGCGATCTATGCAGGGTAAAAGACGAATGTTCGTAGTTCGATGCTTTCTCGTGGGGGAGCGTTGGCTGGGCTGGTGGGATCTTCAAAGGCTGTATGGGCGGCAAAACGCGCATATCCGTCTTCTGCGGAGTCGAAACATTTAATAAATAGTGCTTCGTCTCTGTGCATTTGCGGGAAGTAGAACCATTTATGTTTGGAGTTATACGTGACTCCGTAGGTTTCACCGATGCGATGTCTGGCGACAAGCCGCTTCGCGTCTACGCGGTACACTAAATCACCAGCTACAAGGTCTGTTATTGCAATGCTTTGCGCGTCACACACTGCTAATGGTGACTCTTGGATTGGTGTTGCGTAGGCGTAGCCCGTCGTAGACATCGCTCGCCAAACATTGATAATGGCAAATCGTTGTTTTAATAACGTATCAATATCATCTATGCCTTGCGCTGCTAGTTCCAAACGGGCGCGAGTATAGCCAGATTTGGCGGTGAAGTCGTTGTGTACGCGCTTGGCAGGTTCCTTAATATTATTCTCACCTGGCTTTGACTGACCAGCGTTACGCAGGGTGTGATCGAATATCACTACCTTAGTTCCGCCTGTCACCTCTTTTAATAATTGCTCGGCTTCTGGATAGTAGACGCGGCGTACTTCGTCTTCATCGTAAAAGTTGCGGACATTAGTATTATGTCCAGTAAAGGCGAAACCTTCTCGATCTAACGAGATGTTCTCTGAGATAGAACGAGCATTGTAAATTGGCAGTTTGTGCGTCTGATAAGTTGCATTCGTGCGAGGAATCCCTGGCGGTGGTTCGTAAGTATAGTTAACAGGTTTTTCTGCCATTGGGATCAGGTAACTGAGGTTAGCTTCTACGTATGGCAGTTCTGCGGAAATCGGTTTGTCTAGAACTTGGTTATTTAAGCTCATAGGTTATCCCATTTTGGATTTTGGTTAATTTCTGTCAATCCCTATGCCCTATTTTTGAACTGCACCAACGGGAACAGGTTCACCGAGAACTTTGGCGAATCTTTGCAAATAAAAGTCTACAGGATTTTCTACCGCTTGAATTGAGGGGCGATCGCGTACCAGATTCCACCATGTCTGCAAACGAGGTGTTTCTGCTGGTAGTGTGAATTTGCGGAAGTGTTCTAAGAGTGGTAAACGCTCAAACCAAGGATAGAAGCTGATATCAACAAGGCTAAACTGATCTCCTAACAAATAATCACCTTTGCCTAATCCTTCTTGTTCAATATATAGAAGTGCTTCTGTGAACTCTCTTCGTCCTTGTTCCTGTTCTTGGCTATCTTTGCCGCGGAGAAATTTGTTAAAAGCTGGGACAAGGCGAGTATTGGCGTAGTCTATCCAGATCCGAGCGATCGCTTTAGCTGCGGGATCGCGGGGTAACAAAGATGGTTCTGGGAAGACTTCATCTAGATATTCATTGATAATAGCGGACTCGTAAATTTCAACATCCCCATGTTTGATAGCTGGGACTTTGCCATAGTGGGAAATCTGAGTGTACCCATCGGGTTTGTTTTGTAAGTCAATTTCTATCGGGGTAAAGTCAATGCCTTTTTCCAGTAAGACTACACGAGTCCGTTGAGAGAAAGTAGAGGCTTTGGCGAAGTACAGTTGTATGTTGCTCATGAAATCTTTTCCTTGTAATCATCGTGGATGCAGACTATTTGAGATTGGACAACTCCAACTAAAGCAATAAGACAAAAGCCAGACGTGTTGATTAGTGCAGTTAAATAATTAAGTGGCAGGTATCTATGTCAGTTAGATGATATATTACAGTTTATCGGTCGGTTTAACGTAGTTTTTATATCATACAGTCTTCCTGAAAATATGTATACCTAATTATTAGTGTAACTAAATAAATATTTAGACATAATCAGGCTTGTCAAAAAGAGGTATTATATGTACTCGAAAGCTGACTCTAATAGGCAGATCCGTCTTGGCTTGCTAGTACCCGCAGGTAACACGACGTTTGAGCCTGACTTTCACTCTGCTTTTTCCAGTCTAGTCAGTATTCATAGCCATCGCGTGATTGCTCAACGCTCACACGCCTATGAGAACTATGAATCAATGGATGACATCAATGAAGAAGCTGTTAAGGAAGTAGAAAAATTAGCTAGAGCCGGGGTACATTTTGGAGCATACGGCTTCACAACAGCAACATTTTACCGAGGGCGAGTTTTTGCTGAAAAATTAGAGCAACGTTTGACACAGATGCTTGGAGTATCGGTTATTGTGCCTGCTTTAGCTCTATTAGAAGCGTTAACATACCTAAAAATTAGGAAAATTTCTGTAGTCACCCCTTATCCAGAATGGAACAACCAAACGCTAAAAACGTTTTTGAGTGAAGCGCCTTTTGAAATAGTGGGGTTTAAAGGTGATGAACGCTCAACAGAAGTAGCAAAAAAGAATTACCTTTGGCATCAGTTACCCAATGAAGCCGCAGCTTTCATCAAAGAGGTATCTCACAAAGGTGCAGATGCTATTGTATTGCCCTGTACGGCATGGAGAACATTTGAGGTGATTGAGGAATTAGAAACAGATTTAAATATTCCTGTAGTTACAGCAAATCAAGCCACAATATGGAGTTTAGCAAGGCGTGCTTCTATTGAATCTGCACTTCGTCCGAGAGGAAAACTGTTTGCTATTTAGTCAATACCTTCGCCAAAATAAGAGCCTACAAGAATTTTGGCAAAACTGGCAAAATGACCCATACATGAGCTGAGAATGCGCACTAGTTACATTTCAAACCAAATCTGTGTCTACAACTTAGTTCCAAATGCTGAGAGTCTTACCTAGCAAGAGAAGGAATCAATAACAATGGCACACCTGTTTGAACCATTCAAAATTCGTGAAGTTACCTTTCGCAACCGCATCGCCGTTTCCCCGATGTGTCAATATTCCAGTACAAATGGATATGCTAATGATTGGCACGTTATTCATTTAGCTTCTCGCGCAGTTGGCGGTGCAGGTATAGTGCTAACAGAAGCAGCCGCAGTAGAACCGCGTGGGCGCATTAGCCCGCAAGATTTGGGAATCTGGTCAGATGCACACATAGAAACGTTGGCTAAAACTGTGGCATTGATCCATAACTTTGGCGCTGTTGCGGGTATTCAACTTGCTCATGCGGGTAGAAAGGCCAGTACTGCCAAACCGAGTAAAGGAGGGAAAGTGCTGGATGAATCTCAGGAAGGTTGGCGTCCCTTAGTTTCGAGTAGTGCGATCGCTTTTGGAAAAGATAGCCCAATTCCAGAAGCCCTCACTTTTGAGGGAATTCAAGCAGTTATTGATGCCTTTGCCCAAGCAGCCAAACGTTCTCTGCAAGCTGGTTTCAAGGTAGTGGAAATCCATGCTGCCCACGGTTATCTACTGCACCAGTTTCTTTCACCCCTTTCTAACCACCGTCAAGATGATTATGGTGGCAGTTTTGAAAATCGGACTCGTCTGCTTAGAGAAGTTGTTCAAGCAGTCCGAGAGGTTTGGCCCCAGACGCATCCACTTTGGGTACGCATTTCCGCCACCGATTGGGTAGATAATGGCTGGGACATTGAACAAAGTATCGCTTTAAGCGACAAACTCAAGTCTCTAGGAGTTGATCTCATTGACAGTTCATCGGGTGGTATTGTACCAGGCGTTAATATAGCAATTAAACCTGGTTATCAGACTCAGTTTGCCGAACGCATCCGCCGTGAGGCTAATATTCATACAGGAGCCGTGGGCTTAATTACATCCCCTGAACAAGCTGACGAGATTATTCGCACAGAAGTAGCTGATATAGTGCTGTTGGGACGTGAACTACTCCGCAATCCTTACTGGCCGCATCTGGCAGCCAAACAGCTGGGACACGATAAACTCTGGCCTGTTCAATATGACCGAGCTTGGCTATGATGTCACCTGTGTTTAATTGAGCATCAACCACCTCAAACCCCTACCGCCAAGCAGCAAGGGTTTGAGGTTGATTTGCAAGAATTGTGGGTATTTGACCAAACATGGTATGATACATAGTCTAGTCATGATGCCTGTGTTTTTTTGTTTTAATACTAAGCATACAAACTTTCTGTTTTGCGAACATTAAGCTTTACTAATACTCTTTCCGGGCTGGTGATATGCAAGTCTGATAAAACTTCATCAAAAAATTAGTAGAGGCGTTGAAATGTAATGTCTCTACTAATGTCCTCGTCCATGCAAATTATTTTATCTAAGAGGATGTTTGAAAAGTCCCATTCTAGGTATCAAAACGTTTTAGCTCCTCCTCAATCCCCCGATAAATTGAGGGACTTTGATTCCGGTTCCCCCCTTTTGAAGGGGGGTTAGGGGGGATCAATAAGTACGTAAAATCACAGCAAAATACTTTTTAAACAACCTCTAAGCGTAATTGGTTAAAGGAAGAAGCACTATGAACAGAATGAAGGCAAAGCGCACCCAACGCGAACACAACCAGGACTTATGCACTAACAACTTGAAACATCTATCCCCTCTAAAAAAAGGGGAAACTCAAAAGCCCTTTTTTAGAGGTTGGGGGATCTCTTGTGCGTAAGTCCTAACAACGAACGAAGGATGAAAACTTTAAATAGGGAAAAACTCATGATACCAAGTAATAGAGAAAAATTTCAAAAGCACAAACCAAAGTTTGTTTACTTTGAACTTCCTGCTGCGCTTAAATCTGTAAATTTTTCCTGTTTTGTTATCGGAGAAAGTTTATCTTTTTTCGGGTCTTGGATGACTCAAATTGCTTTGGTATGGCTAGTTTATCAACTAACTAATTCGGCTGTATTAGTGGGTGTAGCTGGATTTACAAATCAAGCTACAGGCTTAATTATTACACCATTGGTAGGAGTATTGCTAGATCGCTGGAACTTACGATATGTTCTATTAACTACTCAGGTAGTATCCATTTTGCTATCTTCTACCCTAACCTTTCTAACTCTTAGTGATAACATTAATGTTGCATGGATTATTGTCATTGGCACACTTCAGGGAACGGTAAAAGCTTTCGATTTACCAGCACGCCAGGTAATTATTCCCAGACTGTTGGATAAGAAATCAGATACTTATAGTGCGATGGCTTGCCATTCATTCTTGATTAATACAGCGAAGTTTGTTAGCCCGATGATTGGGGGTTTAATGATTGCTAAGTCTGGTGTAGCTTCCTGCTTTTTAGTAGATAGTATCAGCTATATACCATTTTTATCTGCAATCTTAACTATCAAAGTCAACCCAGTTATCAATAATTCCTTGAATCAAAAGCCCCAATTTTGGAAAAATCTCAAAGAAGGTTTTATTTATGCATACAAATTTTTGCCGATTAAATATTTATTGATATTACAAATTGTTATTTGCTTTATGGGAATGACTCATGTCAACTTAATACCTATTTTTTCTCAAGAAGTACTAAAAGGTAACGCTGAAACTATGGGCTTTTTGATGACAGCTTCGGCTCTTGGTTCAATAGTTTCAGGTATTTATCTCATCTCTAGAAAAAATGTGATGGGGCTGGGAAGGATTATAGCAATCTCTGCCGCAGTTTTAGGTTTAGGTTTAATAGTTTTTTCTCGCTCGAACAATTTAGAGATTTGTTTAGTATTCATGTTTATCATCGGTATGAATAATAGTCTAACTTTGGCCTCAATTAATAATTTTATGCAATCAATTCTTCTTGATGAAGATAAAAGAGGTAGAGTAACTAGTATATTTACAACTGGTTTCTTAGGAATACTGCCTTTTGGTAATTTATTTTTTGGAGCATTGGCAGGTTACTTTGGTGTTACCAATGCTTTGTTATTTGGCGGTGCTTGTTGCATTTTAGGAGCATATTTTTTTAGTAGACAACTGCCCCAAATAAGAAAAATAGTGCATCCAATTTACGCAGATTTGGGCTTAATTACACAGTCAAATAAAGGCTAAATCCGCTTTTATGGGATGTTATTTGGAAGCAATGTCTACGATGGTCAAAATAATTCGTAATTTATAATGACGCTCGTTCCTCGCTTTGCGGAGTGCGAGGAACGAGCGTCGGAACGAGCGTCATTACGAATTAGTAATTATTTGGTCACTGAGCGGCTGGTGAGCGGCTGGCCCTGAGCCTGTCCTGAGCGTAGCCGTTGGCGCAGCCTCTCGTAGAGAAGGGCGCAGTCGTTCGCGTTAGCGTCTCCGACAGGAGAAGGGAGTCGAACCATGTCGTACCACTTGCCTACGGCACGCTTTGCGAACGTGGAAGCAAGCTAGCAAGAGCGTCTCGTAGAGAAGTGCGGGCTATTCGGCGTCGCCTAATTCTTTCAACTCAACCTTTCAACCACAACCGCCTTTAATACTTAATCAAAACCCACCGTGTCGCGCTTGATCCACAGTCTCAAGCAAGGAACACGACACTGTGCGCCTTTTCCTTTAGGGCTTTGACGGTCTTGCTAAGTTTATTGTAAAAACCTCTTGATTTTCATCACCGATTGTGAGAGAGTCTGATTTAATATCTACAAAATACACTAAGTCGATAGATTTAAAGTATTTTGTGGATTGACCAGAATTAGGTGGTAGTTATAGCTGTGCTTTAACTTCGGCAACATCATATCAGACTGATTACAACCACAAAGTTATAACAGCCGTGTGATGAAAGCATCATACCAGCACTGAATAACTACATGACTTTCAGGAAAATCACCTTCTATGCAAGTTACCTTCCAGTAGAGTAATCCCAGATTTCATCCTAAATCCGGCGATATTAACTTGTCTTTCTGGAGGCACGTATTTTGTGTGTGGCTAGTTGTTCTAGCTTTGCAATGCTCATGTATTCACTCATGACTAAATTGTTGTATTATTTTTTGCCAGTGGAGAACATCTCATGCAAGTAGATCCTAATTCTCATGAAGGTTCCGAGCAAGCTGCTCAGGCTAATAGCGAAATAAATAAACTGAAACAACCCCGTGTAGCTAGCAAACGTTTTTTTGGTAGTCACGCTAGCAGACGCTCATTTCTCGGTCGTGCTGGTTTGTTTAGTGCCGCTAGCGTTGTTGCAGGAGTTTTAGGTTCACCTTTCTCCTCAAAGAAGGGAGGAGATGTTGTACAAGCCCAATATATCAACAGACGGTATAATCGAGCGTTTGACTATAACAGGTTTGTTGATAAAGCCTATCGAGTACGTGTTGAAGCAGCCAGAGTTGAACGGAGTATTCCCATTCCGCCGCATCCGACTAATGGCGATGAGGAGCGTTATCCCAACAAAATTGGCTCTGACAGTAGAGGACTCCCACATAACGAGCTAGGCGAAGTCAAGCTAGAAGCTTACAACTCTTTGACCAAAGCACTGACAACGCAAAACCCGAATGATTATGAAAATATCATCTTGGGTGGCGGCAGAAAGCTGGTTAATCCTCAAGGGCCCCTGGCAATTAGCCTAGAAGGAATCAATGCTGCACAGATAGCTGTGCCGCCACCACCGGCTCTAGCTAGCGCAGAACGCGCTGCTGAAGCAGTTGAACTTTACTGGCAAGCTTTACTCCGAGATGTACCTCTTTCCAAGCTCCAAAACAATACTGACAACCCAAAAGTCTTGGCAGCCGTCGAAGACCTCAACAAGCTTTCGGCGTTTCGAGGGCCAAAACAAAATGGCCGTGTCACCCCTCAAACTTTATTTCGTGGTAGTGTCAACTACGTTGGTTCAGGTTCAAGTACAAGATATGTTATTCCACCAGGGGTACTAGATGGGCCCTATATCTCACAATTTTTGTTGCTAACTATTCCTTGGGGAACTCAGTCTGTTTCGCCATTGATTCGTACTGCTCTTCCTGGTAATGACTTTCTAGTCAATTTCCAGGAATGGTTGACTATTCAGAATGGAGGTAGTTCAGGGAAGTCCATTAAATACGACCCCAAAAACCGTTACATAGTCACGGTTCGGGATTTAGGTGAGTATGCCCATATTGGCGGGCCTACATACCTGGGAGCCTCCTTGATTCTTGGTAGCATCGGTACACCTTTGAATCCGGGCAATCCCTACGTCAACTCGAGAACCCAAAGTGGTTCAGCTGCAACGTTTGCAGTGGGACATTTACAAGCCTTGCTTAACTTGGGTACTTCGCGTGCGATTAGAGCATCATACTGGCAGAAGTATTATGTACACCGCATTTTACGCCCAGAAGCGTTTGGTGGGCTAGTCTACAACAACATTGTTAATAAAATTCAGTATCCGATTAATTCGGAGGTTTTTAATTCCCAAGCTTTGGCTCAGACCTTTAGCACCTTCAACACCTATCTATTGCCCCAAGCATATCCAGAAGGAGCGCCAACCCATTCTTCTTATACCGGAGGTGCGGCTGCCACTGCTGGCGTCAATGTCACACTGTTGAAAGCGTTTTTTGATGAAAACTTTGTTATCCCCTCACCAGTAGTGCCTGATCCCAATGACCCCACAAAAGTCATTTCTTACAGTGGCCCACCACTAACTGTGGGTGGAGAGTTGAATAAACTAGCAACTAACTATGCTATTGGTCGCGGTCACGGTGGTATCCATTGGCGTTCCGATGGTTCAGCTGCTTTGGCTTTGGGAGAAGAGGTTGCTATTAGCCTGCTTAGGGATGAGAGACTGGGTTACAACGAAATATTCAATGGTTTCACATTCACCAAATTTGACGGTACAAAAGTCACAGTTTAAATAGCCGAAGCAGCTGAGAGATTGAGCGATAATCGGGAAGTTGCGATCGCAGATATTATCAAAAATTCGGAGTCCAAGCTTTAGCCGCAGATGGTGATTTTACCACAGTTAAGGACGCTGTTGATTTTCACCTGCGACAACTGGCTGATTATCTGATTCATGGCAATGGTGAAACTTTACCGGGTGGTCGGACTGGTGGTAAAAATAGTAGTGTTGATCCCATCTTCGCTGCTGTGGGAGCTATTACTTTCGCATATTTGAGAAATCGCATTTGCGCCCCCCGTGACATGAGTGCTGGTGCAACAACGGCGTTTCGGGCAGCGATAGATAAATTGTTGACATCTGTTTATTGAAAGCAGAAGGCACGAGGTTAGTAACTTTTACTCAGCACTCTAAAACACTGTTTGACGTAGTTCTGGAAATACTTTGGAGACTTTATTCAAAAGATAATCGCCATAAGTCCCGCGAAATTCGTGGACACTGGCTTTATCCCAGCGATCGCTTTTATCATCATTCACTACTATGTCGTTCAGTGTACTAATATCAATGACGGGAACCGGTGAAAACTCTTTATCCACAACCTGTAAGATTGTCATACTCCGTTTTTTCTAGTCGTGCGTAGACTACACAATAAATTATATCGATAACTATAATGTTGATGTTGGGTATGGCGATCGCTAGCCTTAGTCAACTATTTATACAAAGTTTCAGAGCGTGTAGGGAACCCACGTTTTTAAACGTGGGATTGAAGCAAGTACGCTTTGTATCTCGCGCTATGGGTATCAAAACAAATATTTTTTTAAGTGGCCTTTAGACCCACAACTAAAGTTTTTTATTCCTTCCTCCCTTTTTTTGTAAGTTAATTTCTACTGCGTTTATAGAAAAGATTTCAAAAATGGCTGATAGGGGCTATGAAGGTGCTATATATATCCCAAAAAAGTTTAGATTTAATAAACCTTGACGCTCTTGTGGGTCATTTATAGGTGTTTTTTAGGGTATATCTAGTATTTTGTACCCCACTTAGTCCCCAATTGTTGTAGAAGTTCTCATTGATGAGATGATATTTCTCAAAAAATGAAACATCTAAATGGGAGAAAAATCGGGGATATATCTAAAATCCGATTTTGTCTGGAAATGGGGCTTAGGCACAGGTAACGGAAAATCGAACCACAGAGACACAGAGAACACCGAGGAATAAGAATTTGAGAGGTATTTTGCGTAAGTCCTGTGGAAATGGGAGCTTTTGCTTCTGTTTCGCCCAAAATCGGACGCAAGGAAACACTAAACCGTAAATCTTTTCCAGGCGGTGCTGCGGCTTTCACCTCTGCGATCCGTTGTTTAATAACTATAGTTGCGGGTAGGCCATCAATGGGGAAGTCCCAAATTGCGCTGTTTCTTGTTTTGGCAAAACCTGAAATTCTTGATCAGTACGCCGGATTACCTCAATATGAGCTTGAATCATCAGCCAAACACAGAAACTCCAGTAAATTAGTGCAATAAATTTTGTAAATTGGGTCGAAACATGAGATCCAACAACCTGATGAATGTTGGGTTTCGCGTTGCTCAACCCAACCTACGCTTAATGCATCATTTTAGCTGTGCCACGCTAGTAGTATCCGAATCACATCACATTGGGTAATCAGTCAATTAGCCGTGGGCGAATGCATTTTCGGGCGAACAAAGTACTGACTAGGCAAAGATGAAGTCTCTAGAGAGACTGACATTGGTAGTGTCTTGAACGTTAGCAATCAAGTCAATGCCATAGTAAATTTGTGTGTCTAGAGCAAAACCGCCACTCAAGTCTGCATTCCCAAAAGAGTATAGACTAGAGAAACCCCCGGCTAGAATGAAATCAGAAGAGGGGTTCCAGTCAGTAATGGTAGCGTAACCAAGACCTTGGTATTGAACACCAAGAAAATCGCCAAGAACGAAAGCATCAGAACCAGCACCACCAACCAGGGTGTCGAATTCTACTAAGCCACTGTTTATAGAGCCGGACAATATATCGTTACCATCTCCGCCATAAAGGATGTCATCCTGATTGCCGCCGAACAATATATCGTTGCCAGCAAAGCCAAACAATATATCGTAGCCGTCGTAATCAAACAAACCAGAGCCAACGGGGTAGCCTTCGATCAGGTCGTTACCGTCGGTGCCAAAGAGTGTATCACTGAAAAAGCTGCCATTAATAATAGCCATTTGAGTTTCTCCTTGATTTAAATCGAGTTAAGGCAAAGGTATTTGGATAAATCTTCCATCACTTCATTGGTACGCGGTCAGTAATATTACTGTTGGCGATGAGTTATACATTAAATTAGAAGTTAATGTTACACATCGACCTTTTCTGCTTGTTTGCGTGCAGTTTTGCTACCTGAAAAATGCACGAATGCGATCGCCTCATTGCAGAAAACTGCATAATCAACGAATATTCGCTTGTCTATCGTCCAAAGGTGCTGTTTTATTAGATACTCAAGTAATCTATATGAATAGCACCCAATCACGTATAGCAGGATGCAGAAGGCAGGAGGTAAAAACCTTACTATTCCTGAGATTCACGCTTGTCATTATGTCCTAATCTACCTGGCAACTGCTAAGTAGTTGTGCAAAATTAAATATACATTTGTCATTGCGAGTGGAGCGAAGCGAAACGTTCGCAAAGCGTCTCGAAGAGAAGCAATTCGCTTGCGGCTTTAGATTGCTTCACTTCGTTCGCAATGACATAAATAATTTTGCGTAACCACTTATAATACCGTTCGGTTAAAAAATTTCTTGGTTGAGGCAGGCAGGGGAGCACAGAGAAAAGAATTACATAACCCTCTTTCTTCAAGAGCCTCCCCTGCTTCCTGCCTTCCTTGATAAAGTCAAGGCGAAAGCCGCTACAAATTGCGGGAAACACGAAAACGTGAAGGCGGAAGTTGCTACAGGGAAGGCGGAAGTTGCTACAGGGAAGGCGGAAGTTGCTACAGAGAAAGCGGAAGTTGCTACAGAGAAAGCGGAAGTTGCTACAGAGAAAGCGGAAGTTGCTACAGGGAAAGCGGAAGTTGCTACAGGGAAAGCGGAAGTTGCTACAGGGAAAGCGGAAGTTGCTACAGGGAAAGCGGAAGTTGCTACAGGGAAAGCGGAAGTTGCTACAGGGAAAGCGGAAGTTGCTACAGGGAAAGCGGAAGTTGCTACGCGAACACTACGAACCTTTTATTATTTACGCCACTCTACTTATGTTTAATATTAAAACGGCTGATATAGCACTGAAAAATTAAAGCCATTATCTTGCAGTGAATTACCGCGATCGCTTGTTCCCATCAATGGTACACCGTAGTCTGCACGCAATACCAAACCGTTAAAAGGTTGCCAGTTCAAGCCCAACCCCAAGCTGGCGATGATTTGCGGGTCGGCATTAATACCGCGATTGTTCCAAGCTGTACCGATGTCAAAAAATGGTATTAGCTGTAGTGTTTCCACATTCGATGCTAGAGGAATACGAACTTCCACACCTCCAACTACCCCATTGTCAGCAACAAGTTGATTTTGACTATAACCACGCACTGTATTAACTCCCCCAATGCTAATTTTTTCTAATGAAAGTAAAGAATCAGGAGTAAGTTGAGTGTTAACTTTGGCTAGCATCAAGATGCGGGGAGATAGCCGTTGTACCCATTGAAATTGTCCCACCCAGCTAAAAAAACGCCCATCAGTACCACTATCGTTGACGGTTGCATCTATTGCATCAATTCCAAAACTAAATTGCGATCGCGCTGCTAGGACACTGTTACCATTACGTTGTAACCAATCTTGAGAAAAGCGAATTACTGTAACTTTTGATTCTCCATTTTCGGGGCCTTCAGTAAAGGAGAAGGGCATATCATTGAGTATGAAGGTTTGACTGCGCCGTAAATCGAATGCTAACGAAAGAGCAAATTCGTTATTTGGTGTGTAAATTAGCGGTTGACGGACGTTAAAAGAAAGGGTTTCGGCTTCGCTGCGGATATGCAAGTCACGAAATTCGCTTTCAATAATGCGGCTAGCGCTGTTGCTGTAGCGGACACCAATAGTTCCATCTAGGGCGTTAAAGGGAAGAGAATAACTGATATTGTAAATGTCTAAACCTTCAGTGATGCCGTATTCGGCACTGAATTTATCCCCAAAGCCTAATAAATTATCGTGAGCAACAAAAACACTCCCTTGTTCTGAACCAACGCTAGGTGATTGGTTATTTGCAAAGATAACCCCAGCGTGGAATGGTTGCGACTCGGTAATTGTTACCTGTAAAATATTGTTACCGGGGGTGCTACCTGCGGTTAACTCAGCATTAACTCGTTCAATCACCGGGTCAAGTTGTAATAATTGCAGCGCTTGTTCGATGCGTTTTTGGTTTAAAGGCTTACTTGTAAACCGTTTAATCCGGGAACGCACGTATGAAGTTTGTAATCTTTGTAGCCCTAAAATAGAAATTCCTTCGAGTTCGCCTTCCACAACTTGGATTTGCACAACACCGCTAGCAATATTTTGATTGTTGGGAATAAATGCACCACTGGTGATATAGCCCTTTGTAACATAGAGTTCAGTGATTTGCGATCGCAGTTGCAATAACTGCTCAAATGTGATTTTTTTATTTTCTAAGGGCTGTTTTAATTTGATGATTTCATCTTCTAAAACAGAATAGCCTGTGACTCGAATTTCTTTGACAAAGAAACTTTCACCACTAGGAAAGGTTGTTTCGGGTAGATTTTCCTGTGGGGGTGATGGGAGTATAGGAACAGTGGGTGCGAGTGGTGTGGGAGGAAAGGTTGGTGATGGTGATGGTTGGGGTATAGTTTCTTCGATGCTTGGTGTATCGGGGGGAATTGTTACTCCAGATGGGGGTGTCGATTGTGCAAATACTGCAAGTGGAGTGATGCTGATGCAGGTAAGTAATATTAAAAAAAGTTTTTGAAACCGAAGGTAGGAACCCATTGTTTATCTACGATTTGTAAGCGTCATCATTTGTCATATCCTTTCCACATCTACAGCCGAGCATTGTCGGAGATCATCGCAAGTATACGCTGTTAGTGAACCATCAGGCTCAACAGAAAACAAAAAATTATCAGCAGATCATTAACCGTTTCTTTAATACTCAGATTAAGGTAAACGGCTGGGTTATGCATTCACCATGCATCATATATAGTTGCATAAATTGTATGGTGCGATCGCATGATTATGCGTGCCATTTTGCAGAAAACTGCACATAAGATTTTTCCATGTGTGCAATATTTATGTTGAACAACTTCGACTCAAGATTAATTGCCCATTGGGTAATCGATACAATCCTTGTGGCTCAATAATTGGGTCGCCTTTTTTCCAGGGGCGCGATGTTGGTTCAACACTACGCACATCACCAGTTGTGTAGGCTGAAATTAATACATCTCCGGGACTATTGCGTAAAGCACCAGAACCTGTAATGGTAAAAGAGTTTTCTTGTCGCTTGATGCCGCGTGAAATGCAGCTATTAGCAATGAGTGCGTTGGTATTGATGACGTTTGGTGATAATTCGGTGAAGCTGTTTTGAATAGAACTGTTATCGGGCGTATTGATATTTGTTACACCCAAAACGCCTAATTCCGAACTTGCAGTAATATCGCTTTTCTCAGTTAGTTTTGGACGCGACTGGATACCGAAGATACCTTGCGAGTTGATTTGGATATTTCCACCTGTTCCAGTGAAGGCATTAGCGCTGATATCGCTGTTTTCGTTGGGAACTGCAACGATAAATCTTGAGTTAATATTGATATTACCGCCATCGCCACCTAATTTTTCTGTACCTGCGTTGGTGGAGATTTGAGCGCCATGACGAAGTAACAGGAAATCGCTGTTGACGTTGATATTACCACCGTTACCGGATGCAGATTCAGCGTTGAGTTTGCCTTGGTTGTCTAAGGTAATTTTGGGTGAGTTGATTTCGATATCGCCTGTGATTCCTGAACCTGTGGAACTGACAAATAAGCCACTGTTAGCACCGATATTTGCTACTCTGTCAGGAAAGTTAGTAATGCGATCGCTGTAACTAGGGTCAATACCGCTAATTATTAGTTTATCGTCAGCGTTGACAGTAATTTTACCTGCACGTCCATTGCTTGAGGTAGTGGTGGTGAGTTGTCCGCCGTTGAGTGCTTCAAAAATATTTGCATTTACCGTAATATTGCCACCCTTTTGATTATTTCTAGTGCGTGCATCCAGTAAAGCGCCGTCTGATACGCGAAAGATATTGGTGTTTACAGTGATATCACCACCAATACCAGTGGAAGTAGAATCAGTAAATGTGAATAAAGCACTAGAATCTCCGCTTTCTTGACTAGTTCCAGAAACAGTAACCACATCTTTTGCACCCACTGTCACATTCCCCGCATTCCCCACTCCTGAAGTTGAGGCAGAAAGTTGAGCGCCGTCTCGTAATGAGAATGAACCAGAATCGATGGTAATGTTACCGCCATTCCCAACAGTCCCCGTTCCCACATTGCTGCGAATCCCACTGGGAAAACCGTTTTTTTCCCCAGCAATATCAACAGCACCTGTTACCAAAACATTGACATTGCCTGCATCTCCCCGTCCTGCTGGTTGGGTAGCAGATGCACCACGAGTAATAGTTAGCAGTTGAGCGCCATCAGTGAGTGACAGTGTTGCTGCATTAATGTAGATATTGCCTCCTTTACCTACACCTCCTGCTTCCACGGTGCTTAAAATGTCAGCATTAGCAAGGAAAATAGCATCTTTTGCACGCACCGTCACATTCCCTGCATTTCCTCTTCCAGTTGTTGAGGCAACAAGTTGAGCGCCATCACTTAGAGAGAATGAACCAGAATCGATAAAAATGTTACCCCCATTCCCAACAGTCCCCGTTCCCACATTGCTGCGAATCCCACTGGAAAAATCGTTTTTCTCCCCAGCAATATCAACAGCACCTGTTACTTTAACATTGACATTGCCTGCATCCCCCCGTCCTGCTGGTTGGGTAGCAGATGCACCACGAGTAATAGTTAGCAGTTGAGCGCCATCAGTGAGTGACAGTGTTGTTGCATTGATGTCGATATTGCCTCCTTTACCTACACCTCCTGCTTCCACGGTGCTTAAAATGTAAGCGTTACCTGCAAGGGAAATAGCATTTTTTGCACCCACCGTTACATTCCCTGCATTCCCCACTCCTGAAGTTGAGGCTGCAAGGTAAGCACCGTCTCGTAATGAGAAGTCACCAGAATCGATAAAAATGTTACCTCCATTGCCAACAGTCCCCGTGGACACATAGCTGAAAATCGCACTGGGAAAACCGTTTTTCTCCCCAGCAATATCAACAGCACCTGTTACTTTAACATTGACATTGCCTGCATTCCCCTGTCCTGCTGGTTGGGTAGCAGATGCACCACGAGTAAGGGTTAGCAGTTGAGCGCCATCAGTGAGTGACAGTGTTGCTGCATTGATGTCGATATTGCCTCCTTTACCTACACCTCCTGCTTCCACCGTGCTGAAAATGTAAGCGTTACCTGCAAGAGAAATAGCATCTTTTGCATCCACCGTCACATTCCCTGCATTTCCTTGTCCATAAGTTGAGGCTTCAAGTTGAGCGCCATCTCGTAATGAGAACGAGCCAGAATCGATGGTAATGTTACCCCCATTCCCAACAGTCCCCGTTTCCACAAAGCTGCGAATCCCACTCTTGAAACCGTTTTTCTCTCCAGCAATATCAACAGCACCTGTTACTTTAACATTGACATTGCCTGCATTTCCCTGTCCATAAGTTGAGGCAACAAGTTGAGCGCCATCTCGTAATGAGAAGTCACCAGAATCGATAAAAATGTTACCTCCATTGCCAACAGTCCCCGTTCCCACAAGGCTGCTAATCCCACTGATAAAATCGTTTTTCTCCCCAGCAATATCAACAGCACCTGTGACCTTAACATTAACATTCCCCGCATCCCCCCGTCCTGCTGGTTGGGTAGCAGATGCTTCACGAGTAATGGTTAGCAGTTGAGCGCCATCAGTGAGTGACAGTGTTGCTGCATTGATGTCGATATTGCCTCCTTTACCTACACCTCCTGCTTCTACTGCACTGAGGATGTCACCATTTGCAAGGGAAATTGCATCATTTGCACGCACCGTTACATTCCCTGCATTTCCCTGTCCATAAGTTGAGGCAGAAAGTCGAGCGCCATCACTTAGAGAGAATGAACCAGAATCGATGCTAATGTTACCCCCATTGCCAACTCCTCCCGTGAGCAAAGTACTGTGGATAGCACTGTCTGCCCCCACAACTTCTACTTTTCCTGTGGTATTGAGGGTAATATTTCCTGCCTGACTATTAGGTGAATCTAAACCTTGTCCACCAGTGCTAGCGACGAGTCGAGCGCCATCACTTAGAGAGAATGAACCAGAATCGATGGTAATGTTACCCCCATTCCCAACAGTCCCCGTTCCCACATAGCTGAAAATCCCACTGGAAAAACCGTTTTTCTCCCCAGTAATATCAACAGCACCTGTTACCAAAACATTGACATTGCCTGCATCCCCCTGTCCTGCTGGTTGGGTAGCAGATGCACCACGAGTAATAGTTAGCAGTTGAGCGCCATCAGTGAGTGACAGTGTTGCTGCATTAATGTAGATATTGGCTCCTTTACCTACGCCTCCTGCTTCTACTATACTGAGGATGCCACCATTATTTGCAAGGGAAATTGCATCTTTTGCACGCACCGTTACATTCCCTGCATTTCCCTGTCCAAAAGTTGAGGCAGAAAGTTGAGCGCCATCACTTAGAGAGAAGTCACCAGAATCGATGGTAATGTTACCCCCATTCCCAACAGTCCCCGTTTCCACAAGGCTGAAAATCCCACTGAGAAAACGGTTTTTCTCGCCAGCAATATCTACAGCACCTGTTACCAAAACATTGACATTGCCTGCATCCCCTCTTCCTGCTGGTTGGGTATCAGATGCACCACGAGTAAGGGTTAGTAGTTGAGCGCTATCAGTGAGTGACAGGGTTGCTGCATTGATGTCGATATTGCCACCCTTACCCACACCTCCTGCTTCCACGGTGCTGAAGATGGAAGCATTTACAAGGAAAACAGCATTTTTTGCACCCACTGTCACATTCCCCGCATTGCCTTGTCCACGGGTTTCGGCAGTAAGTCCAGCGCCATCACTTAGAGAGAAGTCACCAGAATCGATAGTAATGTTACCCCCATTCCCAACTGTTCCCGTGGACACATAGCTGCCAATCCCACTAGGAAAACCGTTTTTCTTCCCAGCAATATCAAAAGCACCTGTTACTTTAACATTGACATTGCCTGCATCCCCTCTTCCGGCTGGTTGGGTATCAGATGCACCATCAGTAGTGGTTAGCAGTTGAGCGCCATCAGTGAGTGACAGGGTTGCTGCATTGATGTCGATATTGCCACCCTTACCTACACCTCCGGCTGACACCTCGCTGAGGATGCCAGCATCTGCAAAGGAAACAGCATTTTTTGCACCCACTGTCACATTCCCTGCATTCCCCACTCCAGAAGTTGAGGCAGTAAGTTTAGCGCCATCACTTAGAGAGAAGTCACCAGAATCGATGGTAATGTTACCCCCATTGCCAACAGTCCCCGTCTCCACATTGCTGCGAATCCCACTGGGAAAACCGTTTTTCTCTCCAGCAATATCAACAGCACCTGTTACCAAAACATTGACATTGCCTGCATCCCCTCTTCCGGCTGGTTGGGTATCAGACGCACCACCAGTAGTGGTTAGCAGTTGAGCGCTATCAGTGAGTGACAGGGTTGCTGCATTGATGTCGATATTGCCACCCTTACCCACACCTCCTGCTGACACCGTGCTGAAGATGTAAGCATCTGCAAGGTCAACAGCATTTTTTGCACCCACTGTCACATTCCCCGCATTCCCCACTCCTGAAGTTGAGGCAACAAGTTTAGCGCCATCACTTAGAGAGAAGTCACCAGAATCGATGGTAATGTTACCCCCATTGCCAACTGTTCCCGTGGACACATAGCTGCCAATCCCACTGGGAAAACGGTTTTTCTTCCCAGCAATATCAACAGCACCTGTTACCAAAACATTGACATTGCCTGCATCCCCTCTTCCGGCTGGTTGGGTATCAGATGCTTCATCAGTAGTGGTTAGCAGTTGAGCGCCATCAGTGAGTGACAGTGTTGCAGCATTGATGTCGATATTGCCACCCTTACCCACACCTCCGGCTTCCACTGTGCTGAGGATGGAAGCATCTGCAAGGTCAACAGCATTTTTTGCACCCACTGTCACATTCCCTGCATTCCCCACTCCTGAAGTTGAGGCAGTAAGTGCAGCGCCATCTTGTAATGAGAAAGAACCAGAATCGATAGTAATCTTACCACCATTACCTTGTGACCCCAAGCGCACAAGATTGCGAACTATGCTCCCACCAGCAACTTTGATTTCCCCGGTAGCATTCAGCGTAATATCTCCTGCAACAGTTTCAGGTGTCCCCAAACCTTGGCCAATACCAGCAGTTAAGATAGTTCCTCCTAAAATCTCTAGATTTCTGGCGTTGACTGCAATATTACCGCCACCAGCCCCAGTTACATATATACCTGCTTGATTGGTAAGGGATACTGAAGCTCGCCCAACATTCTCAGGAAATATCAAGCTGAGATTATCGCCATCTACACCCAGCGCTACAGTACCAGGTTCGCCCAATCCTCCTAACTCAACTCGTCCACCATTAGCATTTAATTGTCCCTTATCCATGCTGACATTACCACCTATCAGCAGTAAACTTTTACTATCTGGTACTCGTAAACCATATGCATTGAAACCTGCTGCATCTATTCCTGCTGGTGCTACTGAGTTATTTTGAATCGCTGCGTTTTGATTAAGCTGATTAAACCACAACGCCGAAGGCTGAATAGTTAATAATGGCGGCGCTTGCGGATTTGTCGCACTAAACAATCCCTGATTCCCAAATTGCACTCCATTGGCTGTTGTCCCGACAAAACTCCCCTGCACATCTAACCGCGCATTCTGCCCAAATAAAATTCCATTGGGATTAATCAAAAACAAATTTGCTGCACCATCAACTCCCAATGTCCCAAAAATATTTGACGCATTGCCACCTGTTACCCGTGTTAATATATTTTCTATCCCAGAGGGATTGACAAAATACACTCGTTGCCCATCTTGGATATTAAATTCACTGAAACTATGAAAAAGATTACTGCCACGTGTTGCACCACCGTCAATTTTATCACCCAGTGCGCCATTAATTATCAGATTTTGATTGAGTTGAGAAGCTTCTGACGAGAGTGTGTTATCGGGTGTGATTTGTGCCTGGGCTGGTGAGGCAAGGCTTAATGCAGTGGATATTAGGCATAAACAAAGAATACTTTTAATACTGGCTTTTTGGGGATGATGTGCTTGATTCATAAATAATTTACCTTGGATAAATTCAAATAATATCAAGTCCGCTAAATCACTTACGATATGTCATTGCGAGCGCAACGAAGTGGAGCGAAGCAATCACAAGACCTCTGCGATTGCTTCACTTCGTTCGCAATGACAAGTGTTCAACCGGACATGATATAAAATCCACGAGCAGCTAAACGACAAGATAATGCATTCACTTATCATGCAAATATAGTTGCATGATTTTGTATCGTGCGATCGCATGATCGTGCATACCATTTTGCAGAAAACTGCACATACTATTTTTCCATCGCCTAACTAAAATAGGACTTACGCACTTACAACGAAAAAACAAGGCTTTGCGATTGCTTCCCTACCCTGCGGGAACGCTAAGAGCGAACGGTCGCAATGACGAAATTACGTTATTGTTGCGTAAGTCCTGTAAAAATAACTAACGGATACCTCGAAATCGTGTTGAGGTACTTCAAAGTCGTGTTGAGGTACTTCAAAGTCGTGTTGAGGTACTTCAAAGTCGTGTTGAGGTACTTCAAAGTCGTGTTGAGGTACTTCAAAGTTATATTGGAGTATTATATGTGCTATACGACACTTTTCAAACATCCTCTAACCCACGGAGGTGGGTTTTGCCTGTATAGCCGCACCTGTGCCAGGGCTAGTAATAAATTAGACTTTTCAAACATCCTCTTAGTGCCAATGGAAGTAGCAAGTTTAAACTTAAACCCTCAATTGGCTATGAATTTACGAAACTGTGTACTAAGTTCACCTGCGTGGATTAATGCAAAATTAAGCAAGTAACTGGGCAATAATCAATCAAACTATGTTATGCAATATAAACTTAATTAAATTGCCTATTTCTGGTAAGTTAAAAATAAAAACCACATAAGTATTTCCTTTATCAATTGACTTGGAATAACTTGCGATCGCCAAAACAAACTGTATAAAAACTAACTTTTTTAACCGAACATCATAAAAACCAGGCGTTGCTGAATTAAAATATGAAGTTCCCAAAGAAATATCTCAAACTATTACTCTCTACGCTTTTACGTCCACCGACTTCCGTGGCTCGAACTTTTCTTTGCGTGAGGTTAATTCATCTCTTCATGCAGCAACACCTGATCAAAGTATTATTTTTGGCAACCCTCGTCATCTGTTTATTGTTTGGACAAGTCGTATCTGCACAAACTCAAAATGCTAGTGTACTAGTTGAACAAGGAATTAAAGACTATGATGCCGGAAATTTTTACAATGCGGTAAAACACTGGCAAGAGGCATTAAATCAGTATAAAAATAATCCGTCAGGTGCGGCGGTTGTAAATGAAAATTTGGCGCGTGCCTACCAACAACTAGGAGAAAATAAAGAAGCTATTGAGTCGTTATCAGCAGCCATTCATGATTATAGGGCGGTGGAAGATATCCAGCAAGTTGGACGAATGCAGTCAGAACTCGCCCAAGTTTACAGCAATTTGGGACAACCTCGCAAAGCGATCGCACTTTTATGTGGTAAATTGGTAGAATCGAAAATCTCAGAAAATCAAGCAAGTCAGGAAATAAAATGCACTCCCGAAAGTGCCGAACAAATCGCCACCAAACACAACGACAAACGCGGTAAGATTGCAGCTTTGGGAATTCTCGGTGAGGCATATAGGTTAATCGGAAATTATCACCAAGCAATTCAGTATTTACACGCCACGCAACAAGTCTCTCCAGAATATGACTTTTTGGTGTTAAATAGTTTGGGTAATGCTTACAGAAGTCGCGCTCAATTGCATGAGTTACAAGCCAATTCTGCAAAGCAAGCTGGTATTGTCAGTAAAGAAAAAGAATTTACCAACAAGTCTGCGGCAGATTACAACCAAGCCCGCGAATATTTTCAAAATAGTATAAAACTTGCCTACAACCAAAAACAACCTTTAGCAGAGATGCGGGGATTATTAAATTTAATTCAGTTGGGTTCCCAGACAAATGAGACGAAAGTTATCAGCGATGAAACCTTTAATAATGCTCATGAGGATGCTTTGAAGATTCTCAAAGATTTACCCGATTCAGCCACAAAAGTGTATGGGGCAATTGATTTAGCATACTTGCAGCGCCATTCTCAAAGAACTTCGCCCTTTACCTACTGTCCAACTCAGATGGTTTCATCGGAAAACGAAGCATTAAATTTGCTCAAAAGCTCAATATTAACTAGTAATAAATTACAAGACAATCGCCTACAATCTTATGCTAATGGTGCTTTAGGACATTTTTGGGAATGCCGTCAAGATAGTAAACAAGCATTAAAGTATACCCAAACTGCAATCATTGCAGCAGACAAAAACTTGAGTGCAAAAGATAGCTTGTATTTGTGGGAGTGGCAAGCTGGACGGATTTTAGATCAAGAAAATCGCAAAGAAGAAGCGATCGCATCCTATCAAAGAGCATTTGAAACCTTGGAAGATATCCGCCAGGATATTTTAACCGCAGAACGTGATGTCCAGTTTGACTTCCGCGATGTCGTTCGACCATTGTACCGCACATTGGCGCGATCGCGGCTTGATCTGTTGGAAGTTGGGGCAATTGCAGACAAACAACGTGCCAAAGAATTATCAAAAGTAGTTAACACCATCGATGCGTTGAAACTGGCAGAATTACAGAATTATTTTGGCAATGATTGCATTTTGAGTGGGTTGAATCCCAAACAGATAGGCGAACTCCTGCAAGATAATAGTGTAACCTTTAAAAATACTGGGTTTTTGAGTTCGATAATTTTAGATGGCAAAACCGGGATATTATTGCAATTACCTAATCAGACAACCAAATTTAAGTGGATTAAAGACTCCAATCAAGAAGGTACAAGTAAGATAGTTAGCAGTGATAGGCTACAGAAAAAAATTGCCGAGTTTCGTAGCGGACTAGTTAAAGGAGAAGAAGAAGTTAACTACGATACAACAACTGCGGCACAGCTTTATGATTGGATAATTCGCCCTTTTGCTGAAGATATTAAACCTGAGACAGTCAAAACCCTTGTGTTTATTCAGGATGGGTTTTTGCGTAGTGTGCCAATGGCAGCACTTTATGATAACCAAGAAAAGAAATATTTAGTCGAAACCTACGCAGTTGCCACAACTCCTAGTTTACGACTTACTACGCCCAAAGTACACGATCGCAGTACGCAAAAGGCGTTAATTTTGGCTTTGACACAAAAAGCCACAATCGACGGAAAGGTTTTTGATGCGCTTTTTTCAGTTCCCGAAGAAGTCGGTGCAGTTAAAAGTCTATTTTCCAATTATACCGACCTCATCGACGATAACTTTGTCCCCGAAAGTTTTAAACAAAAACTGGAGAAAACAACATACCCCATTGTCCATATAGCTAGTCACGCTCAATTTGGCATCATTCCCGAAGACACCTTCATTGTCACAGGCAAAAACCAAAAACTCACCATCAGTCAATTAGAAAACTCACTGCGAAACCTCAACAACAAATTAGATAGTGTCGAAGTTCTCGCACTTACTGCATGTGAAACCGCAGTTGGCGACGACCGGGCTACACTAGGATTAGCTGGAGTTGCATTACAAGTTGGGGTTAAGAGTGCGATCGCATCTTTGTGGAGTGTCACAGATGCATCGACAGCCGAACTAGTCAAAACATTTTACACCAATTACCGCAACGCGGGAATGAGTATTGCAGAAGCACTGCAAAAAGCCCAAATTCGGATGATTAATGCTAAGAAATTACCCCCATCGGAAGGTATAAATATTAAGTATGATAACCCAGTATACTGGGCACCAATGATTGCGATCGGTAATTGGCTTTGAAAGCCACAGATCCCCGAAAACCTCACTTCCATTCCTCTCCCCTACAAGGGGAGAGGCTTTGAATTTTTCCCCCTTCCCGCACTTCGTGCCGCTGCGCGAACGCAGGGAAGGGGGCTAGGGGGTTAGGTCAGATACGTAGGGACAGCGTAACGCACCAAATTCTTAAGAATAGTGCCGTACTCTCGGCGATAACGCACCCTACAAATACTTAATTTTGTTCAAAAATCAAACCAGATTCCTATATTATTCAATAATTCCAATCAATATTTGCATTAAAATATCTAAATCATCAGGCACACGATACAAAGTAATGTCTTGAGTAATATGAAGAGGCTGTTGTTCTAATAAACCAAAACGCCAAGTATCACCTACTGTGACTGCACCATAAAGAATATCTTGTTCTTCTGCTATTGCCAAAGCGATTAACTCTGCTGATAGTTGAGTAAAACCTCTTGACAAATCGTCGTTTTTAGCCTCAACTACCAGAAAATTTTTACCTCTTTCATTTGTGTTCATATTTCGCAGTAAATAATCTAAATTACCTTTGAGTTGAGAACTTACCTGGAGAGGATATTCTAAACGCATTTGACACTTACAAAAACGCGCTAGTTCCGAAAGTACTGGTGCTACCATAATTTCTCGACGTGCAGTTTCGCTCGATAAAGTTACTAATGGTAACAACTCCTCGATTTGCTGACGTAATTCAGGTAAACGTTGTGGTACACGTTGAGAAGAGGGTAAGGTCATACGCGCACGTGAAAAGCTATAACCCAATTCAGCTAAAATATCTTCTGTTTCATAAGGGAACTCGAAGTAAGAACGAAAAGTGTAACTCTGTCCTTCTTGCAAAATTTTTGGTTTAGACATAATAAATCCGATATATAGCTAATAAGAAAGCGTCCTCACTGTTCCACAGAGTGAAGCCAACTTAGCTTAATTATAAGTATGTTGATTCGTTTTAAGGGCGCTCTTTCATGCCTATGTTGTTTCTAACAAATAAATCGGCAGCATCCCAAATGTGTAAAAATACAATTTGTCATTGCGAGCGTAACGCAGTGGAGCAAAGCAATCGCAAAGTAGAGATGTTGCGATTGCTACCCTTCGGGAACGTCAAGGGCGAACATTTCGCTTCTCTTACGAGACGCTACCGCGTTAAGCGAAGCTATGCCAAAGGCTTTACGCTTCATTCGCAATGACAACTAATGATGTTGGTAAATTTGCAAAATTGGGATGTTCCCAATAAATCATCCGTTACAATTGACATTCTCGACTGAGTACCAAGCGTCCATCAGCAAGTCGATAAACCCCTTGTGGTTCAACTATGCGATCGCCTTTTTTCCAAGTCCGCGATGTCTTGTCATTGACACTTCGCACCTCACCAGTCGAATAGATTGAAATTAATTCATCTCCCGGACTATTACGTAAACCACCAGAACCCGTGATGAAGAATGTACCCTCTTGTTTGGGACTGCGTGAAATGCAACTATTAGCGATCAATGCATCAGTATCCATAACGTTTGCGGATAATTCTGTGAAGCTGTTTTGAATAGAACTGGTATCGGGTGCATTAATTTTAATTACACCTGAAACGCCTAATTCGGAACTTGCAGTAATATCACTTTTTTCGGTTGGCTTTGGACGCGACTCGATACCGAAAATCCCTTGAGAATTGATTTGGACATTTCCACCTGTGCCACTGTATGCGTTGGCGCTGATGTCGCTGTTTTCTTCGGGGATGGCGACGATAAATTTAGAGTTGATATTGATGTTACCGCCATCACCCCCAGCTTGGCTTCTACCTGCGGTGGTTGAAATTAAACCGCCACGGCGCAAAAGTAATAAATCAGCGATATTGAGGGTGATGTCACCACCCGCACCCGTAGCGTTTGCCCTGCTCTGGGAAAAAATCCGACTGTTGTTAGCGAAAGTTACTGCATCGCTGGCTTGAATTTGAATATCACCACCCTTCGCTGCACCAGAAGTAGCGCTACCAATTCCAGCACCGTTGTCTAAATTCAATTGAGTCGCATCAACAACAATTGAGCCGCCATTCAAACTAAATAGATACGAACGGTTTCCGTTAAGCCCAATTTTTCCCCCAAATAGCTCAATTGCACTATTTCCACCTGTAGCGAAAATCCTTCCATTCGTTAAGTTAATGGCTGCCCGTCCGAAATTTTCTGGGAACTTAAAACCCAATGAGGAGCCATTGACATTCAGCCCAACGGTTGTATCTCCACCCACTGCTCCCAATTTCACTTGTCCATTTTGAGTAGACAAATAACTATCATCCAAGGCAATTTCACCGCCCATAAGTGCTAAAGTGCTGCCAGAGCCAACACTCAAACCACCAACAGCATTTCCTTGAGAATTCCGAATCACTGCTTGGCTAGTAATACTTCCAGGTTGCGAACCAAACTGCAAGCCAATTGGTACATTGATAGCCAACAACGGCGGTGCTTGCGGATTTGTAGCGCTAAACTCTACGCCATTGGCAAAGACTAAGCTATTTGCTGTCGTCCACAAAAAAGAACCCTGTATATCTAACTGGGCATTTTTCCCAAACACAATGCCATTAGGATTTAGCAAAAACAAATTCGCATTACCCGATACCCCCAAAGTCCCGAAAATATTCGATGAGTTACCACCAGTAACGCGAGAAAAAATATTTGTTATCCCCTCTGGATTGGCGAAATAAACGCCTCGACCAACACCAACGTTAAAATCTTGAAAACTGTGAAATAGGTTTATGCCACGAGCCGCACCGCCCCCGATGCGGTCATTATCTTTATCAATAGGAACGACTTGCGATCGCTCTATCCCAAGGGTGTTATCAGGAGTTAACTGAGCAAAAGTAGGGTGAATAGAAACTGCTAACGCTCCCACGCACCCTAGTAATCCCGCTACACCAAACCGCAAAATTTCCATTATTTCTATTCTCCTAGGACTAGCCCTTTCAAGGTGAGCATATGTACTATCAACGTTTTTACGGCATTTCAGGCATCGGCTGGAATTGAACAAAGAATTTATGCATTAAACTCCAAATTTTTGGACTGTAAATTAAGCGATCACCTTCGCCAAAATACCAAAATTGGGTTAAAATATCATTTATTTCATAGTACAAACGTTCACCTTGAAAGGGCTAAACTATAGGACTTACGCATTGACAAGAAATACCAAAGATGGATTAATACCATTTCTTTGTGAGGCTGCGCCAAACCCTTCTAACTTCTTTCTTTGTGTCCTTTGCGTCCTACCCTGCGGGAAGCCGCTCCGCGTCTATGCGGTTCGTTTTTCTTTCTTCTTTTTTCTTTTTTGTATTTATATATGGTTTAGCGCATCTTCATACAGAATTGATATAAGGTTAAAAACCATATCTTTCGTAAGGGCACAGCAATGCTGTGCCCCTACAGCATGGTCTATTTACGATCGCAGGATAATTAAGAAAAGCCTGAAAACTTCTTCAAGATAGGTAATGCACATCACGATGCATTTGTACAGTGTGTAAGTCCTATCTCCCCACTTTCTCTATATTCTTTCGCTTGAAATTTTCTGGATATCTTCGATGCGTTGCTGAATGATTTTGATATCGACTTCGCTTCCTATGGGGATTTCAGACTGTGCGAGGTCTTGAACTAAACTTGATCCAGTTTTACCCAATTTACCATTACTGCTTGCTTTCAATGCTTCTTCAAATGCTTCATACCACAGTTCATTTTCAGCATAATAATTTACACTTTCTGGGATGCTAGCAAATCGGTTTTTAGCTAGTGATTGAGGATTGATGACGGTAAATTCTGCATTGCTAACAATTGGACGCGCTTCGCAGTCAATTGCAATTTGCCAGAAATATGTTTTACCTACAGTTAGTTCAGGATAATCAAGGGGAAGTTTTAATTTATTGATCCCGACTGTTGTTGGTATTTCTTTAACTTTGCCGATTTGTTTAACAGTTGTCGCTGAATCGAATTCAAAAATTCTTAATCGCACGGTTTGGGAACTTGACATATACCAAGCAAGCATTGGACGTGTGGAAGCGGTTTTACCGATAAATGTCACAGGTGCAAGCTGCATCATTGGGATATTACTACTCGAACATCCACGCGAACCACCCGCACTGGAATATCCACTGGCAGGTTTGCGATCGCGTGGTTTAAACTGAGCATAGGCGGGGACTGCGCTAATAAAAAAAATCACTCCCACAACTAAACTTGTAAGTCTGCGGCTGTTTTGCCAAAATCTAAAATATTGATGATTCATGGTAAATGCTGATAATTCTATGGTTATCTACTAAAATCTTGACTTATCGGTACTGGGGAAGAAATTATGAGTAAGATTTGCTTGGGGTTATGAATCCCCAGTCTCCAATTGAAAATCTAAAATTCCTTCGTAGGTTTCCAACTAAGTTCGCATACTGTCCCACGAGGGGAAAGCGATTCCCGTCGAAACTCTCCTCCTAATTGTCTGGCGAGTAGTTTAGAATGTTTTGTACCTTTATTTTCCAGCTTTGATTGAATCCCAGAACCGTTATCTTTGACGCACAACTTATATTGACTTGCACCATAAACACCCGTTGCTTGAACACACTTTACTCCTTGAGCATGTTTGCCAACATTACACAAAGCTTCTTCTAAAAAGAGACAAATTTTCCGTTTTTGTTCCCTACTTAAATACTTATCATCAATTGGATCAAAATTGCGAATTTTAACTTTTAATGTTTTAAAATATTCAAAATCATTCCGCTCTAATGTACTTGAATAAACTTCATATAACAAATCATGAAGCGGTCGGTTCAATTCGATAATCAATCCGCTTCCTAAACGCAAGCTCTCTTCTGGGGTTAATGTTTCGAGTTTGAGAAATTCGCCAATTTCCCGAATTTCTCGATCGAGCTTTTCAAATTGTCCAAGCAGTTGTTCATAGGGTACATCTTTAGCACGCATGTGCTTTAATCCATAGGCGAGGGTTTGTAGGGGGCCATTATGAATTACGGTAAAAGTGTGTTGAATTGTGTTTTGACGTTCGTTAATTTGCGATCGCAAGAATTTATCGTGCTGGTAAAATGCAAAAGCACTCAAGCCAACCCCATTCACAGCTAATACGATCAAACTAGGTGCTACAGGAATCCATATACCCCACAACCACAGCATCACATAGCCGTAGCTAAACAGACAAACTCCGGCTAGACCAACACTAAATAGATTTTTCCAGACAGATTGGGTAAGCCGTCCGATAATAATCGGCAGAAAACCCCAAATCACTATCCATGTGTATTCTCCCATATCTCCCCAACTGTGCAACATTGGGCGACCATCGATTACAGTACTGAGAATTTGACTGATGACGTGAGCATGATAGTCAACACCGTAAATTTGACCCTTTAATTCTAATGTTGGCAAAGCAGATGTATAAAAAATATCACCGCCGCTGAGATTTCGGTTGCCAACTAATACAATGCGATCGCCCAACAATTTTGCATAAACGTTCTGATTTTTCTGATTGAGAATATCGCGCAGTGATAGAACATGAAAAGGCTGATAATTATTGCGGTAATTAATCAAAATTGACAATCCCCCATCCCCATGATTAATATCTACATATCCACCAAAATTAGGGGTAATTCGGTGCAATTCAGTTCCCTGAATCATGATTGTATTCGGGTCATTTTTCCCCGTTTCCAACTCCATTCCTTTTTTTTTGAAGTATCTAGTAACTAACTGTAGTGCTAGAGAATATTTATCTTCTTTATCATTATTTGGGTTCGTTGTATATAACAAATAGCGTCGATTTTTGCTATCTGCATCATTAAATAAATCAACAAATCCAATTTGTTCAGGTGGCAAACTTCGGGGTGGAGGAATCTGTGCTGGTGGTAAGATTTTTTCAATACTAATAATATTAGTATTTTCCCGCCATACCTTAGCGAGTTGTTCGCCACCAGGTTCAACGGGAACATTTTTGAATATATCCAGCCCAATTGCTAGCGGTTTATAGGTTTCCAGCTTGGTGAGTAACTCTGCAATTTTCCCATCTGGAACCGGATATTGCTTAACCCATTCAATATCTTTTTCGTCGATCCCCACAATGACTACACGCTCATCAAGTTTTTCTGCGGGACGCAGACGTAACATGGTATCGAGGAACATCCATTCCAAAGATTGCATTCCTCCAACCATACGTATCAAGATCACCAACACCAACACTAGTATTCCCGGACGTGCAGCAAGAGACCATAACCCAATTTCTTGGTAAATGTGATTCCAGATTCTCTTTCTCATCTAGTTTTTTCTGGATTAATTTTCCCCGTTCGGATTAACGCTCTCCAGAGTCATAAAAGAGCACTAATCGATTAAACCTTCTTCACGGGAACGAACTTCAGTTTGGATTCGCATATTCTTACCACCTTGCTTGCAGTCTTCAGGATATACCCCCAAAACATCCTGAATCTTCGTCCAGTAAGTCCGCACTGCTCGTTCTGATTTATACATTCTCTCAGCGATCGCCTTATCTGTCAAACTCTCTTCAAAAGCCAACCGCAACACCTCCAACCATTCCGGTTTGAGTTCAATCCCCGTTTTGATGTCTTTCGTGTGAGTTGCACCGTGAAGTGCCAAATTAACCCGCATTAGCATTTCCGATTCGGGTAATCCTTTGTCTGCGATCGCAAACCCACCTTGATGATTATCTATCTCGTGTTTAATCCGAATTAACGCCTTCACATAACTAGTTTGCACCATGAAATTCTGATGAGGATATTCTTTAAGCAAATTTTGCAACAGCTTAATTCCGGTATCAATTTCTGCTATCTTCTTTTGCTGATCGGGAATTGATAAATCCATGACAATTAGGTCAAACTGATGAAATTGGAGTTGATAAAGTGTCTCTTCTCCAGTCTGAGCTTTAATAATAGCAGCTTCGGGATACTCTCGACTTAATACATCGAGAGTACCAGTCAAAATTAATTGATGGTCATCGACAACAAGAATACCCAGTTTTTTTTCCACTAGTAAATGTCCCCAAGCTTGATCTTCTTCCAAACTTACTCCTACCGTATTTTTATTTATGTTTATTTAAACTAAAAATTTCTTTAAGCTTTACAAAAAATCCTGTACTCTACGATGTTTACCCTGAGATTCATATCTTGCACTTTTTATCCCTAACTCTACTCGTTGAAGTATGCACCTATTCTAATTGGAGATCAATTTTCAAGCTATGCACAAAAGTGCAAATCTAGACAGCAAGTCTAAACTCAAACGGCAAGAGACTTCCAGAAAATAAAATTTCCAGATAATTCAGAAGCTTTGAACGGTTCATTTTGAGAAAATTTGAAAATCATAAGAATACTAACTTATGGGATAATTTAATCCCGATACGGCGAATCATCCGCTCGTCCGGCAAAACTACCCGCTTTTGACGCAGGCGATTTTGGCGGGCGCGAGCGGGCAGATTCGCAATATGGCGACTAACGGCGGAAATTTAAATCAGCGGACGCGCTGCCCGTATTTTTACGATACGGCGATGGCGTGCAACAAACGCGAGCCGGGGGGCTGCGGCACGCTTGAAGGCATCAACCGCAATCACGCAATCTTCGGCTGGTCAAAAGATTGCGTTGCCACGCACCCGTCGGATATGGCGATCGCGCTCGTCGCGCTCGATGCGATCGTTCACGTTCAAAAGGCAGACGGCACTCAGCGCCGCATTCCGTTAATAATCTGTCAGTACGTAAGTCCTAATCATTTCAAATCACTATAGTGCCATTATTAACCGCCTCAGCCAAAGCTGAACCAAAAGAATTTTCAGATTGAGGGTCAAATATGCTGCCAAGACCAGAAACGATCTGTCCATAGTTGAATGCACTGCTGGTACTACTGGTTCCCTGAGCAAAGTTAGCACTGATTCCCTGAGCAAAGTTAAGATTGATACCCTCAGCAGGGTTAATCCGGTTATCGCCTTGAGGCAGCCTTTCTTTAGTGACTAAAACATTAGTGATATCAATGGTGGGAATGGGAGTAGGATCAGCAATACTGATGACATCACTTGAACTAGTGTTGACATCACTTGAACTAGTGTTGACATCACTTGAACTAGTGATGTCATCACTTAAACTACTCACGACATTATTCTTTGATGAACCACCGATAAATTTTTGCAGTTTTCCGTTGTTGACATCAAGTTGAGCCAACCAACCGTCCACAGCTGAGGTATTAACACCATTAGTGTTCCCTAATAAGCCATCAGTAGCTCCAGTCACGTAAACTTTACCAGAGCCGCCAGTAGTAACACCTATAGGGTAGTCAAGATTATTTTTGCTTCCAAATTGTTGAATCCACTTGTTATTGCCATCAGTGTCGAACCTCGCCACCCAGGCATTATAAGATTCATCTTTTTGGCCTTTTCCTAACTTACCGTTAGAATGTCCGATGATAAAGATGTTGTCATTTTCATCGATCTCCATGTCCGATAGGTACATACCATCATCATCTGGAGAACCAAATTGTTTAGCCCACACTTGAGAGCCATCTGGACGAAGTTTGCTAATCCAAATATCGCGGGCCCCGATTCTCTTTTTCCCCACCTCTGTGCCAATATCTCCTGTAGTCCATCCTGTAACGTAAATATTGCCGTTGCTGTCAGTATCAACACCCCAGGCAAAATCAAGTCCCTGATTTATACTTCCAAGCTGTTGCACCCACTCTACCTGCCCTGCGGTGTTCAGCTTTGACACCCAGGCATCGTACTTCAAAAGCTGTCGTGATGGGTCTGACTCTACGACTAAGCCCTGAGTCCAGCCGATTGCGTAGCTGTTGCCATTATTATCTACGGCAAGGTCGTAACATTCGTCAAAGAAAGGAGTTATGTCAAAAGGGAAGCTCGCAGAAGGATTTTTAATCGAGGTAACCCACTGCTGGTTGCCATTGGTGTCAAACTTCGCCACCCAGGAATCATCCTGAACCGCAAAATTGAAAATGTCTGTTCTTTGATTCTCCTTAATTGCTATTCCTGATAAGTAGACATTGCCTGTTGTATCTATATCTAGGGCAAAGGCTCCACTCGAAAAACCACCAGCGCTAAACTGCCTACCCCACAACTGATTGCCATTGGTGTCATATTTTGCCACCCAAACATCAGTTTCTGATGGTTGGTTGGTTGGAAACACGCTACCCGACGTGCCACCCGCTAGGTAGGTGTTACCGTTATTGTCTGTGACGCTTGCCCAGTTAGACTCATCACCAGAGGAGCCAAACTGTCTACCCCACAACTGATTGCCATTGCTGTCATATTTGGCTATCCAAGCATCTGTAAAACCAAGATTTGTTCCAAACAACGGCCCGGTGGTAGTTCCTCCGAGATAGATATTGCCAGCAGAATCTGTATTCACAGCAAGACTGAGATCGTTTCCGGTAGTTCCTAATTGCTCAACCTTCTTGTTTAGTGCTGGTTTTTTTGGTGGTTTTTCACCGACAAACCGAAAATTATCCGAGTTCAAATTTAAATTGACTTCAGGCTTGGCAACCACAAAAGCGACGAGGTCAGGTGCTCCCTGTTGCAGTGAAAAGATACCTTCTCCAGAAATCGGTTGTGCGACTCCTTGAACCTGTAATCCGTTAACTTTTACTAATAGATAGTCTTTCTTTTGACCATTTAGTTGGATGATGTCATTATTTACGCCGAAATCATAAATGACAGCAAACTCGTTCAAACCAAGGAAGTTTGTAGTTAGTAGGGTATCTGGGTTAGAGGTAGTATAGTAGGGCTGAGTTGTATCACCAAGAACAAATCTGTCTGCTCCTACAGATGGGATATTTCTGTCTAGAATCAGAAATGGATTACCACCTTGTTGAGCAGCCTGAATATTCAGAATAATCTCATACTCTTCGGCAGAGTTGTCAAATATATCGCCAAACAAATAATCTACATTTGTTGCTTGAGTGGCGCTTACAATCGGATTATCAGGATAAATGGTATCGTTTCCGGCACGACCGAAAAGGGCTTCAGAAGCATTTGTACCCCCTCCAATTACTAAATCGCTGGCAGGTGTCAATAATGAAATTGCTAATTGTTCATCAGCCATTTTGTTTAAATCCCTTATTTGAGAAACAATTCAGATTTTTTCCAGACTCAGTTTTGCACTTGTGAGAGGATGTTTTAAAAGTCGCAAAATATACTATCTTGATAAGTTCTACACCTGATCGAATGAAACGTACCGGAGAGCTAGGGCAAGGCTGTTTCATTCGATAAGATCATGATTTTGTCAAGAGTATGAGCGATAAATTTAGGGAAGTGGGAAAAAGAAAAATTACCAGTTCAACGGATAATTTTAAGTGCAAATGCCATTTCCTCGTCTAATCAGATTTTTTAGTTATCTGATTTGTTTTGCTTGAAACGCTTGTAAACCAGCGCCTTTTAGGGTATGAAACAGCCTTGGGGGCTAGGGGGTTAATTCCGAGGCTTTTATGTTACCAAAAATACTTTTAAAACATCCTTTGACTAATTTCCGTTACCTGGTGCTGATACTCTGGTGGTTATATTAGGCATCTGCAAAGAATAATATCCAATAATTAGGCCAAATGGTAAATGATTTATTTTTCGCAAATTCCTTTAACAGTTTCAAATAAACGATAAACCTGATTTTTTTGTTCAATACATAAATCATCTTTTTTGTAAAGTCTAATTTAGATACGCTTACCCTGCTTCTTGTGTTTAATAGAAACAAGAGAATTCTTAGTGAGTTGGTTAAAAGTTGGCTGAACAAACACCAGAATCAAAAATGCCCCACCTAGCAAGGCAACACTAGCGAGAAGCACAGTTGCGTGTAGACCTGATACAAATGCATTGCTGATCGCCTGATGCATAGCTTGGGCGGAAATGTTAGGTGGCAGGTCACTGGGGACTTTAACTCCACTATGCAAAACATCAGCGAGAAGGCGATCCTGGAGGTTGGAGGGTAGACCCAAAGTAGAGAGCGATCGCGCCAAATCTGAGGCTAGCAGTTGTGTGAGAATTGTTCCTTGTATAGCAACTCCTAAAATAGTGCCGATACGATTACTAGTGTTGATTACTGCTGAGGCAATTCCCACTTTTGTCGAGGGTACAGAATTCAGACCTACTGCTGCTAAGGGCGCGAGTGTCAAGCCGCTACCAAACCCCGAAAGAATCAGGCTCCACAAAATCGCTCCATACTCTGTATCAGCACTAATTCGGATCAACGAAAATGTAGCTATGCTTGCTACGATAAGTCCTGTCGCGATCGCAAAGCGCCACCCTAAGCGAGCAGCAAACCACCCAGAACATATAGATGCAATTACAAAAGCTCCATTCATCGGCAGGAAGCGCAAGCCAGCTGCCATTGCCGAGTACCCCTGCACTTGTTGGAAGAACAGGCTGAAGATAAAAAGTAAGCTGACAACACTGAAGAATACCAAAACCTCAACGACATTGACAACAGTAAATGTCGAATTCTGAAACAAGGTTAATGGCACCATTGGGTGGCTACTGTGGGACTCAACAAATAAAAATGCTATAAAGCTAAGTCCAGCAACTATCAGCAGCAAGACAATGAGCGGCGATCGCCACAGCCCAGTATTCCCTTGGGTAAGTGCGTATGTAAGTGAAGCCAGAAATATGACACTGAGCAGTAAACCAGGCACATCAAGACGTTGTTTGTTGGAATCTTTACTTTCCTTAACAACACGCAAAGTCACCTGAAAAGCGATCGCGCCCAGTGGTAAGTTGAGAAAGAACACGCTTTGCCATCCCAAAGTATCTACTAGGAGTCCGCCTAGTCCAGGCCCCGCAACGAGGGCAAGTCCTGACACGGCAGCCCAAATACCAAGGGCTTTTGATTTTTCATTCGGTTCAGGAAAGGTATCAGCAATGATCGAGAGAGAACCAGTCACTAGGGCAGCAGCCCCAATTCCTTGAAGGGTTCGCCCAGTAATCAAGATACTCAAATTTGGAGCCAGACCACAAATTAAAGAAGCGATCGTGAAGATGACTAGCCCTGTAAGGAAGACTCGCTTACGTCCATAAATGTCTCCTAATGTTCCGCTTGGCAGCATTATACCAGCCGCAGACAAAGTGTAAGCGTTGAGAATCCACTGTAATCCCGACACGCCAGAGTTTAGACTTATCTGAATCTGGGGAAGCGCCACATTCATCACAGTGTCATCAAGATTGGCCATGAAGAGGGCGAAACACATTGCCGCCAGGGTAACTGCTTTAATACGATCTCGATTCATCGCTGTTACTACCTCTGCTGGAGTGGTTCTGCCACTGTTGTTTTAGTTGTTTTATAATTATTAGCAAGAATCTTCTGTAAGATATCGGGAACTTCAAACACGGCTCTATTGTTTACCGCAGCAACATTTGCACGGTAGCAGGCAAAATTTTCCGGCTCAAGAAACTGCTCAACTGCTCGGTCAATATCTCGAAAACTGCGGATAACCAGACCTACCTGCTGCTGTTGAATCCAGTCAGTGTTGTATCGTTCCTGTGGCATTGTTGCAGCACTGCGTTCCACAATCACTGGTAGCTTCATTACTAGCGCCTCACTAATACTACCAGGGCCTGGTTTACCAATCAGAAAATCACTAAGATGCATATAGTAAGGAATGTCTTTTGTAAAGGTGGTGACAAACCTTTTCTGAAGAGCTTGGCTCTCACGTAAAGCTAAAGCTAGTTCTTCATTGCGTCCGCAAATAAAGATGAGTTGTAGCTTTTGTTGAAAAGACTCTAGACGCTTGGCAATTTCCAGCATTACTTTGGAGCCATTACCCCCGAATAATACAAGTCCAGTCAGACAGTCTGGATCTAAACCCAACCGTTGCCTTTCCTGGGCGCGATCGCTCACAATCGGTTCATAAAAGCGAGGGTTAATCACCAGTCCCGAAGTTTTGACGATCAGCTCCTCCTTTACTCCCAAAGAACGAGCTTGCTCCACTGCTTTTTGGGTGCCACAGACTATATAACTTCCTGTTTCCGGTTCTATCCAATAAGCGGACGGAAAATCAGCAAAATCTGTCAGAATTGTCACCAAAGGTGTGTCTGGTTTTACTCTTTGTAAACTTTCCCATATCATTTTATTAAACAAGGGCACTACAGAAACTACCATATCTGGCTGTTGCTCACGCCAATGTTCTTCAAATATCCTCACACCAGCATCGTGATTTAGTTTGATAAGTAGTTTATTAAAAGGCATCATCAGATGGTGAATCCATGTCCAACCACTTTGCATAATCTGGTTGAGAACTTGATCCCCACTAGTTCCGAATAGCCTGTAAATATCCAGTGTCTTTTGTCCTTCTGCTAAACGCTGCGCTAATACGTCTACATCGGTAACACTAGTTTGACAGGGGAGTTGTTGCTCAATGATTGAAGATATCGCATTAGAAGTAGCGATATGCCCTCCACCACTATTTCCGGTGACAACATTGATCAAAAACTTTTTTTTTGGATATGAGGGTGATTGCATTGTTTTCATAAATACAAAATATCTCTTAAAAACAAAACTTTTTTTGTTATCCTGCTGGGCGAACTTCTATTCAACTCAGTTCACCAGCAATTCCATAAGGAGGCGAGCATCGGATTAAATACTTTTGCGGAACATGATGCTCATCCCAGAATGGAAACTCAGCCAATAACCAAAAATAGCGTAGAAAAGGAATTTATAAGAGGACAACGCTTTCCCTAGTTTCAACGGCTCAACAAAAACGTCTGGTGAGTTGTCAAAGAGGCTCATGTAAACGTTATAAACTCGATTGTTGAAGCCGAACCAGGGTGTATCGTCATATTTTCGGTCAAAGAAATCTACAGGCTCCCATCCCTGACATCTTCCTAAAGATTCGAGGGTTTCACGCGTGTATACATGAAGGTGGTAGGGGATATGCATACAGTTAAAGTGATCGGGTAAGTCGGGTCGCTTGAGGTCGATATTAGCGGCGTTAGGTGTACTGATTAGAATGTAACCACCAGGAGACAACATATTGTTTAACTTACTTAATAGATCATTAGGATCTTCAACATGTTCGATGACATCTTGGAGCGAGATGTAATCAAATGGTCTACGCTGGAGGGTTGTTGGATCGCCAAAGCCATCTTCTGACCCATAAGGGTCATATCCATAGGAATTGGCAAAGCCACGTTCTTGCAGATATTGTACAAACAGACCGTTAGCACCACAGCCATAATCGAGTAACGAGTGAGTCTTGGAAAACCCATGCTTTGTCAACTGGCGGCACAGGTTGCCATAGAGAAATCGATATGACCATGTAAGTACTGCCTTAGCAGTCGGGTATTGTGTGTAATAGTGGTCAAGGTCTACGACATCTAAACAGTGTATCGTCTTGCAATCAGGACATCGCCAAACCTGAAACTTTTCGCCTATAAAGGCTCTGACACTACAAGGAAACGTAGAAAATGCAGATTTATCATTCGGATCGACGCGATAATTGCAAATGGAACATTCAAGGCGTTGCTTGGTTGTACTAACGAGTTGTTGTTGCACCATAATCCTTCTGTGAGAAAATATTAACAATTTTTTAGTGAGAATTTTAGGGAAATAGGACTTACGCAAAAACCCTCTCAAACTCTCATTCCTCCGTGACGCGCCAGTTGCTACCCTTCTCCTGACGGAGACGCTGCGCGAACGGGAACGCGCTTGAGCGAACAAGTCTCTTAACCGCAAGGGCGCACTGGCTTCTCTGCGCCGCGCCAGTTGCTTCTCCCAAGGGGAGACGCTGCGCGAACAAGTCTCTTAACCGCAAGGGCGCACTGGCTTCTCTGTGGTTCGTTTTCCGTTACCCGTGCGTAAGTCCTAGGAAAGAGTTGTATGTTTTTTATCCATCACAAGTGCGATCGCATCTTTTTGGCACTTTCTACATAGAATTAGCTATGGGAACTCCAAGAAATAAAAACAACCGCTTGAAGTTGTTGACTGTTGACTGTTGACTGTGAACAGTGGGATATTTTTTTATTTGGAAGTGAGAGAGATAATCCCATACTTTTTTAGATTTAGTATGAAAGATGTGAGGCCCATATTTATGAACGAGAATGCCATGCTCGTTGTAGTAATCGTAGGCATTGCCCCCGATGTGGTCTCGCTGCTCTACAATCAGTACTCTGTGTCCAAGCTGAGTTGCAAGCCGTTCAGCCATTACACAGGCTGAGTATCCGGCCCCTACGATCAGCCAATCAAATAGCATATTATTTCACTCCGGTTATTTTTTTCGGATTGCTATATCCATCAAACTGCCGAGGATAACTGCTTATTTGTCTCAACTGTTGGAGAAGGCGCAACAGAGAAGGAGTTTTCAAGCATTTGTTCCAAAATATCAACAACTTCAAATACTCCTTGATTGTTGATTGCGGCGGCGTTAGCACGGTACTGAGCCAGAGTTTCCGGTTGGATTAGCTTTGCTACAGCTTGGTTAATATCCCGAAAATCGGGGACTACAATTCCAATCTCATTTTCTGCAATCCACTCAGCCGAAGGTCGTTCTTGAAACATACTTAAGGCGTTGCAATCTGTAATTACTGGCAAGCTCATTGCCACAGCTTCGCTAACACCTACTGAGCCGGATTTACCAATGAAGAAATCCGACAAATGCATATAGTAGGGAATTTCACTAGTAAAAGTTTCAATGAATCTTGGTAAGCGACTCTGTTGACGGCGCAAAGTATTTGCTATTTCTTCATTGCGTCCGCAGATAAAAATGAGTTGTAGATTCAGTGACGATTTCTCTAGAGAATCGGCAATTTCTAGCATTGCTTTTGATCCCTGACTACCAAAAGTGATTAAACCTGTTGGTAAATCTGGATTTAGACCTAAGCGTTCTCTTTCAATTTTGCGATCGCTATTTACGGGTTCAGAAAATCGAGGATGAATTACCACTCCTGAAGTGCTGAAAATTCGCTCTTGCGTATAACCCAAGTTTTTTGCTTGTTCAACTGCTCGTTGAGTAGGACAAATTAAAAATTGCCCTTGTGGATCAATCCAGAAGTGGGGTGGACAATCGGCATGATCGGTCATTACGGTTGCAAAAGGCACACTGGGCGATACTGCCTGCAAGCTTTGATTAATCAGCCCGTTGATATAGGGCAGTAATGAAACCACCATATCAGGTTGATGCTGCTGCCAGTATCTTTTAAAACGTCCTAGCCAAGCAAAACGAGAAAGGCGTATTTGTAATTTGAATGAGGGAACTAAGAAAGGGTCATTAATAATTTTTGCCCAGTCTTTTTTGAGTATTAGCTGATTGTAAACGTAGTGTGGAGCAGTCGTGCCAATAATTTCTTTGAAAGCATCGACTATATGAATTTCCCAAGGCAATTGCCGCTTCTCGATCACTTTTTGCAAAGCATTGGCTGTGCTGCGATGACCTGCGCCTAAATCATAAATCATCAAATATACTTTTTTCATGGCTTTTCCATTGGGTTTGTATTTGGGTTCGAGACAATCTTTTTAAATTTCATATCTAAATTCAACAACGTCATCTTTCAGTAGTTTTGTCTGATGTTGCTATTACCATTGATTTACTTCCACTAAATTTCAACGCAACGTGCTTTTGATTCTCGATGCGGAGTTGATTGAGCTTACCTACTCCCATCCACTGATAAACTGCGTCGCCAAATAGGGGAAAAATTTGCCACAGCCCCATTAGCAGTTTTGATATAGTTTCTGTTGTCGGATCTTGATTGACAATCACTTCTGCCTGATTCTGCTTAATAGCGCGGATGACGGCTTTTGCTACATCATCTGGTGTAGATGCGCCTGCTAACTTTGGTATCGGTACACCAGTATCGGCAATCATTCCCTCACCAGAAACATATCCTGGACAGATTGCAGAAATTCCCACGCCAGTACTAGCTAGTTCTTGTCTGAGTGCATCAGTCCATATAAGAAAACCAGCTTTGCTAGCAGAGTAAACACTGTTGTAAGGGTTTCCCTTTTTACCAGCTAGAGAAGCAATATTAACAATGTGACCCCTGTTTTGGGCTAACATCGTTGGTAGTACCAAACGACTTAATTCCATCCCCGATAGCAAGTTAATTGTTAATATTGACTGTAACTCCGCAGTTGAATAATCTTGAAATTTATTGTATATCTCTATACCTGCGTTGTTAATCAAAATGTCAATTGGCCCTGCAAGCTGATTGATTTGCTGAATGAGGTTTGGCAGATCCTCAAGCTTGCTGAGGTCATATTTAATACCTAACCAGCGACCTCCTAAAGCTTTGACTTCGGCAGCTACTTGATCTAGTGCCTCTTGCGATCGCGAAACACCAACTATAGTCGCCTTTTCTTTTGCCAAAGCACACGCAATAAATACTCCAATGCCGCGTGAGGCTCCTGTCAGAAGTACTGTCTGACCTGCAATAATTGACATGATTGCTTAACATCCTCTTTCATCAGTACCAACCTAGTAGTTCACCAAGCCAACAATGCTTAAGTAAACCAAGTTTTAGAATCTTTCTCTCTTTTTCTCTGTGTTCTCTGTGCCTCTGTGGTTCGTTAACCCCACAAAGTTAGCTTGACAGACCACTAGGGAGTAGCAACGCTTTCTTTTAGAGAAGGGAAATGCTTACCACCCAGTTCAATTTGTTCCTGTTCAACTCCAGTTTTAATTCTGGCTAGTAAATATTTCCAGTCAGAGGCGATGATATTGGTGCCATGATCTGGTTCTATCAGACTGGCTAAGGCAATATTGCTGCCATATTTATTCACTAGATTGTATATACCTAAGAAATTAAAAACTCCTGATTCATAAGTTCCACAAGGAACCGAGGGATTTTGAACTCCAGTACAGTATTCATGGGGTTGCAACCACTCTTTTGAAGGATATCCGTGGAAATGAACCATTGGCATCCCATTTTCAATTAACTTTGGTGCGTATAAAGCAGCAGCCAGTGCGATCGCCACCATGACATAGATATCGTAAGATGGTTTGATATCACCTACTACAGAATCAAGTCCTTTTGGTAATTGGAGTAATAACCTGTCTTGTAATCCAACCCGAAACACGTCTGTTTCTAAATTCAGGTTTGTTTTATTTGAGCCTGAACGAGAACTAGCAAGCCAGATATCTGGTATCTGTTTAAATACGTATTTTTCCGCAATCTTGGTTTTGATATACCTTCTACCGATTTCATTTTGACGCAGTTCATCACGGCTGAATCCTGCGATCGTTGATAAGCTGTCCCACTCCCTTTCGGATATTTCTACAGCACCGATATATTGTGGAGGTTCGGCGTAAGCAACAAAACCGTAAGAAACTCCGGTTCTGCCATTTATCATCCAGTCTACAATATCTCGGTGAGACTTTCTTTTCATCACATCGTTAATTTTAAACCCAGAAGGTAGTAACTCTGTTGATGCTAATTCTTTACCCAATTTGACTAATTGGCCTGCATAGACAGATGCTTTCGCGTCATATTCACCAATTTCAAATCGACTTAAAGGTAATGGTTGAATTGGTACAAAGATTTTAGGAATTAAAGACTTAGAAACGAACTCATCAAGGAACTCTGTAGAAAATACCGAGTCTGAGAGGTTCATGTTTAAGATAGAGATATTGGTGTTGTCAACCCCAATCACAATTTCCGAAAAGTTCTTGATGAGGGTATTTACACCAATTGGAATCTTTTGCTGATAAGGAATTTCTGGATCGACTAGCTTTGGATTAAGTTTTGTTAAAACGATCGCTTGAGTATTTGTTGGGTCTTCAAGTGGTTGGACACTCTCTTCAGCCCAACTGATAAATTGCATGATTTTAGAAGCAGATATTGGGTTATTGTTGAAAACAAAACGAGAATATAATCGATAGAGCAATTCTGCTAAAAATATTTTTGCTTTCCCAACTAAAGAAGGATGTTTTTCAACATCTACGACAGCATTAACACCTGATTTAACTACCCTTGTTGTGATATTTTTTTTCCAATTAATCAAGGGAATAGTAATTTCGTAGTTAAAATCTTTAGTTGCTTCTTCCCAAGATAATATTTGAACTCCGTTTTCTTGTAATTTATGTTCTAATTCTTTCCTAAACTGTAAAACTGTTTCTTCTTTGTAACCATTAGGCAAAGGTCTAAAGGTAACTTTTAGCTTATTTGCCATCAGTTTTGGATCGATGACAGGAGGAATAAAGCCTGTAATTTTACGACAATAACCACCAATCAAACGGCCAATTGTTTGCAAGCTCAGGTCTTGAGCTTTAGTTGTAGAACTATCACTAATGGCATGGTTACTTTTTTGCAGAAAGGCGAGAATTTCTGTTTTGCGTTCAGCTAGTTCGGTGCGGATTTCTGCTGTTAGTAATCCTTTCGGAGAATTAATCTTGAGTTTATCATTATCGGCCCACAACTGAACGCCTTGATGATTAAGATTTTCCAAAAGCTCTGATACGTTCATAGATTCACCATTTTTTTTGTTATGTAAACAGAATTCAGGGGTCAGGAGATTAAGTTAAGGCTAAAACTCTTTCTAAAAGTCATTTTTTTTGAACGAACCGCAAAGGACGCAAAGGACACAAAGAAAGAAAGAAAGAGAGAGAAAGGAAGGAAGAAATGCTTAACTTAAATTTCAAAGGTTTCTGATTCAGAAGCTTCTACTTCTTTGGCTAAGTGCTGTGAAAGTGACTCTATAGTGGGATAATGCACTAAGAGAAGTGGAGACATATCAAGTCCGAGGAATTGTTTTCCAGTACTGGCAATGGCGATCGCTAGTACGGAATCTAAGCCGTAACTGTCAAAAGGTAGGCGGACATTGATTTCATCGGGTTTGACTCCCAGTTCTTGGGCAATTTGGTTAACTAACCAAGCTTGAATATCTTCTGCTGTTAGAGATTTGAGACTGAGTTGCTGCAATGTTATGTTAGTTTCCTCCTCAGTTTCGGTCTGCTGCTGTTGCTTCTCTAATAGCTCAAGCAGTCTCGGCAGCAAATTCAACTCTGCTTGTGAGAGTTCTGTGGTCATTTCTAACTGCTTGACTAATTGTTTGAAGTCTGCATTCTTGAAAGATTTATTCGGGGAGAAGCTCTCAACTTTCTCGTGCCCATTACGATTAGCTCCAAACCAGTGGCGCTTTCGCTGCCAGGGATAGGTTGGTAATTGCAGACGTTGACGCGAGTAATCTAGGTCAAAAGCTAACCAGTCTACTTTTGCCCCATGTACATATAAAGTCCCCAAACTTTCTAGTAGCTGTTGCCAATCTTCTTTTTCTGGATGCAGACTAGGAAGGGAAACTTTTTCGTTCTTAGACAAGCGATCGCTACCTATTTCTATAAATATTTCGTACCCCTGTTGAGCTAGAATATCTACGCTGGCTGCATTTACGGGTTTTCGTACTTGCTCAGACCAATACTGAGGGGTCGTTATTTCACCAGTTAGATGAGAAACTACGGGAATTCGTGGTTGGGAGTAGGTTACTTCCCTAGTGATTTGCTCAAACTCCTCCACTTGAGACTTGACAACCAACTTCAAAGCATCTTCCAAGCTGAAAACTCCAGCTACACAGGCAGCAACATATTCCCCAACATCGTTACCCATAACTGCGGTGGGTTGTATACCCCAGGATTTCCATAACTGGAAAAGGGCATACTCTAGGGAGAAGAGGACAGGGGGGGTAGGGGAAGATTGAGAGAAAAGTATCTCTGGTAATGGTTGCTCTAAATAAGTACGCAGGATTTGATCGCAATGGTCGAGGGCAGCACGGAAGGTAGGTTGGGTTTCGTAGAGTTTACGCCCCATTCCTAGATACTGGTAGCTCAAGCCTGTGAAAATGAAGGCTATTTTCGGAGAACCTGCTACTTTTCCTTTAAATAACCCTGCTACTTCTTGCCTAGCGCGGAAGGTGGCTAGCTTTTCATAAAGTTCGGTAGTTGAAGATGCTACCACACTTAAGCGATGCTGAAAGTGCGATCGCCCACTATTGGCACTAAAGCAGATATCTCCTAAAGCTAAGTCTGGGTTAGCAGCCAAGTGTTTCTCATACCGTTCGGCTAACTGGATCAGAGCTTCGTCTGTCTTCGCTGATAATGCTAGTAGGTGTAGGGGGCGTTCTATTGACCTTGGCGCTACTTCTGAAATTGGAGCCTCTTCCAAAATCACATGAGCGTTAGTGCCGCTAAAGCCAAAGGTATTCACTCCCGCCAGTCGGCTTTTTGCTCCTACAGTCCAGGGCATTCGCTCAGTTGGAACTTTTAGCCTGAATTCATCCCATTTAATGTTAGGATTAGGCTGCTGAAAATGCAGATGGGGTGGGATTTCTCCATGTTGTAAAGCCAGCACCACTTTCATTAAACTGGCGATCCCAGAAGCGGGTTCTAAGTGACCAATGTTGGTTTTTACTGAACCAATAACCAAAGGTTGATCTTGAGGACGATTCTTACTAAACACTGCCCCCAAAGCCGCCACCTCAATCGGTTCTCCAACTGATGTCCCAGTACCCTGAACCTCTACATAGTCAATCTGGGCTGAGTCTACGCCACTATTTTCTAAGGCTTGGCGAATCGTAGCTTGCTGAGACATCCCATTAGGAGCAATCAAGCTACTACTGCGACCATTGTGATTAACCGCAGAACCCCGAATCATGGCTAAAATATTATCCCCGTCAGCCAAAGCATCTTTGAGACGCTTGAGGACGACGACACCACACCCTTCTCCTTTCACAAAGCCATTTGCAGCAGCATCAAAGGTTTGACAGCGACCGTTAGGATTTAGCATCCGTGACTTGGAGAGAGCAATGCTGGTGTCTGGGACGAGATTCAAACCAACTCCGCCAGCTAAGGCTAGATTGCATTCTCCCAGCCGCAAACTTTGACAAGCCAAATGCACTGAAACTAATGAAGAAGAACAAGAAGTATCGATCGCCATACTCGGGCCTTTTAGCCCTAAAATATACGACAAGCGCCCAGCCGCTACGCTCAAGGAGTTGCCGATCGCACTAAAAGCGTCGATTTGGGTTGAGTCTCCTACTGAGGACATTACCTTGCTGTAATCATTGAGGTAAATGCCGATAAACACTCCTGTAGAACTGTTATACAAATGCTCTGGTGCAAGAGTTGCATTTTCTAAAGCCTCCCAACCAACCTCTAGTAAGAGCCGTTGTTGGGGATCAATACTTGCTGCTTCCCTAGCTGAAATCCCAAAAAATTCTGGGTTAAAGCCATCTACCTGGGTCAAAAAACCGCCTTTGCGGGTACACACTTTACCAGGTGCATCAGGATCTGGGTCATAGAATTTTTCAATATCCCAGCGATCGGCAGGAACTTCAGTAATGGCATCAACTCCGTTGCGTAACAGTTGCCAGAATGCCTCTGGATTGTCAGCACCGGGAAATCGGCAACCCATGCCAATGATGGCAATTGGTTCTCGTTTGGCGTACTCTAGCAGGTCAACTTTGGCTTGCAGGTCTTCAATAGCCCGAAGTGCCCGCTTGATGGGTGATACAGTCTTTTCTTGTTCTGAATTCATCTGTTCAATACCTCATGCTGTCTAATCTACCAAGCAGCAGTGCTTCGGCTTCGCTGTCTGATAAATCGTCTAAATATGAATCAGTTACAACTTGCTCCTCATGGTTGGTTTCTTGTGACTCCACAGCAGATTCATCAGAAATTAAAGATGCGATCGCATCTTTCAGTAGATAATCGACAAGCGCTTCGATTGTGGGATAGTCAAAAACTAAAGTTGCAGGTAGAGAACAACTCAGAGTACTTTCCAAACGGTTTTTCAACTCCACCGCCATCAGAGAATCCATGCCGAGATCAAGAAAACCTTGTTGCGGCTCTAATTCCGATGAATCAATCCCTAAAAGCTTAACAAGTTCAGTTTGGATGTGAGCAATTAAAAGAGTTTGCCGCTCGTTTACAGGAGTTGTTTCTAACTGTTGTAAAAATTTTGTTCGCTGCAACGATGGTTTTTTATCTATTGCAATGAAAGATTCCAGAAATGGCAAAACCACACCTTGAGGAATTTGTTGGCAGAACTTAGACCAGTTAACTGGCAATACTCCTACTTGGGCTGTATCCTTTCCTAGCAAATTTCCTAATATCTGCAATCCCTGCTCTAGTGGTATTGACTCAATTCCTTGGGCAGCTAATCTTGCTTGGTGGAGGTTTCCCAGACTTGTAGCCATGCCAGCATCTTTCCAGAGTCCCCAGTTGATGCTCAATCCTGGCAGTCCCGACGCCCGACGATAATCGGCTAAGGCATCCATGAAAGCATTAGCGGCTGCATAATTTCCTTGACCTGGCGAACCTAATAACGCCGCAGCTGAGGAAAATGTTACAAAGAAATCCAGTTGTAACTGCTGACTCAAGGTATGCAGAATCCAAGTTCCTCTGACCTTGGCTGCCATAACTTGCTCGAAGGACTTCCAGTCCTGCTGTAGGAGGATGCCATCGTGGAGCATACCAACAGCCTGGAAAATTCCTCCCAGAGGCGGCATCGAGGTTTTAATCTCCTCGAATACTCTGACCATATCACTCCATTGGGCTACATTAGCAGTGGCGATCGCTATTTTAGCTCCCATTTTTTCCATCTGAGCGATCGCTTGCAGTACTTCAGCAGATGCCTCTTTGCGTCCGGTCAGCATTAAGTGCCGCGCCCCTTGCTCCACCATCCACTGTGCTACTTTTAGACCTAACGCCCCCAACCCTCCAGTAATTAGATATGTCCGATCCGATTGCAACCGCACTGAACGAGCCTCTGGAACTTCACTGCGGATCAGGCGAGCCACATAACGCCGTCCTTCTCGGAAGGCGATTTGGTCTTCCCCTTGAGAATCCCAAATCTCTGCTAACAGATTTACTGCTTCATCTGTTGGAGCATCGGGAGCCAAATCTAGTAGTCCTCCCCACAACTTGGGATGCTCCAAAGCAATAACTTTACCCAATCCCCACAAAGAAGCCTGGGCTGGTGCTTGCAATGAGGATACTGCTGGTACTGCTCCCCTGGTTACTAACCACAAACGGGGTGAGGCGAGGCGCGAGGCAAGAGCTTGCACTAGATGCAGGGTACTGGCACAACCAAGAACCTGAATCTTTTCTATTAAAGGGACGGTTAATTCTGAAGTCAATCCTGCTTCTAAACTCCACAGGTGAACAACTCCTTTTAACGGTAACTTGTTAGTTTCCACTACCTCTTGGAAAAGCCGCTCAAAATCGGCTGGGTTCGATGGGTTAACACTCCAAGTTCCAGGCTGTTTAACTTCATAGCCGTCTCCAGGATAGACCAGAAAACAACTTTCACCTTGCTCTTGTAAAAGATGTGCTAGAGCTTGTCCAACACCCCATCTATCAGCTAAAATCAGCCAGCTACCAGGTTCTTGATCGCTGATTTGTTTCAACTGAAGGGGTTTGGGCTGCCAACTAACTTCGTAGAGCCAATCTTTGTAGGATGCTGCTGTTAGTTGTTGTTGATGTTGCTTGGCTAATATTTCTAACAGCTTAGGCAGTACTTTAATTTCTTCTTGGGAGAATTGTGTTGCAGTTTGTAAGTATTTGGCTAGTTCTTCAGTCTCCCCTTTATGCAAGAGATTGAAGATTTGGGTCTGGATACGATCTTGGGATAAAGACTGTATTTTTGAATGCCCATTATTAACTGGTTCCAACCAATAGCGCTGGCGTTGAAATGGATAATTTGGTAACACCACTTGACGACGGGCATAGTCTCGATCAAAGCCATTCCAGTCTACGATCGCACCACTAATGTACAATACCGCCAAACTGTCAAGGATTTGTTGCCAATCTTCACGCCCAGTCCGCAGGCTAGGTAACCAAGTTCCCTCTCCCTCCGGTAAGCAATAACGACCCATTCCCATTAGTATAGGCTTGGGGCCGATCTCTACAAATATCTTGTAGCCCCTCTGATACAGCGACTCTATACTGTCTGCAAATCGTACTGGCTGCCGCACATGATTGCACCAATACTCAGGAGTAGCGATTTCATCTGTAATTGGTTGACCAGTGAGATTGGAAATTAGGCTAATTTTAGGTGAAGAGTAGGTAACATTTTTGGCTACTTGCTCAAACTCACCTAGCATTGGTTCCATTAAGGGAGAGTGGAAAGCATGAGAAACTTGTAATTTTTTTGTCGTGATTCCTTGTGTCCGCAGAATGTTGGTAACTGTTTCTATAACGTGGCGATCGCCAGAAATTACTATATTCTTAGGGCCATTAATCGCAGCAATCGCCACTTGGGCATAAGGTTGAATAATTGAGGTTACTAAAGCTTCCGACGCAAACACCGCCACCATTTCACCATCTTGGGGCAATGCCTGCATCAAACGAGCGCGTTCGGCAATTAACTTTAGACCATCTTCTAAACTAAATATCCCGGCAATACAAGCAGCTGCATATTCACCTACACTATGCCCCATCACTGCATCTGGTTTGATCCCCCAGGATTCCCATAACTGAAATAGAGCATATTCCAGAGCAAACAAAGCTGGTTGAGTGTAAGCAGTTTCATCTAAAGGCGAAGATTTGCCCGCTTTGGGATAGAGAATTTCAAGTAAAGGTTGCTTAAGATATGGATGCAGAATTTGGGAACATTTGTCAATAGCTTCCCGAAAAATCGGTTGGGTATCGTAGAGTTGACGACCCATACCGACATACTGCGATCCCTGACCCGTGAATAAAAATGCTAGCTTCGGCAACTTCTTTTTCGTTAATTGCCCACTCCTAAGACCGGAAGTATCTTCTCCAGCGCCAAAAGCACTCAATTGCTGACACAGATGTACAGCAGATTCACCAACAACAGCGAGACGATGCTCAAAATGCGATCGCCCCGTATTGCCACTGAAGCAGACATCCGCCAACGATACTTCTGGATGAGACGCAAAGAAATCTTGATACTCTTGTGCCAGTTCCGCTAGAGCCGGAGCAGTTTTCGCCGATAGGGTCAGAATGTGCTGGGGGCGTTCAACTTCACTCGTGACTGGGGTTGGGAGCGGTGCTTCTTCTAAAATTATGTGGCAATTGGTACCACCGAAGCTAAAAGCACTGACCCCTGCCAAGCGACTTCCAGGGGAAGACCAAGGCTGTAGCTCAACTGGAATGGCAAAGGGTGTGCCTTCCAGAGAAATATAAGGATTAAGCTGCTTGAGATGCAGATGGGGAGCAATTTCCCGTTGCTGCATTTGTAAGACCACCTTGATTAGGCCAGCCATGCCAGCAGCACCTTCCAAATGACCAATGTTGGTCTTGACTGAGCCAATCCAACAGGGTTGATCTGGGGAACGACCTTCCATTAGTACGGCTTTGAGGGATTTGACCTCAATGGGATCTCCTAAAGAAGTGCCAGTGCCGTGAGCTTCTACATAGCTAATCTGCGCTGGAGCGACTCCAGCCTGTTCTAGGGCTTGGCGAATAACTGCTTGCTGGGAAGGCCCATTAGGGGCTGTCAGTCCATTACTTGTACCATCTTGGTTAACTGCCGAGCCTCTGATCAGCGCCAAAATGTTGTCTCCATCACGGAGGGCATCTTCTAGACGCTTAAGTACGACTACGCCGCAACCTTCTCCTCTGCTATAACCATCAGCACTAGCGTCAAAAGTCTTACAACGACCGTCAGGAGCCATCATCTGAGCTTGGGAGCAAGAGATTGCAGGTTCTGGAGCTAACATCAAGTTAACTCCTCCAGCTAGGCAGAGATTGGACTCTCCGTTTCGCAAACTCTGGCAAGCTAAATGAATTGCCACTAATGACGAAGAACAAGCCGTATCTATGGCCATACTGGGGCCACGCAGATTTAGCAAGTAGGATAGACGATTGGCGGCAATGCAAGGGGTAGTACCCGTAGCACTATATGCACCGATCTGGGAAGAGTCTTTGTAGATAATTTTGTGATAGTCAGCGTTGGTAACACCAATAAACACCCCTGTTTGGCTACCAGCTAGAGTTTTTGGCACAAGTCCAGTATTTTCTAAAGCTTCCCAAGCTATTTCCAAGACTAATCTTTGCTGGGGGTCTAGATGTTCTGCCTCGCGGGCAGAAATTCCAAAAAAGTTGGGATCAAACAAATCTACCTGATCTAAAAAACCGCCCGAACGGGAGTTCATTTTTCCTGGTGTCGCTGGCTTAGATTCATAAAAGGCGTTTATATCCCATCGTTCTGGTGGTACTTGGGCGATCGCATCTACTCCATCACGCAAGAGATGCCAAAAGGACTCAGGATTTTTAGCTTTGGGAAAACGGCAACCAATGCCAACAATTGCTATGGCTTCCATCAAAATATTATGCCCCCCTTTAATTAATTACGAATTACTTTCTTGAGCTAGAACCGATTTTTTGAACTCTTTAAAGACCGGAATATTGTTTTGAATTGCTTTGTCAATTGAGGCTCCAGCAGCCATGATCCCCATATTACGGTTGACAGACCACTGATAGTCTAAGCGATTAAATAATCTCCGCATCAATTCCAAAAGACTTTGATGATATTTCAGCCCGGTTTGGAAGCCTTCGTGTTCTTGGCAAAAGCATTTTTCCATCCAATCAAGTGCTTCTTTTGTTTCCATATCAAATAAAGGAGACTTCAAAAGCTTATAGAAAAATAGCATCAACATCCGGTCATCGTAAACACAACGACCAGGTAAGACTCCAGAAAGTCCACTCAAAAGGTTGCGTTGGATTTGATAGACTATCGAACCAGATATAAATTTCTCGTAAGCAGTTGGCTTCGGGAAATCCTTATACATATCTCTGGCAATGGTTTGAGAGATCGTGGTATGGAAAGCCTCATCCAACAAGTGGTAATAAGAAACAGCTGTTGGGGTCGGAATATACTCGCCTTTTTGCTCTAACTCTCGGTAATACCTGACATAAGGATATTCTTGATTCTTAAGAATCGCATTAGCCGTGTAGCGCAAGGAATAGTATTGACACGCCATAAACGGCGACATACCCCAGTGAACAGTAAAAAACCGTAACCAGTGGCGGGGTGCGATTCGTCCTGCTAGTCCATCTGCTGGTGCGGGAATCGGCTCACCTTTTTCTTCTAAATTTCTCAAATACTGAGAATAATACTGTTTTTTATCGCTCAACATTGTCTTAGCGATCGCGCTTAAGGTATTGTCTCGCTGTATTGAAAAGGGAGAACTTCCTTGAGTAGAGGTGAAATACTCTCGTACAGGTTGAGGGATCAAAAGATTAAGCCAACTATTATTGTCTCTTTCTGTTTTGCCATAAAGGGAATTACCCAATATGGTTTTGCCAACAATAGCCATTTTCGATTTGTAACCTATCTTTTGAAAGGTACGAATGTGGTAGCTTTCCTGCTCGGTTTCAAAGTCCAGTTCATCACAAAGTGTTTCATAACCACCAACGGCACGGAAAACACCAGACGTGACCATGTTGTAAATACTTGTACTGGCTTCGCTAACAGCAGTATGGTTATAATTACCAACCCAATAAAGATGGTTAAGCGCTAGCTTTTGGCTGTCAGAAGCCGCATCGTAAAGAGGAGTTCCATAAAGAAGCGAAAGGTCAGGTTTACTCCAATAATAATTGCTGTTTTTGGCGTAATTAAATTCCTGACCCAGTTCTTTAATTTTTTCAGTGTAATCTGAGTCTTGATTATTTTTGTAAGTTTTTTCAATCCGATGGAAGTGCGTTGGCTCCTGCGCTTCTAATGGTTCGAGAGTCTTGTTTACAGTTACCATGATTTTCTCCTGAATGACACTAAATATGAACAGAATTGAGATTATTTTTCAATTTTTAACTCTGAGACTAAATGCTTAACTAGAGCCTCAACAGTTGGGTAATCGTATAGTAGGGTTGGATCGAGTTCACATCCCAACCAGTCTTCTAAGTCACCTGTCAAACCGACTGCTGCTGAAGAGTCTAATCCATAACGGTCAAAAGGTATTGTGACTTCGATTTCGTCTGAATCGACTTCCAGCAAGTCAGCTAGATATAAGACTATCCATGCTTGAATCTCTGCTGCTGTTGGGATCTGCTTGGTTACAACTTTAGATGTGGTATTCAATTCAAGATTCTGCATTGTCATAATTTAAGTCCTCGCCTATGTAGATGTTTCAACAATCAAATGTGTTCAATTTTTCACTGCAACCATACCTGTCTTAGGAATATGAATATTCCTAACCAAGCTAAAAAACTCTAGAACAGCCCTTGTCCTGGCTAGTTTATAGCTGCTTAGTAGGTGTTAACTGCTTGAGAACAGAATCAACCTCTGCTTCTAGATCCTTAAACTTAGCTTTGTTCTGAGGATTCTCACTCCAATCCTCCATGACATCCAAAGTGCCGGCAAGAAATGCAGTTCGACAAGCTTGACGGCGAATTTTACCACTAGAGGTTTTAGGGATACTTCCAGTCCTGATGAGTACCGTAGCAAATATATCCAGTCCATGCTGTGCAATCACTGCTTGTCTCACATTTCCAAGAATTTCTTGAACGTTTAATTTCCGCAAGTAACTCCGCTCTACCTCCTGAACAATAACTAGTCGTTCGGAACCTTTAAAATCGATGGAAAAGGCTGCTCCTGAATCAGGTTTCAGGGCTGGATGGCTCTTTTCAACAGTCAGTTCAATATCTTGTGGATAATGATTTTGACCTCTGATGATAATTACATCTTTGAGTCTCCCTGTGATAAACAACTCCCCATCTTGCAAAAATCCTAAATCTCCAGTGCGAAAAAATGGGACTGAGGTTGCACCATCGCTAATATCTGTATCTGCTAAATAGGCATGGAAACTCTTCTCTGTCTGCTCAGGTTGATTCCAATAACCTTGAGCAACACTCGGGCCTGCTACCCAAATTTCCCCAACTTGCTCAGACGCACACATCGTTAAAGATTGGGGATCAACAATGATCACCTTCTGATCCAAAGGACTTTGCCCACAACCTACTATTGTCTGGGTATTTCCCTGAGCCTTGTGCTGCTTGACAATCCGGTTTTGCTCTAATGCTGCTTTTTCTACGTTGCAAGTGATTGGTAAAGCTGTTTTCTCACCCCCGCTTACTATCAGAGTGGTTTCTGCCATACCGTAGCAGGGATAAAATGCTTCCTTGCGAAAGCCACAAGGCGCAAAAGTAGAAGCAAACTGCTCTAAAGTCTCAGCACGAACAGGTTCAGCACCGGTAAAAGCAACCTCCCAACTGCTGAGATCGAGAGTCGCTAACTGTTCGGGTGTCACTTTGCGAATGCAAAGATCATAAGCAAAGTTTGGCCCACCACTAGTTGTAGCTTTGTAGTGAGATATTGCTTGTAACCAGCGAATTGGTTTTTGGAGAAAATCTACTGGAGACATCAGAATGCAAGGAACCCCTAAATATAAGGGTTGCAAGACATTTCCAATGAGTCCCATGTCATGGAAAACAGGCAACCAACCAACAACGATAGTTTTGTTTGTATGTCCGAAGGCTTTCTCGATCATCCGCTCGTTATGCAGCAGATTCCCATGAGTGATCATCACGCCCTTTGGTGTCCCTGTAGAGCCAGATGTGTATTGGAGGAAAGCTAAGGTATTATCGGTCAATTCTTGCGGTTGCCATGCAACCGCAAGATCGTTACTCAACTCATCGGTAGCTAGCCAATGCAATCCCGAAATTTCTAAATCCTCTTGAGTAGAACTAGTTTGGAGGTTATCTAAAATAGATTTAGAAGTCAGTACAATCTTGGCTTGGGCATCTGCGGCTATTGCCTGCAACCTGGACAACTTTTGATTTCGTCTGGGTGGATATGCAGGAACAGCAATAACGCCGGCATATAAACATCCAAAGAAAGCAGCAATAAAATCTAGACCGGGTTGATATAGCAGCAAAGCACGTTCACCGCCAAGATTTAGAGCCTGGAGACTAGCTGCGATCGCTTGTGCTTGCAGATGTAACTCTCCATAAGTCAATGATGCTGCTTCTGTCTCTGTACTTTGTAAAAAAGTATAAGCTTTCTGCTCAGACTGATTTTTTGCTCTATAAATCAGCAATTCAACTAACGTTGAAAAATGATGCGGAGTTATCAAGCTATTGGAATAAACACTCATTCAATGTGCCTCTATTCAATTACAGTTATTTTTTTCAGGCAGATATTATCTTTAATCTGCTTCAATTTAGGGCGATCGCATGATGCCAGTCAGATTATTTGATTTTCTAAAGATTCTGAGTTAATCTCACTAAATCCTGTTTATTAACAAAGATTTAAGTTATGGATTTGAACCTAAGAACATAAATCCAGTTAGAAATACTGATTTATTCGTTGCTAATTAACCTTGGTTACAATCTAAATTAATTTAGATCGGTTTCCCCAATTCCACAAATTAGAGATAACTTTTATTTGTGTTTCTTGGTTTTATAATATAGGTAAATTTCTTATAAGTCAACACCTATTAAAAAAAATCTAACAAATCCCTCTAGTGATATAGATTTAAATATCTTAAAAATATAGTAAACAATCCCATCTGTAATTTGCTTTTTTACCTACTAGCAAAAAAGCAAATTACAGTGAATACTTTTAATTATTCAATTCCAGGCAATCAAAGCCTAAAAGCCAATATACAAGCCTATTTAACTTCTAAGCTTGGCATCAATACCCTCAAAATCTGTTCCAGATTTTTGCTGCAATCTTATTATGAAAGTATTTATTCATCCTTATTGGATGTATTTTTAAATAATTATTTAAAAACTCTATAGCATATATTTTTCTTCACTCAAATATTTTGGTAAAAGTTTTATTTAGTCAGTTTAGAGGCTAAAAAAATTAGCATTGGCATATTTGTAAATGATTTAATTACTAATATTTGCAAATGCTAACTTCTTGTAGTGCTTGCAATCAACTAAGTTAGATTTGCAAGGGAACAAGAATAGTGGATCTTTCATTCAAGTTTGTGAACAATTTCCATTCTGTCCAATGTTGCAGTATTGGCTATCTTATTCAGAAGGCAGAAGCAACGACATTTTTAAGCGCGAGATTCGGCGCCAGATGATCCCAGTCCACTCAAGTCGGAATACCCGCCCACGCGGCAGATTCTTCTATTTGGTAGAACCAGAGACTGCACTAGCTCTTTTGTATTTTGTGCTACGCATCTTGATATAAATTTTGTTAGTGCGTTTTCTACTTACAACTAAGGTTTTCATTAATATTTCTTTCCTTCTGGTTTGTGACCTCTGCCTTTCTCGTAAAATTTTTGGAATGAAAAACTCATTTGGTGATCGCCTCGCTCAAATGAAGATAATGATGCAAATAGATTGATCCTTGAATGCAAATAAATTGATGCTTGGAAAATAGAGATAGCACTTACTCACCTCCTAGAACGCGCCACAAAAATTCAAATTTTGATCTCTGCTTTCTATGCACCTATGTTGCTTTGAATATAACTATCCGCTTTGACTCCAAATACAGGCATTGCTAAATAAGCAATTTCCACATCTGTTTATTTATTTTGATGGAGTGGATAGATGATTCATTGGTAGAATTCCCAGATTAGCTAACCAAATTTGCTAGTTGTTTAATTTTGCTAATAATGCAAAATTATCTTCTCTAGAGATAAATTTAACTTGGCTGATTTGTGTCTTAAAATCCCAAATTTGCCCATTTTTAGAATTTTAAAGATTTGATTCTGCCAATTTTGGCGCTAATTGAGAATTTCCTTGAAAACAGATAAACAAATTTTATATTGAGCCAAATTTTTGATTATAAGCCACAATTTTGGCTGTAGAGGTGGGTTGGTAGAATAAATCGCTCTTGCAAGCGTTCATGCTTACAAAAAATTGCCTTATTACAGCTTGATTTTGATGAAGAGTTAGTGTCATAATTGTAGTTAGTTGTCATTCATGGTGAAAATGGCTGCACAAAAGTGCCGCAGCTGATTCTGAATTTCTCTTACCCGAGATTTTGCAGAAAAATGGATATTAAGTTAGCCCACAAAGGTTAACTTTTTAACAGCCTGATAGACAGCTAAAACTGGGATAATCCCTCTGGGATTTTTGGAGACTAGGGGGGTTAACTCCCGGTTTTAGTGACAGTTTAGCTTTTACCTTTTAACATTTTGGATGTTCAAAGGTAAATCCAACCTTGGTATGGTTTTTAGTTGATTTTTGAAGTTAATCTGCTATTGAAAATAAACATCACACCCTTCCAATTTAAAAACAATATCCGTAAATGAAATTAGTTGAAATCAGGGAACCCTCTTTGAAAGGCTACAAATGAAATTAGTTGAAATCAGGGAACCCTCTTTGAAAGGCTACAGATATTAGGGCCGAAAACTACTAACCCATAGAACCTATTCAAAAAATGCAATCATTGCGAAATCTTACCATGCCTATTAAGTATTTATTCGCAAAGGTGAACCCTCAAAAGTGCAAATTCATACTGTTCATAAATTAATTAAAGCAATTTTTTCTTTTTCCATTTATTTTTGTATTGTTTAGTGTGTATTTGTAAAAACCAATTTAAACGATACATTTTTTTTATGGTTAATGCAACACTTCTTCGGTTAGATTACTGGTTTAACAACTTAGATATTTACTTTACCTCTAAAGGTAGAGGGCAAAAGGGATTTATTCCTTCAATGAAATGCCCGAACCCAAGAATTGCAAGTGAAAATAGCCACATGGTTAAAGTAACCAGTAAAATCTCTGATTTTGTGGCTATCACTTAGCGTAGGTTATAAACCCACACACTTATTGCATTGTTATAAATTTAGCATACCTGTATTTTGCCTTTTTTACACTAGTAGTCTGTCAAGAACTAATTGACGGATAAATTCCCTTTAGAGACGGCGATTTATCGCGTCTTTCTAACCGTCAAAATGAATTTGACAGACTACTAGGGACTTCCAAAAAATAAAATCACCAGTAAATAGAATGATAATCATTTTAAAAGGGGATAAATTCAGCTTGGTGAGTGGTTTTTACAGAGCTTTGACTACTCCTAAATCTTGATTCTCTTTGCCAGCAAAGTATTTTAGGACTTACGCAAAAACCCTCTCAAACTCTCATTCCTCCGTGACCAAATAATTCGTCATTATAAATTACGAATTATTTTGACCTCTGCGCCGCGCCAGTTGCTTCAAGTCGGGGAACCGCAAGGGCGCACTGGCTTCTCTGTGGTTCGTTTTCCGTTACCCGTGCGTAAGTCCTATATTTAACAGGTCTTCGGCTTTGCCTTTTTCTTGCACGACACTAAAAGCCACCTTTCGCACTCAAGAGCCTCCCTTGCTTCCCCTGCTTTTTTCACCTATCTTTTAGAGAATTCCTCCCCAGCAGGATTAAATAATTCGTAATTCGTAATTCGTAATGGGCTTCGCCCCGCAACGCTTTCGTAAATTTTGTTTTGTAATGGGGATTTAACCCCAACACAAAACAAAATTTTTATTGAACCGGGGGACTTAAACCCACGGAACTAGTTAAAGGAACTGCAAGAGTATTTTGCAGAGATTATGAGCAGGGTAGGAATATCTGGTGCAGAACAGTTAATTATTTATGAAGATGCTTTAAATAAAGGTTATGGTCAATCTTGTCGAGCAGCTTTCTTGCTGAAGTATTTGGGTTGCGCTCAGGTATCTATTTTACACGGAGGATATAGAGCATGGCTCAAGGCAAAATTACCTACTACCGATGAAATAGCAAAGCGTTACAACTTGATATAATTTGCTAATTAAAAAGCATTAATTACAATGGCAAAACACATTCTTGTTATCCGAACCGTATTACCATCCAGCTAACCAAGCTTACTTAACAAATGTGTAAACTGATGATTTCGATTAAACAGAGCCAGAAAAGCTAGTATAACAACGCCGATTGTCGCGATCGCAACTCCTGATGCCTGTGCAAAAATAATCACAATCTGGTAACGTATGGCATCATTAGGACTAGCCCCAGCCAGAATTTGACCAGTCATCATTCCCGGTAGGCTAACTAATCCCATCACCATCATTGAGTTAATAGTAGGAATCATTCCTGTTCTGAGGGCTTCTTTAATAGTTTGATGTGCAGCTTCCCAACGGGTTGCGCCCAAAGTCAGTAGCGCCTCTATTTCTTGCCGCCGATTAGTCAAGTCTTCCATAAACCGATCTAAACTCAAAGACGTACCCGTAAGGGCATTACCCAACACCATACCCAAAAGGGGAATGAGATACTGAGGCTCATACCAAGGTTGGACGCGTAAAATACCACCAAGTACTATCCCTGTGACTAAAAAGGAACCACTCAAAAGCGAAATAAAATTATTCCAATAAATACTGGAAAACCGTCTACGTGTGCGGTTAACACTAGATACACCAGCTATAACCGTCATACCCAAAGCCAAAAGTATTACCAATATAGGGTTACTGAGAGTAAATACCCACTCCAATATATACCCCACTAATAACAACTGCACTACCATTCGTAGCGAAGCTATCCCCAGACTCTGCTCTAGCCCTAACCGCAAACTCAAGGAAAGCCCTATATTGATCAGAATAAACAAAGTCGCTAAAGCCAGTTGTCCGTAACTAATCTGGATATAATTAGTAGTCTCCATCAATCTTTTTCCTTCAAGGTAATTTGGCGGTTGGTAATGCGTGACAACTGAGTTGGGTCATGACTTGTCCAGAGATATGCCCGTTGCGGGTCTTGATTTTGCCAAACTGTAACTAAAGCTTCCAAACTTTTGCTAGTTCCAGCATCCAGTGAGGCAGTAGGTTCATCCAGTAGTAGTACTTTTGGTGAAAGTTGCAAAGCTCGTAAAAAGGCGACAATCTGCGCCTCACCACCAGAAATAGCACTAATCGGACGCTGCAAAAAGTCAGCCGTTTTATGCAAAAGATGCAGATAGTCTAAAATCAACTTGCGGTTGTAAACTTGATGGTGGTGAACTGCTAATCGGTAAACTAGCTGGAGATTTTCCTCTACAGTTCCTTCCAAAAGAGCTGGTCGTTGGTGTAAATAGATAATTTGGGAACGATAGCTGGGCATAAACCAGGAATTCATCAGCTGTCCCTGAAAAATGATTTGTCCTGCTTGTACTGGTTCAAGACCAGCTAAGGCTCGTAGCAGTAAGCTTTTCCCAGAGCCAGAAGCACCTACCACCGCTACTCGCTCCCCTGGAAATAATTGAAAACTAAGGTGACTCCAAACCCACTGCTTCTCAAGTCTTCGACCTAAGTCTTGTACCGAGAGAATAGGGTTGTTGGGAGATAATTTTAGCTCAGAACTTTGGCTAGTGATAAGTTGATCTTTCATTGCTGTTTCCAGAATCCTCAGATGCAGACACAAAAGTTCATAGCGGATGGTTTGACTCTATTTGGAATTTTGAAGAAAAACTGTTTGTTTGTGAGTCAGTTAACTTTCCCTTACGTCCTATGGGTACACACATTGGCGTTCCCAGAATCGGGTCAGGAATAATCCGGCACTCTAACTCAAAAACCTCCTGTACCATTTGCTCACTCATCACTAGCTTTGGTTCCCCAGCAGCAAAAATTCGACCATCTTTGACAGCAATCAGATAATCAGCATAACGGCACGCCTGATTTAAGTCATGCAATACCATCACAATCGTCCTTCCCTGACTTTGGTTCAACTCATACAACAAATCTAAAATCTCTATCTGGTGTGCCAAATCCAAAAAAGTAGTCGGCTCATCCAAAAGTAAAATCTCTGTATCTTGCGCTAGCGCCATTGCAATCCAAGCTCGCTGTCGTTGTCCACCAGACAAAGTATCTAATGCTCTATGTGCCAACTCCAGTAAATTTGTAATTAAGAGTGCCTGCTGCACGATTTTTTCATCTTTGGCTGACCACTGCTGCAACCAATTTTGATAAGGGTAACGCCCTTGTGCTACCAAATCTCTGACTGTTAACCCTTCCGGCGCTACTGGCCCTTGGGGCAAAATACCCAACTGCTGCGCTACTTCCTTGGTGGAAAGCTTAAAAATTGAGGTGCTGTCAAGATATACTGTACCGTGATCTGGCTTGAGAAGTCTGGCCAGACCTCTTAACAAAGTTGATTTACCACAACCATTAGCACCAACTAAAGCACTAATTTGTCCGGTAGGAATGGCCAAATTTAAATCTTTAATAATTGGCACACCATCATAAGCTAAAGACAGACTTTTGGTTGATAATCCTTTCATAGTTGATACCATTTTGAATCTTGAAGAACGCAGGAGACAGAAGGATAGGAGCGAGAATTCTTGAATTTTGAATTGATTCGTCCCTTATTTTTTCCGGTTACGAATTAACAAAAAAAGAAAATAAGGAGCGCCAATAGCAGCAGTTACCACTCCACAAGGAAGTTCGATAGGTGCAAATAGGGTTCTTCCTAGCAAGTCTGCGACTACAACAATCACACCCCCTAACAATGCAGAAGTAGGAATTAACCCTTCATGATTTGTACCTACCAACTGTCTGCCTAAATGAGGTGCAATTAAACCGACAAAACCAATCATTCCGGCAGTAGCGACTCCTGCACCTGCTAAAGCTACACCCACCAGCACTAGCAAACCACGGTGCCATTCCACGCGAGTACCTAAACCTTTGGCGACATCATCTCCTAAATTTAAGACGTTCAAATGTCTTGCCAATGTCAACGCCATTGGTACGAAAACAATCAACCAAGGTAAGAAGGAAAAGACTTGCTCCCAAGTCCGGCCGTAGACACTGCCAGCTAACCAAACCAAAGCATTACTAACATCATAAATATCCCCAAAGGTAATCATCAAGCTGGTGAATGCACTGGCGATCGCAGACAACCCCACACCCATTAAAATTAGTAAAATCGGCGAACTACCGTTATTCCAAGCCAGGGAGTAAATTAAAACAGCCATCAATAAAGCACCTGCAAAGGCTGAAACAGGCAATGTATAAATCGGTGCTGATGGAAATAGGACAATTACTGTCACTGCTGCTAAACTTGCCCCAGCATTGATGCCGATAATACCAGGGTCAGCTAAGGGATTGCGTGTTAAACCTTGAAAGATAGTGCCAGAAATAGCAAAGGCCACTCCCACCATAAAAGCGACAAGGGTGCGGGGTAGCCGTAGGTTGTGAATCACGAAAGCATGGTCTGGGTTCCCTGTATCTAAACCAAATACAGTTTTGACGATATCCAAGGGCGAAATGGGATATTCACCTCTGCCCACATTCATCACCATCGCCACTACAATCACTACTGCCAAACATACCAGGATTGGTGGTACACGTCGGTCTATGCGAAAAGATATTGTCTCGGAACGAATGACTAGCCAATCCAACTTCATTTTTTCACCTTTGATTTAGCCAGGTACACAAAAAAGGGTGCGCCAACAAGTGCTGTCATCACACCCACAGGTAATTCCTGGGGTTTGAGTAATATACGCGCCGCAACATCTGCAACCAGAAGTAAAGTTGCGCCCAACACTGCGGAATAAGGCAAAATCCAACGGTAATCCGCTTTAATGAAAAATCTCACGATATGGGGAACAACTAAGCCGATAAAGCCGATTGGCCCGGCAATAGATACGGAAGTTCCCGCCAGTAAAACAACGCTAATAGCCGTGATGATTTTCACCCAAGCTGTCTGTTGACCTAAGCCTTTTGCTATATCTTCACCGAGACTCATGGTAGTAATTTGTCTACCAAGGGCAAAAGCAACGACTAATCCAAGGGCGACGAAGGGCAGTGCTTGCAAGAACATATTGATATCGCGCCCAGCCAGTGAACCTGCTAACCAAAATCTAATTTCTTCTAAGGTGCGTTGACTGACAATAAGGATAGCAGTGGTCAGGGAAGAAATCAGAGCCGTCAATGCTGCGCCTGCTACTGTGAGATTTAATGGTGTAGGCCCTCCTTTTCCTAGAGAACCAAGGAAGTAGACTAAAATTGCTGTGGCTCCTGCACCCAAAAAGGCCACAATGGTTAAAACACTCAAGTCCGAGCTGCCAAAAACAAAAATTGTGCCAACTACAGCTAATGCAGCCCCCGACTGAATACCCAAAATCCCTGGATCTGCTAGGGGGTTGCGCGTCAAGCCTTGCATTAACGCCCCTGATACTGCCAAGGCTGATCCTACAAGGATAGCAATCAGCGATCGCGGTAATCTCACAGTTTGAATTACTAAGTGTTGATATGAACCATCAAAGGTTATAAAAGATGTCAAAACCTTATCTAGAGGTATTTCTGCTGCACCTAGCGTGACACTGTATACCAAGCAAATCAACAAGATAACCAGCCCCAAAACCAGACCAGCTAAGGGTGATATTTGAAGCTTTTTCCATTCTCTAGGCGACGTTGTGGACGCTTTTATCATTGCTATTTATGTACTCTCTCAACACTTAACTGTTTATTAGCCATCAAATTGATAATAATTTTTGATAGTTTGATAAAATTTTTGGCTATTAACTTGAAAAAAGTAACCAAATATACTAGTTTTGGATCGCTATTTTTTAAGTGTTATACCCTTTCTCTGTGAAGCTGCACTATATTTACCTCCCGCCTCCCTTACTAAGAGGGGACTATAGGGGGTCGAATTAAGCGCAGCCTTAAAAAGAAGTGGTATTACATGGGAAATTAAGATATTACTTTAAACTTATTGCAATTATTTTTCAACTGATAAGATAAAATAATATAAACCAAGATAAGCTGATATGCGTCTAAATTATATAAACATTCTTTATAATCGTTGACGGTTGACGGTTGACAGTTATCGGTCATCAGTCAACGGTCAACAGTCAACAGTCATCAGGTAAATGTGCAAGTTAAATGCGTAACAGCTTATTTGGTTGCAGTGCTTTTGGGTGATTTTTGATTAGAGCCAGAAAGACTTCTATTTTTGGGTCAATTTCGTATCCTTGAAAAAGGTTTAGTACTTCTGAAGCTTTTTTAAGGGGAAATACCAATGTTTGTCTTCTCTAAATAAGCGCCATCCTGCCATCCTGTAATTAACTTTGCTTTTTGTTAATAGTTGTCAATCTCATTTTTTCCGGTAAACTAAACTTTCTTGAGCTAATTAAGATGTTTTCAATTTTATAAACTTAGGACTAAACCGCTATCTCAAGTTCTCTAGGACTTACGCACTGTACAAATGCATCGTGATGTGCATTACCTAAAATGGGAAGTTTTCAGGCTTTTCTTAATTATCCTGCGATCGTAAATAGACGATGCTGTAGGGGCTAAGCTTTTGCTGTGCCCTTACGAAAGATATGGTTTTTAACCTTAATCCATATTTGGTATTTCTTGTCAATGCGTAAGTCCTATTCTCTTCCTAGCCGAAAGCGAAAAACATTTTGAATTATTTTTGTCAAAGTTTCAGGGGAAGGCTAATTTGAAATGTGGAACCTTGACCTAGCATACTATTTACAGTAATTTGCCCTCCGTATCGTTGCACAATTTGTTGAGCGATCGCAAGTCCAAGTCCAAAGCCGCCTGTTTGCCGAGATCGGACAGTATCTACACGATAAAAACGATCAAATATATATGGCAAATCAGTGGACGGAATGCCAATCCCGTTGTCTTTGACCTGAATTACCGCGTAGTGAGACTGGGTAAAAAGATGTAATTCTACCTTACCGTCTGCTGGTGTATACTTGAAGGCATTAGTCAGAAGATTAATCACAGCTTGTTTGAGCAAATTAGCATCGGCTTTTAACATGATGGGATGCTCTGGAAGGTGAGCATTGAAATTGAGACTTGGGGCAGGAGCAAGGGCTGCGAATTCCTGGGCAAGCGATCGCAATATCTCACACAAATCAACGGGTTTTAATCCGGTTTCCGCAAGGGAACCATCATGACGCGACAAAAAAAGCAAATCATTGATCAGCGTACTCATAGACTTAGCAGTTTGGGCGATATTTTGCAACCGCAATCTTTGCTCCAAGGGGTCTTCGGGGGGTATCAGGGCAACTTGGGCATTGCTCAATATCGTAGCAACGGGTGTACGTAGTTCATGAGAAGCATCGGCTGTAAATCGCTGCAATTGCTGATAAGCACGAAGGCTTGGTCGCATTGCCAATCCGCCCAAAAACCAACCTGTAATGCCTATTACACCAAAGGTCACGGGAACCCCGAAAGTTAAAAACAAGCGGGCTTGATTTAGCCCAACGCGTAGAGAGTTCATTGGAGCCGCCGTTTGGAAGTAGCCAATCAGCACCTTACCTTCCAAAACAGGAAGTGTAACTTGGCGAACCCAGGTTCTTGTAGTAGATGACTCTGAGCCTATTGGTGTTTCTATTGTTTGAAATCCAGGTTCTGCGGTCAACTGTTTGCCACCCGATGAACCGATAAACTGCAAAAGTTGTTTATTAGAGTTATACCACCGCGCGTACATTAACCCGCCATTCAACGATACACCGCTTTCTACAGGAGTCTGGCCGCGCTGATTTTGCCATTGACTTTGATAAAGCGAGTATTGGGTTTTGACGGCAAAGGCTTTACTTTGTGAAAAGAGTTCGTCGTCAAAAACTCGCAACTGTTCTTCTACACTCAGACAATAGCCCACCCCTGCAAAAGCGAACAAAATTCCACCCATTGACAGGGCAAACCAGTGAGCAAGATTACGGCGGCTACGATCAAACATTAGTCATTAGTCATTAGTCATTAGTCATTAGTCATTTGTCGTTTGTCATTAGTTTTTCCTCCTCTGCTCCCCTGCTCCCCTGCCCCCTGCCTCCTAACGGCTTAGAAAGGCGGATTTATTCGATAGCCCATCCGATGTACTGTTTCTATCCAATCTTTCACACCAATGGTTTGTAGGCGCTGGCGCAAGCGGCGAACCAAGGTAGTAACCGCGTTACTTTCTGGTTCCTCTCCGCAACTCCAAAGGGCTTGTTCAATTTGATTATGAGATAATATCTGGCGGGGATGACGCATTAAATACTCCATCAATTGAAACTCCCGGCTAGAAAGTTGAGTTGTCAACGAACCAAGTTCGAGCGTCAAACTGGATAAATGAAGTTGCAAATCGCCTAAGCTAAGTATATCTCCTTGCCACATAGGCGATCGCCGTCCTAGTGCCCGCACTCGTGCCAATAACTCCAGGACATCCACAGGCTTTACCAAGTAATCATCGGCTCCAGCATCTAAACCCATTACCTTATCTAAAACCGTGTCTTTCGCCGTCAGCATCAATACAGGAGCCAGCTTACCTGCCCGTCGATATACTTGACACAATTCTACGCCACTCACTTTAGGCAACATCCAATCTAAAATCAGCAAGTCATAGTCTTTGCGAAAGGCAAACCACTGTGCTGTTTCCCCATCAGCGATCGCATCGACTGTATGCCCCACCTTCAATAACGCTGCCCGCAGTGGCTCTAACTGCGATGGGTCATCTTCGACTAGTAAGATCAACATCCTATTTGCTCAGGTTGCCGTAATTTTTGCTTGCTAATTTTAGATTAAAGTAAAAGTGACGGGAAACACTCAACCTTATACCTTTCATGCAGCAACTTCAACTTTTTCAAGCGTTGCGATCATTAGGCTTTGTGTTTTGGTTGTCCTTGCCGTTGATTGGGTTAGTTTTTTGGCTGGGGAGCAACTTTGTCGGAGATCAGATTTTAAGTCGTTCCAACCTCACCAAGAAATATCTGCTAGCAGATACCCAATCGGCACGACAGATTATGAAAAGAATAGTAGCGATCAAAGTGGAAATTCTTCCCCAAAAAGGAATTTCACGGGTAAACGTTAAAACAAATAACTCAGTTCTCACAACGATAGTATTTGAATTTCCAATCACAGATATAAGCAAACTTGAAGCCGCTCTTAGTCAGGAGTTAGGCTTACCGCGCGATCGCGTTAAAGAACTAATAGTTGAGTCGAATGACAAATGACAACTGACTAACCTTGACATTTCTCTGTCATATTTATCTAATAAACTACAAGAAAAGTAACGTAATTTTACTTTTATCTAAATAATTGACTGTTGATAGCGAACATTTGACTATTCATTGTTCACTTTCAAAGGTTAATCTTTAGCCCTTAACCCTCAGTAGCCCACCGTTAATCGCTATGGATACTTCTGAAAATCAAGTTTCAACGGTTGAAACCCAATCAGATAGTTCTGTGCCTTCTGAGCTAGCGCCTACTCGTTCGCGTAAACCTTGGTTCTGGAGATTGCTGATTCTATTTCTGGCAACCGGTGGCATTATTCTATGGCGGATGTTAGCTCCTGGTGGCGCACCACGCTCCTCTGTTGCACAGCAACAAGGGCCACCTCCAAGACCAATTGAAACAATCTCTCTCGCAACTGGAAGTGCTACAAGAAGTGTCCAGTTGTTGGGACAAGTAGAAGCCACTCAGCAGTCAACAATCCGCGCTCAAACTAGTGGAATTGTAAAGCAAATATCAGTGCAACCAGGCGATCGCGTGACAATAGGCATGGCGATCGCTTTACTCGACGATACCGATCAGCAATTGGCAATTAGCCAAGCACGAGCGCAACTGGCACAACAACGGAGCAATCTGGCACGTTTGGAAGTCGGTACTCGAAAAGAAATCATTGCTCAACGTCAAGCGGCTGTCACATCTGCTAAAGCGCGAGAACTGGAAGCACGGGATAACCTGAAACGCACGAGTGATCTTGTCAAAGAGGGTGCTTTGTCTCAAAGATTGTTAGTGGAAGCTCAAGCACAATTAAATAACATTCAGGGAGAACGGTTAGAAGCCGAGGCAGAACTTGCCGAAGCTAAAGCTGGGCCGATTCAGGAAGAAATCGCCGCTCAACGGGCAAATGTAGAAGCAGCTAAAGCCACCTTAGCTCAAGCAGAATTAGCAAAACAGCGAACTCGGATTTTGGCATCGGAATCGGGTATAGTCCAGACTCGTCATATTAGCAATGGTGATTTAGTCCAAAGTTCTGATCAAATTGTCACCTTAGTAGCAGGCGATCGCTTCGATATTTTCCTAGAGTTACCCGAAGAACTCAGTGGTTCTGTAACCCCAGGTATGACAATCGATCTCACAACTCGCGCCCTACCGCAATGGAAACAACGCGCCACCATCACTGCTGTAGTCCCTTCTGCCGATACAGCCTCCCGTCGCCAGCGTGTGCGTGTCCAAATTAACAAGCCCCCGTCAGGATTAATACCAGGAATGGCGATCGCAGGCAACCTAAATATGCCCTCGAACCGCTCTAGCTTTGTAGTATCACGAGATGCATTAACCAGAAGGCAAAACGAGTGGCTAGTTTTTGCAGTTGCTGAGGGCAAAGCTAAACAAATTCCAGTCGAGATGGTTTCTGACATGGGTAAAAATGTCGCAATTTATCATCCCACTTTACGCACCGGTCAACGTATTGTGCTACGTGGCGGTGATGGATTGCAAGATGGTGCGCCTGTAAAGATAGTTGATCCAACTTAAAACATAGGTTGTACCTACACTTCCATAGACTTCTTGCAGAAGTCGGTTAAAGAGAAAGAATCATCTCTTTCTCCTTTAGCCTTTCCTTCTTCAAAATACTGGAAACCCAGTTTAAATATGACTTTCTGAATTACGAATTACGAATTACGAATTAGTTATGAGTTTTATTGAAACCGCCGTTCGTTGGCGACATGGAACTTTTGTTTTGTTTTGCTTGCTAGGAATGTTCGGGGTGTTCTGCCTACTAAAGTTACCCCTAGAATTGCAACCAGGAGGCGATCGCCCTGAAATTACGATCACAACTACCTATCCCGGCGCAGGGCCAACAGAAGTAGAAGACCTGATTACCCGCCCCATCGAAGAACAGATGCAAGAGGTGCTAGGTGTCCAAGAAATTAGCAGTACTTCTCGTGCTGGACGCAGCAGCATTACCTTAGAATTTGCTCAGGATGCCAACGCCAGAGAACGGATGATAGATGTTCTCAACCGCTTGCAACAGGTGGAAAGCTTGCCTCCAGAAGCGCAAGAATCGAATGTAGAACTGGTGGGTGGTAACAGTTCACCGATGATGTGGATTCCGTTTGATACCAAAGAAGGATTTCAACCAGATGCAGACCGTTATCGGGACTTAGCAGACGAAGTAGTGATTCCCCGTTTGCGGCGAGTCGAGGGAACTGGACAATTTTTGTTAGTGGGTGGACAAGAACGAGAAGTCGAGGTAAAGGTTGATCCGAAAGCATTAAGCGATCGCAACCTCGCAATTGGCGATGTAGTCCGAGTTCTTCAAGAAAACAACCGCGATATTCGGGGTGGGCCGTTAATTTTAGGACGACGGGAATATCGAGTCCGCACAATCAGCCGATCGCAAGATTTATCGCAAATTGAAGGTTTTGTACTACGACGCGACCAATCAGGCACAGTTTACTTGCGAGATGTAGCAAAAGTACAGATGGGACGCAAACCCCAAGATAGTGCGTTGGTGTTCAACGGCAAACCTGGGGTAGCAGTCGGTGTAATTCGGCAAATTGGGGCGAATGTGCCAGAGGTGGCTAAAGGCATTCGGGCGGAAATTGCTGCACTGCAAACTGAATTTGACCGGCAAAACCAAGGTATTCGCTTTGTCTACAATTATGACGAAAGTGAGTACATCAATCAATCGGTAACGTTCGTTCGAGATAACTTGATCAGTGGAGCATTACTAGCAACTATCGTCTTAGTTCTATTCCTTGGCTCAATGCGAACTGTTGCTGTAGTTGCAATCACCATTCCTATCGGTACAATTATTGTGTTCATTGTCATGTCTGTATTTGGACGCACATTGAACATCATCAGTTTAGCAGGACTAGCATTTTCTGTGGGTATGGTTGTAGATAACTCGATTGTTGTGATTGAGAATGTCTTCACCCACATGCAGCAAGGTAAAAGTGCCATACGGGCAGCCATTGAAGGTACGCAAGAAGTTTGGGGGGCAATGCTTGGTTCTACCTTAAGCAACGTAGTGGTTTTTGTACCACTGTTAATGGTGACAGGTGAAGCCGGGCAACTCTACACCGATATGGCGATCGCTCTTTCTGCCTCTTCTCTGTTCTCGCTGTTTGCGGCATTAACTTTAGTCCCAATGCTATCGGGATTGTTCCTTAAACAATCGGAAGCCATGCAAATGATCCAGGGTGGTGAATATCAAGGCGGCAATTGGTTTGAGCGCATGGTGGCCAAAACCTCTGCGGTGTTTCGTCATTTTCAAAGCAAACTGGAAAACTTTCTCGCTTCTACTGTTAGTTGGTCGCTGGGGCGTAAGCGTATTGGTCGCAGGTTAATTGTGCTGTCGATTCCTATTGTTTTATTAGTGACTAGTATTTTTCTTTTACCACCTGCCGATTATCTACCCGAAGGAAATCGTAACTTAGTTGTATTGCGGGCGGAACCGTTGCCGGGAACCAGTATCCCAGAAGCGATTCGGCAATCTGAACCTGTGCAAAAATTTCTGCGATCGCAACCAGAAGTTGAGCGCATCATGTATGTTGACCGTCCAGGGGCACTGCGAGGTATTGCAACTATTTTAAAACCAGAATTTGCCACCACTACAGGACTCGCTGATATGGTGGATCGGTTACGGGCCCAAAGCAGTAGCTTTGCGGGATACCGTTTTGTGATCCCAACACGGATTTCTATATTCCGCGATCCGGGTAAAGAATTTGAAGTGGATATTGTTGGGGCTGATTTAAATCAGATTGGTGACTTAGAAAAGCAAATTACCGGAAAATTGCGATCGCTAGCTGGGGTGCAGAATGTGCGCTCAAACTTTGTATTGGGTGCAAGTGAATTACAAGTGATTCCCAACCGCGAACGCATCGCTGAAGTAGGACTATCGGAAGCGGAAATTGGTTCGATGGTAGAAGCAGCATTGGGTGGTAAAGTTGCCTCCGATTACATTGATGGCAAAGAAGAATTAGATGTCTCAGTGGAACTACAAAATACTGCTGTGGAAACCCCAGAGCAACTGCGCCAACTGCCTCTATATGCGCGAGGACGACAAGTGCAACTGGGGGATATTGCCGAAGTCGTGGAAACAACGGGAGCCGATGCCATTAACCACGTTGATTTAGAGCGCTCAATTAGCCTCACTGTCTCCCTTGCACCCGATGCCCCTCTTGCTACGCTAGTAGAACGTACCGAAGAGGAAATTCTCGCTCCTCTGCGTGCCAGTTTACCAACAGGCTATCGGCTAGAACTGTCAGGTTCAGCAGATCAGTTAGCAACAACTGTTGGTCAATTAGCTGCTGCCTTTGCATTTTCGATTTTGATTACTTACTTGTTACTGGTGGCGTTGTATCGCTCATTCCTTTACCCCGTGGTGATTATGGCAACAGTGCCGATGGGTATGAGTGGCGCACTATTGAGCCTAGTGATTGCTAACCTGATTCCAGGAATGAATGTGGCATTGGACATGATTACAGCCTTGGGATTTGTGATCCTTACAGGTGTGGTTGTTAACAACGCCATTTTGCTAGTCGATCGCGCCTTGCAACTCCAGCAAGCAGGTGAAGATTTTGATGCATCCTTATATAATGCGACGAGCGATCGCCTACGGGCGATTTTCATGTCTGCTGGAACTAGTGTGTTGGGGATGTTACCGCTAGCAGTTTTACCAGGTCAGGGTTCAGAGTTATATCAGGGGTTAGGCATTGTCTTAACAGGTGGTCTGGCTTTTTCTACTATTTTGACTCCTACTGTTGTACCCGCACTTATGGGTTTACTGTACGATCTTTCTGGACGTAAATCGCCGCGATCGGCAACTGCAAAAAAGCCGGACAAACTAGCTACTAACTAGCATTCAGCTTTAGTAATTCTGGGTTGCCGTAGTTGGTCATAGAAGCGAGTCATGAGCATTTGGGCTGCCTTATCTTTGACTGGCCAAAGTGTGGCAATGGTGGAACGCGCACCGGATTTAACAGCCAAGCCTGCTAGTCCAAGAACGGCGCGATCGTCTCCCGTTGCGGTATCGCAGGCACTCAGTACCAATAATTTGAAACGAGCTAAACGCGCTTGTAAAGCTTCATTCGGGTTCGTAGCTGCTGTTTGGGCATCTTCAAAATAATTTAATGCTGCTTCTGGATCTTGGAAGTCAGAGGCAACTTTCCCTAGACTCGAAAGAATAGAACTTAACTGGGTTTTAGCGGCAATTTTGTTCGCTGTGGCTAAACTTTGTTCTAAAACTTGCTGGCTTTTATTATCACCGATCGCGTGCAAAGCTAAACCCAGCGATCGCAACCCACTAACTTTGATTTCCGAATCTGGCATTGCTGCCAGGTTTTGCGTTAGCGCCTCCAATTGTTGTTTCGAGCGGCGGTAAAATCCCAAACTTTGTAAGGCTTGTGCTTGGTTGATTTGACTGCCTAAGCTGCCCATTTTATCGCCTGCCTGCTCATAATATTTTTGAGCTTGTTGCCAAATTTCTAGGGCGGCTTCAGTTTTGTCTGTATGTAGTTGTAAATTTGCTTGAGTATTCAGTATTTGCGCCCAGATAATCGCATCGGCAGAGGGTTTAGCCGTTTGCAAAATTTTTATCAGAAAAATGGGTTTAAAACCCCGTGCTTCTAGCACGGCTTTGATTTACTAGAGTCAGATTCTCCACTAAATATGTTAAAATAGCGGAATGTTAACCATGAACTTCCGCTACCGAATCTACC
>NZ_JAIVFQ010000218.1 GCF_020829495.1 Nostoc favosum CHAB5714 | reverse complement strand
ACTGTTCCCAGGTCAGATTGCTACGGTATGCTTTAGTCATTCGCTCACAGGGTGCTGGTTTCTACAAAATTCAGCATACGCCTTGTGAGCTTTCTTACACTAGCCCCCCACTTTTAAAACATCCTCTTAGAATAAACCTGTTTATTTGCTTGTAACCATTCAGGTTGGGTCATAAAAAGTTACCTACTTGCTGTTTTAGCAAGTAGGCGTTAGTCAAAAGTAGTGGTTTTTGTTATTGCCATAACTGACTAATTAACCACAGACACTTCTCACAATTTGTAGAAACTCTCGTAAAACAGGTGTCATATCCTCTTGTCGCCACACTACAGCCGTTTCTACTAATGGTGTTTTCTCTTCTAAAGTGCGATAAACTACACCAGCCCTTTGAAGATTTTGCAAAGAAGACGGTACGATCGCAATCCCCATTCCTGCTGACACTAGCCCGATAATTGTTTGCATTTGGATTGCTTCTTGAGTCACTTTTGGGCTGAAATTTCCTTGCTGACAAAGACTCAGGATTTGATCGTAAAGTCCGGGGCCCAAATGGCGGGGGAACATAATAAAATTTTCGTCTTTTAGCTGGCGCACTGAAATATTTTCTTGTCTAGCTAAGAAATGAGTTTCTAGCAAAGCTACAATTAGTCCTTCTTGCTGAATGCATTCTTGATTGAAAGTGTTGTTTTCTAAAGGTGGATGGGCAAAACCTACATGAATGCGGCGATTGAATAGCGCTTGTTCTTGCTGAGTTGTCGTTAATTCTTGCAACACTAACTCCACCTCTAGAAACTGTTCTCGAAACCGCCGCAAAATCACAGGCAGCAAATCGTAAGTTACCAAGCTGGTGAAACCTACTCGTAGTTGTCCTTTCTCCCCCCTACCTGTCCGTTGAGTCAGATCAATTGCCTTGGACAGCTGAGCGAACAATTGATAAGCTTCTTGCAAAAATACTTGTCCGGCTTCCGTTAGCTGCACCTGTCGTTTAGTTTTGCGTTGAAAAAGTTCTACCCCAAGGGATGCTTCTAGCTGCTGAATTTGCTGGCTTAAGGGCGGTTGAGCGATATGAAGTCGCTCTGCGGCTTTACTAAAGTGTAGTTCCTCAGCTACAGCAATGAAGTAGCGCAGGTGTCGCAGTTCCATAGTTTTGATATTTTATAAGTCTCAAATATTCATAAATATATATTGGACATGTCAAAAATTGCTACCTATCATACTCATATATGCAAGTAAAAAGTAAAAAGTAAAAAGTAAAAAGATTAGGACTTAGGCACAGGTAACGGAAAACGAACCACAGAGGACACAGAGTTCACGGAGGAATGAGAGTTTAAGAGGGTTTTGCGTAAGTCCTAAAGATAATCCCCATAAATAAATTTAGGGGCTTCTCTTTCAGAGACGCTGCGCGAACAAACCATTTTCTTTTACCTTTTACCTTTTAACTTTTTACTTTTGCCTTATTTGGTCAGAGGATGATGTAACTATGTCGGAGAATTTGAGAAGCCAAATTGTGACCCAAGGGGTACAGCGATCGCCAAATCGAGCTATGCTGCGTGCAGTTGGTTTTAAAGATGAAGATTTCAACAAAGCCATTGTCGGTATAGCCAACGGTTACAGCACCATCACCCCCTGCAATATGGGGATAAATCAACTGGCACTCATAGCAGAGGTTGCTGTTAAAACCGCCGGGGCAATGCCACAAATGTTTGGCACAATAACCATCAGCGACGGGATTTCGATGGGAACTGAAGGGATGAAATATTCCCTAGTATCGCGGGAAGTCATCGCTGATTCCATTGAAACCGCCTGTACTGGACAAAGTATGGATGGTGTGCTAGCCATTGGTGGTTGTGATAAAAATATGCCAGGGGCAATGCTGGCGATCGCTCGGATGAATATCCCTGCAATATTCGTTTACGGTGGCACAATAAAACCCGGTCACTACAACGGACGCGATTTAACCGTAGTCAGTTCTTTTGAAGCAGTAGGTCAATATAGCGCTGGAAAAATTGACGAAAAGGAATTATTAGAAGTCGAAAGTCGCGCTTGTCCTGGCGCTGGTTCTTGTGGAGGAATGTTCACAGCTAACACCATGTCTTCAGCATTTGAAGCGATGGGAATGAGTTTGCCCTATTCCTCAACAATGGCAGCCGAAGATGCCGAAAAAGCTGATAGCACGGAAAAATCGGCTTATGCGTTAGTCGAAGCCATCAAAAAACAAATCTTACCCCGGCAAATTATCACCCGCAAATCTATCGAGAATGCCATCTCTGTGATTATGGCGGTGGGTGGTTCGACCAATGCAGTGCTGCATTTTTTAGCGATCGCCCGTGCCGCTAATGTAGAGTTAACCATAGACGACTTTGAAACTATCCGCGGCCGTGTTCCCGTTTTGTGTGATTTAAAACCAAGTGGTAAATATGTAGCTACAGATTTACACAAAGCTGGTGGCATTCCCCAAGTAATGAAGATGTTACTTGTGCATGACTTATTGCATGGTGATAGCCTCACCATCAGCGGTCAAACCATTGCAGAGATATTGGCAGATATCCCAGAAGAACCATCCGCCAATCAAGATGTGATTCGGACTTGGAATAACCCGATGTATCCTCAAGGACATTTAGCCGTTCTCAGAGGTAATTTGGCAACAGAAGGGGCTGTCGCTAAAATTACCGGGGTGAAAAAACCAGTGATTACCGGGCCAGCACGAGTATTTGAATCGGAAGAAGCTTCTTTAGATGCAATTTTGGCGGGTAAAATTCAACCTGGTGATATTCTAGTCATCCGCTACGAAGGGCCTAAAGGCGGCCCTGGGATGCGAGAAATGTTAGCTCCCACTTCGGCAATTATCGGGGCTGGTTTGGGTGATGCTGTAGGATTAATTACCGACGGACGCTTTTCTGGTGGTACTTATGGCATGGTGGTTGGTCATGTTGCACCAGAAGCAGCAGTTGGTGGTGCGATCGCCCTTGTAGAAGAAGGCGATAGTATTACGATTGATGCACCCGCACGCCTCTTGCAGTTAAACATATCTGAAGAAGAATTAGCCCGTCGTCATGCCAATTGGCAGCCTCCGGCTCCGCGCTACACTAAAGGCGTTTTGGCGAAATATGCCAAATTAGTATCTTCTAGTAGTATTGGTGCTGTGACAGATTTAGACTTGTTCAATAACTAGTTATTAAGCCAATAGCCATTTAAGTTTCACTTTTAAAGTTTTGAGGAGTCAAAGAAGAGGAAAGGGGGCAGGGGGCAGGGAGCAGGGGGGAGAACCCCATAAATAAATTTAGTTGCTCTGAAATAAGGACGCATTATTTCTCGTGCTACGCATCTCGAAATAAATATTTTTGCTTTTGGGCATAAATAAATTTAGGGGCTTGAAACCCAGATGGTAAGTGAATTCCAGAATCTTTCTCCCCTGCCCCCTGCTCCCCTGCCTCTTTGGTCAGGAGCCAGAATAAAGATGCCTCCTGACTCTCTACTTCAGGCTAGATTCAGCGCTGTTGACAAGCTTCTTTAGATTTAAAGAAGGGCAAATGCTTTTGGCATTAATGAGATTTTTCCTTTAGTACTATAAGTGTTTACAAGCTG
>NZ_JAIVFQ010000216.1 GCF_020829495.1 Nostoc favosum CHAB5714 | reverse complement strand
TAAAGCTAGATGGATTGGCGATTGATTGTCCAACTCGTGAGTTCAGCCAAAACTTTAATCGCAATCTGATTTGGTCAAGAGCATCAAGAATTTCTTTACTATTATTAGTGATTGAATCAAGTTTGATAAACCCAGGCGAACAATAATTATAGAAATCTTTAAGTGTGGGAATATCTGCCCATTCAGGTGTTCCTAATCCATTTTCTAGTGCTAGCTTATACCGCAGTTTGATATCCTCATCGTTGTAGAAAGTTTCAATTGTGATTGTAATGATACTTTCGATATTTGATATCATTGTCGGACTTACCCCGACAGGATTTGTCCCAAGTACCATTATCATTAATGTGGATTTCAAGAATTCCTTGAAATCAGTCATCCTTTCCTTAATAAGTTCAGGTTCATACCCCCTTAAATCTGGTAATTCAAATAGATTGTTCGATTCTTTACTAATATCGAAATACGCCCCTTCTTCTCCCATAAATTTGGTATAGTCGGTAAACGTGCTAGTACCATCGGGTTTGGGATAATCAAGTGCAATTACGGGAATGTCTTGAGCCAAGGCAGGTGTTAATAGACCTGCTACTAGGACAGATTTACCTGCACGGGTAGTACCGAAAATGGCGAGGTTTTTGTGCTGCTTGTACAAGTCGAGATGTACTGGGGTTCCTCCCTCTTCAGCAATCAGCTCGAACCCAGATTTATCTCCCGTAGCTGTTCTAACTATCGGCATGAGTCCAGGAACTTCTGATGAGAAATAGGGCAGGCGACGGTTAAAGGGTCTTGTAAGTAGGTTTTCCCAGACAATAGGTACACATTGTAACCATGTCTTCCAAGCATACTCAATTTCTCTATCAACTACGGCAGGTCGCAAGAAGCAGCTAGAAAGATATTGGCAAGCTTCATCGAGTTTTTGACGACTGTGACGATGAACACAAAAAACAACGGCAGTATGGATCGGGAGACTGCCTCTGAGGATAGTTTCTTGTGCCTTAACTGCCTCCTCGATGTTCATATTGGCTTTTACGTCAATTGATCCCTTCTCAGAAGACATGGCGCTGGACGTAATTGACTGTTTGGTAATCCGTTGAAGAGCAGTTTTGGCGAGTCCCTGGTTAGCTTTAGATAGCTGGCAAATAATCTCAGTGTCGGAGATTTTTTCTTTGGATATTACCTCCCAGAGGTATCGAAGCTGGGCGTATTCGTCTACCCAGCCTTGGGGCTTTTCGCTAAACTGGAGAACGCCGATATACTTGTCTTGCAATCTTACCCAACTGCGATCGAGAAACGGGACAGATTTTTCGTTCTCCAGCATCAGGTGGCGAATATGGAAATCGCTGCTTTGAACTTCTCGAAGTCCCTCTTCATCTAATATGAGGGAATTGGGAACTTTGGGTGCATCGCTACGGTTAAACTGACTCCAAAGAATTGACCATACTTCCTCACTTGTGACTGCTCGTACTGAAAGCCCCATTGAGTTAGTAAAAAGTTGTTCCCACCGTTGAAACCCAGAGGTAAAACTATCCCGTAAGATTGTTTCGATTCGTTCTTGCCGAACACCGTGGATTTGACCAGTAAATTGGAACCAGGCGTTCTGCAACTGTTTGATAGTTTTTTCAATCGCATCATTTGAGCGACTGTCTTCAGAAGCCAGGACACTATAGGTACACCAAAAACGTAAGAACTTGTTTTTACGGGTTCCTGCTTCGGTGAGTTCTCTTGCTCGTAGACGTTCCGATCGCACTAATAAAGTTAATTGCTCTAGATCACATTTATCCTCTATCTTTTTTAGTTCTTGCTGCCGGAGAAAATCATCAGTGAACGAACCAAGGTGAATTGTCAAGGTTTCGCGTTCGGGAAGTTCTTTGAGTCCGCCCTCAATATTTTCAAAAATCGGGAGAATCTGTTCTTCTGGTAAAGACGGGTGAATTCCTTGTACGTCAAAGCAGAACTTGATTTGAATATCCTCTTTTTTCTGGAGAATAAGTGCGCCGATATCTCTACGACCAGCAAGCGAGATACTTGCAATCCCGGCTAAATGGGTAATATCCTCAAACGGTGTCAGGTTTTTGACAACACCTAATTGTTCGGTATCGAGAGATTTTTTACCAATTTTGTGCTTTATTTTCGTTGAGGCGGTCGAACTCATAGCCTGTAGTTTCGTTCGGTGATATTTATTAATTGAGAAGCTTTATCTGCGTTTTTTAAGCTGGCGCTTTTTCTTGGGTTGAGGTTGTAGAGGATTAACGAGGGAGACAAAAGGTTTGTAACCACGAGTGATGCGGGGCGTGCCGACAAACTTACCAAAAAAGGCTTTGTTGGAACTTACTGTCCACCAGGTTGCCCATCCCCAGGCGGTTACAATTCCGGTTGCGAGCCAAGAAGCTTGCATAAAACCCTTGACTACCATGTAGGAGATGAGAGCGATCGCACTCCAGGGAACAATTTGGTCGGCGGGGAATGGCCCAAGGCGTGGCTGGTCTCCTAATACGCGGTTGACGGTACGAAATTCCCGAACTCTTATCATTATTACGAAAGGCAAAAGTCAGCTTTTGAAATCTTGATGAGTGGCACTTGAAGTGTGCCACTCGTGGTGGCTTTTTTGACGAGTGGCTCCTCAGCCTGTTACCAGACCTGCAAGCAAATCTCCAACTACAACTGTGAGGGCAATGATAATTGGTGTACGGGCGATTGTTTGCCAATCCTCGTCGTTTCTGGCTGATTGAACGACCCGGATCAGACCAATACCAAGGTAAATTAAGAACAAACCGCGCAGTACTGCGAATACGTATTTAATGATGTCTGCGTCAACACCTGTAAAATATTCTGTGAAAAAGTCCTCTGCGTTTTGCATGAACTGGGCGTTTGCGGGTGCAGCGGCCATATCCAACATAAATATTACACCTACTAAGCAGAACAAGACGGTATAGATATTGATGCCATACTTGCGCTGCCATTTCTCGAAGTTGGAAAGTAGCAAGTTTGCTTCCTTGGGTAGTAACGCTACAATGCCAGTTCCAAAGGCCAGCGATGCCATTACCATGTGATGAATGGAGATATCTGCAATCATCAAGCCAGTACCAACTGCCATTAGTCCGGCGATGCTGGCGTTTTCTTTCCAGTTGCGACGGCGACGGGTGGGAGCGGGGTATCCGTATTCTTCGTAGGAAGGAATGCGATCGCGGTCATTGCTAAAATTAGATTCGTAGTCTGTTCTCATAAAAAAAGTAGATGATTTCGGAAATTACTGGATGAAACTTTGTAGGGGTAATTACGACTGAATTACTGCTTTATTCCGTTGGCGGAGTCTGCCCCTAGTACATAGTTTGGATTGGAGCAAATCTCTGCTCCAACTTCTCGCTTGTAAACCTATTTTATGAGACTAATATCCGTAAAAGCATCTAAGAATTTTCCATTTTTAAACACTATGTTTTTCAGTAAATCATTAGTAAAAAATTAGAAAAATTGGATTGACAACTTTCAACATTTAAATCAGTGGTTTATTTCATAATGTTTGACCCCCGATATAGACTATATCGGGGGTCAGTAATTGATATGTGAGGTAGTGTAATTACGGTGGCTTACCGTTAATTTACCCAGTGAAATAAATTGTCCGTCAATTAATTCTGCGTTTGATTTGGGTTGAAGTCGAAATGGAGCTTCTTGCCTACTTTGAGGTTGAGGGTTTTGGTA
>NZ_JAIVFQ010000215.1 GCF_020829495.1 Nostoc favosum CHAB5714 | reverse complement strand
GTTCGCGTATATTTATATAAACAATCTCAATGGTCTGGATTACAGACTATTGTCAAAGTTGTTCGCACTCGTCACTTGTGGAATAAGACAACTCAAGAAGTAATGTTTTATTTGAGTTCATTGCCTGGCTAAACTGGCCAAATCTCTAATCGCTCCCAGATATCCCTGCTTTTGGTGTTGCCAGTGCTGATTGATACCCTCTGCTAGTTCCGCATCTCTCACAGCCAAATTATTTAAAATCAGTTGGTTTTTGACTTGGGCGATCGCGTCCACTGCTGCTATCTCCTCAGATGCCTGTCTCGCTAGCTGGTCAATTAGCGTTAGTTGGGCATTGGGCGTTGGGGATTGGGTAGGGGCTGTTAGATGTTGCTGTTGTTGGGGCAGGGAAAGGGCATTCTGTTGCTGTTCTGTGGCTGGCTCAGATGCAACATGTGTTAAATTTTGTAAATTTTCGGGTGACTCTGAGGTGTTGCTAGCCACAGTTGGCAATTTTGGCTGGAAGTGGGAGGCGATCGCTTCCAGATCCGCTTCTGAAACTGCCTTTACAGTGTCGAAATCGTCAGGGCGAATATGGCTTAAAGCTAGTCTCAGTCCTTGCTCTGTGGTCATGTATTTTAGGCAAGCATCATGAATGCTTACTGTGTCTGCTGTTGCTGCTGTGGTTCTCTTCCGTGCTGCCATGATTTACGCTCCCTTCTGTAATTTTTGTAATTGCCCGAATGCTTGCTGATAGCGGTATCTAGAAAAATCATTCGGGTTTTTGGCGATATAGCCTTTGACTCGTTCAGACCGTCGTAGCTGTGCCATTAGCCGCCCTACTCTGCCCAAAACCCATGCTTGATAGGGTGATAAAGGTGATTCCCGGTCGTAACTGCCATCGTGGTTTTTTGGGTAGGCATCCCTGAAACTAGGGATTCTCCAAAAAGCTAAATTCTCCCAAGTGCAAAGGGTAGAACGGCTAACACCCAAGACCTCAGCTAAATATGTCTTGGTAGATGGGAAGTCGAGGAATAAATCTAAGTCTGTAGAATGTTTGCTCCGTCTAGGTTTCATCGGTTGACTACAGTAATCAATGTGAATTAATGGTTAATTGGCTATCAATCGATAGAGTAAGTAGCAAAATGTAACGTCTAATCGCTAAACTCCTGACTGTGTAAGTCACTGGGGTACTCGTAGGACGCTAATTAGTGGCTTGTTGTTGATCGATTGAGCTTATGGTGTTATGTTAAATTACAAGTATTGCACCTGTCAATAAGTTAAAGCGAGTTAAACACTTATCAATAATTCAATCTATCTGTGTTAAGGGAGGATAATTATAGTTACTCGCTATAAAAACTGATAAGTGCTACATTATGCCTTCTAAAAAACCGACTATCACAATTCGTGTGACAGATGAGGAGTATAAAATTTTACAAACATGGGCAGATAAAGATTACAGAACAGTTCCCAGCCTAGTTTTGGCTTTAACCAAAAAGGCAATTGATGACTATACACAGCAGAATCATCAGGAGAAATCAGCATGACAGAAGCACAAATCCAAGACATTTACTCACGCCTGGATACTCTGACTCAGAAAGTGAGCAGCCTTGAATTGCTAACTGGCACAATCGGCACAAGCCAAGTAGCGATCGCTCAAATTCTTACTGTCCAGTCTCAGCACACAGAAATACTCAATAGTCACACTCAAATACTCAACAACCACACTGCTGATCTGTCCCAACTTAAATCAGATGTCGGTGAAATTTTGCGAATACTGCGCGATCGCAATGGCGGAAGCGGCTTATGACAGACACACCACAACAACCAAGCCGACTTGACCGTATAGAGTCAATCTTGGCTACAGTAGCCGAACAACAAGCTACCAATACCCAAGCGATCGCCGAGTTAACCGATAACGTTACCCGTGTCTTAGGTCGTAGCGCAATTTTGGACGATGTTCTTTTAGAGTTACGCGATAGTCACGAAGAACTTAAGCGAGACTTTCTAGAGAATCAGCGCACTACTAACGCCGCATTAAATCAACTTGGTGCAATCTTGGTACAGCTAACAAGGATTGACCCGTTAAACTAGCCGCGATCGCTTTTGCTGGAGTGGCTTGTGATTGTGGCGATCGCACAAATTAGCTGTAATTACACAAGCAGGAAGAATGGATGCCAGAGAATTATTGCAAATATCGACGCGTCGTTATTTATTTGTAAAGCGTCTTCTTGCACTCACTTCAAGAGATAGAACAAGAACTGACAGGAGAATAGTTTTGAAAAAACAGCAACTTAATCCAAATATAGAAAGGCAAACTTTAAAGCGAAAACAAGTTAAATCTCTTGCAGCTTTTATAAAAAATCTACCTGATAAAGAAGTGACCCAATTTATTGAAACGCAAAATCAAGTAGAACGTTTGTTAATATCTCGCGGTATAAATTATGCTGTTGCAGATTGCTTTATGGCTAGGTTTCTTAAGGGGGATGACCCAATATTTCATTTAAAACAAAAAAGTAAAACAAGTAAATTAATCTACAACATGGTTTGGATGTCTGTAAATGTCTATGAGTCGTTATGGTCAATGATTCAGATTAGTTTTCAAGAAATTAAACAAATATGTGAACAAGATGATATAAATTTACCTTTCTTTAAAGCATGGGATTTATTTTTAGAAATTATTAGAATTCAAGAAAATTCTGTTTATTCTAAATGTCTTCATGCATCTTGTAATACTGTTAATTTAAACCGTGATTTGACGGCATCTAAACTTATTATAAAATCAGTATGGTCAGGATTATCTGATGACGAAGAATTACAACTTAATAAATTGACAAAGGAACAGCCAGTAAGTCATTGGCTAAAAATTGCTTATTCTCTTTGTAAGGAATTAAGCAAAAAGGATACTTTAATTGCTGACCATTACAACACTTTTCGGAGAAATATAGCTTCTACTGCTGACTTACAGGTAAAAATCTTCTCAGATAGCTCTAAGGGCAGATTAGAAGACAAGCTTTTATCTAGTTGTTGGGTAGGTGGAGTGGAATACAGAGGCGGCTTAACCTAATTTTAACTTACTTTTAACCTACTTTTAACCGATTACTCCACTTTTCCATTCACCTTGATTATGCAAGTGCGATCGCTCTAGTCTTAAGTAGTAATCGGTAAAAAAAATGCCAGCCACAAAGTCCTTAGCTTTTTGGTGCAACCATAAGGATTAATCGCGTCAACCCAGACAAGTAAGCACAAGAAACGTTTATCAGACGTTTCGCTCCAAGATTTTGCAACCAGCAAGAAATTAAATATACTCTCAGCTTACCGATCAATCAATATAAAGTGCAATAAAAGCTAAGGGCTATCTACAACAAAGATAAGCCCATGAAAAAACCCCTCGGTCTTGGAGGACAGGGGTCTTTTGAGACTATTTTACAGCAAAACTCAGCTATAAAACAGCTACTCAAGCAGATCCGTTCTCATAGTCTCACAGACTGTTTAATCATTCTTGAAAACTCAGGCTACACAGGCGATTTAGCAATTTTCATTCTTGCCAACCTTCAAAGCTTGGAGGTGGGAGCGTGAGAGAAAATTGTCAGTTTTGCGGCGGCGAATTTCGCCTTAAGGTTGTCAGCGATCGCCAAACTAAAACCAAATATTTACGGGCTGGCTGTTGCGATTCTCCCTTGAGGCCGTGTCCTAATGTAGATGAGTTACTGCGATCGGCTAACCTCACTCAAGATGAGCGCGATTATTTACAGCGAATAGCAAACCTTGATTGGTTTAGGGACTTGCAAGAAAATAAAATACCAGTTAAACAGGCACAATAGTAATATCCCATTTGGGTAATGTTTCAGAAGGCTGCCATAGAGTTTGGTACTGTTCTAACTCTTGTGATAAAACTTTGATTCC
>NZ_JAIVFQ010000214.1 GCF_020829495.1 Nostoc favosum CHAB5714 | reverse complement strand
TGTCCATTAAAGAATTATTTGTCACTTTTAAATAATTACTGTCAAGTGGTATAAGAGGCTAAAAGCCTGATAGATACAGGGGTTAGTGCTTTTTGCTGCTTTTGTATTTTTTGAACGTTATTAAATAATTAAATGCCTTTTCTTGAAAAAATGGCTCCTTTAAGCTTAAATAATTAAATGCCTTTTCGGGCAGAAGTCGCACGTTTGTGATACTTAAAAGCAGCAATGCTAGAAAAGAAAGCTAGCCAAGGTGAACAAAACAATCTGTCTGAGGTGACACCCGACAGTGAGGAGTTGACGGCTCCCACTCAACAAGACCACAAAATCTTGATTGAGCAAATTGAGGATGCCCAGATGAAAACAGAAATTCTCATGAAAATGGATGCGATAGAGGACATCCGTACTACTTCTGGTGATGGCAAACAGGAGCGTATCAAACAGTGGGCGCAAAAGTTAGGGAAGCATCCACGAACCATTACTCGCATGTTGTCTAAGGCAGACATTGAAGGATTAGCCGCAATAGCCAAAACCAAACGCGCGGATGCTGGTAAACGTAGAGGGAAAAAGCAGTGGCAGCCCAGCATCGAGTATTGGGTGGATTTTATCGAAAAAACTTATAGAGATGGCAATAAAAATAGCCGTCGCATGAATCGCAACCAAGTTTATAACCAGGTGAAGGGACACGCCGAATTGGAATTAGGGTTGAAAGAGAGTGAATACCCAAGCCATGTTTTTGTTTATCAAGTGCTAGCTCCCTTAGTCGAAAAGAAAAAAGTCCGACATCCAGGGCAAGGTTCTCGGATTGTAATTAAGACAACGGCAGGAGAGTTAGTAGTTGAGCGTAGCAATCAAGTCTGGCAAATAGACCATACTCGTTTAGACACTTTATTAGTAGATGAAAATTTAGAACTAGCTGGTAGTCTCTACATTACTGTGGTCATCGATAGCTATTCTGGGTGTGCAATGGGGTTCTATCTGGGCTTTGAGGCAGCAGGGTCTCATGAAGTAGCACTAGCCCTGCGTCATGCGATTTTGGCCAAACAGTATCCGCCTGATTATCAAATACAACATGAGTGGATGGAAGGGGGGCTGCCTGAGTATATTGTCACAGACCGAGCCAAGGAATTTAGATCGGGGCATTTGCGACGAATTGCAATGGATTTGAATATTCAACTACGGTTACGTGCTTATCCGCAGCAAGGAGGTCTAATTGAAAGCCTGTTTGACAAAGCAAATAAAGAGGTTTTGTCAATGCTACCAGGCTATAAAGGCTCCAATGTCCAAAAGAGACCATTAGATGCCGAAAAATATGCCTGTATCACCTACGAAGAATTTGAAAGAATATTAACTCGATATTTTGTTGACCACTACAATCAACATCTCTATCCTAGAGTCAAAAATCAGACACGAATTCAACGGTGGTGGGCAGGGTTAATTGGCAAACAACCTAAGCTATTAGAAGAACGTGCGTTAGATATATGCTTAATGAAGACAGTACCGCGCTGTGTGCAAGCCTATGGCTGTGTACAGTTCGAGTGCCTAATCTATAGCGCCACTTGGCTACAAAAATTTGAGGGACAACAAGTTACTCTCAGATACAATCCCAGCAATATTGTTACTCTCCTGGTTTATAGCGTGGAGAAGAACAATCAAGCTTCTGTTTTTCTAGGTACGGTAAAAGCTAGAGATTTAGATGAAGAACGGCTGTCCTTGAAGGAGTGGAAGGCAATAAAGCAAAAGATTCGCTCTGGTGGTAAAGCTATTGACCAGTCGTCAATTTTATCAGAGCGACTAGCTTTAAATGAGTTCGCTCAAGAGAAAATCAAGACTCTTAAACAACGACGAGCTTCAGAACAAAAACGCATTAACCGCAAATTAAATCAAAGCAAAGTCATTGAATTATTTCCTGAAGGAAAAGAGACTACTGTTATTTTAGAAAAGCAAACGGATGCGACTGAGCTATCTCATCAATCAGCAATAAATTTGGTCAGTGAACCCAAACAACAATGCGCTAAACCGAGTCAAAGCATTGTTTATGACTGGAACCAAATTATCGAAGAGAATTGGTAGTCTTTATGTCGCAATCATCACCCAATTATCAAGAATTTATAGAAGAACAAGAGCCTCAAGCTGATCTGGGGACACTATCAAAACATCCACCAGAAATAGAATCTTTGATTGAGCCTATTAGAAAAAGTGATACCTATTACCTTTTCATTCGAGACCGACAACTTTTCAAATGGTTAGATTTCCAACGTGACTCTAGAGCTAATGGTTATGTTGTTGCAGTTAGTTGTGCAGATTTGAGAAAAGCTTGTCAATTTTATCGCTTGAGATATGTACGCAAACGTGGAAGCTTACACTCAATTCCCATGCCTGTTGTTTATGCACAAGTTCAGCAGCCTGGTTCTCCGACAGATTTATTTCTAGCAATTTTGTCAGAATTGAGTAATCCTTTTACGGGAGTATGCCAATTAAAACTCTTAAGAAATCGTACTTGGATGACACTCAGTTACTACAACGTTAGTGTGCTAATCATTGGGAATGCACATTACCTCAGCTATCAATCTTTTAACGAGCTTGTTGAAATTACTCGCCACTTAAAAATTTCCGTAATTCCTGTTGGTTCGCTTTATCTACATGAAATTCTCACCCGTCAAAGTAAGAAATATACGGATGTAGCCAATACATTTTTAGATTGGCATGAATTTAGCTCATTCCAGAAACAAGAAACAGTAGAAGTCATATCAAGTTGGGAGTCTCAAGTTCTAGGCGGCTGGAAGCAACCATTAAATCTCACAAGTGATAGTGGCATCGTAAACATTCTTTATGAAAGGTCGGGGGGACAGGCTGAAACTCTATATGAAATGCTACGAAAAATTGCAATTTTCTCCCTAGAAAAACCTGATTTAGCTCTAGACGTTTCATCTTTAAAATCCATTCTGTTAACTCGTAGTAAACCGTCTAGCAGAGTATCCCTTTAGCTGAATAATTCAAACATATAAGAGTTATCCTAGTTGAAAAGTACCATTAGTCTCTAGCACAAGCGTAAGTACCCCCACTTTCATAAAGGTAAGTAAGTTTTTTGAGTTTTTTTTAATCCCCCGTTATTTTTAATATCGCTGCATCTAAAATATCAACATCACTTTTTGGATAAGTGAAAGACTCAATATTCCGAAATAGCTTTTTCTTAGGTAAAGTTCCGTGCCTTTGTTTAAAAGCATCATTAGCATACAATTCGATATGTATGAGTTGATTGTCAGTTATTTCTTTTCCTAAATATTTAGCTCGCTCTTTGACTAACCAATACTCTTTATTTTGAGTATTTAGTTGTCTTTTTTTACCTGTTTCCTGATTACTAGCTATATATTTATCTAAATAAGAGGGCAAATTTTGTTCTAGGTACTTATCTACCTGTTGTTTAATCAGCTGTTCCCAATCTATTTTTCCTGGATCTTTTATATTCCCTGAACTCTTAACTACTTCGCTTAAGGGATTATTTACATACTGGGAGATAAAATTAATTAGTACGGCAGTGGCTGTTGTACTGTTATCTCGACACTGGCGGGTGAACTGTTCCCAAAGTTCTACATCGCAGTTGAATGAAGCTAGTTTTTTATTACGTCCAGTGTTGCTCATATTTACGTCTTGTCTAGGTACAGTTAGATCCGCTAAACCAGGCTCTAACAATGTTTTATCCTTATAGGTAATACCTATACTTTACCTAGATGACAATTCTCAAGTCACCGAGCCAATTATGCCCTTTGAGATGCAGAAACCACTGTTTCAGTACCTGTTAGATCATGATTTTACTATTGTGGGTGAAAGGTGACACTAATTCTTTAAAACTGGAATTTACCGAACTAGACCATGACTCTAATTCCAAATGACTCAAAAAATCGAGTGCCTGGACACTAATTCTTTAAAACTGACAAATAATTCTTTAATGGACA
>NZ_JAIVFQ010000213.1 GCF_020829495.1 Nostoc favosum CHAB5714 | reverse complement strand
CCGTACATGCGCTGCTTGGTTTCAGTTTCATATTTGTGCTGATAAATCCGCGCGCCTGCCTTTCGGGCTATTTCGAGCGTTTGATCGGTGCTGAAGGAATCCAGAATGACGATGTCGTCACACCAGGACAGTGATGCCAGACAGGCCGGAAGACTTGCTTCCTCATTTAGCGTCATGATCAGGACAGATACTGACACGTGAACACTCCATTCGTAGGTGCTAAACCGGGTCCGACAATATGCCGGGTTTCGGTTGCGCCGATTGATGATTTGTGCCGAAGTTCTTGCTCGCCTCCGCGCGGAGAAGAACTGGCGAAACAGGATTGAGCTGGCCCATAGTTACCGGACGCATACGGACGGTGTTGCTGGTGCCATTCGACATGAAGACAAACGCCGAATGAATGGCGACCGGTATGAACAGTCCAAATGTCATGAGGTAATTGGAGGCTCCCAACAGAACACCGACGGCCCCGACGCCACCGCAGATCGCAGACGATGCCACAATGATGTTTGTGGTCATCGCGTGGGAATGCGACCTGTCCAGCAGCAAGTGATGCAGATGCCAGCGATCAGCCGTTAGCGGATTGCGCCCCGCATGCAGCCTTCTCACGATAAGACTGATGGTATCTGTGACCGGCACAATGACGATCCAGAGCAAGACAGGAAAGGCAATCTCGCTCTGCCGCGACAAAGTGATGATCAAATAGGCAATGGCTGCACCCAGCGCTGTACTGCCAGCATCGCCAAGGAATATTTTGGCCCGTGCAGACCAGGGGCTTCGCATGTTGAATAGAAGAAAACCGCAAACCGCAGCGAGAAGAACAAGGCCGGAAACGCCCAGTTCTCCAAGTCCCTTATAAAACGAAAGCAGACTTATCCAGAAAAGGGCAGCTGCAGCACAACCACCTGCAAGTCCATCCACGCCATCAATCATGTTCCATGAATTGACCAGCCCAATAACGAACAGAATAGCAATGATTGTGAGGACAGGCAGCGCTGAACCAATAAGCGCCAGCGGCAGCATGTTTGCTACATAGATACTCGGTGCTGCCAGCGGGATTATCAGAATGGCGCTTGCCAAGAATTGCACAACGAGCCGCGTTCGCGCCGAAAGTTCCGTTCGATCGTCCATCACGCCGATGCCCAGGATTATCAGAATCCCGATCCAGAAACTGACCGGAAAAGGCGCTACGCCTCGGGAGAAAAGACTGACCAGAAAAAATGCGGAAAAGATCGCGATCCCGCCACACAACGGAACAACGTTTTCGTGTTGTTTTCGGCTATCCGGATAATCGACGAGCGCCAATGTATGGGAAGCCTTTTTGAGAAATTCTATAAGCAATACCGTCATTGACAGCGTTGCAAAACAGCTGGTGAACCAGAACAACAAGGTCTACCCCCACTTGGTCGTGCATTCACCAATGCCAAGTGTCATCACCTTCATTGTTGACGTGAATGCTTTTCCCAAAAAGGTAGCGCGACGCTCGAACCAATTCCATTTAGGAGAAAAGACGAGAAGGTCCGCCTGAAGTATGAGGTAGCATGGACCTTTTGAGTACGGTCACAAACACGGGTGCCATCATTTCTGCCCGGCACCGCATTTCCTTCACATACTTCGCGAGCAAGGCCTACTAAAGCTTTGGTATAACAAGCCTATCAGACTATATTTCCCCCGCAGGTAAAAACTTTGAACTACCGGAACTATGACCTCGGCCTGAATAAGCAAACTATCTGGCCTATCTGAAACAGCTCCAAATAATCAATCTTCGTAGTCAATCACGCCCGCGTCACTCTCAAATAACTAAGTTAATCTTTATTAATGCCATATATGCATTTCCACGTAGATCAATCTTATTGATTACTTGGGTAAAAAATAACAGAAAAAACAAAAAACTTGCAGGTCTATTCCTGCCAAAAATGGGGGCAAGTATGAACGGTAATGTACCTTTTAATATAAGTGAATGCGTGACCTACGAACCCGGAAAGAACTTTGAAAGCAAATCTGAAAATGCCATCTTCATTTATGCTGAAACGGGGGTCGTCTTTCAAGGACTTGTGAAGTCACTGGAAAGAACATTCGCTGATATTCGGATAACACTGTCGAGTTTTCTGCCGGACTCCCAGGACCCCGACATGGGCGTTGGATTGGTCCTTTTGCAGACCGAGCTGATCACCGACCTCCCGGATTGTATTGAACGCTGCAGGACATGTTTTCCGAATGCATCCATCACGCTCATGATCAATGGCGACGGATTTGCATCGCAGGGGTTGAACAGGTTGTTCTGCGACCGAAGAATCCAGGGACTGCTTCCGTTTACCTTGAAGCTCGACATCTGGCTGGCTGCCATATGGCTGCTGCTCAATGGCGGTGAATATTACCCATACGGTGCCATGCAATCGCTGGAAAAACTGGCGAAGGACGGCCACGCCCGCCATCCACAACCGTCACTGGTGGAGGGTAAAAGGGGACCGATGTCCGGCACCAAGCCAATCGATACATTGACGTTGCGCGAACATCAAATTCTCGAGCTTCTCTCCGAAGGGCTGCAAAACAAGACCATCGCTGACCGGCTCAGCCTTTCCGACCACACGGTCAAAGTCCATGTTCACAATCTCATTCGGAAGCTCAAGGTGCACAACCGCACACAGGCCGCGGCAGTATACCGTAATCACCTTGATCATGAATCTCTGCAATCGGCCTTCAGCCGCAATACCGAGCGAGCCTTCAGCCGCAATACGGAGATAACGGAATTAATGATCAATATCTGAAGGAGAGCGCCGTGAACCGGCCTGTCTCAGAATGACATGGCGCTCTTCGGATTGTTCAGCCCAACCGAACCCATCCCCACGCAACAAATGTCGGATGTTGGCTTATGAACCTGCTTTCTCCGCCGGCGGCGGGCCGTCAAACGACCTTGACCATCGACATTGTGCATGCCCTGCGCCGCGGCCGGGCCATACACAATGTCGATGCGAGTTGGATGAGCGGGCTTGGCGCGCATTCGTCAACGGCGATACGCACTGACGCGGAGTACTCCCCAACATTGCCGACATCACTCAATGTGAATATATTTCCAGTATCTTTGGTATATAAGCACTATATTTTGTATTCATATATTTATGGAAAATCATAAATATGTGAATACCAAATAATTTAAAAATAAAATACAATGAATCAATAAAATTGACTTATTTATAATTGATTCGTTATATCACCCATTCGCGCCCAGCTTGAAGCAATCCAAGGCCGAACGCATTTTATATCAAAATCAACCATTTCGGGGTAATTTTAAGCTCATCATACATCATTGGGTGAAATGACGACCACCCTGCTTAATTCCAATTTATTACGACTTAGGTTGATAATTACTATAGAGAACTACTGCAAGCTATAGTAGATTTGATTGCGAGGACAGGAAGTAAACAACAATAATACGCATCTCTAATCATAAATAAGGGTGACATACGGGGGCTTTAGCCATCATGCGGTTGACGGTTTTAGGAGAGGCTACGGTTAGTATCGGCGGGCACTTGGTCCCGCGCGCACCTACGAACTTCCTGCGCATTGTCACCTACATCCTCCTGGAGAGCAACCGCCACTCGGTATCGCGCGCTAAACTGGCACAAATACTCTGGTCGGAAACCGACCAGGCCCATGCCAGCATGAACTTACGTCAAAGCCTCGCGCGCATTCGCAGATTTCAGGAACAATTCGGCATCACCCTGATTGAAAGCGATGCTGCCTATGTCAGGCTCAATCTAGCCTCCGTCAGTCAAGGCCTTCTCGAAATAGACCTTGTCGAGTTTTTCAACTGTGCCGAACAAGGAGGCCCGGAATCCGCCCTCAAGATTTCCGAACTTTATCACGGCGATCTTCTGGCGCAGAATGAACCAGACAACTCTGATTTCGATGAATGGCTGGATATCAAACGCGCTAAACTTCGTGACGACGTGATCCTTAAGATCGG
>NZ_JAIVFQ010000212.1 GCF_020829495.1 Nostoc favosum CHAB5714 | reverse complement strand
TTTTAGCGATCGCCTGAATATGTTCTTGAAGTGCTTGCTTTTGTTCGGGAGTCATCGGTAGATAAATACACTCATCATACTTATCCTGACTGATTTTCGCGCTCTTTGCAAAAACTGGGATGCTCCCAGTAACAAATGCCCAAAAGATGACTACGATTGCCAAGGTGAGTAGAGATTGCATATCCATGATTATTTCTCAACTAAGTATTTGGATTTTTCAATTGATTTACGCAAAGCGTTTTTAAGCCTTGTTCAAATATGAAGCGGATTTGAACAAGTCCTCTCTTGAAGAGAGGACTTCACTCTAAATTTAGCGTAGCGTCTCTCTGATTTAACTCAGCCAAACTTTTTCGTAATTTTAAAGCTTATTTATAAAATAAACCAGATTTTAGTATTTACCTGTTTGAAGATTTCAAGTATCATATTTATGAACTTATTGCCAAAAGATAAACATTGATTTAAGTCTATGGTTAATATTTAATTTACTAGCTAATTCTTGAAATAAAAGATTATATCCAAACGAAAAATAAAAGTATTCCTCACAATTAATTGAAAGTATGCCCAGCCCAACTACCGACTTAGTTCGCTCCTACCTCAAAGAAATCGGACGCTACCCTCTGCTAACTCCTGAGCAAGAAATTACAAACGCTAGGCTTGTGCAGCAGATGATGGCGATTGAAGAACAGCGTTCAAGCCTCGCACTTCAACTAAACCGCCAACCAATAACAATTCGCAATTCGCAATTCGCAATTCGCAATTGCGGACGTAATTGATAATTGGTTCACCTTGGAGTCAAAACCCCTAATTTCAATTATGAAAAGAAACAAAACATATACAGCAAATTGCAACTTGGTTAGGTACAGATAATCGTAGGAACACAATATGTTGTGCCCCTACCCGTGTACCTCATTTACCTGAAATACGCTGTAGTGTCAATATTCAAGCCTCCACATGAATGCGTGGGGTATTATTAATTGCGAATTGCGAATTGCGAATTGCGAATTGGAGACGGCTGGTGGATTAAGCAGTCAATTACACGGGCGATTGGAGAAAAGTCTCGCACTATCCGTCTGCCAATCCATATCAACGAGAAATTAAACAAAATCAGGAGAGTACAGCAGCAACTGTCTCAATCTTTGGGTCGTCCTCCAGTTGTAGCAGAAATAGCTGAATCCTTAAATGTATTGCCCAATCAAATACGGGAATATCTTCACGTTTCCCGCACTCCAGTCTCGCTAGAAATGCGAGTTGGAGATGAGCGTGAAACTGAACTAGCTGATATTTTACCGATGGATGGTATTTCTCTAGATGAGCAAATAACTCTTGAGCTTTTACACCAAGACTTGAGCAAGTTGCTGACATTGCTCAATCCAAGGCAACGAGAAGTATTGACTCTACGTTTTGGATTGGAAGATAATCAGGAACTGACTTTGAGTCAAGTTGCAAAACGCCTAAATCAAAGCCTGGAAACAATTCGTAAAACTGAACATCTTGCTTTGAAAATTTTGCGCTCTCATCAAAATAATATCAAAGACTATCTTCTTAATTAGGATTAACTAAGGGTTGTTGGACTCTAATTTCATTTATATGAGTCGAACTCGCTACTCCAAAGACTAGAAACAAATCACCACTGCTGTTAAAGATGCCTCCAATTAGCGCTGTCAGGAGTGCGATGGCGTACCCGCACTTTCGGGTGGCATCGCCTCTGCTTAATCCCTGGCGAAAAACCATCAGATTATCACTGTTTAAATCAAATGGTGCATGAATATATTGATGCCAGAAACTATCCTTAGAAATAGAACATCGAAGAAAGAACCGATGCCCAGCAAAACTATTGAAGTCCGAGAGTACACCGTCAGAGCGCACAAGCGGGAAATTCATACTCGCGTTTTTAACTTTGTGTGTAAGCAGTGCGAACAACCCACACAACGAGAAACCTTTGGTGTGCGACCGCTCTACTGTGAAAAATGCCGTCCGCCACAAGCACCCAAGCAATCGAAAGTAGTCCCTCTCAAGAAGAGAAAACCCAGAGCTATGACTTACAAGAGTGGTAAAGACATAGCCGGATGATTTGTTGTCTCAAGGTTTTGAGTGAGCGCACGAAAGTGAGTGAAGCAGTGCGCTCATTCGCCCTAACCTAACTCAAACTGGTAAAAAGTAACTCTACTGTTTAGAAGTCAAAACAATTCAAAATTCAAAATTATTAATTCAAAATTAAAGACAATTAGTGTTAGCTCTGAACTCACCACTCTCTTGTTGACCGCCAAATCAAACATTGTGGCGGGGGCTTGTACTCAGAATTAATCAATGAATTAATCAATTCCAAAATTTTATTTCTTCTTCATTTCGCATTTTTAATTTTTAATTTTTAATTTTGAATTTTGAATTTTGAATTCAAAAAAGGTCATTCAGGAGGTGCAAACTGTGCAAAGACCTCGTCCCCTATCAGGTTCTTAGTTTGATTGGCAAAACATTGGGTTATAGCCGTGATGCAGGGTACTTGAAGATTTCGGCGACTGTGGTTTATGGGAATCATAATTAAGTTTTTGCGTGCGATTGCCGATCTCAAAAAACGAGGTAATTTGATTCAAGCAGAGGTAGAAGGTGGCGAAATTACACCATATCAAGTCAGTATTCGTTTTGATGCAGGTGGAATTACCTCAGCAAGTTGTACTTGCCCTTATGATTATGATGGTTGGTGCAAACATATTGTTGCCACCTTATTAAGCTGTTCGCGTCAATCAGATAGGATTGAAGAACGTTCAACACTAGAACAATTATTAAATCGCCTTGATATTCTTCAAACACAGCGATTACTGCAAGAACTGGTGGAAAATAGACCAGAACTAATTGATGATATTGATGAGTTTGTAAGTTTAATAGACTTGCCAAAACCAAAAACAAAACAGTCTTCTACCCGTCAAAGCAAAATTGACACATCACCTTTTCGCTCTCATGTCAAGCGGATTCTGCGGGATGGATTGAAAGAATTAGAGTATGGTTCAGAAGAAGACCCATTTACAGATGATTTACTGGTTGTAATTGAGAAAGCGCGAGAGTTAGCAGAAAATGGAGATGGCAATAATGCCATCGCAATTCTCGAAGCTATTACCGAAACTTATGCCCAAGAATGGGACGAGTTGCTAGATTACGGTGGAGACAGTTATTCCATCGTAGAACCTCTTGATAGCGCGTGGACAGAAGCAATTTTGTGTGCAGAAATGTCTACAGGAGAAATAGTAGATTTGCAGTTGATGTTGGAATCATGGCAAGACGAAATCAGTGCAGACTTTAGTATGAGTTTAGAAGCATTGCGTCAAGGTTGGGATTATGAACCACTGCAACAAATTATGCAAGGAGATGATACCGCAGAACTTTGGGAAAATGAACGACCAAGCTTTGCTGATGATTTAGCATTGATTCGCTTGCAAATTCTTGAACGTCAAAATCGTTACACAGAGTATTTAAATCTAGCTTTAGCAGAAGAAATGACTCTGCAATACCTAACGCAATTAGCAGCTTTGGGAAGAGTAGAAGAAGCCATGTCTGCGGCTAAAATCCTGATGGAAAAAGCAGAAGAGGGTTTTGCATTGGCAAAAATATTGCGAGAAGATGGGTATTTGGTTGAAGCGTTAGAAATATGTATTGCTGGTATAAATTTAACAGGTAACTGTTTGTATGAATTTGCTACTTGGACAAGTGATTTAGCCCAAGGATTAGAAGATAATGCCACTGCGTTAACTGCCAGCATCATTGCTTTTAAAATCAGACCATCGTTTCGAGACTATGGTAAGATTCAAGACTATGCAGGAGAAACTTGGTTGACGCTCAAACAAGATTTACTGCAAACACTGCGAGATCAGCCAGATTGGGGAACAAGAGAAGCTCAAGTCGATATTTTCCTCCATGAAGGATTAATTGATGATGCAATAAAAACAGTAGAGAGAGATACTTACTATGATTCCAAACTGGTTCATCGAGTCATGAATGTAGCAGTTTCCCATCG
>NZ_JAIVFQ010000211.1 GCF_020829495.1 Nostoc favosum CHAB5714 | reverse complement strand
TTTCAATCACAGCCGCTAGAATAGCTGGCGCTTTGTCTGAAACCGGAATGAATAACCGCTTGCGCCAGTTGATGATCTCGGTGAAACATCCAACAGCTAAGAGTCGCTCTGCCAGTGAGATAGCATTAACTAGTTCTATGCGAGGTTCATTAGCAACGAAAGACCGCCGCAGCATAATTCCTCCTGGTAGTTGCTGTGTATATCTCTCGTTCAGTACCAGCGAAACAAGTTCTTCAGGAGAAAGCACCTGATTTCTTAGTCCAAGTTGTTCGCGCACGGTTTGAATGTCGTGAGCATTCACCACTCGACCGAGAATCTTTTGTCCATCGCTGGTTTGTAGTCGGAATACTCGGCTATTGTGCTGCGGCAGGATTTTCCAGATGGGCAACAAAATACCGGTGACTAAATGCAGGTAATCAGTTGTGAACTTGGGCAGTGCATCTATTTCAATAGACCACCCTGCGACGAACGCATCGACATAAACCGCTTTCCAAGTGGAAGATTCTAAATCCTTGACTGGTATACGGGTTTCTTTTTGGGGACGGACGAGTAACACTCTTGGTACAACACCACCATCAGCGTCGTAGATACTATGTGTCGGAATTGACACAGCAGCATGACCAGACTTGGTGTTAACCATCAATTTCCCCTGGTACATACTGGCAAACTCAAGCATTTCGTCAGCCGTTCTGATGTTATTCTTCTGAGTGCGTTCTATCTTGAGATAGTTCGTTACGCTACCAGTGACAGGATGTGTGTACACAGTTTCACGGTTTTCGACGGTAAATTTCTCAGCCCGTAAAGTTTCCACACCCATCTCATAGACACCAGCCGCGATCGCTGCTTCAATCTGCTGACTTAGCAATAACTCAAAACGCTCGAAAATGACGTTTTGCATATCGATGCGTAAAGCCAGCAGCCGATTAAGGAATTGCCGTAGTGGTGGGAGATCGATCTTCATCCCGCCTTCGTGGGAAGTCAGCGATAAACCTGTCATTTGCTCGAAAGTGCCGAGTGACACTTCATAAAATCGACCTTGGAAGATTTGCTTAAATAACTCATACAAAGCGTGTTCTGCATACTGAGATTCAAGATTATCTTTAGCCTCAAATATCCCATTGCTACCCGTCTGCCGTTGACCACGAGTAAGAGCGCCCAAGCTATCCAGCCTTCGAGCGATGGTTGAGATAAAGCGGCGTTCACCTATAACGTTAGTGGTAACAGGTCTAAACACGGGCGCTGATGCTTGGTTTGTGCGATGCGATCGCCCAAGTCCTTGAATTGCGTTGTCTGCTCTCCAGCCAGCTTCAAGCAGGTAGTGCGATCGCCGCCGACGATTCGCAGCATTTAGATCAGCATGATAACTTCTGCCTGTCCCACCAGCGTCACTGAAGATGAGGATTTGTTTGTCTCCCTGCATAAACGCAGCAGTTTCAGCAATATTCACCCCAGCACCGCGTGAATCCACGAACAAACGTCCAGATTCATCTTTTAACACCCGTTTGCTACGACCTGTAACTTCAGCCACTTGCTTGTGACCAAAATGCCACAGCAATTGTTCTAATGCGCCGGGGATGGGGTCAAGGCTTGCCAGTCGATCAACTAGAGCATCTCTCAAGGCTACAGCTTCTTGGGAGATAACTGGAGAGCCATCGGCATCAAAGGCTGGCTCGGATCTTTCTTCTCCATCAACACCTGAATGGATTGAATGGAGATAAATGGGGAAAGCACTCATCAAATAATCCATAACATATTCCCGTGGAGTCAGGTCAAGATTGAGATCCTGCCATTCTTCGGGTGCAACTTCATTGAGTCGGCGCTTAAGCAACTCCTCATTAGTTGATACAATTTGAATAACAATGGCGTTGCCCGCAGCTAAATCCTCTTCAATTGCTTTAATTAACTGCGGACATTTCATGCCAGTCAACAGATGGTTGAAGAATCTTTGCTTGTGCGACTCGAACTGAGACACCGCGCTCATCTTTGCAGCACGGTTGTAAGTCTTGGAACTAGAGATATTACAAGCTTCCAGGGCTTTGTCTAAATTATGGTGAATAACTTGAAAAGCATCGGAATAGCTATTATAAATCCGTTCTTGCGTTGGCGTTAACTCAATGTCTTGAGTCTGATACTCCACCCCCTCAAACGAGAGGCTCCGCGCCAGATACAGTCCCAAAGCCTTGAGATCCCTGGCTACGACTTCCATCGCGGCGATACCACCGCCCTCAATGGATTCCACAAAATCCTCACGGGAGGTAAACGGAAAATCTCCAGTCTGCCAAAGCCCCAGACGATTTGCGTAAGATAGGTTAGAAACCTTCGTCGCTCCAGTTGCAGAGACATAGACAACCCGTGCCTGCGGTAATGCGTTTTGCAACCGCAGCCCAACAATGCCCTGTTGTGATGCACTCACTAAGCCGAGCGCACCCTCAACTGCCATCGCATTGCCCATGCTGTGGCACTCGTCATAAGCGATCGCTCCCTCAAAGTCAATGCCAGCCCATTCAACGATTTGCTTGAGCCGACTTTTGCCGTTATGAAGTGAGCGCAGAGTTGAGTACGTGCAGAACAGAATGCCTTGGGTGAAAGGGATGGGGTCGCCAAGTTTGATGTTACTGAGGTCGATAATGTCTTTTGCATCACCTCCTAAAGCACACCAGTCTCTACGGGCATCTTCAATTAAGGCAGAACTTTTAGATACCCAAATTGCTTTTCTGAGCCCCTGACACCAATTGTCTAATATAATACCTGCACACTGTCGTCCTTTCCCTGCTCCCGTCCCATCGCCTAAAATATTCTCTGATGTTTTAAGTTTTTTTTGAGCTAATGAAGTAAAAGTACCCGTTTTTAGCTATGGACTTTAGCATAACCAGCACAAATATAACAAAAGCAAGGCTAGATTCGAGCCTATATTTATGCAGCTTATACTAACACTATATTTTTGTGAATTATCGAAGATATTGAACATTCAACATAATATTGGATGAAAAATTAGCAAGCTCAAGCCTAATAGTATAGCTTTATTTTATAAAACTATCTATGGGCAATCTTCACCTGAAACTTTGCTAAATAACAAACGATTTCTTGTTATCCATTCACCCCCACTTTCATGAATAAGAAAAGTTTTAATAAATTGCTCTAAAGTAGTAAGCTTGTCAAAGTTAACATCACAGGTGTATTTTATTCCAAACTTATCTATTACATAAAGTTGATATTGTATTTTAATTTGATATGTCCACCCATATTTATATAGTAAAGAATGATTGGTTCGGTACTCATGCAAAGCTTCATTGATCATAGTAGCTATTTCAGACTTGCTTGCGTACCAAGTTATTAACTCTGGTTCTAACCCTAAGTCATTAGATAGGAGAAAAAAACTTTCAAAAATCTTGTTTAGTGGCTTTTTCATTTGCTGTCAATTGTATATTATTTGCATTTATAAAGAAGTAAGACTTATCTAAATTAAGCAAAAGTTATAGGATAAAAGACAATAATTTGTGTTAAATACGTAGAATTCAGAAAATAATACTCATGAATACGATTGCATAGGGTTTATTACTTCTCTATCTCCCCAACTGTAGAAGAATGCCTGTTGTTCTCCCCATCCCATCCATTCTAAAATCCCTCCTCCAGCACGGTCAGCAAACATAACAGCTGCTGTAATCCGTAAAGTCTTAATATTACATTGAGCATTAATAGTACGCAGACATACTTTTTTAACAACATTATAAATAAAGCGAGTACTAACAGGTTTCAAATGACGAGACTTATGGTTAGGTGCAATTATAAGAAATTGATTATTAAGATTTTTAAGCTGTTGTAAACGTTGAGCCTCGAAACGTTCTAACAGAGGTTTTAGCCATTGACTTGCAGCTGAAGAAAACGGGAGCATCCCAGTTTTTGAAGTGGCTCAAACCGACAATAATCCATTGAGGTAGGCACAGCGATGGGCTAGGACTTGAGGTACATTTTCTCGCTTCCACTGCGCTCCGGAAATCTTAGTTCGACGG
>NZ_JAIVFQ010000210.1 GCF_020829495.1 Nostoc favosum CHAB5714 | reverse complement strand
TGGGGTAGTGTTACGGAAGCTGCGCCCAGGGGCAAACTAAACAGTTTAGTTTAGAAAAGAGACAATTTTATTGGTATGAACGCTTCCTTGAAAAGTACCGAATTTTCTTTTGGAGTTGGCACAGTGACCACTTTAAAGACAGAAGACTGAGAAAAAAAGAAGTAATTGGGAGTGGAACGTCAGAGTTTATTCCGACTCTATGCAAAACCGGAACTTTTTCTGTCACTTCATGATAATGTGTGAAAAATACATTTGAGGAAGTCTTAATGAAGCGACATTGGGAAGTAGATGAATTAATTGAGCATTGGACACTACTTCCCGACGAAGAAGCGCTATTAGAGAACAAAATTGGTGCTAACCAATTGGGTTTTGCTGTTTTATTAAAATTCTTTCAACTAGAGGGTAGATTTCCTACTGAAAAAAGCGACGTTCCCAAACCTGTTATTGTTTACCTAGCAAAACAACTATCCATTCCCTGGGAAGAATATCATACCTACGATTGGCAAGGACGTAGCATTAAATATCATCGTGCCCAAATCCGCTCCTTTTTAGGTTTTCGTGAAGCCACTGCATCTGATGAGACCGAAATGATCAACTGGTTAGTAGAGCAGGTATTGGCACACGAACAGAATATTGAACATTTATTAGCTTTAGTTTTCCAACAATTTCGTTCACTTCACATTGAGCCGACTACAAATCAACAAACCTTACGCCTCATCCGGTCAGCTATTCGTAAATACGAAACCAACTTTTTTTCTAATACACTACAAAAATTATCTCACCTAACTAAAACTCAAATAGATGCGTTATTGTCTCAAACCACAACTACGGATAGTGAAGAAAACATAAATCCCCAAGACGCTCAAGAATCATGTGATTTTAGCGACCTAAAAGCAGACCCCGGTCGAGTTGGTTTGGAGAGCATTTTTACAGAAGTAGCGAAACTGCAATGCCTTCAAAAACTAGAACTACCTCTGAACTTATTCTCTTCAGTATCCCCCAAGGTTTTAGAAATATATAAACTACGAGTAGCCGCAGAATTACCCAGCCAATTACGCGCTCATCCAGAAGCGATTCGCTACACCCTCATGTCAGCATTTTGTTACAAGAGAAGTCAAGAAATTACAGATTCTCTGATTGAATTACTGCTACAAATTGTACATCGCTTGTCAGCCAGGGCTGAAACTAAAATAGAGAAAGAATTACTTCAAGATTTCAAGCGAGTGTCTGGGAAAACTGGCTTACTTTATCAATTGGCTGAAGTTAGTCTTGCCAACCCTGATGGGATAGTCAAAGATGTAGTTTACCCAGTTGTGGGGCAACAAACATTAATCGACCTAGTTAAAGAATTTAAGTCAACAGGTAATGCCTATCGGCAAAAAGTATATAAAGTCATGCGCTCTTCTTATAGCAGTTATTATCGGCGCATGGTGCCAAAAATTCTAGACGTTCTAGAGTTTCGTTCCAATAATGACGTACACCGTCCAGTTATACAAGCTCTAGAATTAATTCAGAAATATGCTGATAGCAACCAAAGATATTACGATGTATCTGAAGAAGTTCCTCTAGATGGTATTTTACGTAATAGTTGGCGTGAGATTATCTTAGAAAAAGACGTTCATGGTCACGAACGCATAAATCGCATTAACTATGAAATCAGTGTTTTACAAGCCTTAAGAGAACAACTACGTTGTAAAGAAATTTGGGTAGTGGGAGCAAATCGCTATCGTAATCCTGAAGAGGATTTACCTGCTGATTTTGACTCTCTACGTGAAAGTTATTATCAGGCATTAAACAAGCCTACCGATGTAGATGTGTTCATTAATAGTTTACAGCAAGCTATGCATGAAGCACTCTCATCATTAGATAAAAATATCCCCCACAACTCCAAAGTAAAAATTCTTCAAAAAGGTAAAGGTTGGATATCTGTTTCACCCCTAGAAGCGCAAACTGAATCCACTTTCATATCGCGGTTGAAAGGTGAAATTGGGTTAAGATGGTCTACGACTAGCTTGTTAGATATTCTCAAAGAAGCTGACTTAAGAATTGGGTTTACAGAACACTTCAAAACTGTTGCCTCAAGAGAAACTTTAGACCGTACCACTTTGCAGAAACGTTTGCTGTTGTGTTTGTATGGTTTGGGTACAAATACAGGACTTAAAAGGCTTAGTGCAGCCGCTCCCGACAGTAATTATCAAGATTTACGCTATGTGCAGCGTCGTTTTATTAATAAAAATCATTTACGTAAAGCCATAACTGAAATAGTTAACGCTATCTTTCACGTAAGACTACCTCAAATTTGGGGTGAAGCCACAACAACTTGTGCCAGTGATTCCAAAAAATTTGGAGCATGGGATCAGAATCTTATGACCGAGTGGCATATTCGTTACGGTGGACGTGGTGTAATGATTTATTGGCACGTTGAACGAAAATCCACCTGCATTTACTCCCAACTCAAGACTTGTTCCTCTAGCGAGGTAGCGGCAATGATTGAAGGAGTACTGCGCCATTGTACAAATATGAAAGTAGAAAAAAACTTTGTCGATAGTCATGGACAAAGTGAAGTAGCTTTTGCCTTTTGTCATCTATTAGGATTTGAATTATTACCTCGATTAAAACGAATTCACTCACAAAAGCTTTACCGTCCAGAAGCAGGTAATACTAGTGCTTATCCCAACTTACAATTAATTCTAACCCGTCCCATTAAATGGGATTTAATTCGGCAACAATATGACCAAATGGTTAAGTATACAACGGCTTTGAGATTGGGGATAGCCGAACCGGAAGCTATCCTTAAACGCTTTACTCGTGCTAACTTACAGCATCCAACTTACCAAGCATTGTGTGAATTAGGTAAAGCCGTTAAAACTATATTTTTATGTCAGTACCTACAATCAGAGGCGTTACGTCGTGAAATCAATGAAGGCTTAAATGTTATCGAAAACTGGAACAGTGCTAACAGTTTTATTTTTTATGGTAAGGGTGGAGAAATTGCTACCAATCGCTTAGAAGAACAGGAATTGTCAGTCTTGTCTCTCCACTTATTACAAATCTGTTTAGTTTATATCAACACTTTGATGATTCAACAGGTTTTAAAAGAACCCGCTTGGATGTCTAAGATGAAAACAGAAGATTTTCGGGCGTTAACACCTTTATTTTACAGTCATGTCAATCCCTACGGTACTTTCCGTTTAAACCTTGAAGAACGGTTACGAATTGAACATGAGTCTTTGGAGGTGTCTGTGTGAATAATCCTAGAACTCCAGCTAAGAAAAAAGCCCATGAATTAGCTAAATATCTCCGTTCAGAAAATCCCGATTATACTTACTTAAAAAGTGTATTTCGCTATTTGCGAGCTGAATTAGAAATTTCAGTTCCCAAAACATCAACCAAACAATTACCTGATGTTCCAACTGAAGAAGAAATTCAACGGTACTATGAAGCCGTATGGCACACTCGTAATGTGCAAGATATGGTACTAATAAAAACTTTACTTTATACAGGCGTAAGAGTTAGCGAATTAATTAATATTCGTTTAGAAGATGTAGATTTTGCTCGTTGCCAAGTTCGCATTAATCAAGGCAAAGGAAGTAAAGACCGAATTGTTCCGTTTCCTGTTGGTTTTAAGGAAGTTTTAGCGATGCATGTGGACTCTATGCAACGCAAAGATGCAACTTATCTGTTTGAGTCATCATGGAAACGCAAGTATAGTGACCGAGGTGTGAGAAAAATCTTAGAAAAATATGCAATGGTTGCGGGGCTAAACAGAGCCATCTCTCCTCATAGACTGCGCCATTTTCTGCTGACATGGCTGAAAAAGCAAGGAATTGATGATGCCCTGATTCAGCCATACTCTGGGCATTCGTCCCGGCAATCACTGGAAGTTTACTCACGATTGTCCATCGGAGAAGCCCAAAAAGAATACGACTCTGTGATCGGAAAGTTCCCCGTATAATAATTTTGTACTATTTTACTCATCGGTTTCTAAACTAAACTGTTTAGTTTGCCCCTGGACGTAGCTTCCGTAACACTACCCCA
>NZ_JAIVFQ010000020.1 GCF_020829495.1 Nostoc favosum CHAB5714 | reverse complement strand
GTAGATTTGATGTTGTCAGTGAGCATCAAAACAGGGATTCCTATTCTAGAGATTTAGTCTAAGTGCGGAACTACCCGCACTTCCTACCTTCTAGGATGACTGGTACTTTATTTCTCCGCAAGTCCCTTACCTATCTCTAGCACGTTTTCACTTAGCTGGCGAGTTTAGCATCACACGACTCAAGACTGTTAAACCTGTATTTAAAGAAACTAAAAAAAAGGACTCATGACTCATTAACATTGCTACAAATTATTTAATGGGGAACCACCTCATCATCTCCTGCACTTCCAATGCAACCCCCAAAGGCGGATACACAAATCCCAAAGACATTGCGATCGCATTCCTCTGCTTCCGCGCCCACTCAAATCCGAGGTTACTGTATTCTTGCCTTTTTTTAATGGTTGGTACACTCAAAGAGTACAGCGTTTCAGATCCTGTGAAAAGTTACCTATCAGCCATAGATTGGCAAGGATGAATGGGGTAGAGATGGCCCATTTACAGCTAATTTTTACGTGAACAATTTTAATATCTAATTTAGATAGGTCTACTGATTCAGCTTCCATTGCGGAAATGCAGTTATGAACATATACAAGGATGTCTGTTTTCTTGAGGAACCAGAACACTTGTATGAAGTGCATCAGATTTTTTTCATCTCCTGCATTTTTATATATTTCCCATGCTTGATTAACATGTGGACGCATTACTTTTATGATTCTTTGACTATCAAAGGTATTTAAAACAGGATTGAGAGCGTCAACAAGTTGATACTGAAGCTGAGGAAAAAAATGATTTAGGAGAGTAGCAAAATTAAGTAATCTATCCTTAAAGAAGGTAAGATAAAAAAGATATGTGGCGAGAACTTGGTCAGAAACTCGCACGCTCTCGTTCTCATACATATCGAGTAATTCATTTTCATGTAGCTGGCGGACAGCCTTCCAAAAAACTTCCTGGCTAATAGCGAATGCTGTCTCAATTGCCTTCATCATGTTTTCGTCTGAGCGATCTACTGTCCTGAAAAATGCAACGATTCCAGCAGCTTTTAAGAGATTTTCATCACCCAGTTCGTGCAAATCTCTTCGGATTGAAGAGTAATATTCATCATAAAGATTAGATACATTTTTAATACTGTCAAGTCTATTTTCTTGTTTTGCTAATAATGCAGCCATGATTGCAAGACGAGGATTTCCTTGTGCAATGTCAGCAATTCTGCTGAGATAGAGAGGATTAATAATTTCATACTCGTCCATAAGAATCTGCTTTATCTGATTTTCATCCAAAAAGTTTAGCTCTACCTCAGTCAAATTCTTATAAGAACACGATAATTTCTGAATTTTTTCAAAGGCATAATCTCGAACAGTAGCAATAACCTTGATTTTTTGATCCTCGCGTTGGTTATGAAGCAGATCAATGAAGTAGTCAAATGAATTGACCCGATTGGCATCATCTACAAAAATGAGGTGACAACCTGGTTCTGAAAAATAGACACGGATATCCTCAAAAATATTTGCTACTCGAATAAAAATACATTTAACCTGATATTCAGGATGATTTTCTAAAAATTGTTTGCAAGATTCGAGTGCAAGTCGAGATTTACCTACCCCTGCTTTTCCAGATACAATAACAAGATTACTCTTCTCTAACCCTTGTAATATTTCTTCTAACTCTTTCTCTCGAAAGTGAAAAGTTGTATTAATAGGAGTAGCTGCTTTTTTGTTATAAGCATTAACAAATTCATCAACATCAACAATTTGTCCTGTATCTACCTCAACCCCTAGCTGCTCTCGTGCAATGCCTGGATACTTTTGGTAAAGGTCATAGGAGATAGGCCCAATACCAAAGATATTGAGGTTTACTCCTCGCTTCTGGCATTCATCCCTCAGTAAATCTTCCTCATCAGGGGAAAGCATAGAGGTGTGACATAAAACTATCTCTTGGATTTTTTCAACAGATATTCCAGTTTTTGACTCATCAAAACATTTGTTGAGGTCTTTCTTAAACTTATTAGGAACCCCTTCTTTTTGTGTTGTGTATTCTGCAAAGACATACTTTCCATTAGGTAGTACTACTAATGTATCAGGAGTTCCTTGTCTCACTTTGTCAGCACCAATTACAGATCCAAGGGGATTGATCCGGTCGTATCCTCTCTTGTAGAGGTAAGCATCCGCAAGCTTTTGGAATGCTCCACCATCCAGTCTCAGCAGTTCGTTTTGAATCTGGTTAATTTTTGACATATGAGTTTACGCAGACAAAGGAAAATAGTCATTGCAATACTTTTGTACTATATTAATCCAGTTAAGATGTGATTGCTATTCATAGAATGCCTTCAAAAATGTGCTTCACATCGCAAGTAGGGCTTTACACCATCGAGTTGATACCGACGGGCGATTCAGCAGTCTCTTCCTGGGACTGCTCCTTTTCTTGAGATTTGATTTTGGCGTGATAGTCAGCGATCGCTTCACGGAGAATTTGTTGGGGAAGTAGCCCATATCCATCAATTAATTCCTGTCTGAGTACCCTTGTTTGGTGGTCTTCTTGCCCAGAGTGACGCACACAATTCGCGGTTAAAATAATCATTTATTATCTCGTCAGACCTACAGACAAGTAACAAATTTTGCTTTCTTGTAGCCAAATGTGGAGGCGATCGCTCTTTGCTGATTTTGCTTAACCCGCTTAAAGACAGCATTTCATTGACAAAAACGAATATATTCTTAAAATTCCAAGAAATTGGTAAAAATAGGCAGTTTTGCCAATTTTGGCAATTAATCTGATAACTGGTATTGCATTCTAGATGTTCCCTAACTTGCATTCCCACAGCATATGCAAGCAATGGGGGTACCGAATTTCCGATTTCTCTTTGGGCGTGGAGTATTGCCTCGCTGAAATTAAACCAATCGGGGTAGCTGTGCAAACGAGCAGCTTCTCTTACAGATATAACCCGTGGCTGTTCTGGATGAAGGGGACGTAATGCGGTGCGGTTGCCACTCCCCGCTCTTAAAGTCACGCAGAATCCATCCCATTGCAGCTTCTTTGATTTGGATTTAGCTTCCCTTGCACCTGGGGGAGTGTTGATGAATTGCTGAATTACTTCTGGTGTATGTGTTGTCGCTGCGAATCCCGTTCCAATGTTATTTACTATACCAATATTTGGGAATATTTTTTCAAGATACTTAGCATATTCTCCCTTCACCCAATCTGGATGCCATTCTTGAGTGTTTTGCTTGGGGAGTAGGGGGACTGGCGACAAGTCCGCGATCGCATCTCTAACTGTATGTTGAGGTTGATGCTCCGGCGGTATAATTTCTCCAAACTTAGATGCAACAAAAAACACCCTTTTTCTAGCTTGCGGAACCCCGTAATCTGAAGCGTTCAGGTTCCATTTGCTAAGGAAATAATGTTCTTCTAGCACTGCTTGGAGGTTAGCAGTAATGCAGCCAAACTTCTGATTTTCAATCCCTGGCACATTCTCCATGATTGCCGCAAGGGGATTGAGTTCCAACACCAGCCGAACAAACTCCCCTACCAACGAGTTTCTCTCATCTTCAACATTTTGCAGTCCGGCAACGCTAAATCCTTGGCATGGTGGGCCACCAAAAACGGCATGAATTTCCCCGTCCCAATTTATGTACTTCGCCTGAATATGGGCGCGTATTTCTTCCCCTGTCACTTCCCGAATGTCTTTGCACAAGACTGTGGCGTGGGGGAAATTATGTTGGTATGTTGCTAGGGCGATGGGATTGTTATCAATGGCGATCGCTATTTCAAATCCTGCTGCTTTAAATCCCAAGTCAAATCCACCCACCCCGGAGAATAGGCTAACAGCTATTTTTTTGTTTGCTGCTGTTGAGTTCATCGAGATTCTAATTAATGTTAACTTCTTGCACTTGGCTTTAAAGACATATCAATTACAATCGGAGTTCTGCCTGACTTTCAAATCTGCCAGCCATCTGTCTAACCGACTATTACTAACTGTTTCTTCTATTAGTGGGTAATCTGTAGTAAAGACTTTATATACCCCTCCTGACTCCATTTCATAAAAGTTGACAATCAACCCTTCACGCTTGGCATTACTAAGCTTTTTGATTGCTTCTGGAAGCATCTGCCATACAGATTTCCTTTCCGAATCCGAGAGGATCTTCCAAGCTTCTTCTTTAGCTTGTTGATATTGCCATAGTCCTCGGCGCACTGAGGAATAATCTGAAGCTTTCCGCAATATGTCTGCGAGGACTTCTGCATCAGTTGCTGGGACTTCATTTGTACCGAACATCCCAGCCAATGTACTTTCTACTGCCTCAATCTCATCTTCTTCAAAGTCAATGTTTGACTCTTCAGGCTCTTCCAGGTATTCTTCGCAGTCATATTCTTCTGTATCCCTTTGCCACAAGGTTTCAAGTTCTCGCTGCATTACCTCAAGGTTTGTTGGGTTGACGACACTTTCATCGTTGGCAGGAATCAATTTTTCTATGGTGTTAGTGGGTTGTTCACAAGGGATTAGTTCTTCAAAAGAGCCGATTTCATTCTTGGCTATTTCAGCTTGATGCTTTTCATATAGGTCAGCGATCGCCTTTCTGACAATTCGCTGTGGTGACAGTCCCAATTCCTCTATTAACTTTTCGGTAAACACCCCTGTTTGGTGGTCATCCTCTATAATTTTGCCGAAGGTGTAATATCTATTTCCATCTGGTGTTGCTCGCCAGTTGCCATCTTTTTTTTCTTGATTCATGGCTCTGAGAAATAATCTTCTTTTCTCAATCAGTTCTAACACTAATCCACAAGTCAATCCACCAAGAGGAATATCTTTCAATTCATCAATTAGGATTTTGTAGTTCACAGAACATAACCGAAGTAGTACCGATATTGGTAAAACTGCCAAGTGTTCCGGGCAACTGATAAATGCTTGAAAATTCTCGGCAATTCGGAGCGATCGCCTTGACTCAGCACTGCCCTTGTCCCACCCGTACTCTTCTAACAGTGCGCGATATTCTTTTTTGGTGTAGGTCTGCTTGTACTCATAGAGTAGGAAAGCCGTATGGAAGTACTCTAGGGTACTTTGCTCTATGTGGGTGGTAGGATTGGAGTCTACCTGATGCTGCTCAACGTGTAAAAACACTTTTACACCGCTAAATAGTTACGTTTATTAACGATTTAGCATACAAAGGCTTCAAATATGCTTTGTGGTTCCGATAGACTGAAGTAACATGAGTAAACAACAGCCCGAACAAAACCCGAAGCTACCTCCGAAGCGTGGTCGTCCTGTAGATGCAGAGAAAGACCGCGTGACAGTCCATATTAGTGTTGATATGCGAGGTCAAATTGAGAAGCTAATACCTGATATGGGTAAAAGCTTGTCAATGGTAGTTAGGAACTTGGTGAATTTGAGTTTAGAGCTTGTTGGTTTATCTCAAAAGGGACTTACTGCTCCTCGGTCAGGTAATTTAGAGGAGTGGCTTGCAAGTTATACGTCTTTGGGAACTGAGCTGCTTATTGCTTGTGAAACTCTAAATTTGTCAGCTCCAAAATCAGGACAAATAGCTATTTGGCTTTTAGACAAAATGGCTTTTGGGTCAAATGACCCTCAAATTATTAATGATGATGAAGATACTGGTACAAAGCTTTTAGAAAGAATTCGTTTAGGAAAGAAACTGCAAACTTTTAGCCTTGAACAAGGGATAAAATTACCTCAAAATGAGGAATTTGCTACTTGGTTGGGGCAGTTATATGCTAATGCTGCTATTGGACAAGAGTTTGTAGCTGCTTGTCGGGCGCTGGATTTGCAGTTACCAGAGACAGGAAAACTACAGGAGTGGTTGCAGGATTTGGTGGTGCGTTCGCGCAGCGTCTCCGCAGTAGAATCGCAATTATCAAACGAGTTATTAGAAGAATGCGATCAACTGGGGATAGAGCCGCCAAAACCTGGTGAGGTTGTAGCGTGGCTGCAAAATACCCGCCCTGCGGTGTTTGAGCAGTCAATGCACGAACATAGGTTACCTTTTACGGATGATGGTTTGCCTTTAGGGGGGTCGCAACCTTTTTTGGAGCATTTACTTACACTAAATGCACCGCCAACTGAAGATGAGGAGTATGACATTGCTCATAGGTTTGGTGTAGACCCAGCCCATCTTAAGGATTTGATATCCCGCATGAGGTTTGACAAGAACGGACAGACAAATAATTGTCATTAATAAGCTTGGGGCATAAATGCATGGATGCCATTGAAGATTCTTCTGCGTTATGGGCTTTACTATGCAAGCCTGGATGGGAAATTAAACCCAATCCAGTAAAGCATCTACTCAAAATTAAAGCTCCTGACTACCAGGAAGCATTAATGCTTTATACCAACTATCGGAAATTTCTAGCAATGTGGGCGGCATCCCTCGATTGTACCTGTGCTTTGATTGGAATTCAGGGGATGCGTGGGTCTGCATTTAAAATTCTTGCAGCAACGCCAGCATCGCAGCAGAAGTTATACGAAGACTTGATTTTTGCGAGCTTACGAAAGTCGGTTAGTTGTGATTCAGAAAGACTAGTTGATCGGGAATTTGAGAATGATATCAGCAAGTATTCAGGGTTTTACATTGCTGAAACTTGTTTGCATCCTGAGCTTAGACCAATTGTTGATGAAATATTCTCAAACCCAGACAAGAAACTTGCCTTAACGCGAATGTCTGACAATTTGCAATTGATCGTGTCCGCATCAGCAGCACGGGCGATGAGTTCTGACTCACAAGATGTGGTGCGTCGCCGAACGACTGATTTTTGGCACGCTAGAGACTACGAATGTTTTTTGCGGATGTTCAAGCAAGATGGGGGAGTGGGGTTTGAAATTACTTACCAAGCAACAACCAATCTCCCAAAAATTAATCCTTTGGCACCGTGGGCGCGGTTTACTACAAGCTATCGGTTTTTTGAAATTGATGTTGGCGATCGCACAGAAGTGTACCGTTTGGGCGAAGGTAAAGATATCACCCTAATCAGTCGTCCCAAGGTTATTTCATAATATAACGAGGTTTTATGGCAGTAAGATTCCTAGAAAATAAGGGCAGTGGCAATATTCTAGAGATTAGTCGAGCTAGACTTTTGGAGCTTACCCCCAATGTTTATCCCGTGACTTGGGAAGCGATTCTTTCAGGTAATGGTGATAGTGCAGCTATCTTGGGTGCAGGTTTTGCCGAACGTGAAGTTTTTTTTGGTTTTGAGGGAGTTGACTTAACGCGCTACAAACTTCCGACAATCGACTGTTACGACATTGCTACTAATCCGCCAGAAAAGTTTTTAGCTTTACGCAGCCAATACCCAAACCTACAGTTAAATTATTTTTGCGATCGCAATCTAGCAGAACTAGAACTGACAAAACTTTACGCTCGAAATAGCCTGCGGCTAGTTTCGGTTCATGGAGTATTAGATTACTTACAACCACATACGGTTACAAAAACATTACTTGATATCGTGAAGGTGCAGCCAGAGGCAATATCGATAAGGCTATTTTTAATGGGCAACCCGTGGTCGCGGAATTTTGCGAGTGTAGAGCAACTAGCGATGGAATTAAATTCAATAGAAATTACTACAAGTGGCTTAGTCGAGTCGATTGATTTTGATATATTTTGTCGTACAGGTGTTGTGCAATTAAATATTTTAGATAAGGATAAAATTGAACATAATTTGTTACCAAGTTACGGCGCATCTCATGTAATGCCTGATAAACTAGTTGGTTATTTCAATACTCAAGGATATCAGCTTGTTGCAACTGATGTGTACTCACTTTCAAGTCAAGATTTACAAGGGTATGAGTCGCAGAATCACAATAGTAATAAAGATGTATCTTTAGATAATCCACATGGAATGTTGTTATTTTTTAAACGATAGAATACTCATTTGAATCGAGCTAATCAACGAATCTGCGTTAGCGAAGCTCCTCCCTTTGAGAGGCTCGCATAAATTCCCGCCTTACGATTTAGATTTTCAAATCAAGCACTGCATCACCAGAAGCTATATCTTTTACATAGCAGAGGATTTAAATATATCTGCAAAATTTTTGTAAATAATTCTACTTGCAGTTAACAAAATTAGGACTTACGCACTGTACAAATTGTCCATAGTATGGGTTACGGTTTTTAGTCGTTTCAGGCGCTTTGCATAACTCCGATTTATTCCCATATTTGCGTAGGCGTAGCCCGTCGTAGACATCGCTGAGTGCTAAACATGGCTGAAATAGCCAAATTGCGTGTAGTACTTATGTACGATGCGTAAGTCCTAAAAATAACAATAATTCACATTGATTTTATCGCGTATTATTACGCAGGGCATTCTAGACACTTCAAGTTAATGTGTATTGAATATTTTAGTGGATATTACTTATTAATAAATTGAAAATTTTCAGAAATTTAACACTATTTTGACTTTAATATCAACGCTCACAACAAGTAATGTTGTCAAAGTTGGTGAAAAAGCTTATGTCTAAATAGTTTCAAGTAAAACAGTAAAATTTTAAACTTTTATAATTCTAATGCTAGCTAATAAGGTTACTAAAGATACATTAGACAATATTTTGGCACTTCAAATAATAGTCGCTTGGGCTGGAGAAGGAGTTTGTGACCCCAAGCGTCTCGACTGGTGGCGTACAGACTTAATTGATGAAAATGGTGGTGGTGACTTATTTGGGCGGTTATTTCCCAAGACGCATCAGTGGGCATCCTTACAAGCGGTACGACAGGCAGCAATCCAGCAAGATCGGCGTAAGCGCTTAGATATGGCGAAGCCTGACGCTGTAAGAACGCTGTTTTTTTGGGGGTTTACCGTTGATGAACAGTTGACAGAACGACTGGCTTTCCACAAGCAGAGCGGGGTCAAACCGATAGATGTTTTACCTTTATCTCTGGATATCTATCAGCCTTTTTCTGCGGCTGACTTCGAGGAAGCCATCAGTATTCCGCACCAAAAGGTGGATTTTAAAGTGGTTCCTAGTGGACGGGAAATTTTTGGTGAAATGCTCAAGGCATTAGACGAATGTGCTAGAAAGCTGGCGTTTGCACTTTTGCCAATTGTAGAGAGCTACCCCATGCCTTTTTACCGTTTGGAGGAGCGCTAAATTCGATGGCTACTAAAGTAATTCAGCGGCAACTCCTCCATCCAGTAGCAGCCCAATCTATGTTGTTTCATGGCAAAGAAGTCAGTCAATTCCATACCAGATTGCTACGTACATCTTTAGCGCTAGAAGAAAGCCGCGCCTACTGGGAACACTTCAGGATAGATATACCTAGAGAACAACGGGCAGTTGTTGCTTTTGAAGAACGTTGGTTTGGTAGTAAAAGCATGGCACGTGTTCGCAGCCTGCTATTAGAATTCAGCCATCGCTTTGAAGCCTATCCAATGTCGTTAGCAGTTCTTAAACATTGGCGACCTAACGATCCCACAACTCGCCAAAATATCTGCCACTGGCATATGCAATTGAGCGATCCAATCTACCGTAATTTTACTGGTGTTTTTTTAGAACAGCGCCGTCTACAACCTAATTCTGGCATTGACCGGGACATAGTGGCACGTTGGGTAACTCAGCAGCTGGAAAGTGAGTGGTCTGCTGCAACAACCTTTCGCATGGCGACTGGTTTAATCGCTACGGCTGCTGCTGCGGGGCTTTGCTCGGAAAACTCAGGGATGCGTAGCCTCAAATATCCCAAGGTGACTGATGAAGCTCTAGCCTACTGGTTGTATTTTTTACGTGATTTATATTTTGAAGGCTCGCTCCTTAGTAATCCTTATTTCAACTCTGTTGGTCTATTTGACAGCTTTTTAGAACAGCGGTTGAGCCGTCTACCAGGGTTATCATTTACCCGCATGGGTGATCTTTATGATTTTGGCTGGCATTATGTTGACCTGAAATCTTGGGCGATGCAAATCCTCTCTGCGAGAGACTACGCCAATGAAGCGAAGTGGGAGGAACAAGCATGATTGGATCTTTGCTTGACCTTCAAATGTCTGCGGTGCAGGCACTACGCAGCGACTTGCTCGATGAAGGTGGCCCCAAAATTAGCACAATGCGGAACTACCGATTTGCCATTCTACTTTATGATCCCCGTGAAGAATTTAAACTTCGCGCTCAAATCCGGGTACTAACAGATGACCTGAAGGGACAAGGTTGGAATGTCCTAGCAATCTCTCTTCAGCGCTTGTTTTTAGACAGACTCAAGCGAGAGGAACCAAGGGTTTTAGAAAGTATTATTCGCACAGAGCATCGTCTCTATGCCAAAGACCCAAACCGGGCGCTGAATCATTTAAAAGACAAAATTGCACTTTACATTGAAGGGGCTGAGGGGATTGCCAAAGATGTTATTGCCTTAATCGATGATTTTTCAGATAAACACCCAGGTGAAATCAACCGCACCTTGATTTTTTTGGGACGTGCTGGAGGGCTGTATCCATTTTTTCGCTCATCAGCACTTCTTAAGCATATCGATGGTAAGACAAGCAACTTGCCTGTTGTTCTCCTTTATCCAGGGGAGCGAAGGGATTTGAACGCTCTGTCTTTTATGGACGAACTGCCTTCTGACCGGGACTATCGACCTCGAATTTACTCATGACTGACCCTTCGGGTTCGCCAGTTGTTCATGGGGGAAACCCCCAAGACCACACTGGCTCACTTTATTACTGCAACTCTTAGAGAGGTGATGCCATGCTAATTAAGGAAATTTTTGCTGCTGATGTCACCCGTAATATTGCCCCAGTCATTTATTTCCATGAGCAAAAGCCTGCCAAGGTCTTAGAAGAAGTCTCTGAATACATTATCACAGGCGGCTATCCGGAAACTGACCCCCGCCACAAGCGTGTGCAGTCGGGAATTCACGAGCAGTTTGTGAAGCTGCTCAATTCTATGGCAGAAGAATTACAAAAACCGGGTGGGGCTGAACTTCCAGCATCCTGGATCTCAGGTTTTTATGGATCTGGGAAATCGAGTTTTGCCAAGCTTTTAGGACTGGCTCTCAATGATATGGTTTTACCCGATAATCGGACGGTGGCAAGTGCCTTGCTAGCGCGGGATGATTCTCCCAAAACCCAAGAGTTTCAAGATGCCTGGAATCGAGTTCGTAGTCAGATTGATCCCCTAGCCGTGGTCTTTGATATTGGTGCAGTAGCACGGGATGACGAGCATATCCATTCAGCAGTCAAGCGGGAAGTGCAAGCACATCTGGGCTACTGCACTATTAGTAATTATGTTGCCGAGCTAGAACTGAAGCTAGAACTGGATGGGAAATGGCAGGAGTTCTTAATCTGTGTAGAGCAGACTTTGGGACAACCTTGGTCGAAAGCGAAGAGCGATCAGTTGGCTGAGGAAGCTTTCTCTGAAGTTATGCACGCGATGTATCCTAGCCGTTATACTGACCCAATGAGTTGGTTTGATAGTCGTGCTGGTGCCCAAACGGGAATGGGAACCTCGCCTTCGGAAACGACTAAAGCCATCATTAATATGCTTAATCACCGCGCCTCTGGTAAAACCTTGTTCGTTGTAGTAGATGAGGTAAGCCAATATATACACCAGAATACGGAGCGAATGCTCAAACTTCAGTCGTTTGTTTCTGATTTGGGGCAAAAACTGAAAGGACAAGTATGGTTGTTGGCCACAGGGCAGCAAAAGCTGGAAGACAGTGAGGATGAAAGCAACATTGGTAAGCTCAAGGATCGCTTTCCACCCAAGCTGAGGGTTCACCTTGCACCTACCAACATTCGAGATGTTGTGCATAAGCGGCTTTTGAAAAAAGCTTCCTCGAAAGAAGCCCAATTGCGATCGCTTTTTGGCCAGCACCGTAGCGACCTCAAACTCTACGGCTACAAGTGCGATTCCATCACTGAAGAGGATTTTATTGAAGTTTATCCTATGCTGCCCGGTTACGTAGATTTACTGATGCAAATCACATCAAACCTGCGTACCCGTTCCAGCCGTGCGAAGGGAGATGACCATGCCATTCGAGGGCTACTGCAACTGTTGGGGGAATTATTCCGTGAACAAAAACTAGGAGAACAGGAACTAGGTGCGTTAGTTACTATCGATAGCATTTATGAAGTGCAACAGTCGGCTTTAGACGCTGATGTGCAAACTACGCTAGCACGTTTGTTCAGCCATGAAGAAGTTATTAAAGACGAGATGGCGATAAAAGTGGCAAAAGCAGTGGCACTTTTGGAGTTGATTCAAGAACAAGAACCGACAACTGTTACTTTGGTTAGCCAATGTCTTTATTCTCAGTTGGGAATGGGCAACAATGAGCCATCAAGTACAGCAGCTTTAGAGAAGTTGCGGGGATTAGGGCTACTTTCCTATTCTGACAAACTTGGCTATAAAATTCAAAGTTCTGCTGGGCAAGAATGGCAACGAGAGCGAGATAATCACAGCGTGATTACTGATGCTATTAGTTTGATTGTGGCAGACAAGTTGAAGTCACTGTTAGGCACCGTAGAACGCCCCCGCTACAAAAATAAGTCGTTTCCTTGGTTAGCTATTTATAGTGATGGTCGTCAACGACAGGATGAGCGTATTCAAGGTTCAAACGACCCAGCTGTGCTGACTATTGACTTTCGCTATCTCACTAATAAAGAAGAGCGAAACCCCACAACTTGGATACAAACTAGCGATCGCTCAAATTTCCGCGATCGCCTAATTTGGGTAGTAGGTACTTGCGATAATGTTGCAGCCCAAGTACGAGAACTTGCCAAATCTCAGCACATCATCAGTAAGTATGAAAGTCGCAAGCAGTCTCTTACCAAAGATAAGAGAAACTTACTTGGAGAAGAAGAAAGTCGCCGTGACGTGTTAGAGAAAGAAGTGCAAAAAGCGATCGCTCAATCCTTTATGGATGGTGAAATCTTCTTCCGGGGACGACAAATCGACAAGCAGCAACACGGTACAACTTTTACCACTGTGCTTGGACGCATAGGGGAAAACATTTTGCCGGATCTTTACAGCCATTATGTAGATGTGGCAGTCATTCCGAGTGAATTAGACCAACTTTTAGAGCCGAACTTATCCGGCCCATCCCACAAATTTATGAAAGATGGGCTGGGCATACTCGAACTAGATGCAGGTAAATATATGCCCACCTGTAGCGGTGAAGTTCCTTCTCGGATTGGGCAGTATATTCAAGACCAAAATGGGGTTTCTGGTAATGTGTTGCTAACTCACTTTGGCGGGCCGCCCTACGGCTATCCCGCAGATGTGGTGAAGGCTTGCTTGGTGGGTTTACTTCGGGCTACTAAGGTACGGATTCGACCCGAAACTGGCCCAGAAATTACATCAGTGCGTGACCCTGGTGCTAAGGATATGTTCAAGAGAGACAAGGACATCAAACGGGCTGACTTGCTACCTCCCAATGAAACCAGCATTAGCCCTCGTGACAAAATTGCCATTTGTAAATTCTTCAAAGACTCATTAGATGTTGAACTGGATCGGGAAAATGATGCGATCGCCGATGCGGTTTTCCAGCAGTTCCCCGGTCAGGTCAAACGATTACAAGAATTAGAACGGCGGTACAATCGACTACCAAACCGACCAAATTTACCCTCAGCTTTAGTCAAGTTACGCGAGTCCCTGGAAAAGTGTACCCGTTCTCGCCAAGTTGAAGACACTGTGATTGCAGTTAAGAAAAATCTCGATGCACTGCGAGATGGGATTCAAGAACTTGGTATTTCCTTGACAGATTTAACTGATAGTGCTGTAGATGCCGTAACTAAGGCAATTAATATTCGGGATAACCAAGTAGCTCAACTCAAGCAGATTGAGCGTTGGACAGAAATTACTGAAGCGATCGCAGCTTTAGAAGAACAGCTAAATAGCGATCGCTCTTGGCGGGACATTAGCAGCTTGGAACCTCACCTACAAACAATTGAACAGCACTATAAAGCCGTGCGGTTGAACTTGATTGAGAGTCAAGAAAAGCAAGCCAAAGCAATTCAAGGACGACTCAAACAGCGCCAAAACTTTATCAAATTAAACGAAAAGCAAGGAGAATATGTGTTCCGTTCCGTTCAAGAAGCGACCTATGACACAACTCAGGATGCACTCTACCCCAGTTTATTAGAACTCAAAGATTCAGCACTAATTAAGCTCCAGAAGGCTGAGACTACTGCTAATAACAGGCTTGATGATGTCTTGTCTGAAGTCACTGAAGATCAAGTGGTGCAGCTACCGCTAAATCTTAGTGGTCGTGAAGTCAGCACAGAAGCAGAAATTGATGCACTAGTTAACCAGTTAAAAGAGCGGCTGTTAGCTCAACTCAAACCCAATACTCGCATTCGCTTATCTTAAATGGGGCATGGGGTATGGGGAATTGGGAATGGGGAATTGGGAATGGGGAATGGGCAATAAGAATAGGACTTACGCAAAATATCTCTTAAACTCTGATTTCTCCGTGTCCTCTGCGCCTCTGCGGTTCGTTATTTTGTAACTCGTGCGTAAGTCCTGAAGAAGCATAAATACTCAACTCCTAACTCCTAACTCCTAACTCCCAACTCCCAACTCCCAACTTCCAATCCCTAACTCCCAATCCCTAACTTCCAATCCCCAATTCCCAATCCCCAATTCCCAATCCCCAATTCCCAATTCCCAATCCCCTATTCCCAATGTCCTATCTCACCCCTGAAGCTAAATCCAAATTATCCAGTACAATTCGTGCTTTAAGAGAACGTTTGCTTACTGATTTGCAAAACGCCGTAGAAAGCACCTATCGATTGTCGATTACTGCTGTAAGTAAAGCCGGATTAGCAGAAGAACAACGGGTAAAGCGGCAACGTTTAGAACAATGGTTAGATGAGCAATCCCGTAGTCAGGGTAAAAGTAAGAAACAAGAGTCGGAGATACGCGATCGCTATTTGAAAACGGCTGTTAAGCTCGCAGCTGCAACCTTGCTCAATCGGCTGATAGTAATTAAGCAGATGGAAGCACACGGATTAAGTAAACCTGCTGTATTAACCGGAGGTTGGCAGAGTCGGGGTTATCGGGAGTTTCGAGATTTTGCACCGGACTTGTGCAAGGATGAAACTGAGGGATACGGAACACTACTGCAATTACTCTACGATGAACTGGCTCAGGAGTTGCCAGGTTTGTTTGGCAATGTCGGAGTCACAGCACTATTCCCAATTCCAGCCAGTACCTTGAGAGCAGCAATTGAGGCTTTGGATGCTTCTGATTTAAGGGATGTTTGGCTGGACGATACAACTTTGGGGTGGGTTTATCAATACTGGAACGACCCAGAACGAGAAGCCCTAGATGCCAAATTAAATGGGGGCGGGAAGGTAGAACCCCATGAAATTGCTAGCAAAACCCAAATGTTTACAGAACGTTACATGGTGGAGTGGTTACTCCATAACAGTTTGGGGCAGATGTGGCTGGCAATGTGCAAAAAGCACGGTTGGACGGCTGAGGTTGAGGCAGATGGAACTTTAGCTCGTTTGGAAGCAAGGCGTAAAGAGTGGCGAGAAAAGCGCGAACAAGGACAGGTGGCAATAGAAGCATTAATGCCAATTGAACCGGGAATTGAAGAAAATTGGAAATATTGGGTTCCCCAACCATTAACCGCAGATGCAGTCACTCATGCACCAGAGAGTGTGCGATCGCTAAAAATTCTTGACCCTGCCACCGGCTCGGCGCATTTTCTCGTAATTGCCTTTGGATTGTTATTTACACTTTATCAGGAAGAGGCCAGGCATCGGGGGGAAAATTGGAGCGATCGCCAAATTGTTGAGTCGATTTTAGAGAACAATTTATATGGTGTTGATATTGACCCCAGAGCAATACAAATTGCGGCGGCGGCGTTGATACTGAAGGCGCGGCTGCTTTCTCCTCAAGCAAGTCCTAAACATCTGAATTTGGTTGCATCTAATCTCCAGTTGGCTTCTTTACCAGCAGATGATCCGGCGTTGGTGGAGTTACGGCGAGAGGTGACGGAAGCCACGGGCATTCCTGAAAAGTTGACAAATCAGATTGTATATGCTTTACAGGGAGCAGATTATTTAGGAACCCTGTTGAAGGTAGATACGGCAGTGGATGCAGCAATTAGCGAGTATGAAAGTCACGTAAGCCGCCTTGTTATGGTTTCTCTCAATCCCTCAGTTAGCTTTCAAGTTGGTGATGTTAACCGTCTTCCCCTATTCCCTATAGAATCATCTGAAGAAATCTTCACACAACTAGATGCAGCCTTCACCGAACATGAAGCCGCCCGTGAAACATCTGTAGAATTCAAAAAACCAGTTGCATCTGTTTGGAACTATGCCCAAGAATGGGCACAAACAGCAGTAGACCGTAAACCCGGCACACCACTACCAAAGTACGAACCCGTCTACGAAGATCCACCCCCAACCAATTTTGTATCCTATGCCATCGGCGTAGCATTAGGAAGATTTGGCGCAAATGGGGAAGGTATTCTCAACCAAGCTCCCGCAACTGCACTCCCCCACGGTATCCTTTATCTCTCCGCTTACTCTGAAAAAGACAGCTTAGAATACCCAAGCTGTAAACCCATTCAAGAAACTTGGTACGAGTACGGCTCAATTATTGCCAAAGGAACCCAACTTCGCAAATGGTTGCGGTTATCCTTCTTTAAAGAAGTTCACTTGGGGATGTACGAAAGCCGCCCGATTTACTTCCCCCTTTCATCCCCGCGTAAAAACTTCGTTGCCTTTGTCAGCATTCATCGTTGGGCTGACAACACTTTGCAAACTTTATTAGCAGATTACCTCATCCCCGAACTTAGCCAATTGGAAGGCGAACTCAACGACCTGACCACAGCAAGACATCAAGGCGATAAAAAAACACAAGCAAAAGCCGAAGAACGCTACAGCGAAGTACAAAAACTCCACGAAGAACTCAAAGCATTTATCGACCTCGTGAGACAGTGCGCGGAACAAGGGCCACCCCCAGCTAATGCCAGCCCTGAGCGAAGCCGAAGGGCTAGAGATATCCCCCGCGAAGTTGATGCCCGTTTCAAAATGGATTTGGACGACGGTGTGATGGTCAATAGTGCAGCCCTCTGGCCCTTACTCGAACCCCAGTGGAACCAACCCAAAAAATGGTGGTCAGAACTCTGCAACGCCGAAGGAAAAAAAGATTATGACTGGTCACATTTAGCCGCCCGTTATTTTCCCAAACGAGTTGATGGTAAATGCAAACAAGATCCTTCCCTCGCCGTAGCCCACGGCTGCTTTTGGAAATATCACCCAGCTAAAGCTTACGAGTGGGAACTGCGGTTGCAAGATGAAATTTCTGAAGATTTTACTATTGAGGAAACAAACTCTGATACTTTGCGCCTAGCCTTTGCTAGAGAAAATCCCCACCTAGTGCAGGAAATTATCGAAAAAGAAGAGAAGCGACAGGAACGCAAACGCAAAAAAGAAGAAACCCAAGAGGAAGATTACGGCCCTCTGTTTGAGCAAGAAGAGGAGGCCGCATGAGTCACTTAAATCCCATTACCGCAGTTTTGGAAGCAGAACTGAAGCGAGAACTGCGTCAACGCGGTATCGTTATTTGGCTAGATAAAGACGGGTACTACAACACTTATGTTGATGAGTTAATCGCCCGCTATAACCGTGGTGACTTTTTTGCCCCAGTCGTTGGCTTTCGCGGCAGTTACTTAGAGATGGTACTTGCCCTGGAAACTTATGGCAATGGACTTGACCCGGAACCGTTGTTAATTCACATGCCCGGTCATACGGAAGAAACTATCCGCAAAACTCCTATTCTGGAACTTTACCGCGCCGGCTACCGTTTCCGCAAAGCCTTTGACACATTGATTCGGGAAGCCGTCACAGGGCGCATTAACCCTGCTAGTATCGAAAACTACCTTAACAATGGCATCACTGACTTACCATCTGCCGAGGTGTGGCTGCAAAATAACCTTTCCCAACCCCAGGACGGACTAGCAGCTTATTTAACAAGTCTCAGTTTGGAGTGGATTGTAGACGGTATCCTGGGCGAAGACAAAGTACTGCAATCGAGAATCAGCGACCTAACTGCTCTCAACACCTTAACAGAACATCTCTACCGTCACACAGGGATGAACACAGCCTTCGTGTGCTTCTTTCACGGCGACACACCCCTATCTTTCCTCGGACTGGGCGAAACATTTGCCGCTTGGCTGATGTGTGTTGAGTATGTCCATGACCTCACTCGCCCTCCTCATCTTGATGCACTTCAACCCCTGACCCAACTTTCTCTACCCTTGCGAAAGACCTGCAAGCAACTTGTTGAATATCTGCGAAAACGCCATCCAGATATTTATGCAGCCAAAGCAGCAATTGTAGAATCCCATCTAGAACAAGAACTTAATCAAATTAGCCCCGAAGACCTGGGACAATTTGAAACCTTCCAGTGGGAAGAAACCGCCATCTTACAGGGTGCTGTACAAGCACTGCTGACTGGGGAATTTCAGAAAGCCTTACAATGGTCACAATCTCACACCGAGTCTGCTTCATTTTGGCTAGAACGCGATCGCACTCGCAGATTAGAATGGTCATTAATCAAAGATGCAGCCACTTTGGGTTACATGATTCAAGGTGCGGGGCAGCTTAAGGGCAAACAAACCCTCAGAGAAGCTTTAGAATACTATACCCAAACTGGCTCTGAAGTAGACAAAGCACATCGCCGCTTTGAGCAACAGAGGTTAAAACTCCTAGAACCCACGTTACCCCACTTCGCTCAACTCCTAGAAGCTGCCGATAAACTTCGTTTTCAGTACCGCAATTGGGCTGATACGCTGGCGCAAGATTTTGCCGCCATCTGCACCACAGAAAGCTTTTTACCCGATGATGGCCTTCAGCAACGCACTCTCTACGAGCAAGTAGTACACCCCCTCACCCAAGGTAATAAAAAAGTTGCTTACTTTCTGATTGATGCCTTCCGCTACGAAATGGCAACAGAACTTATCCAAGAATTTGAAGGAGCTGGTACTACCGTAACGTTGAAAGGGAGATATGCCGAATTACCCAGCATCACTGCTGTCGGGATGAACATCCTGGCCCCCGTTAACCAAAATGGTCGGGTAGTATTAGCGGGTGATGGTTTCAAAGGTTTTAAAACAGGTGAGTATACTGTGCGAAAGCCTGATGAGCGAGTCCGGGCAATGAGTGAGAAGAGTGTTGATAATATCAGTGCAGGTCGTAGAAAAGTTCGGGGTCTGACTCTGGCAGAGGTCTGCAATTGGTCAACCACCAGCCTCAAACAAAGCTGTGCTAATACCAATCTTGTTGTTGTTCACAGTAGAGAAATTGACGATGCAGGCGAAGCTAATGTAGGTTTAGCAACCTTTGAAACTTGGCTTCAACAAATCAAGTCAGCGTGGAACCACCTCAAAAGTATTGGTATAAATGAGTTTGTATTCACTGCTGACCACGGATTTCTCCTACAAGACCAAACTACCCAAGAAAAACCCTATCGTGACTCCAATCGCCGTTATATTCTTGCCAAAGAACCTCGCTCGGAAGAAGAAATGGTAACAGTTTCTTTAAATGCCCTCAAATACGAAGGACAAGAAGGTTACTTACTATTCCGTAAAGATACTGCTGTTTTTGCCACTGGCAATCCTGGCGCTACCTTTGTACATGGTGGGAATAGCCTTCAAGAGCGAGTTATTCCTGTACTAACAGTATCCCATCGTCATCAGTCTTATTTGGCAATGGTGAAATATCTCATCGAAGCCAAACCAGAGCCAAGTATTTTAGACTGTAGCCGAATTCGGGTTAGGGTTAAGCCCGCGCCTGTTGCCCAAGGCGTTCTCAGTTTTGTAGGAGCCAGAGAAATTAATGTCGCTTTGCGCGTACCAGAGCGACCTGACATCCAAGTTACGATTAAGGATGCTCCTGGTGCAGAAGTCAAAAATCAGCAACTCCAAATTGCCGTCGAAGGAGATTGGATTGAGGTGCTTTTTGACCTCAAGGGACAGCGAGATGAGCGCGTCCGTCTGGAAATTTATCACCCAGATAATGTTGAAGATGTAGAGGCAATAGTTCCTCAAACTTATTTCAATGTCTCTGGGTCATTGATCCAGGGTGAGGTTTCTATGGCTACCGAATTACCCAAAAATACTGACTGGCAAGATAGTTTCGAGGATGAAACCGTTCGGCGTGTATTCTTCCACCTCCAGCAACACGGCTCAATCACAGAACCGGAACTAAACCAAATCCTTGGTTCAGCTAGACTGGTGCGGCGTTTCTCCTTAGATTTTGAGGAACACCTGAAGAAGGTTCCTTTCTCAGTCAGGATTGAAACAACCAGCAACGGTAAACGCTATGTCAAGCAAAATTAACAGATTAATGTATAAAAGTAAACGTATTAATTAAAATCAACTATGGCAATCAGCGAACGAGATATTGAGCATATTTTTGAGCGTCTTCGCTCCGGCGTTGTTCCAGAACGAGGGTTAGAAGCCTTTGCCGTCGGTATTGACAAACAGCGAACAGAAATTCATCGCCAATTCCAACTAGCAGCTAATAGCGAAGGTGTCTTCAAGTTTTTACGTGGTGGCTACGGCTGTGGTAAAACTTTTATGTCCCGTCTAGCCATCCTTGATGCCCAATCTCAAGGCTTTGCCACCAGTTTTGTTGTCGTTTCTGATAACGATTTGCACTTTTACAAATTCGATGATGTTTATCGCAAAGTCGTTCAGGAATTGGGAACTAGTTCTTGTCCTAGAGGTGCTTTAAGCGATATTATCGATCGCTGGATTGCGCGTGTGGAAGATGCACTGATTGCTGGTGGGGCAGATGAAAACAGCGACGAGTTCGATACTTTAGTACAGCAACGCATAGAAGAAGAACTTGCTTCTCTTACAGGCGGTAAAGCTCCAGAAGATATGGCACGAGTTCTCCGTGCTATTTTTACTTTTAAGCAGAAAGGTGAAATTGCTGAAGCCAGCGCCTTGCTTTCTTGGCTTTCTGGTAGTGAAAATGTGGCTGCTACCGCTAAAAAAGCCGCAGGCATTAAGGGAGATATTGCTAGCCGAGATGCCCTAGACTACCTACACGGTATTCTCGAAATTGTCAAAGCCGCAGGCTACAAGGGACTGGTTATTGTCATTGATGAAGTAGAAACAGTACTGCGAATGCGGCATGATAGTCGAGGTAAATCTTTAAATGGAATTCGCCAAATCTGTGATGCCGCCGACCGTTACAGAGGATTATTATGGATTTATACGGGTACGCCTGAATTTTTTGATACTAAACGTGGAGTTGCTGGACTAGAACCTCTGCATGACCGTATCCAATTTCTGACTCTTGGTGGCTTTGCTAACCCCCGTCAACCCCAGTTAGAACTCAAACCCTTTGATGCACGCCGTCTAAAAGAGGTGGCACTCAAATTGCGAGAAATTTTCCCCACAGCCAATCGGACTGGAATTGTCAATAAAGTCACTTCAGAATTTATTGAACGGCTAGTTACCAAAGTTACTGCTGGCTTTAAGGGAGACGTGGGAGTAGTTCCTCGGCAATTTCTGCGCCAGTTTGTCAACATCCTTGATTTAGCATCAGAAAATGATGAATTTGACCCGATGAGCGCAGAAGGTTTTGAACCCACAGATTTAAACGAAGTAGAATTGCTCATCCGTGAAGGCCGTACTTATTTTGACGAAGAACCTGCGGATATTCAAGGTTACGCAGCCGTGGAGTTCTAGCCATGACTTCAGCCTTTGCTCGCTTTCCTCCCCGTTTGCAAGCCGCTATCGTCTCCAACTTAGGGTGGTCTTCTCTGCGTCCTGTCCAAGAACTAGCAGGACATACACTGCTCGACGGTAATAATGCAATTGTTCTAGCCCCTACAGCTGGTGGCAAAACGGAAGCTTCTATATTTCCATTATTAGCAATGCTAATGGAACGCGAGCCTGAAGGAGTTGGACTCATATACATTGCACCAATTAAAGCTTTGTTAAATAATCAAGCTGAACGTTTGGGGCATTACACTGAAATGGTAGGTCTAAGGCGCTTTCTTTGGCATGGGGATATTAAAGATCAGGAAAAGCGTGCCTTTATTAAAGAGCCGACAGCACTATTGATGACCACTCCTGAGTCATTAGAGGTGATGCTGCTATCCGCCAAAGTCCCCCACACAGAAATCTTTGGCGATATGCGTGCTTTAGTAATTGATGAAGTTCATGCCCTAGCTGGTACAGACCGAGGTGCCCATCTCATGTCCGTTGTGGAACGGCTAGTTCGTTACACCAATAATGATGTGCAGCGCGTTGGACTTAGTGCCACCGTTGGTAATCCGGTAGATATTTTGCATTGGCTCCAAGGTACATCAAAACGTCCAGGTTGCGTTGTCGATCCGCCCAAAGTTCCCTCGAAAAAGGATTTGCGCGTTTATCTGCGTGATACATTAGGCGCGATCGCTCAAGATGCCAGCCAGATAACGCAGAGCAAGAAAAGCCTGTTTTTTTGCCAAAGTCGCTCTTTGGCTGAAGAAATTGCCGAACGGATGCGTAACCGAGGTACAGATGTTTTTGTCCACCATAGTTCTGTCTCCCTCGAAGAACGAACAGCCGCAGAAGACCGTTTTCATCGAGGGACAAATGCCAGCATTATTTGTACCTCCACTCTAGAGTTGGGCATCGATGTTGGCGATCTCGATTTAGTATTGCAAGCTAATGCCCCTTCCACTGTCTCATCCTTCCTCCAGCGCTTGGGCCGCACTGGACGGAGAACAGGGCAACAAGCTAATACTACATTTTTCTGTGAAAATGTAGAGACAGTATTGCAAGCGAGTTATGCACGTTAGCCATGAGGAACGTACAGTTGGAGTTGTTCCAGCCCCCCGTGGTAAAAAACCAAGCTGGGGTGGCTTTGCCCCACAGCTACTAGGCTTTGAACTTTGTCAGCAAGTTGCGGAAATATTGCAATCAAAAAGTACTATTCCTTACATCGATGCCAAAACGCAAGTTGTGTTAGATGAGTACCGTTCTGATCTCAGGCCATTAATCACAGAAGTTCAATCAAGCATCCAATTAGAAACAGATCGGGCGCTGTGGTGGACTTTTGCAGGTGGACAAATTAATCACACCCTTAAATACGGTCTGCAATTTCACCATGATTGGAAGATTATCTCTGACAACTTCAAGTTAAAAATTGAAGGTGATAGTGTTGGTTATGCAACTTTAAGTTTAGCGATCGCTCAGATGAGTACTCCTACCTTTTGGGAAGCTCCAGCTACCCAGCGCTTCATCCTTTCGCAATTACCAGAATATCGTCTAAGTAAGTTTCAGAGGGCGTTGCCAGAAGTGTATTCTCTCGAAATGGTTAGCAATTATTTGCTAGATATGCCAGGAGTAATTAAATTTTTGAATTTAAATAAACTTGAATAATTTTACCTCAGTAACAAAGCCACTTTGAGCGAGATACCTTAGATTGAACTAAAATCAAGTCAAAGTTTAAAAGACTGTGGGTTGCGCTCATCATCACCTACGCTTGTTATCAAAATTCCCTGTCTGCAAAAAATCCTTTCCAGTTTGATTTTGGGAATCAATGGTTCCTATGAAGCTAAAGAGTGCCCAAAACATCTGTGTAAAATATTGTGGCATCTGCGCGAAAAAGAAATTTGTATCCAATTGATAAATTCCTTAGCAAGGGACTCGTATTTTCCATAGATTTGCTGTATCTTGTTTATTCCGTGCAATTATTAACACCCAACTTCTCCAAATTTTGCTGTCATCCAAATTTTCAGCCAATGCTTTTGGAGAGCAGTGAATGAAAACTTTTAATACATAGATATGAAGATCATCAAAAAATCCGACAAGCTGACTCTGAAGAAAATGATGGAAATCCAACACGCCAAAGACCAAAATCTTCAAGCTGATACCGTCAATTCTTCAGCCCCTGTGGTTGATGAGCAACCAGCAGCAATTCCAGTGGCTAGAGTTCCTGGCTATATTCCATTCTTTGACAATCCTCCAGTACAGTCTGTTGGCAACTCTGGCTGGCAGATTTCTGACATTTGGCGGGATATCCGGGTGGATGATTTTTGTGGGTGATACTCCTGATAAACATAGGCAAAAAAGAATACGTTGCTCCTGTGGTGTACGTACTGTCACAAACAGGAGTTGCTCTTTGGTAAAGAAACCTACCAAATAATCAACCAACACAGAATCACCTATGAAACTCGCTAAACCGCTCAATTTGGCAAATCTTGTTGGTTCTATTTTACTACCTAGAATCGCTAACAATCAAACAGCTACTTCTAACAAGAGTGAAACATCAATTACTTTACCCAGTAATCCCATAAATATCATTTACCTGGAACCCTTTGATACTGCTGTTATTGCTTATCACATGATGGGTCTTGGCAACTTTGAATAAAGCATAGTTTCAGTACAGCCTTTAAAAAGCTACCTTAACTCTCCAACCTTGGGGGGGTTAGTTAGTGCATTAATTCTTCAAATCAACATTATATTAATCCAGAAGATAGAGACATATTGGAAAAGTTAAAGCACACTAGTAAGAGCAACTTTAACTATTCAGTAATGGTGTGGCAATGTGGCTAAAATATGGTGTAAATGAAGAAGGTATCTTGATATGTATTGAAGATATCAATAGGGGTAAGACTTCACTTCAGTGTCCTTACTGTAATAGTAGTCTAACTGCTAAAAAAGGCAAGGTGAAAGAGCATCATTTTGCTCATAATGAAGAAACCTGCCGCCCCATAGCTAACCGAGAATTCCCTACTCTGCCACTCTATGACAATTTCAACGTTCAATTATCTGGCAAGGATTTGGCACAGTTAAAGCTGCTTTGGCAGGAGTACGGAGCCAAAAATTACCCTATTAGTTCCTACTTAATTACTTCTGGTTTACTCAAAGCAGGAGTGTTAAGAAAAAACCTATACTTAACCCCACCTGAATATGAATTTAGTGATTTGGGTAAAATTCCCGTTGGAGCGCTAGAGTTTGCGTGGTTCAATGATGTACAGGAGCCACTATTACTTAAAAAACTGCTGAAACTTGAGCTAGCTTTTAAACACGCCGAATACAAAAATGCTCCAGATTTAGCATATCGATTTACTGATTTGAAGCTGTATCGCGCTCAACTTCAACGTATTCTATCCTCTAGCCTATATTTTTTAGAGATTGAAACGAATATTGGCACTTTGTACAAGATAGGAGTAACCCAAAGACCCGTTATCAAGCGAGTAGCAGAAGTAAAAATTGATTTACTTGCTCATTATTCGAGTGTTGCTATTAAAGTATTAGGAACTTGGGAGCATAGAGGAAAACGGATTATTAAAATCAATTGAATTTAGTCCCAAGTAGCAATCAACAGGATCATTCCATAGATTAATGAATCACGCCAAACAATTGAACACTGATGAATAAATTCAGGAAAGTTCGCTTATATCCCCCGAATTTAGCAAAGCGCATTCGGGGCCTTTACGCATCACCCATCGTAAAGCTATTTGCTTCGATAAAGGATAAAAATGATAAAGGCTGACTCATATTAGCAGCAAAGCCCAGAATTCCTGGATCTCGATGAGAGTAAAGTAACTGGCCTTTACTATCAAACAAAAAAGTTCCACCACGCTGAGTTAAGTAGGCAGAATTTGGTACATAAGTGTGCCAATTGCTCAGAACTTCCACCATATTACGTAGCCGTAGAGTTGCTAATTCAAAGGGACGTTGAAAACCATTTCCGCCAGCTAATCGGAAAAACGAGCCTTTAAAAGCAGGTAGAGGAGTACCTTGAATAATTTCATCATCTTCAATGAGTTGAGGGGCTTGACGATCTCCCCTGTATCCCCGAAAAACTTCTCTTAGCGTTCCTGGACTTCCAAACCCTGCACACATTAACATTAGATTTAGCCAAGCTTGATGAGACACAGAAAGTCCAGGTAGAGTCAGATTCAGACCTGAATAAAGTTTAAGTTGGTGATGTAATTCTGCATTGGGTTCAACAAATAAATTTTCCGGTGAAAATCCTGTATATTGACAGAATCTTGTTCCAGAGGTGCGTGAGCCAATTCCCACTGCACGAATAGCGACTTTTTCAGGAGGCAATTTTTTAGCTTTGCGCTGTAACCACCATGCATATTCAAGGCTATCAAAATCCCCAAGTTGTGGCCAGACTAAAATCAGGATATGTGAGGCAGTCTCGCAATTTTCTAGTAGGGGTCGGGTCATGCCATCACTAACACACTGAAGTTCAGTCTGATTAAGGATATTGTAGGGATTCATTAAAAATGATTAACTGCTATTGAGCTATCCAATTTTAATTTACAAGAAGTAAGTTGATCAATATAAATTTGTGTATGAGAGCCAAATGTTAAAAGAACTTCACCTCCAACAAGTTGGTCCTGCTGCCCATTTTGATGTCGCATTTGCCGATAGGCTCAATATATTCACGGGTGATAATGGTTTAGGTAAAAGTTTTTTACTCGATATTGCATGGTGGGTGATGACTACAAATTGGGCGGAGCAACCAGCGTACCCACAGCGAGTCAAAGGTGAAAATCCGCAAATTACAGCCGTAGTTAGCAATAAAAAAAATATAAGAGAGTATCAGAGCCAGTTTGATTTTTCTGAACAGCAATGGCGTAATTTACAAATGCCTCCTTTATTAAAAGAGGTAGTTATTTATGTGCGGGTTGATGGTAGTTTTTCCATTTTTGACCCAGCTCGCCAACGCGATATTGCTTATAATTTTAATCCAAATACACTTTGGAATGGATTAAAGTCAAAAGATAAAGTTATTTGTAATGGTCTAATTCAAGATTGGGTTACATGGCAGAATCAACCCAATAAATATCCATTTGAACTCTTTTCTAATGTCATTAAAAAACTTGCACCTCACCCTTCCGAATGGATAGAAGTGGGAGAAACAACGCGAGTTTCTATTGAAGACGTGCGCGATATTCCTACAGTTAATCTGCCTTATGGGAATGTTCCTGTTACTCAAACATCAGCCGGAATGAAGCGTATTTTGGGACTGGCTTATTTACTAGTGTGGACTTGGTACGAACATAAAAAAGCTTCGGAATTGCGACAACAAAAGCCAGTAAATCAGATAGTTTTACTAATTGATGAAATTGAATCTCATTTGCATCCTCGTTGGCAGAGGGTGATTTTACCAGCTATTTTATCTGTGGTGACAGAATTACAACCCAGGATGAAGATACAGGCTTTAGTAACTACTCATTCTCCACTTGTTCTTGCTTCCTTAGAGCCAAATTTTAATGAGCAAGAAGATCAACTATTTTTATTTAAATTACAAGATAGAGAGGTTAGCCTTGACGAAGTACCTTGGTCAAAACAAGGAGACATAGTTGGATGGTTAACCTCAGACATTTTTGGACTCAAACAAGCCCGTTCCAAAGAAGCAGAAATCGCAATTGAAGCAGCAGAGGCTTGGATGCGTGCTGATGATATGAATGCGTTTCCAGAAAATCTGAGAATACCAACACAAATTCATCAGGAACTTCAAAGAGTTTTACCAGGACATGACCCATTTTGGCCCCGTTGGATAGTTACAACGGAGAAAATAAATTTTGGGTTATCAGAGGTATAACACAGATGATAAGTAAGAATTCAGAAGTCAGAATTCAGGAGCCAGAATAAATGAGACAACAAGCCTTGCACATTCCAAGACTTGATAGTTTGGCAGAAAGCACATAAGTTTGTTTTATGTGTATATCAATTTACAGGCCAATTTCCTAAATCGGAAATATATGGACTTACTTCCCAATTTAGACGAGCAGCAATCTCTATTGCAGCAAATATAGCTGTTCGCGGAGCGTCCCGTAGGGAGGGTTTTAAGAAAAAGGGAGCAACAGACAAAGTACGGTTTATAAACATTGCACAAGGTTCTTTAGAAGAATGTCGCTACTATCTAATTCTTTCAAAAGACCTTGACTATGGTGACACTTCAGGATTAATGCTTCAACTTGAGGAAGTTAGTAGGCTACTAACAAGCTATGCTAATTCCATTCTGAATTCTGACTCCTGACTCCTGAATTCTTGCGATGATGCCATTTAACCCTCCTCCAGAACCGCCTGATTTTGATAAAAAAGTGCGACAACCAGGAAATGCTTGGTTGGCAAAAAACCCAGATCCCAAAAAAGGAACCAGAGATTATTGGTCGCCTTTCAAAAGTTATTTAGCTGATGGATTTAGTAATCTGTGTGGCTATAGCGTTATGTATGAACCAGTTGGTACAGTAGATCATTATCGCAGCCGTGAAAATTATCGCAATTTAGCTTATGAATGGAGCAATTTGCGCTTTGCTTCTGCCTGGATAAACAGTAGTAAAGGTACGCTTGATGACCAGGTACTTGACCCTTTGGATTTGGGAGAAGATTGGTTTGAAATTTTACTTCCTTCCCTACAATTAGTATTAACAGATAAAGTTCCTCCACAACAACGTCAAAAGGCAGAATTTACTTTGGAACGGTTGCGGTTACGGGATGATGAAAGAGTCTTGCGCCAGCGTCAACAATGGTATCAACTTTATTTGGATGGGGATTTGACTCTACAAGGATTAGAAAAAAAAGCTCCTTTGATAGCGCGTGCGATAAAGAAACAGCAGCAGGCTATTTCTCAAGAAGAATAAGCTTTGTAGTTATCAGATTGTGAAGGCAAGTATTTTCATAACACGATATGGCAAGATAAATGGGTAAAAGTTCAATGAACTTGTCACAGACTATTAAGTAGCACATCGCGTTATATATTTCTGTTAGAGCAGTTTCTTACCAAAAGAGTTATTTTTCTATTTTTTTACTCATATATACAAACGTGCTTGCATTATCAATAGGCAGTATGTAACTTGGCAAGTGTGCAGTTTAGTAGGAGAGGAACTGAAGTTTAGTTGTATCTGAGTTGAGCTATACCTGTACTAAAGTGACATAAATTGTAAATTATTTTTTAATTTACAAGCAGTTTGGTAAGGTGCTAGTTTAATTCGCTTTCAATTGATGAAGTCTTTCAGTTGGAATAGAGTTTGATGATATGTGAGAACGTTATCTACACCCAGAAAACACTTGCCGAAAGATACGGGATTTCCATTGCCGCTTTACAACGGTGGTATCCCTATGCCGGTATAGTTAAACCCCGAAAGCGGGGAGGATATTTTGATGCAACAACAGTCGAGATTGCGGATGTTTTTTACGTTGCTATCAAGATTCGGCGGCTGACTTGTGAAGAATATTTACAGCAGGTAATTCCTGCTGGTGGCTTAGATGCTTATTTGCAAAAAGTCAATGACGTAAGCCTTTATGACTTTTTGACTAAGCATATATCTGATGAAGAAAAAAATAACCCAATTGTGCAAGCAGTAATTAGGAGAATTGAGCGAAATGAAGCATATCAACAAAGTGGCAGAGACTTTGCAGGTGTCGCCTGATGTAGTACGTACCTGCTGTCGGTTGTTAGATTTAGCTTTGCAGCCAAATGATACGCTTGATGAAACTGTTGAGCAGCAGCTAGTTCAACTCAAAGAGATAGCCTCTGGTGAAGGTATGTCCCTTGAAGAAGCAGCCCAACACTTGATTGCAATGCGCGATCGCAAATCAGAAGTAGGCGAACATAAGTTCGACAAGCGGGAGTACATCAAACAGCGATTTGGCGTAGACCCAGAACAAGCTTCACCCGACAGCTTTGTAGGAATACTTTACCGAGATGCAGATAGAGGTATTCAGTTAGGGGAATTACGCCATAAGGTGGTGCTTGAATCTTCCACACTTGCTCTAGAAGAATTTGTTTTTCATGGCAGCAGTTCACTTGCTGAAGGTGATACTTCCGTTCCGACTGGTTACGATGAAGCGCAAGAGCGAATTAACTCGCGCATCGATAACGATTTTTTCGGCAAAGTGAACTGGGGGGAAGAGACTCATCTGACTTTTCACGGCATGTGGAAAAGGCCATTTTGAGGGTTTTCCAAACCCTGATTTTTCCGTTAGCTATTTTCATTAACTTAAAGCTATTGACAATTAGGCTGTAGAAAAAGTCACGTTTTTTCGAGGCTTGAAGACTTCCCGTGAAAAGTCAGAGAGACTCATCCACTGTTAGTCGGTACATCGACACCGCAGCCGAGACAGTTGAAGTCCTCGCAGCCGAAAACCGGGCAATCTCCGAAGAAATAGTAGCTCAAATGCTACCCATCTGCTATCAAATACGGGATGAGAGTTTACTCAACTTGAGAAAGACATCTACCCAGGCAGTTGGTATAAATTTACTTTCGGTAGTAGCTGGTACTGTTATTGGGACGTGGGTAGCAGTTCCTCCAACTCAAGAGAGACAGGAAATTCTGAGTATTCAGCCAATTTTGATTGGTGTGGGTATAGGTGAATTAGTTGGTTTGATTCTGGCGCTAGTAATAATTTGGTTTAGCAGGGACGAACAAAAAACCTAATTAACCTTTCAAAATCAAGGGAATTACTCATTTTAGTCGCATTATTGCCAGGGAGCAGGTATGAGTGCAGCATTTGACTTTTTGGTTAACACGGCAGGTGGTTTGTTGATGAACCTGGGTGTTTCTGGGATGGTGGGACAATTATTGGGAGTGGGGACGACCCTTGCCTTGCATCCTCTGTTGCTACTAACCGGGATAGTTGTGGGTGGTGCAGGAATTGCGATCGCGCGAGAGTTAAACAAGCGCCCTCAGTTGCAGTTGGTTGTTGATAATACATGAGGGGTAAATTATGTTTACTCCTACACCTGTGCGAAATAAACAGCCAAGTCGCAGAAAGAAAAAGGTAAATGTTACCCTGTGGACAGTTTGTTCAACTGTTAGTGCGCTGTCTGTTATGGGGGCGGTTGCATTGATGGTTGGATGGAAGCAACAGGTTCCAGGTAATCAAATATCGGAGGTACAGCAGGTAAAGGCGCAAGTTTCCCAAATTCGGGAAGTGTACTTAGAAAAGCTTTCTCGTACTGACTACAATATAGACCATCTTTCCAGTTACTCCTCAGTCGAGGGTGCGCCTACTCTTACAGGCTGGCGACAGTTGGCGGCAGCATTGTGGGGACAGCAATTGCGGAGTGAAATATCCAGAATGCAGGCTAATGAGAAATCTGGGTTTTACCGACTTCACTATATGCCGGCACTGGAGATAGTTAAATTCAACTCGCTGGATGTTTTACTAGAAGCGGCTTCTGGAAATAATAGTTTTTACTGGGGGTACCGCAAAACCGATGGGACGAAAGTTGAGGAGAAGATACCAACTGGGGCGGCTGCTGTTTTGATTTTGGGTAAATTAGAGGCAATTGATTACGCTCAAAACTTGGAATCTCAACCATCAGTTGATCTGAATCAAATGCTAATTCAGATTAAGAATGCTCAAGAACCATATTCTCTTGCACAGGCACAGCTGTTACGAGCGCGGGGGTATTTAGACCCAGTAGAGCAGATGGCACAGGTGGCAGACATCCGCGAGAGAATACGCCAACGGGAGGAGCAAAGGCGGATGTATATCCAACGAATGAAGAAGCAATTACCTCAGCCAGTTCCTAATAAACAGCCTGTTAATAAATCGAGGGGGTGATGTCATGTATGTCAAGTTTGCTGCTGCGATAATTTGCATAGCTTTGTGTTCGCTTAACGTTGTAGCGGCAGTCAAACGTACCCCTATTCGTACTACCCTTGAAGGTTCAACTCGCACGACGGTCGAGATGATGCCATCTCCCAATTCAGGAGTGCATTGGATGAGTGCAGTTATATTTCTGGCTGGGTTTGCTTGTTTTTTGGGCTGGGGAATTTCTGACTATAACAATGCAATTGAAGAAAGAGATGAAGTGTCTGATAAATTGCCTAATCTCAGCAATCAACAACTTCATGTTGGTGTTTATGATACTGATATTCAACCTTCTTTGATCCCCCCGGTTTCACCTACTCCTGGGATGAGATTAAATAGCGAGTTCTCTGCTAAGAATGTAGTCCAATTTTCTCCTCGTTCTAGTGTTTCTGGGTTAGGGCGAGTACATAGTAGCCAATTTGTTGAAGATGGAGTGCAAAAACAACCTGGAATATTATCTCCAGAAGAGTTTTACGCCCAACTTCAGGATGAAGATTTTTGGGAAGATACTAACTCCCAGGTAAATGATAAACCCGCCAGCTAGTTACTTAATTTGAGGTCATATTATGAGCAGAAATCAGCGCCGCCACTTTGATGTTGATTATTCTGAAGGTGGAGCAATTGTGCCTGCAAACCGCTTGCAAAATATGTTGCAGCAGGTACAGCAACAAGGAGGAATAGTAAATCAGCAACCTAGCGTTTCTCCCATGACTACTTATGAAACTCAACCAGTAGAAGTTAGGTATATCAATGCACCTACTGCCTATAAGCCGAGGGTTCCTCAGATAGAAATTCCCTACATTGAGACTTGGAAAGCACACCGGTTGCATCCGCAAAACCCCTGGAGGTTTGGCTGGTATCCTGTATATTTTTTATCTGATGTAATTAAATCTCCTGTGGGTGTAGCTGGTGTGGGAGTGTGGTTGTTAATAATGCTGTTGAATTTTTTCCTAAATGGCAGTTATACCGGGCCGGGGTATGCGTCTGGGAAGAAGATTGAAGTTGTACCCAAGGAAGTTCCTTCTTTTGCCTTGCCTGTGGTTAAGCAGTTGGAATAATGTGGGTAAAAGCAATTTTTTGGTTCGTATTGCTGGTATGGATTGCAGATATCTTGCAACCAGGATATTTGCAGTTTTATAACTGGCGTAATACCGTGGCGTTGGTACAAAAGCTTCAGTTTTTATCGCCGGCTGTTGTCCCTACTGCTGCACCTGGCGTGAATATGTTTTCTACTCCTGTTCCTACACGTTACTCCCCGCAAGTAAGGGAACCTGCAACATCTGGGGATGGGCTAAATTCTCCTGATTGCCGTGTAGCTAGGAATGACTTTGAGGAAGTATTGAGTACTGCAAAGATTGGTTGTTGGCAGGTTTCTCCTGCTAATGCGAAAAGGCGTTGAGGCAATGCGAATAATCTTTGAAACTGACGGTGACAAGGACGTTAGTAATTCGACTGTAACTAATTTGGATGAGACGGTCGATACTAGTTCGAGTGCAAATTGGAGATATGCGATCGCAACCTCAGTTTTGATTTTAGCTATGGTCATTCCCCAGGTTTCTGGATGGATTGAATCTCAACTGTTAGTTAAATCTCTCCAAAGTCTAATACTACCTAAAACTATTCGTAGTAATCAGGTTTTAAATAATCGTCGAATTGCCTTTCCAACTGCGCCTGGTACTCCTGTAACTAGTGAATTTGGTTGGCGGACACACCCCATTACAGGCGATCGCAAGTTTCACGCGGGGATTGATTTTGGTGCAGCCAAGGGTACGCCAATTTATGCGATTGATGCTGGTCGAGTGGTTTTTGCAGGCGACAAGGGTGGTTATGGCAAAGCAGTTATTATTCAGCATCAGGGAAGTTTATCTACTCTGTACGGTCATGCCAGTCAGCTGTATGTACAGCAGGGACAACAAGTTGTGCGTGGACAGATGATTGCGGCAGTAGGTAGTACGGGCTTTTCGACGGGGCCGCATTTGCATTTTGAAGTTCACGTTAATGGTGTAACACAGAACCCACGTCCTTATTTACACGAATATTTAGCAAACCGTTGAAGGTTATTTAGCTATTGGCAAGAGAGATGCAAATTGTACCGATTTTTATATCAGGTGTAGTTGGTGCAGCCTGCTCTGTTGCATTTTCTTACGGAGTAGCTTCACTGCCATGTGGATTGGTATCAAAGGGTGCGGATACTGTTTGTCAGGTACGTAGCTTTGGTAAGGCACTTGATAGTTGGAAATTTGGGTTTATTGTTGGTGGTTTGGCTGGGTTTATTTTGAGTCCTCGCCATCAATTTATATCCCGTTTTCAACCCATTCATCTGTCAACTACTTCCTTAATTACTTTGGGTATTTATTTCTCAATTTCTCAAAGTACTGGTGTTTCTTCAGGGTCGTCAAATAGTTTAACAGGAAGAGTTAGTACAGGTTCTTACTCACCACATCCTTATTCACCACGGTTGAGTGCTTTTTTAGCAACAATTCGTTGGGCAGAAACAGGAACTAGTGAGGTAGAAAGTTATCGCACGTTAGTATTTAATGGAACTTTTAATAATTTTTCTACACACCCGTTAAAGAAACAGTGCGCTCCTATTAATGGTAAAAATATTTGTTCAACTGCGGCTGGTGCTTATCAAATGTTGGATAAAAGTTGGTATGATCTTCAGCCAAAATTAAACTTAAAAGATTTTAGTCCAGCTTCTCAGGACAAGATGGCAATTGAATATATTCGTCGTAATAATGCTTTAAGCGACATTGAAGCAGGAAGGTTTGATACTGCTGTATGCAAAGTAGGTAAAATTTGGGCCTCATTTCCTTGTAATAATTACAAGCAAAATCCTAAATCAATCGAACAACTAAGAACTTACTATCAGCAACAATTACAGAAGCTGGAAATTTATAGGAGGTGAAAACTTAGTGATATCATCACCATACAATGGCACTAATGGTAATATTGAAGTTCAAAAACAACAGCTTTTGACTGCAATTGTGCAGGCAAAACAAGATGGTTTGGGCAATGAAGAGATTATAGAGAATATACGGGAAGCTTTACCTGATGTAATGGTTTCTTATGCTGAAACTGTTTTAAAGCAGATTGACTTTAGAGCAAAATTATCACGTCAGGTTATAGAATTTAATTTAGAATTTTTATTTCAGGTAATATACGAATCAGTAATTGCAGGTACAAACGATGAAGAAATATTATCAATATGTGCAGAACATTGTACTTTAAACCAGTACGAGTTTGCACGTTATGCACTTGAGTATATTCATCTCAATCGGATGCCATCGCAGTGGGAGCAAAATAACGTATATCATAAAATGATTGAGATAGTTAACATATCACCAATTGAATCTTTATTTGAATACATTGAATCAATCAAAAATATTTATCTTAAGCAAATTGGATATGAAGTAGTTCAAGAGAATCTTTATAATTTATTTTTAATAAATAAAGAAACTAGTTATTTTACTGATTTAGCTAATAAATCTAGAGATAAATGCATTAAAAACTATTGTTACCGAACGGCAGTGCTTGTCGCGCGTGCCACAGGTAAGCCATTAGATTTAAAAGTGACAGCAGATGGCTCAATTATTTTAAAAGAGCCTAAATATTTAGATAGAAATACTGGTGCAAATGAGATTGCTACTTCACAAAATTTAACTATGTTGCAGGCAGGGAAGTTATTAGTTGATACGTTAGAAGATTTTAATATTAATGCTAAGTATGTTGATGCCAAAAATGGCCCCACTTTTAACCGTATTAGGGTAAAACTGGGACGGGGTGTTAGTTACAAGAAAGTAGAAGACATCGGTAATGACTTAGTGCAGCAGCTTGGTGAAGAGTTAGGCTTGAAATTTGCACCAATGGTGAGTGTAGTGCCTGGAGGAGTTGTATTTGACATACCCCGATTAGATAGACAATTTGCTTATTTCCGCGATCATTTTACTTTTGACAGTGAACCTGACATTCATTCTGTATCTATTCCTGGTGGTGTTGATGTAGATGGCACCTATGTCGAAATTCCACTTTATAGCGACAACGTAACCCATATCTTGGGTGGTGGACGAACGCGGGGTGGGAAGTCGCAATTTGAGAAAGCAGCAATCTTATATTTAGTGCGGCGGTATCCACCTTCTGTTGTTCGGTTGGCACTTTCGGATGTCAAACGCGTGACTTTTGGAAAATTTGATGGGCTACCCCATCTTGTTGCCCCAGTTGCGCGTAATGCAGAGTCTACCGCTAACTTGCTAGATTACTTGGTAGAAGAAATGGAATTGCGATATCAGGAATTTGAGCGCCACAGCAGTATTGAAACGATCGCACAGTACAACATGCGGTTTGCACCTGATTTTATCATGCCGCGAGTGATCTGTCTGATTGACGAGTGTTTTGATCTACTTTCCGATGATAACTACTGCGATCGCATTGAGACTGCGCTGATGAAGTTGCTTGCAAAAGCTGGTGGTGCAGGGATTCACGTACTTTTGTATACCCAGCGACCTGATAAAAACGTGATTGATCCGTTGATTCGCTCAAACTTTCCAGCCAAGACAGCCTTTGTTACGACTCGCCCTGAAGACAGTTGTATCATCCTTGGGGACGATAAAGACAAACGTGCAGTTTATTTACTGGGATACGGAGATTTCTTGTATAAGACAACTGAGGTGCTGCGACTCCAGGCGCTTTATGTAGCTGACGATGAAGACCCTGAATACTTCCAGCAATTACTCCTAGAAGCTAAAAATCAAAACGACCCCTACACAGCTTGGCAGTCTGGGTTAGACTTTGATGAATTTGTCGCTAGTTTGTATGGCGAGCGCAATAGTAAGGACATAGGTAAATCTAAAACTACTGCTGTTACTAAAACTAAACAGTCCAAAACTGATTTTGAGGGCAGTTTTAACTTTAAGGTACAGCTTGACGAGGAAGCAAGAAACTCAATTTTGAATTTGCATCAAAAGGGCTATCAACTTGATGAAATTGTCAAAGCGGTATTCAATTTATCCCGTCAAGATGGTAGGTCTTATAAGAAATTTAGAAATGTTGTTGAGGAGTTTTTAAATAGCTTGAAAGGTGGCGGTGAAGATGATATTTGAACTGACCATGCCTTTACCCCCTTGTATGAACGAAATTATCAACCAGGCACGGTCGAGTTGGCAAGCTAGTGCTGAACTTAAGAAGTACTGGACAAACTTAATTGGTGAATTTGTTAGAGAATGTGATTTTTGTTTAGATAGTGCAGTTTGGATTGAATTTCATTGGTATCTCAAAAATTTTGGACGAGATAGCGATAACGTAGCTGCTGCCGCCAAATTTATCATGGATGGTCTGGTTACAGGACAAGCAATCCGTAACGATAACTTGACAGTTATCCAATCACCTGTAGTTCATTATTATCATCGCAGTAGTGGTGATGATGGTGTGCTATTGAGACTTTCACAATCACCTGATTTCCTGTTAGATAATTTTATTGTGTCTAACCAATTTTCCCGAAACAGCTTAGAAAAGCATAGTCAAAAAATTACATATTTACTGTTAACTTAATTTTTAGATATATTGGATTTAAAGGATGACCCTAATGTTACGTTATAAAGACTACTGTCAGTTAATCGATCAGGTAAATGCAGGTAAAAATATTAACCTGTGGGGCAAGCAAAATATTGGTAAGACTCTTACTGTTAAAAACTGTTTACTCAAGGATATTAACTTAGAGTCTGTTTACCTCAATCTTGAATATCCTTTTAGTGTGGATCATCTATTCAACGTTATTCCTATTAGCTTCAGTTTTTACTACCAGCAGGATTGGCAAAATATCATAAGCGAATTATCTGATGGTTATAATAGGCTGCTGGTGATAGATAATTTTGATAGATTGCATTTTGTTAGCAATACTTTTAGCCACGACTTATTCCGATTACAACAGTTAGCTCAACTAGAAAATTTTTCTTTACTGTTAATATCTCGTATGCCGCTAGAATATTTCCATTTTCCAGATTTTGCTAACTATTTTGAAAAATTGGAATTGAACGAAACTAATACTTGGACTTTTGGACAGTAGACATATGGCTTTTAGATATCGTTTTTTGGTGATATCCGCTCCGGGTGGAATGTTGGTTTAAGCAATAAAGCAAGTTCGACTCTTGCTATCACCATTGAGGATGAAACTACTACCGAGACTGAAAATTAACCAGTACGAATCTATTAAATAGTTTTGGAGTTGTTAATAGAGTAAGGGGTAGGTTAGTAGTGTAGTTCTCAGTAAATCCCAATCCTTGCCGGGGCGAGAGTAATTAAAAACCTTGTAACCTTATATCTTTAGCTGATTTATTAGCTTTACTTATGTTGTAAGTCCAACTGAGCGATTCAATTCAACAAATGGGGGAAGAGCTGGTTGTTGAGATTGTTGACCTCATAGGGGCGCAAGCATGAGCGCCCCTACCCCTATCTCTGCTTCACAGCCTGCACCGCAGCATCAGCATTAACTAAACCACGACCGAAGAAATACTCTTGGGCTGACACTGGTTTCGCCTTTGGGAAAATACCGGAAGGTCGTGAAACAGGAGCATCTACAACAGTTCCAAAACCGACTTCTTTTTGCAAACGATAGCGATTAGCATCCGCTTTAGAAAGCTTAAGTCCATCATAGGTAGCAGTCTTATTGAGAATTGAGACAATTTCCTCCCGACTCAAACGCCGTTTTGGGTCTTCTCCCTTCATTAAAGCCACCACTCCCGATACAATGGGAGCCGAAAAAGAAGTCCCTTCTACCTGGACATACTTACCTAAGGGGTCTAACGCCACACCCCAAGCGTAATCTGGTACAGACATTCCCTGCCAAAAACCATCCAACCAAGTGCCACCTGTCGTTAAAATTCCACCACTGAGACTATTTTGGATTTCTCCGCCGGGTGCGACTATATCTAACCCACCGCCGTAACTGCTGTAGAAGGTGCGATTTCCCGTCATATTTGTGGCACCTACTGATATAACACCTGGAATACCTGCTGGGAATCCGACTCCATCCAGATTTTCATTACCAGCAGAAGCAACAATTACCAAATCCCGATGAGCATCCAACACATCAAAAATTTGCTCGGTTAATCCCTCATCAGGAAGTAAACCACCCAAACTCATATTGATGACATCAACATTTCTACTGGCAGCATAACCAATTGCTTCTGATAAACTTGCCGTATTAATCGCGCCACGTAAGCCAAAAACTCGCACTGGCAAGATTTGGGTATCAGGAGCAACTCCAAGAATACCTGCTTTATCTTCCGAGTTGGCAGCAATTACACCCGCAGCCCAAGTACCGTGAAACTCGCTACCAATTTGAGTCCGAATCAGATTACGAAGGCGATGTGCAATTTCACTGTCTGAAGCTTTAGGGTAATGCTGTTTCAAGATGCCGGACAGTTGTTGATATTTCTTCAATAATTGGTCAGATGGTAATTTAAAAGTATCTTGAAATTCTGCTTGAATCTGTGCCATTTCTTGGGAACTCAAGCGTGTATCAGCGTCACCTTCACCTTGGCTAGAAAAGTCCCAGCCATATTCCTCACCAGGTAATTTATCGGGGCGATCGCCAGATTTATATGTCTTCTTCACCAAGTCGGGATGATCCCATTGAATCAAGCTATCAATTACCGCCACGACAACCCCGCGTCCGCCATTGCTGTTGCGCCAGGCTTCCGTAGCGCGAATATCAGTACGCGCTAATAGCTGACCCCGCCGAGGAGTACTATTTAAATGCCATTGCAAAGGCAACAAGTTAGAAGAAATAGGAGTATCTTTTGGTTGGGGTAACTGTGCCAACTGCTTTTGTAAGTGTTCGGTGGCGTGAGGAGTTTCTGGTAAATTTGCTGCTGTTGCCAGCAATTGCGACATATGATCGGAAGTGGCTTGAATAAAATTCGGTGTCGCTGATTGCACTCCTGGTATTTGAGTCAGTTGATTAGTTACATTCAAAATTTCAGTACCAGATAGTGACTTAGAACGCACTAAGTAGCGGTTTTTACTAAATCTCAAGGGACGAAGTACTTCTAAATCGTGGCGCAGCAGGATAATTTGTTTTTGGCTCTCAGACATCTCACCTGCAAAACTAATAACAATCTCGTTGGGTAGCACAATAACTGGCTCAGATTTTGTTTCTGGAGATGCTGGCTGTGATTTACGGGATAAGATAGGTAATATTTCTTGTACGTAAGGCTGTTTTTGAATCTGCTGTTGAACTGTATTCAGAGAAGCACGAGTGCCATTCGGTAAGTTAACCAGGGCGATGTTTTCTCCCAAAGGTTTAACATCCACATCAGAGCGATGATTACTACCAATGCTGCGAGTATTACCGCTACCACCACGTCGTAAATCTTGTTGCAGCTGCAAGTATAAAGGTTGGATAGACCGAGAGCGTGTATTCGCTTTAAAGCTGACAGCTACGGTATCACGGCGCAAATGGAGCGGAATTTTTTGACCGTAAAATGTATAAAATAATTCATCTAATGTTTGTGCCTGCGCGAACTCACGGTATTGCTGAGGGAACAGAGAAAAACTGGTAGCACTGAAAAAACAACCTGCCAAAATAAGACTGGAGAGAAAACGTTTCATAACTGCGAACGTTGGATTAATTTTGCTAGATATGTGTATTTCTCAGGATTTGCAGGATATGCAATTTTTCAGGAGCATAGTTAGGTTGCACAGAAATAACCTGTGTCCAATCGCAAAATTGCATAAGGTCAATTTCCTCAGAACTACTAAAAGGTAAAGGCTCAAGATAACTGTTAAATCAGTTACTCAGTATGAAATCTCGAAAAATGGCTGGACTTGTGTTGAGGAGCATTAGCAATGTGAAAATTAACAATAACCAATAAATAAAAATAATTATGGGCGATGCTTCAAGATATTGGACATTGGTAAGGATTGATGCGGGAGGGAACCGGAAAATTCAAGAAATACCTGCTGCTAAGTCATTTTACGCACAAGTGTTTGATCGGTTAGCAGAAGATGATGATGTACCAGATGGGGACATCCAGCGTCAATTGCTACATTTGTATCGTCACAGTTCTGATGATATCGTTTTGCTGACAGAACGTTGTTTGCTTTGCTTTCTATCTTGGATTCTAGAGCAAGGGTGTATGCAATTAGAAAGGAATTTTGGTCAAGACCATAATTTTACTTGCAGCGATTTGTTCCCTTATGTCCTGGATGATGATGGTAAATTATCCCCAGCAGGTTCCTATGAATGTTTCTCTCGGCAAATTCTCCAGAGTTTCGATTCGCAGCAAAGTAGTCTGGCCACTTGGGCGATGATGAAGGTAAAACAACATCCTGAATTGAATAGATTTTTGTTGGAATGCGGTGTTTATTTAATTAGTGATTGGGCAATTTTGAATGATACTCAACCGAAACAATTAGAGCGAATCCTGAAAGAGTTTCACCTTTTTAGTGATTCAGCAATTCAAGAAGCCCAATGTCTTTTACGAAGTTACCATGCTGTTTACCGCCTTCAAAGACTGCAACAAATTAGAAGAAGAGTTAGGAGTAAATGTACTGAACCTACTACGCAACAATTACAAGATATTGCCCAACTTGTCAAAACTGATACAGGTCGTTTATTTGACGATGTAACTGTGATAAAAATGCTGAAAAAATTGGCTACTCAATTGCGTGAATACCGAATTCATGTCCGGGGTGGTTCTTTTCCAGCAAAGTCTCTAGACGCTGTGCATGGAGTCAAGTCTAATTCTTTAATAGAGGAAATTCCTGCTGATACTAATAAACTTTTAGAAGAAAGCGACGAACTAGCCGAATTTTTGCGGTTTTATCGCCATCAATTTCAGATTTGCTTGCAGCAAGCTTTAGCTAAAGTTACAGAATCGAGAATCAGACAATTATCACGTAAAAAGGGCGATAAAGCACAGATGTTTTTAACTGCTCTCGAACTATCTCAATGTCAAAAATTAGCTATGAAAGAAATTGCTGAATTCCTGGGTATGAGAGCGCAAGATGCGGTAACGAAGTTATTAAAATTAAAAGACCTGCGGACTGATGTGCAACAGGAAATGTTGGTAATTTTAAAGGATTCTGTGAAAGAAAAAGCTAAAGAATATGCTGATATTCAAGCTTTGAAAAACCTAGATGAGCAATTGACGGTTGTACTTTTAGAAGAAATTATCCGGATGATGGAAAATTCCGAAAGTCAATCAAGAACGATGAAAGATCATTTAAAATCTGATATGTTCGCGGAACGTTTATGTGAATATCTCCAAACTAGAAAAACAAATTAAAACCAAATTATGACAAATTTATTGAGTAATATTTCCCCCATGTCTTACCTTGATTTTGATGCTTTACCAACTTCAGCAGTTATTCTCTCACCTGATGATATTGACCAAGCCGCAGAAATCAGCAATCAAATCTTTGATGAATCCAAGCAATGGCAAGCCTATCTTAATTGTTTAGCTTTATCAGCTTTTGAGCAATGGCTAGAAGAAAGAGCAGAAGGGCTAACTATTAATCGAGAAAAATGTACGATTTTACAACCAGCTTTGGCAAATTTTATTAACAGCGTCGCTAATTTACAAGTTGGGGAATTTAAAGTCTGTTTAATTGCTACTGGTAGCCTGAGTGATGAAATAGTGAGTTTACCAAGAGTTGTTGTCGATTTACCAGAGTTTATTCCTCACTTTTATGTTTTAGTAGAGGTGTTGGAAGAACAAGAAGCAGCGAATGTTTATGCTTTTTTACCTTATCAGGAATTGCGAGAGATAACGTCTTTACAGTCTGATTGGAATTATCAACTACCTATATCCTGTTTTGATGAGAATCCAGACCGTTTATTGCTATACCTGCGATGTTTGGAACCGTCAGCAATATCTTTACCTGCAATTCCCACAAATCGCAGTGCGATTTTAGCAAATATACAAAATCAATTGGTTGAATTATTACCTCAGTTACAATCACCGAGAAGGGAATTATCTGAAGTTTTAACTTGGGAACAAGCTTCTGCTGTTTTTACTAATCCGGAGTTGCTGAATTGGCTTTACACATTACAGAAACAAAATACAGCTACAGAGAATGTAGAGATGGGTAGCGCAAAGCCAGAATCGCCAGGTTATTTTGCGTCTCTACAAGATTTAATTAAATTAATTACGCAACCTGCTTTAAATGCTGGACGTTGGTTGTGGGACGAGTTGGATGATTTAGCACTCTCTCTTTCTTGGGTGTTGTTACCAAGTTTTGCGGATGCTTCCGAAATGCGACCAATACGTAGTCCAGAGGAAGAATTTGAAGTTATAGTCACCCAACTACGACAGAGGGGTTTAGAAATTCCAGTACAAGCGCGGGGTGCGTATCAAGATTTTCTGTTAGCTGGGATACCTCTGCGAATGTATGCTGTGACTTGGCATTTGGTATCGGAATCTGGAAAGCCTGAATGGAGTTTGTTACTAATTTTAGGCGCACCTGCTTTAAGTAGTTTACCGTCTAATATCAAATTTCGTGTCAGCGACCAAACAGGTATTTTGGACGAACGGGGATTAAATGCGGAAAGTGAAGATTCTTACATATTTACCCGTGTGGTTGGCAATTGGGATGAGAAGTTTTTGGTAAGTGTAAGTTTGATGGATGACGTTGAGGTGACTTTACCACCGTTTGCATTTGATTTGGGGAGGTAGGTAGGTTTGTAGTGCTTATTTTTAGATTCAGATTCAGAAGTTTGGTTTTGAAGCCTTAGCTAGTTGTAGCTGAGTACATCTCACGATAAATGAGGTACGAAATTTACTTTTGGACTGAGTAGCGTCCAGTGCGATCGCTTCGCTCGCCAGAGGCATCGCAATTTTCATTTCCAACCCCTTTTTGCATTTACCTGTACTAAGTACTGGGTGCGATACGAGATTATCCACCAGCAGAACGTGTGTGTATCGGTATGGAGGCGATCGCTTTTATAGTACTAACCAGCAAAGTATGTCAATAACTCCTCACGAGATAATTGCAACAATAGGGTATTTGTTGCGAATTTCCGGTACTCTTTGGCATTTTCTTCACAATATCTTTAATTAGCTAGCGATCGCCAGTATTAATACGGTCTACCACATCAAGGTATCGTAATTATGCTGAGGTCATTTTTAAATTTTGGCATAACCTGGTTTGTCCTCAGAAATATAAGAGATTGAGCAAACAATCTTTTGTAGTTATATAAGAGGAATAACCAATGTCTAACCGTTTGAAGAGTTTCGCCCTAGTTACTTTAGTGTTGTCACTGACTTGTGGTGTTGGGTTCGTAGCCAGCGATGTAATAGTCAAACATACTTTGGCACAAACTGCAACAAGTTCAGATAGCAAAGCAGAAGGCGATAAGTTGTTTCAGGAAGGGGTACAGCAGTTTCGTCGTGGAGAATATCCCAAAGCATTGCAGACTTATCAACGGGTGTTGGAGATTCGGCGAAAACTGGGGGATAAAGCGGGAATTGGTCAAACCCTTAATAATATAGGACAGGTTTACAATGGGTTGGTTCAACAGGAAAAAGCATTAGAAGTTTTACAGCAAGCATTGAAAATTCGTCGAGAAATTAAAGACCGCGCTGGAGAAGGAGAAACCCTAGATAATCTTGGTGGGGCTTACCTTGCTTTATTTAAAGAAGAGGAGGCCTTAAAAACTTTACAGCAAGCTTTAGAAATTCGCCGTGAGGTAAAAGATAAAGCTGGGGAAGCTGTTACTCTCAGTCGAATGGGGTTTACCTATATTTTCTTAAAACAACAAGATAAAGGCTTGAAACTTTTACTACAAGCACTCGCAATGCATCAAGAATTAGGTGATAAATTTCAAGAGGGATTTACTCTATTTAGGATAGCAGCAGCTTACAACAATATAGATGATAATACCAATGGTTTAGATTGGTTGAATAAAGCTTTAGCTGTAAATCGTCAAGTCGGAAACCGTGCTTGGGAAGGTAGGAGTTTACAGCAAATAGGATATGTTTATTTTAACAAAAAAGAATATGACAATGCATTGAAATTTTTTCAGCAATCATTACCGCTCATTAAAGAAGCAGGAATTCGTTCTTTTGAAGCTAGTATTCTTACTACTTTAGGAGATACTTACTTTAAGCAAGAGAAATATGATAAGGCGATTGAGCTTTATCAACAAGCATTACCTATAGCTAGTGAGGTAAAAGATAAATCTCTTGAATCTGAGATTTTAGTATCTTTAGGAAATAGTTATAACAAAGTAAACAACTATGAGCGTGCTTTAGAAGCTTATCAACAGGCGTTACCCTTAGCGCGGGAATTGAAAAATAAATTGCAGGAAGCTAAAATTATTTCACTCATAGGAATATTCTATAGTTTGCAAGGTAAATTTGAACAGGCGATCGCACCTTTAGAGCTATCATTACCTATCGCCAGAGAAGTCAAGGATAAATTCCTAGAAGCTAAGATTCTTAGCCAAATTGCAGGGGTGTATTTAAATCGAAAACAATTTGAGCAGGCTATTGAATTTTATCAACAAGCATTAGCCCTTGAACGACAACCACTTAATAATCGCCCCGGACAACTAGATATTCTCATCCAAATCATAAGTTTGTACTTTTTCAACGCTAGTGAGGCCACTCTTCAAAAAGATTATTCTCGTGTAATGAGTCAATGTAATCAAGCTCTTAATTTAGTATCAGAAACTTTAAAAATTGCAAGAGAGCTAAAGAATTCCACAGCAGAAAAAGAAATATTAAAAATCCAAAGTCAATCCTACTCGCTCATAGGTAATTATCATCTCCAATTAAAGGAATTAGAAAAAGCAGAGAAATTCCTTCAACAAGCTTTAACAATAGCACGACAGTCTGAAAATTTAGAAGCAGAGAAATATGCTTTATCTTATCTTGGTGGAGTTTACATTGCTCAGGGGTACAACGCTAAGGCAATTGAATTAGGTCAGAGAGAGTTGGAAATTGCTCGCATACTTAAAAACCCTTTTTTTGAAGTACGAGCTTTATTAGGGCTTGCTTCTACATATAATGTTTTGGGAGATTATGAACAAGGTATTCAATTATCACAGCAAGCTTTAACAAAATCAGAAGAAATTGATATTCAGAAAATACCTGAAAATCTTCAAAAGTATGCTTTGCAGAGCAAGCCAGATGCTTTAGGACTTTTGAGTTTAATTTACACTAATCTTGGGGAATATGATAAAGCTCTAGAATTTGCTCAAAAACGTTTCAATTTGGTAAGAAGTCTAAAAAATCCTAAACTGGAAGCTGAGGCATTGATTCGTTTGGGCGATGTATACAATAGTAGCCAAGATTTCCAAAAAGCAATCGAATTTACTCAGCAAGCTTTGACAATAGCAAGGGACATTAATAATTCTGATTTGGAAGCACAGGCATTAAAACAAATCAGTGCTATCTATACTGAAAAGGGAGATTATCAGCAAGCTTTAGACTCTGCACAGCAAATATTGGTAATTGCAGAGAAAACGAAAAATTCAAATCTAAAAATAGATGCTTTAAATATTCAAAGGCAGGTTTATGCTAATCAAGGCAATTATAAGAAAACTCTAGAATTATTTCAGAATGCATTGTTAATTGCTAAACAAAATAGCGACTTTGGTTCTGAGTGGACAACTCTTATTGAAATTGGAGCATTCTACAAAACTTTAGGAGATGAGCAAAAAAGTATTGAATATTTACAACAAGCACTTGCTTTAGCACAGAAAATACAAAATCCTCAGTTTGAAGGCGTAAGCTTATTCATTCTTGCCTACAGCTATTTTGGTAAAGACCAGCCAGAAAAAATAATTGAATATGCGAATAGAGGTTTAGCTATTTTACCCAAAACCAAACATTTAGTCTTTGTGCCAGACCTTGCTATTAATTATATTCCAATGGGAGCATTGTTTGATGGTAATAAGTATTTAATTGAAAATTATACTGTCACATCTATTCTGAATGTGGGTTTAACAAATTTTGAAGATAAACTACCTTCAGAAGTAAAAAAAACACAGATTTTAGGTTTAGGTTTATCAAAAGAAGCCACAACATCGGATGGCATATTTCCTGCTCTAAAAAATGTACTCATAGAGTTAGACTCCATTATCAAATCAAAACCCAACGACACGAAAGGAATATACCCTGGAGATAAGTTTATCGATAAAGATTTTAATATCGATACACTAGAAAATAACCTCAAGGGACGTAACATTTTACATATCGCCACCCACGCTCTTTTCAAACCGAAAGATCCTACACAATCTTACATTCTTCTAGGAACGGGCGACAAATACTCAATTGAAAAAATTCAATTTTTACGAAATCTAGGTGGGGTTCATCTTGTGGTGTTGTCTGCTTGCGAAACAGCACTTGGTGGTTCAGATCAAAATGGTATAGAAATTCAAGGTATTAGTTCTTATTTCCTAAACGGTAAAGCTAAAGCAGTAATGGCATCTCTGTGGAAAGTTGATGACCCAAGCACATCTCAACTAATGCAACTATTTTACAAAAACCTCGCCACTGAGAAAATGACGAAATCTGAAGCATTACGTCAAGCGCAACTGAGCTTACTAAACGGGAATAACTCCAGCACAAACCCCGAAGGACGTGGTATTGAAGTGAATATCGGCACGTCCTCAAGAAATGAAAAGCCTCAAAGCGGCTACTCACATCCTTACTACTGGGCACCATTCATTTTAATTGGCAACGGTCTTTAAAAATTAATAGAGGTGCAATTACTTGCATCTCTGCCAAGTAATAAATAATCAACCACAAATTATGAATAACTTTCACCTCAAAGTACAACGCATCGAACAAGTTTGCTTATTTGAATTAACTTGGGGAACAGCACAACGTCTCAGCGCCAAAATTACCTATCCCGAAAACCTGACATTACTCTATCAAGAATGGCAACGCACCTATCTAAGTTTTTACAAAACCTCTTTACGAGGACGGGTAGAAGATTCCGGTAGTTTTCAAGCACCAACCCTTGATTGGCACGCAAGATTAGTTCAAATAGAGGCAAAATTTTTATCTGAATTTCATAATTGGTTGCGTAGTAGCGAACTATATGAAATTCGGGCAGCAATTACTCAAGTCTCATTATTATCTGTTAATTCTCGATCTGCAAATATCAACCTTTTCTTGACTTGTGATTCTTTGGAATTAGCACGTTTACCTTGGGAAAGCTGGGAGATTTGCACGGAAGTTACCTTTGCTTTTGGTAAGATTAATATTGTACGCAGCCCTATCAATATACATCAATCAGTAGCGAAGCATAATCATAACCGTCGTGCTAAAACTAGAGTTTTAGTAATTTTAGGTGATGATACTGGTCTAAATTTTGAAGCAGAAAATAAAGCAATCCAAAAACTGAAACACATTGCTGAAATTAAATTTGTTGGATGGCAACCAGGAAAAAATATTGATGAACTCAAAGGTGAACTGAAAGAAACTATTACATCGGAACTGGGATGGGATATTTTATTATTTGCAGGACATAGCAATGAAACCGCTTTGACAGGTGGTGAAATTTCAATTGCTCCCAATACAACTTTATCAATTAACGAAATCATACCTTTTTTAAATAAAGCCTTAGAAAATGGATTACAATTTGCTTTATTTAATTCCTGTAATGGTTTGAGTATTGCTAATAACTTAATTGAATTAGGATTAAGTCAAGTGGCAGTGATGCGCGAACCAATTCATAATAAAGTTGCTTCTGAATTTTTGCTGCATTTTCTGCAAACCTTAGCTCAATATAAAGATGTTCAAGAAGCTTTAAGATCAGCTTGTCAGTATCTGAAGTTAGAGGAAAATCTGACTTATCCTAGTGCATATCTTATTCCTTCTCTATTTCTCCATCCAGAAGCTACTTTATTTCGCTTTAAACCTAGTTTTCTTGAAAATTTACAAAAAATCAGCCCATCTCGAATTGAAACTTTTGCACTTTCAGCTTTATTTATTATTAGTACACAACTACCTATACAGAATAATTTATTAGCACAACGTTTAAAGTTACAAGCTTTTTATCGTCAAGTAACAGGACAAGTTCAAGTAACAGAATCACCTCCAGTTTTATTAGTACAAATAGATGAAAAATCACTTAAAGACGCAACTAAAGACTCAAAACTGTCTAGTGCAAGACAGATGAATAGAAAATATTTTGCAATGATAATTGATAAATTGCGAACAAAAGGTGCTAACTTAATCGGCATTGATTATTTATTGGATCGATATCAGGGAGAAAATGATAAAATATTAGCTGAATCTCTTCAAGCCGGGGTAAAGTCATCGAATCCAACATGGTTTGTTCTGGCAGAAACTAAAGCTCTAACTGGAGAGAAATTGACAGTTTTACCTGAAATTGCTAGCCCTAATTGGACTTTACAAGGGGAAATCGAGATTTTACCTGGGTATATGCAACTCCTATCTCCGTTAGATAAATCTCAAGCATTATATTTTTCTAATTTATTAGCAATATCGCATCAATTGCAGAGATTAAAATCACAAATAACTAATACAACAAATCAAAAACAGCAAGGATTGATCGCAGTTGCAGATAAGACTGGTGAAGATGAGTTAAAACAGTCACTACAACCAAAATTAAATAGTACAACTGACTTTAGTAAGCAAATTGGAAAGTTTTTGCAAAATAATGATGTTAAAAATATTACTAGCTTGCAACCACCACGAACTCATCTACAGCCTATCACAGAATTTAGCTATTATTTTGGTCAGATGTGGTTGCACCCGATAGTTGACTTTTCTATTCCCCCAAATCGTGTTTATCGCAGTATTCCAGCTTGGCAATTGTTAGAAGATAATAGCCAAAATCTACCTATCTCTAGTTTACAAAATCAAATAGTCATCATTGCACCAGGAGGATATGGTGAAGCGGGAATGTCGAAAAATGGTGAAGATAACTTTGATTTACCTCCTGCTCTAGAACTATGGCGACGCTTAGAAAATCCTGAAAATAGCAACGAAGTATTGACAGGCGGTGAAATTCATGCTTATCAAGTACATCATTTATTAAATGACAGAATGGTTGTACCTATCCCTGATTTGTGGATGATTTTAATAGCTATTATGTTGGGGAAAACATTATATTTTATAATGCAGAAAAATCCACGTATCAGGTTACAAATTTTATTAGCTTTAGGTGCGTCTACAGCAGCTTATGGTGTACTAAGCTTGCAAATTTATCTTTCATCAATCGCGGTGATTTTACCTTGGTTTTTACCATCGCTGACAATTTGGCTATACGTTATACCAACGTTTATGAGGAGAAAAGCTTATGAATAAATTAGATTATATTAAGCCTTGTTTCTTACTTTTGACAATAAATATTACTGGATTATCTTTGTTCTCCAAGGTGGAGTTAAAAGCAGAAACCAAACAAACAAATCCTATCCTATCTTGGGTTAATATTTTTCTGCCTTTATCGAAACCAAAACCTCCTATTAAACCACGTAAAGCTGTCGGTCGTCCTGTTCGTGGTTCATCTGCACCCATATCAAATTCTGTTTGTATGATATCTCCAGATGTACCAGAGGATAAACTCTCAAATCCCAGAAATACATATCTATGAACGCACAAAGAGGAACGACCTCAAGTTAGAAAAAACTCATTTTGGCATATCCTCTTTACCTCTAGAAATACATATTCATGTGAGCGAGCAAAACATAGTTGCAACAGGTGCATTTATTCATTTTAGTACAACTTCATTCATCCAACATCAACAAATATCAAGGAGCAGACAAAATGAAAACCTTAAAATTAGCAGCAGTAATTGCAGTTTTCGGAACAATGTTTTTTACTTCGCAAACTTTGGCTGGGAGCTTAAGCGATTCTAATGCATTGCTTGTGACACAGGCAAAAACTGAATTGAAACCCCAGTTAAAACTACCTAAAATCGAACCACTGTCTAAACCCAATTATTCTCTCAAAGCTCACGATGCTAATAATATAAATGCGTTATTAACTCAAATATCACAAGATTTAGATAAAGGAGATTTTCAAAAAGCACTCGAAGGTTGTAATGCAGTTTTAAAAATTGATGAAAATAATTTTGCAGCTTACTTCTTTCGAGGATTTACTTACACCCAACTGGGGGAATATCAGACAGCAATTGCAGATTTTGAGCAAGCTATACGTATTGACCCTAGTTCTGCTTATCCTTACTTTGGTAGAGGATTCGCTAACGTTCACCTGGAAAAATATCGTGAGTCGCTTGCAGATTTTCAGCAAAGCATCAAAACGGAACCTGAATTTGCTCACGCTTATTTTTGGCGAGGTATCGCTTTAGCGAATTTAGCTCAAACAGATGAAGCAAAATCTGATTTACAAAAAGCTGCGGAACTTTATCAAAAACAAGGAAACCCTGAAGCTGCTCAACAAGCATTAAATGTGTTTAAAGAAATCGAAACGGCTTAAAAATTGTTTTTGATTGGAGTGTTGATTGTTTTCTATCCTTTTAATTGCCAGGAGTTACTAGCTCCTGGCTAATGAATCAAGCTTACTTCAACTGAGTAAATAGAAGTAAATATCGAATATTTTTGCATATCCTCGCAACTCTCAGAAATACATCATCTTGAAACAGTGACAAATTTGTAAACACACAGGAGACATGACAATGAAAGGTTTAAAATTAGCAATTACTTTGGTTGTATTAGGAACAAGTTTTTATAGTGCTAAAGCGGATGCTCAAAACTTCCAAAATCCAAATCAATTGGTAGCACAAGTTTCAACTTTGCAAGAAAAACCACAAATTCAAGATTCTCAACTAAAACCAGCTAACACAAGCGGTAATAGTTCCAGCGTTGAAACCCAATTATCGCAGGGTTATGACCTTTTAAAGAAAGATGACTATGAAGGAGCAATTGAAGCATTTAACAAAGTTTTACAAACTGAACGCAATAATGAGAGTGCTACTTACGCTTACTTTGGTAGAGGAATTGCTTATTTATCTACGGAGAAATATGAAGCAGCAAAATCAGATTTTGACCAAGTAATTGCGCTTGATGCTAAATTTGCACACGCTTATTTTTTCCGGGCTGCTAGTCAATATAAATTAGGCGACAAAGAAGCAGCAGTTTTAGATTTAAATCAAGCTGTTAGCCTTTTTACAGAACAAGGAGAACCAGAATTAGCGAAAAAAGCACAAGACATGATTGAAAACATTCAGACTAGCTAGAACAATTTCGGATTGGATAATTCAATTAGCAAGGTGCGTTATTGTCAGTCTAACGCACCATTATTTACCAATATTTTCAACATGGGATGTTTCTGATATATCAACAGTGGCACTAATGAGCAAATTTTATGGTAATTTAAGCAAAAATGCTGATAAAGCAGGTGCGCTACGTCAAACGATGCTGGAAACGATGAAAAGTATCCACATCCTAGCGATTGGGCTGTTTTTACGCTGATTGGTTTGGGAGCATCCCAGTTTTTGCAAAGAGCGCGAAAATCAGTCAGGATAAGTATGATGAGTGTATTTATCTACCGATGACTCCCGAACAAAAGCAAGCACTTCAAGAACATATTCAGGCGATCGCGTTTGCTCCTTCTAAAGGAAAGCTCACTCTCACCCCTGAAAATTTAAGCTCTCTCTCATCACCTCTAAGCAAGCAAGATAAAAAGCACGATGGACTACTGACAGCAGAAGAAATTCTCGATCTGAAAATTAACGCTGATTTGGTTGTTCTCAGTGCTTGCGACACAGGTAGAGGTCGAATAACTGGTGATGGTGTTATTGGTTTATCTCGTTCTTTAATTAGTGCTGGTACATCCAGTGTAATTGTCTCTTTATGGGCAGTAGATGATGGTTCAACTGCTTTTTTAATGACCAAATTTTATCAAAACTTGCAACAAAAACTTGACAAAGCCACTGCCTTAAGAAATGCCATACTTGCTGCTAAGAAAAAATATGCGAGTCCATCTCAATGGGCAGCTTTTACTCTTATTGGGGAGTCGGAATAAATCTAATCATAATGGCCTTGGCTATGATTAATGCTCACAAAATAGAGCGGTAAATGTTTGTAGTGTGCCAATGAACTTTATTTAAACTTAGGAAAGGTAAAGATGAAAACAGATATTACACCAAAATTAATCTCAACAGGTAATCAATTTAATCTAGCAATATTGAGGTTAGGAGCAATCATTACTATTGCCGGATTATTAAGTGGTATCCCAGCAGCTACTGCACTTAAATCCCAGCAAGAAATTATTGCTCAGAACTCACCTTCTCCAACTTCTCAAGCAACATCTACAGATAAATTATTACAAAAAGGTATCACGCAGCTACGCGAATATAAACTTAGAGAAGCAGAAAAAACTTTTCAACAAGTGTTATTGCAAAGACGACAAGAAAATGATGCTGCTGGAGATACTCTCGTTCTAAATTACCTGAGTAAAGTTTATAGTTTATTGAGTGAGCCAACACAGGCTTTAAAATTTTCTCAGGAAGCATTGATTATTGCTCAAAAATCAACTAATCGCCAACAACAAGCAGAAGCACTAGAGAATATTGGTAATGCTTACAGTGGATTTAAACAATATTCAAAGGCATTAGATAATTTTCAGAAATCTTTGATTATTTGGCGAGAAATTAAAGATATTAAGGGTGAGGCAGGTAGTTTAAGTAATCTTGCCACAGTTTATATAAATCAAGGTTATTTTTCTCAGGCTGTAGAAGTTTTACAGCGATCGCTATCTATTCGACGACAACTTAAAGATAGTTTTAACGAACCAGAGACAATTGCTTTATTAGGTTTAAGCCACTATGTCTTAGGTAACATTGACCAAAGTTTTGAAATGTTAAATCAAGCTTTAAAGCTTAGTCGTCAGGTAAATAATCCCAAAGCTGAAAGTATTACACTAATGTCAGCAGGAACTGTTCATATTTTCTCAAGACAAATTGACAAACAAATAGAGTATATGCAACCAGCACTTGTACTCGCTAGACAAAGCGGTAATGTATTGGAAGAAATGAAACTTCTTGCTTATATTGCAGATGCTTATAATCAGTTAAAAAATCCGAAAAAATCAGTTGAATACAGTCAGAAATCTTTAGAAATAGCTCAGAAAGCATTAGCTATTTATCAAAAACAAAAAAATCCTGCTGAAGAATCTCAAATATTTCTTAATATTGCATCAATTTACAGTAAGCAGCAACAGTATGATAAAGCCTTAGCATCATATCAGCAAGCTTTAAAAATTTTCCAAGAACTCAAACAGCGAGAATTAGAATTAGAAACTATCAGTCAGATAGCTGATATTTATAACCAGCAGAAAAAATTTGATCAAGCTGTAGAGTTACACCAGCAAGCACTGATAATTTTTAAAGAACTCAATAATCCACCAGCACAATTAGGTTTGCTTGCATCAGTAGCACTGGCTTACGACAATCTACAGCAATATCCAAAAGCTATTGATTACTATCAGCAAGGTTTATCAATTGCTCAAGTAAATAAATTACCTTTATATGAAGGTATTTATCTTTATGGAATGTGTAATCTTTACTATGACTGGAAAAAATATAAGGAAGCAAGTGATAGTTGTGAGCAAGCTTTAGCTATTTTTGAGAAAATCAAAAGACCAGAGGAAGAATTGATTAATCTTATCGGCTACATAGGATTATTATATGAAAGTCAACAAAATTATTCTCAAGCAGAATCATATTATCAACAAGTACTCAAACGTCGGCAGGTTTTATATGGTTCAGAGAGTATTGAAATAGTAAAAAATATTAAGACATTAGGTTATCTATACAACAATCAAGGTAAGTATCGAGAAGCTTTACCATATTTTCAACGCGCTCTAGCACTTCAAGAAAAACATCTTGGTCAAGAAAATATAGAGGTTGTTAACAGTTTGAATCAATTGACCAGCCTTTATATTAAATTGGTTAATTATCCAGAAGCATTAAAAGTTGGTCAACGCGCTCTTACAATTATTCAAAAAATGCGTGGTTTGGAACATCCAGATGTTGCTTCTTCCTTGAATAATTTAGCTAATATATACACAGGTTTAGGGAATTATCAAGAAGCATTACGACTTTATCAACGTGCCTTAACAATCACAGAAAAAAATTCAAAAAAAGACTTTTGGGATGATTTTAACCTAGCAGTTCAGCTTAATAACCTAGCGTCAGCTTATAGAGACTTAGGTAATTATGATGAAGCTGAGAAAACTTGGCTACGTGCTTTAAAAATCCGCGAACAGGTATTTGGAGCAAATCATCCTGATGTGGCTCTTAGTCTCAATAATTTAGCTAATTTGTATAATAACCAAGGCAAGTATAAAGAATCTCTTCAACTTTTACAACGTTCTTTAGCTATTTGGGAAAAAGTATATGGCACTAATCATCCCCAAGTTGCACTCAATTTAAGTAACCAAGGTTGGAATTATTATCTTTTAGGAAATAATCAAAAAGCACTGGAACTCTTACAAAAATCGCTTTCGATGACAGAAAGCTTTTTTGGCTCCCAACATCCAGGTGTTGTTAAGGATTTAAGATTACAAAGTTATGCATACCATGCTCAAGGCGATATAAACCGTGCCATTGAAGTGAGAAATCGCAGTTTAGATATTAGCGATCGCAATCTCAATATTATCCTTGGTATCGGTTCAGAACGCCAAAAACAAAACTATATGATGGCGTTAGTCAATGAGTCAACCGACATCACAGTTTCCTTACACCTCCAGTCAGCACCCAATAATCCCGAAGCTGCAAAACTGGCTCTCACCGCAATTCTTCGCCGGAAAGGACGCATACTTGATGTTCTCAGCGATAGTCGTAGCTGGTTACGACAAAACCTTACCCCAGAAAACCAAAAATTATTTGACGAACTCACAACCATCAGTTCGCAACTGGCAAGACTCACGTACACTGAATCTAGTAACTTTGGTCAAGAATTTGCAAAACTCCAAGCTGAGTATGACAAATTAGAAGCAGAACTCTCTAAACGTAGCAGCGAATTTCGCACTGTCACTCAAATCACCACAATTGAATCAGTGCAAAAATTAATACCTGCTGATTCTGCATTAATAGAATTTACGCTGTATCAACCCTTAATCAATCCAAAAGCTGGAAAAAAGAGCGATCGCTATGGTAAACCCCATTATGCTGCATATATCCTGACATCCCAAGGCGCACCACAATGGGTAGATTTAGGAGAAGCGGAAGCTATTGATCGAGAAATTACTGAATTTGGTGACATCCTGCAAAGTAAATCCCGCGATGTCAAACCAATTGCGCGTCGCTTGGATACCCAATTAATGCAACCCATCCGCAAGCTATTGGGCGATCAGCGAAAACTGCTAGTTTCTCCCGACAGCCAGCTGAATCTAATTCCCTTCGCTGCGCTGGTAGATGAAAATAACCGCTATCTTGTAGAAAATTATACTATTAATTATTTAACAACAGGGCGTGACTTACTGCGCTTATCAAATCAAGCACCCAGCCGTCAAACACCTGTGGTAATGGCAAATATTGATTTTGGTAATGCTGCAAGTAATTTATCTGTGTCAGAAAAAGGCGATCGCCAAGCAAAACGTTCCTCGGAATTTGACAGACTAAAATTTTCATCCTTACCAGGAACAAAGGAAGAAGCCGAAGCCATTACCCCCTTATTAAAAGATGTAAAACTCCTAACAGGCAACCAAGCCACAGAAAATACTCTCAAACAATTACAGTCACCCAGTATTTTACATATCGCTACTCACGGTTTCTTTCTCACCGATAAAAAAATAGACTTTCCAGATATTCAAGATTTAGCTGTGGGAAATCGTGGAATCATCGTCAAACCTGGTTCCAGTCGTCAGGTGAGTAAGAACATTGAAAATCCCCTATTGCGTTCCGGTATTGCGTTAGCTGGATTTAACAACCGTCACAGTGGTGATGAAGATGGTGTACTGACAGCCTTAGAAGCATCTTCCTTAAATTTATCGGGAACTAAATTAGTCGTACTTTCCGCCTGTCAAACAGGAGTAGGTAAAGCAACCAACGGCGAAGGGGTATATGGTTTGCGTCGTGCTTTTGTGATGGCTGGTACTCAAAGTCAGTTAATTAGTCTCTGGAATGTTGATGATTTGGGAACTAAAGAACTGATGGTGAAATATTACGGACGATTAATCAAAAATGAGGGACGTTCCGAAGCCTTGCGACAGACACAATTAGAAATGTTGAATTCCCAAAAATACCAACATCCATTTTACTGGGCCGCATTCATCCCTTCTGGTGATTGGACTCCTGCTAAATTTTAGCCTCATTTTTGGCATATCCTCCCCAAAGCTAGAAATACATAAGTAGTAGTGCAAAAATATTTATACATTTTGAAAACTTCAAACCCTTGTCATTGCGAGGAACGAAGCAATCGCAATATATATTTAATTTTGCTTAACCACTTATCACCAACCCGCATAAAAGAGACAAACAAATTAATGCAAACTATATCATCTCCTAAAAAATCAGTGAAAAGCAACGCTAAATTTAACTTGTTAATTCTACGGTTAGGAACATATATTATTCTGACAGTTTTATTCAGTGGAATAACCAAAGCAGCTTTTTCCTCAAAACAAGAAATTATTACTCAAAACTCAATTCCCTCTACTCCTCAAGCAACATCTACAGATAAATTATTGCAAGCAGGAATCATCCAGCTACGCGAATATAAACTCAGAGATGCAGAGAAAACTTTTCAACAAGTTTTAGCACTGCGACAAAAACAACAAGATTCTTTAGGTGAAGCAGAAGCATTAAATTATTTGGGCGAAGTTTATAACTCATTAGGCGAATATCCAGAAGCGCAGAAAGCATTAACTCCAGCTTTAGCTATTTATCAAAAGCTGAATAATCGCCAAGGTGAAGGTAATGTATTCGATAATCTGAGTGAAACTTATGGCGGATTAAAAGAATATTCAAAAGCACTAGAAACATTTCAAAAAGCTTTGACTATACGCCGAGAAGTCAATGACGAAAAAGGAGAAGGCGAGACACTAACTAATATTGGTGTAGTTTATATTAGTCAGGGTAAATTGAAAGAAGCAGTAGAACCACTGCAAAAATCTTTAAAAATTCGACAGCAGATTAAAGATAGTTTTTATGAACCTGAAACTATTGCTTTATTAGGTTTAGTAAATAGAGCTTTAGGTAAAACCGAAGCAGGTTTAGAATTACTCAATCAAGCTTTACAACTTAGTCGCCAAGTCAAAAATCCTCGTGCAGAAGCAATAGCTTTGATGCTCAATGGCTTAGTTTATCAAGGTTTGAATAAAGATGATAAAGCCCTTCAATTTTATCAAAGTGCATTAATAATCATCAAAAAAGGCGGAAATCTTTCTGAAGAAGCTTTTATTCTCAATCAAATGGGATTATCTCATCACAAGTTAAAACAATATCCCCAAGCAATAGATTATTTTCAGCAGGCTTTACCCATTAATCAAAAACTGAAAAAACGTGAAGCTGAAGCCGAAATTTTAGTTGTCACTGGTTTAAGTTATTATGAACAGCAGAAATCAAAACTCGCTTTAGACTTCTTTGAGAAAGCATTAGTAATCTATCAAGAGCTTAAAAAACCTGCTTCACAAGAAACAATTTTATCTTTAATAGGAGGTATTTACAGAACTCAATTAGAAGATTATCCCAAAGCATTAGAATATTATCAGCAAGCTTTAGCTATTGCTCGACAATTAAAAGAACCTAAAGATATAGCTGGTAATCTTGGCGCTCTTTGTGATACTTATTCTTTGATGACACAACATAAACAAGCAATAGATAGTTGTCAGGAAGCTTTAGCACTTTATGAAAAAATACCCAATCAAAAAGAACGCGAAGCTTCAATGCTTCTCAGTCTTGGGCAAATAAATGAATTACAAAAAAACTACGCTCAGGCTGAGTCATTTTTTCAACGTGCTTTAGCAATAAATTCTGAGTTACATGGTCAGGATAGTATAAAAATTGCAGATAATGTCTTTAATTTAGCAAATTTTTACCGCGATCGAGGTAAATACAATCAAGCATTATCCTATTATGAACGCCTTTTAGCAATCAGAGAAAAAAATCTTGGTTCAGAACATCCAGATGTGGCACTGAGCCTTAATTTTGTTGGTCATGTTTATACGGATTTAGCTAAATACCAAGAAGCATTAAAGTATTATCAACGCGCTCGAAAAATTTATGAAAATAATCTTGATTCTCAGGCAGATAAATATTCTAGTGTTCTAAATAATATCGCTATTGTCTATAGTTATTTAAAGAACAACAAGGAAGCAATTATTTTGTATGAAAAATCTCTACAAATAACGAAAAAAACTTGGGGTGATGAAAGTTCTCAAATAACTAAAACCTTGAGCAATCTTGCTAATTCTTATGAAGAGTTAGGAAATTATCAGAAAGCAGAGGAACTATATAAGCGTTCTTTAACAATAGCTGAGAAACGATATGCAAAAGCAGTAGATGCTAAACTTTTAGAGGAAGCAGCATATCTCAGTTTTAGCGCTGAAAATTTTGCATCATCTCTGCAAAAATTGGCTGGTTTATATCAAAACCAGGGAAAGTATCAAGAAGCAATTCAATTATATAAAAAAGCGCAAACAATAAGTGAAAATCAATTTGGAATTGAACATCCTCAAGTTGCTAGAATTATCAACGGTTTAGCTTTAGTTTATAAAAAACAGGGAAAATATCAAGAAGCGCTGCAACTTTACCAACGCTCTGAGAAAATATTTGCAAAATCTTTTGGTACTGAACATCCTGAATATGCTACCTATCTTAGCAATTTGGCTAATTTATACCAAGAGCAAGGTAATTATGCAGAATCATTATCTCTATTTGAACGTGCTTTAAAGATTAAAGAAAAGATACTAGGTCTTGAACACCCAGATGTCGCTCTCAGTCTCAATAATTTGGCTTTTTCTTATCAAATACAAGGAAGGTACTCAGATGCAATTAAACACTATCAACAAGCTCTAGCAATTAACGAGAAGGTATTAGTACCAGACCATCCTCAAGTAGCTCTTACTCTCAATAATTTGGCGATTTTATATCAAGAACAAGGGAACTACTCAGAAGCAATCAAAAATTATCAACGTGCTTTCGCAATTCGTCAAACAATATTTGGCTCAGAACACCCATCTATTGCTGAAAGTTTGAATAATTTAGCAGGTATCTATAAAGAGTTGGCTAACTTTCCTCAAGCTATCGATTACTATAAACGTGCCAAACTAATAACTGAGAAGGTGTTTGGTTCCCAACATCCAAGTGTTGCTAGAATCCTTAATAATTTAGCATCTGTCTATCAAGAACAAGGTAATTATGCAGAAGCATTAAAACTGTTTCAAGATTCTTTAGAAATTCGCCGTCAAACATTTGGTGCAGAACATCCAGAAGTTGCTGGTAGTTGGAATAATATTGCTGTTCTCTATAAAGAGCAAGGAAACTACACAGAATCATTAAAATTATTCCAGTCAGCTTTGAAAATTTATGAGAACAAATTCGGTTCCCAACATTATTTTATTGCTCAGAATTTAAATAATATTGCTAATGTGTATCAGGATTTAGGTAATTATCCAGAAGCTATAGATAAATATCAGCGTGCTTTAGAAATTCGCACTAAAGTATTTGGTTCTGAACATTACTTAGTTGCTCAAAGTTATAATAATCTTTCTGGAGTATATAAAGAACAAGGTAATTATCCAAAAGCTCTTGATTATGCTCAAAAGTCTTTAACAATAAATCAGAAAATATTTAGCAATGAGCATCCAGATATAAGTCAAAATTTAAATAATATAGCTGCAATTTATGAAAATTTAGGAAATAATCGGGAAGCTGAAATTTTATATAATCGGGCTTTAGGCATTAATGAAAAAATATTTGGCAAATTTCATCCTAAAGTCGCTATGAATCTTGATAACTTGGCGGTGCTATACTACAACAAAGAAATATTTGGTGAAGCAACAGAAAATATTCAAATTGAACCATTTATCAAACGTGCCTTAGAGATTAGAGAAAAAATATTTGGCTCCAATCATCCTGATGTTGCTCTCAGTTTGAATAATTTATCAAGTTTATATAATGTACAAGGTAAGCATCAGGAAGCTCTTAAACTCTTACAACGTTCCTTAGCAATTTACGAGAAAGCCTATGGTACTAAACATACCCAAGTCGCAATTAACCTGAGCAACCAAGCTTGGACATACTTTCTTTTGGATAACACTCAAAAAGCAATAGAACTCACACAAAAATCTCTTGACATCACAGAAAGTATTGTTGGTTCTGAACACCCTGATTTTGCGAATAACTTGGGAATGCAAGCTTTGTACTACAATGCCCAAGGTGATACATCTCGTGCGATTGAATTGAGAAAGCGTGGTTTAGAAATTGGCGATCGCAATCTCAATATTATCCTTGGCATTGGTTCGGAACGCCAAAAACAAAATTATATGGCGTTACTTGTGGAATCAGGTGATACTGCAATTTCTTCTCACCTCCAGTCAGCACCCAATAACCCCCAAGCAGCAAACCTAGCTCTAACTACAATTCTCCGTCGCAAAGGACGCATACTTGATGTTCTCAGCGATAGTCGAAACTGGTTGCGACAAAACCTCACCCCAGAAAACCAAAAATTATTTGACGAACTTTCCCAAACCAACTCCCAACTTGCAAGACTTTTATACAATACAAATAGTAATTTTACGAATACACAATATCGCCAAGAAATTGCCCAACTGAAGACTAAAGCCGAGAATTCAGAAGCAGAACTCTCCAAACGCAGCGCGGAATTTCGCATCACAACCCAACCTGTAACTATTGAAGGAGTACAAAAATTGATACCTGCGGATACAGCTTTAGTAGAATTTATTCAGTATAAACCCTTAACCAACATCAAAGGTGTAAAACGAAGCGATCGCTATGGCAAACCTCGCTATGCTGCCTACATTCTTACATCCCAAGGCTCAACCCAATGGGTAGATTTAGGGGAAGCAGAAACCATCGATCAAGAAATTGCCGAATTTGGTACAGTCCTGCAAAGCAAATCCCGCGATGTTAAACCAGTTGCGCGTCGTCTGGATACCCAATTAATGCAACCAATCCGCAAATTATTGGGTGACAAGCGAAAACTGCTACTTTCTCCCGACAGCCAACTTAATTTAATTCCCTTTGCTGCCTTAGTCGATGAAAATAACCGCTATTTGGTAGAAAATTATACTATTAATTATTTAACAACAGGGCGTGACTTACTGCGATTATCTAATCAGCCATCTAGTGTTCAACCACCTGTGATGATGGCGAATATCGATTTTAATAACGCAGCAAATAACGCACCTATACCCGTAGGTAACAAAGAAGATTTAAAACGCTCCTCAGAAATCAACAGACTCACATTTAGTCCCTTACAGGGAACAAAGCAAGAAGCAGATGTTATTTTACCTCTGCTGAAAGAAAGAGGTATAAATGTAAACCTTTTAACAGGAAGTCAAGCCACAGAAAACGCCCTGAAACAAATGCGATCGCCTAGTATTCTCCATATCGCTACTCACGGTTTCTTTCGCACCGATGAAAAAATAGAAGTTCCCGATACTTTTGATTTAGCTGTAGAAAATCGTGGAATTATAGTCAAACCTGGTTCTAGCCATCGAGTGAGCAAGAACATTGAAAATCCCCTACTGCGTTCCGGTATTGCTTTAGCTGGAGCTAATCAACTTCGCAGTGGTAGTGAAGATGGTGTACTGACTGCATTAGAAGCATCTTCTTTAAATTTATCGGGTACTAAATTAGTCGTACTTTCAGCTTGTCAAACAGGAGTAGGTAAAGCAACCAACGGCGAAGGGGTATATGGTTTGCGTCGTGCTTTTGTTATGGCTGGTACCCAAAGTCAATTAATTAGTCTATGGAATGTTAACGATTTAGGTACAAAAGAACTAATGGTGAAATATTACGGAAGATTAATCAAAAACGAGGGACGTTCCGAAACCTTGCGACAGGCGCAATTAGAAATGCTGAAGTCCCAGCAGTATCAACATCCATTCTTCTGGGCTGCTTTCATACCTTCTGGTGATTGGACTCCTGTCAAATTTTAGCCCCAATTTTGGCATATCCTTCCAAAAGCTAGAAATATACTACTTTGATGCAACTTAAGTATCAGAGTACCAAGCCTAACATCATTCACATTTAATTCAAAACCAAAAATCTTATGACACATATCAAACGCCGTCAATTTCTGCAATTCGCTAGTTCTGCTTTAGCAACAGTCGGTATAAGCCAATTGGACACCATGCGCCAATCCCAACAATATGCCAAAGTTCTAGCACAAAATACACCCCGCAAATTGGCATTACTGGTAGGGATTGATGAATATAAAAATGGTATCCCAGGATTAGGAGGTTGTAAAAATGATGTTTTGTTGCAACGCGAATTATTAACTCACCGCTTTAGTTTTAACGACAAAGATATTTTGACTTTGACTAATGCACAAGCAACACGCCAAGGCATTTTACAAGCTTTTGAAGAACATTTAATTAACCAAGCTAAACCCGGCGACGTGGTAGTATTCCACTATTCTGGGCATGGTTCACTAGTACAAGATAAAGACCGTGATACACCGGATGGACTCAACGGTACACTTGTTCCCGTTGATAGTTCCTTACCTCCTAATGGTGGTGTAGTTCAGGACATTATGGGGCATACCCTATTTTTACTCATGTATGCGTTAAAAACTGAAAATGTCACCGTTGTCCTAGATTGTTGCTACTCTGGTGCAACCAAACGAGGTAATTTAGTAGTCCGTTCCCGTGATGGCGGAAGCAACTTTTTGGCTAGTCCCGCAGAGTATGAAAAACAGCGTAAATTGCTAGCAAAAACCGGACTTTCAGCACAAGAGTTTATGAACAAACGTAAAAAAAATGTCGCCAAAGGTATTGTAATTACTGCTGCTAGACGTGACCAAGAAGCCCTTGAAGCCAGAACAAGTGACTTTAGTTCTGGAGCTTTTACTTACGCATTAACTCAATATCTTTGGCAACAAATAGGGGATGAATCTTTTAGTAAAACTTTTGTGAATGTTCGTGAAAGCACTAAAGAAATCATCTGGAATCAAGGAGGTGGCGAGAGTCAAATACCAGAGATAGAACAAAATTTGTCAGGAAATTCAAGTACATCAATCTATCATTCCACACTCAAAGCAGTTCCAGCAGAGGCTGTTGTAACTGATATTAATGGCGATGAAGTAAATTTATGGTTGGGAGGTATACCTTCACAAAGCTTAGAAGGATTTAATGAAAAAGCAGTTTTTACAGTAGTAGATGCAAATGGCGAGGGACGGGGACAAGTGCAAATTTCATCCCGTAAAGGATTGACAGCTAAGGGTAAATTAGTTAGCACTGCACGTACCCAACTAGGAAAAGGGACGCTTTTACAAGAACGTATCCGCACCATCCCCAAAGATTTAACTTTAAAAATTGGGCTAGATGACAGTTCTTTGGATAGCAACACCATCAAACAAGCTAAACAAGCACTACAGGCTATTAACCGTATAGAAGTATTGTCCTTAGGACAAAACGAAGTACATTATATCTTTGGTCGTATGACTCAAGCTAAATACCAAGAACTACAACAAAAACGCATACCAAACTTGCCTGTTGTCGGCAGTTTCGGAGTATTTTCACCAACATTGGATGGAATCATTTCCAGTTCCTTTGCCAATGCAGATGAAGCAGTAAGTAGTGCAGTGGAACGCTTACGACCGAAGCTAAAATCATTTCTAGCAGCCAGAATTGTTAAAGATATACTTGGCAACACAAATACATCCAAAATAAGTATAACTGTATCAATGGTTGTTGCTGGTAATCAAAAACTACTAGCCGAAACTTTCACAACTCGTAGTATTAAACAAAATACTGGAATAGTAAATCCTTCCAAACCAAGCAAACCGATAAACTTTTCCGATTCAGGTGTAGCAAAATTGCCTGTAGGAATCAGTATAGCCTTCCAAATCCAAAATAGCGAATCTGTGCCCCTCCACGTTAGTATTTTAGGCATAGATAGCACCGGGAAAATGGACGTTCTTTTCCCTTACGACAGGTCAGAAGGTGCGATATTAGTGCAACCAAGACAAAAACTTTCAATTCCCCGACCACCTGAACCAGGGGAAAAACCTACCACCTTTGATATTTCAGAACCACTAGGTTTCGGAGAAGCCCTGATCATCGCCAGTACTGAACCATTACGTGGTTTTCTAGATGTCATCAAAACATTAGCAAATACTAGAGGAATAGGCGATCAACGCAGTCCCATCCCAGATATTACTGGAGACGAATTTTTAGATTTAACTAATAGTTTGCTAGATGATTTAGACAGAAGTACACGTGGGACAAATAGCAATGAAACTATGCAGATTCCTCCAAACACTCGTGGAAGTGATACTACCAAGTTAGCCGTGATGTCGATTCCATTTGAAGTTGTTGCTTAAAAAAATACAGTTTCTTCAGTACCTGTTAAGTAAGTCAGCAGGAAAATTTACAAGTATGTAACGAAAGACCCATATAGAGGGTTCAGGCTTTCAGGCTTTTATGCAAGTACACATAGTATTGGTATTACCTGGTATTTACGATTTGCGCGGCTTTTCTGAGGTAATGGTTTTTCTAGAATTTTACACGCAATACTGACAAAATATCTCTAACTGGCGCTTTATCTGCTTCTAGCTTCTCTATTCTCTCTAATAGTCGTTTTGGAATATACTTGCACTTTTTAAGGAGGCGATCGCCATCCTGACAAAACTCATAGTGATACCAAGCTTGGGGATAATCTTTGCCGTGAAGGGTGATGGTTTTCCACTGAATGGAGCCACTACCTAATCCTTTGTCCCGTCTAGTTTTACTAGGGCTATCTTTACTGGGGGGTATTTCTGACTGCTCGACATCTTTACTAGGGCTGTTTTTACTGGGGGGTATCTCTGACTGCTCGACATCTTTACTAGGGTTATTTTCGATATCCCCTAGTAATGTGTTTTTACTAGGGCTAGGCACAACACCCAGTAATGTCAAAATTTCTCTAATTGGGCGCTTATTGAACTCTGCTTCTTGAATAACCCCAAGTATTTGCTTGGGAATGTACTTGGTCTTTTTTCTACCTTTTTCTTGCCAATGATAATAAGCCTGGGGATAGTCCTTTCCACCCCTAGTAATGGTGCGCCAATAAATAGTGCCGTTACCCTCACCCCAATTTCTGCGCTTTTTACTAGGGTTGTTAATACTTGGAGTTATCTCTATTTGTTGAGAGTTTTTACTAGGGTTATCTTTACTGGGGGGTATCCCTACTTCTTCAAAATTTTTACTAGGGCTATTATCAATACCCCCCAGTAAAAATTCCGATACAGGAGGCGGATGGTTTTGACAGGAGTTTGAGGACTCCGATATTCCATCACCGCAAATTCTGGATAATTCCATAGGACTTGTCAAAAAATACCGTTGCTGTGCCTGTTTCACCGTGCCGTGCTTTAGCCATGATTAGCTCTAATATTCCTTGCTCTGTAGTGTCTGGGTTGTAGTACTCATCCCGGTAAGCAAGAATAATATTGTCTGCCACCATTTCTAAAATTCCCGATTGGCTAAGGTCGCTCATCATTGGGCGCTTATTCTGTCTGCCCTCAACTCCCCTAGAGATTTGGGACAGTGCTAGCACGGGTACATCTAGTTCCCCTGCCATTTTGTAAAGTCCCCTGGCTACATCTCCTAGTTCATAGCTGCGGTTGCCTCCAGAGTCCTCTGCCATCATTTGCAGGTAATCAACTACAACTAGCCCCAGTTTTCCCTCTTTAGCCCTAATTTGGCGGCATTCTGATGCAATTTGTGAAACGGTGATACCCCTTGAATCATTCATATAAAGCGGCAGTTCTGAGGCAATATCAACGATTTTGGCAATAAGCGTGAATTCCCAATCTGCTAAAGGTTGAAATTTGGCTCGATGTCTGCGGATGCGATCGCTCTTCAGTGGCGTTAATCCTAAATGTTTGTAGGCATTGGTGACGCTAATTAAACTCCACAGCCTGTACTCTAATTGTTTCTTTGTCATCTCCAACGAGAAGATAGCCACAGGTAAATCGTGGAGCAATATCATCTTGAGAGCTAGTTGCAACGAAATCTGGGACTTTCCCATTGACGGTCTACCCGCAACTATGGTAAGCGTACCGCCTTCAAATCCGACCATTAAATTATCGAGTTCATCAAGTCCTGTGGAGTAGATAGGGCTTCCTGAATCTAATTCCTTGTAAGCAGCAATACTAATTGTGCTGTTGTGTTCGGTGTTTGAACCAAAGCTTTGGTTAGAAAGCTGGAATACTTTCTGTTGCGATTGATCAAGGATTTTGGGTAACTCGGTTTCAGTTTCGTAACCCAGATGCACAATTTCATTGCCAGCCTTGATTAACTGCCGCCGCAGGTATTTTTCTATTACTAACCCTGCCAAAGCGTCGATGTTCACAGCTGATACCGTGCGGTCTACCAGAGTTGCTAATTTATTTCTCCCACCAATGCGGGTAAGTAAATCATGGTCAGTCAGCCAACTGGTGACTGTAAGCAAGTCCGTGGGTTTACTTTGACTGTAGAGCCTAAGAGCTGCTTGATAGATATCTTTGTGAGCGCTGATGTAAAAAGCTTCTGGAATCAAAGAATCGCTCACTCTACCTATTGCTTCTGGGTCAAGCATGATACCGCCTAAAATCGCCTCTTCCGCCTCAATGTTTTGGGGTGGCAGGCCATCGCTACCATCACCTTGGAAATTTAGTTGTTCTTTCATAAGCAACTTGAAATTTTAGATTGAGTTGGGCAAAGCTTCCATTGATTCATTTGTGTTGCCGTACATGGACATAGCTTGTTGTCGTTGTTGCTCAAGTTCCTCTTGAAACTTTTTCATTTGACTGCTACGGCTACTTTGAGATTTTTTGGACTCGGCTTGTTGGTACGTCACAAATTTTTTGTAATAAACTTCCCAACGGTTCTGTCCAGCTTTAGTGGTGTGAGCTAACCAAGCCTCAATGTCATTCACTGGCTGGCTGAGGTTCTTTGTCTTTTCCTCACAAAAATTCAAAAAATTCGCTCGCTCGGTTTCTGAGAGAGAGTCTATAAATTCTAAATAAGTCTTATTAATCTTAGGTGTGCTGGAATCTTTATCTGGTAATACTTCTGGCTCGTGCTTGTTGCGTGGCGATCGCGCAAGTTGCGTAGCGATCGCGCAAGTTGCGTCATGATCACCTAAGTTGCGGTCAGGCAACAAAGTTGTCTCATCGCAACTTGTTGCCTCATCACAACTTGTTGCCTCATCGCAACTTGTTGTCTCATCGCAACTTGTTGCCTCATCACAACTTGTTACCTCATCGCAACAGTGCAAGCCTTTGGTGAGAACGTGAACCTTAACCTTAAGAAGCTCCATATCGACAAATCCCTTTTCATCCAACGCTTTGAGGGCACGGCCTACAGTGCTGCGGTGAACTGGCTTTTCTGCGGTAGATAAATCCTTGGCAATCCTTGAGGGTGATACTTCCATTCCGGTGCTGTATGGGTCGAGAGTGCGAAGGTAGTAGAGTACATCCCTCTGTGCTGGGGTTAGTTCCCGGCAGGCTCTTAGCCATTCTTCATGTTGGAGCGGGTAGAACTTCCCCTGAATCTTTGTGTCTGTCATAATATGGATAAAATGAGTTTTGCCCTTACCCGCATATGCAAGTAGAGCTAGTTTGTTGTAAAAGTCGCTAAAATTTCACAAAACTGTCACCCCAGCACCATTAAGCCAGTGTGATTTTTGCTAAATTGTATTTTCTAGACAGATTTGATAGTATTCAATAACTTGAAAAAAAGCAAGTAGTGGCAATATGGATAAACATCAAGAAATATTAATTACAGCAATTAAGGAAAGTTGCTTAACAGCAAGAGAAATTTCTGTTAGGGCTGGTGTCCACGAGAGTACTATTAGTAAGTTTCTTGATGGCAAAAACGACCTAAAAGCTGGTAATTACTTCAAAATCCTTCATGCCCTGCCAGAAAATTGTAGAATTCCAGCACTAGCGAGAATAGGAGTAGTTGAGTTAACGCCTATTCAACTAATTGAATCTGCCACACCTAAAGAAAAAGCTGAAATACTACAAGCGATTGCCGCTTGGGTATTACAACCAGGGGCCATATCTGGAAAAAATACGGATACTACAGACCTGCAAGTAGCAGTATGATAGCCTGAGAAATTTTTGATATACACTTAGGCGCTTATTGTGGTAAATAAGGGTGAGGATGATTTTTTAGAAAAATTAATGGAAAACTGCGATCACTTGGATGCCGAGGGAAAAGCTAAGTTAATCAAGCATCTGCTGGGTGAACCTGGGTTACAAGTGGTAATAGGGAGTAATCAAGTTCATGCTACGAATGTATACCAAGTTAATTTAAATAGTCCCGATCAGATATCAACAATATTGGATGCGATCGCCAAAAAAATTTCTTCCCAGAATTCCTCAGAAGATAAGACAGAGGGAGCGGATTAATTTTTAGAGGAGAAGTGGGGCTAACAAGCTTATGCTTTTAGTTCGTTTTTTGGCATGGTAGCGATGAGATACTCTTAAAGGGAAAATGCGACACCGAACAGCCCGCACAACGGACGCGCCCAGTTACCAGCGTAGGCATCGCACCTTTCACAAAAGCGATCGCACTGTAACAACTGCGGATCAGTAGCACTATTCCACAAGTGTATTTATTGATTAGTTTTGAGGGATAATCAAAAGCTATAGCAAAGCTCAATCTACCAGAAAATAACTATGCTAGATATCAAATGGGCAATGGAGCAATTCGACATAGAAGACAAAAACATTGCAATTAGAATTCTAGAAAAGTTTGATAAGTTTAACTATGGTTGTTTCAGTTGCGGCTCATCTAGCGATTTACTTTATACAGAAATAGGTGAGGTTATCTGTAAAGACTGTAGAAAAGGCCTTTGCATTAATGATGATGGACTTATAGATTCAGAGGAGTTACAAGAAGTATTTGAACTAGCTTTTGCTGAGGAAGAGGAAGATGATGACTGGCTAGATGATGATAGTGAAACTGACTAGAAATCATCATCAAAGTCTTCACCAGACTAAAAAGGTGATTCTAAACCCGCATATCTTTAGCTTTGTCTTTTTGTTGAGTAGCCTTCTATGAGGTTACACTAGGCATATCTTTCATTTGGTAATTTTTGTGATTTTTATAAGTTTATTCGATGACATTTTAGCTGAGTAAATTCCATACATTTTTGTATATATTTTCATATTTTATGATATTTTTGGCAAACTAAACAAAATTTATTACTAATTTATATATCAACAAATGCTGCTTAAATATTGAAGTTTTGTTGATTGGCTTTTTGAGGTAAAGGTTACATACTAAAACCAATCTATGTAAAACAAAGTAGTTAGTTTTCATTGAATAATGAATCTTTATTGGCTCCATCATATAGCTAATTTTTAGGGCAAGAATATGAGCATTTTAGAATTGATGCAGGTATTGACATTTTTGCATAAGTATACTTTTAATTATTTATTCTAGAAGTATTCATGGAAGGATATAGCTATTTTATGTGGTTTGCGGAGAACCTGTATAATCAACTAGTTTTATCGTAAAAAGTTGCTTATACTAAATGTGTTTAATTATTACAAATGAATTCTTTTCTTCAAAATAAGGTTTAAAAGTTTCGGTTTACATCAACAAAGTGTATTTGCTTTGTAGAGGAATGTTATGTCTTCAAATAGAAACAATAAGGGTAAAAAAGTCATGTCTGATGATAATACAACCAATAGTAATAATAGTAAACCTCAAAAGCGGCTAATAATTGTCACAGGTGATAAAGGTGGTGTAGGAAAAAGCACCTTTGCACGAGCGCTATTTCAACTGTACATTAATAAAAATTTACCCTGTGTTACTTATGAAGCTGACTTAAGAAATCCTCAGTTAGAAAGATATTTCAAAAAAGACTACCGACCGATAATACGTTACATTGATATCTTTCATAGAGGTGGTGCTGACGATTTATTAATTAATTTAGATGAGAGTGATTGTCCTATTACACTATTAGACTTACCAGCACAATCTGGAGGTTTTTTTGAGAGTTATGTCAAAGAGCTTTCATTTTTTGAAGTGCTTAAAACCGATATTAATTGTCAAGTTACGATGGTTTCAGTGATTAGTAGAGTTCTTGATTCCATAAATGTTCTAGAAAAACTGCGCGAACTTTGTAAAGATCAAGTAGATTATATTGTCGTCAAGAACTTATTTCATGGTGAAGAAGAAAAATTTGAGCGTTATAATGACGCTTCTCTGCGTCAAAATATGCTTGCAGAAGGTCTGGTAGAACTTGTGATGCCAGATTTATTCTACAAATCCTACGACTTTATTGACCGCCATGCTCTGACATTTAATGAAGGTCAGACTCATAAAGGAACAAATATTGTGATTAAGTCGAGAATTAAATCTTGGCTTGCTGAGTTTGAAGCGCAAATTAAGCCAGCATTTAATTTATTTGGCTTTGATATACAACCAGATGATTGTTACTATCCAGCAGTTGTTGAAAAATCTAAAGAGCTTAGAGAAAATGAAGAAAAAGAAAAAGTTAAAAATCAAGATTCAAATTTAAAATCTGAAAATATAGCTGCTTAATTTAGTAGTTTGCTTAGTTTATTATGTTTAGAAAGCGTTTTGTGATTACATCGGGTGATGCTCGTGTAGGTAAGTCTACAGCTTCTAGGCTATTGCTAGAATTGTACTTGAAAAATAAACTCAATGTGCGTGTTTTCTACCACGGGCATCGCAATAAGCTATCGATGTATCAAACACAACGCTTTGAGATAAACCATTTGGGATTCTCTAGAGGTGATTCTGATAGGTTATTACTCGACTTAGAAATGTTTCCGAAAATTGAAGTTATTTTGACTGATATGCCAGGTCAAAATCTCCGATAATTCAAGTTTTTTGATAGAGATGTTTCACTGATAGAAAATCTTAACTGTCTGGGATATCGTGTTACTTTCTTGCACCCAATATCACATCGTAAAGATTGTGTTGAAGAATATCTTCAGGATTTGTATCAGCATTTTGGTAGTCAGGTTGACTATATTGTTGTCAAAAATCATTACTTTAGCAAGCAATTTCGATACTATGAAGGTAGTAAATTCCAAGCTGATATTAAAAAATTAAACGGCTTGGAACTAGTTTTAGGTGGGTTACATAATGTGACTTTACCCATAACTTTGCCGCAACGGCAAGCTTATGGGCTTGCTTTATGAAATTGCTCCCAAGACTCTGCTTTTATATCTGGTGCTTCAGATTTTTGTAAGCTTTTTATTTTCGCTTGCTGAACCAGATTTAAAAACAAACCCTGTATTTGGCGTACTTTTATATGATTGCTGGCTTGACCGGATCTTTTGTATCTCAAGAATATCACGGTCGTATCTCAAAAGTAATATGTCAAAAATCGGTAAAGATAAAACTATATCAATCAGATTGTCCCAAACTATGTTAGAAGCCCTGGATGCTCGTGCCATTCTTGATGATAAAGACAGGACTCAAGTAATTAGGGAGGCAATAGCTCAGTATTTAGAGTTACCAGAAGATTCGGTTGAAGACAGAGTGAACTTGTTGGAGCAGGGTATAGAGAAGTTGCACGAACAAGTTCAACTCACAGAAGAAAGAACTGACTTGCTAGAAATGCAGTTTAGCGAGTTGAGTCGCTTAGTAACTATGTTTATAGGGCGACAAAAGAAATAAAATTTTATAATTACTCGCGGCAAGTTTATGATTCCAATTTCGACTTGCGGCAAACTTATGGTTCCAAAGATAGAAAAAAGTGATAATTTATTTGACGCAACATCAAGCTTCACAGCCCCTTCTGCGGCAAGCTTATGCTTCTAGTCTCGGCAAAGTTATGGGTAAAGTCACACATAATGACTTTTACCAGTTGCTTGAGGATACTGATTTACCTTATGCTCAACTGATTGAAACTAACTCCCCTCTTAATACTATTCAGCGTTCGATAGTATTCAACTGGATGGAGAATTTTCATAACTCTATTGTTTCTAATGGAATAGCTTCTAATTATCTAGGGTTAAGTATCAACTGTGCAGAATTAGTTTCTACGGGTGTAAGTAAACAAAGTCCTTCCAATCTTGATGTAACTGAAGATATTGAATCTGAGAAATGGTAATTATTTGCTTTACCAAATTGAAAGTGAGATTTCAAATTGACTGTTTAAAAACAACCTATGGCTAATCTTGCAAAAGTTGTTGAAAAAGTTGTTGCAGAATATTCTGAAGAAAAAAAAGTAGAGGTTACTGATTGGATACTTAAATTGGGTATTCGGCCTGATGACCCCTTGTTTAACCTATATGCGGAACTGGGTACAACTCAGTTTGCGTTGCAGCAACTACCAGGTAGGCTTGACTCCCTTGTGGTAGGTTGGACTGACATGGTAGACGATAAGCTTAATAGTGCTTCTAAAGTGGCAATACAACAACAAAAGAGTGCGATCGCAGAAGCGGCGAAGGATTTAGTTAAGATGACTAAGCAAGCTGGCGGGGCTTTGCCTCACTTGGATGTAAGTAATTGGCGATTGGCACAAGTGGCGGGGGTATTGGGTTTTGTACTGGCTTTAGGGACTGCAATTGGTGTTTTTACATACAAGACCATCGCTGGAAGTGTAACTTTTCAGCAGGCGGGTTCTGGATCTGCCATCTTACAATCTGAAGATAAAAAGCTTCTAGATTGGGCTAAATCCAATGAAGGTAAGATGGCACGTAGTATTTATGTTAAAAACGCCGCCATCATTAAAACTTGCCGCCAGCAGAAGAAGTATTCAGGTGGCTGCATAATTGCAGTTGATTAATTTTTTAGGCAACCCAGCCTTTGTATCCCTTATTACTCGTTTTAGCTGTATCTTTTTGACTTTTTTGGTTTGTTTTGACTCTTGTGTGGGTTTCTTGAGTAACTTCTTCTTCGATCTTCATGTCTGTAAAGCTGAGGATTCCCAGGCGGATTGCTTCGCGGATAGCGTTTAACCTATCTTTGACTCCTAGCTTGATAAATGAATTATGTAGATATGACCTTACTGTACCTTCTGAAACATACATTACATTGGCAATTTCATTATTTTTCATGCCTCCGGCAGCTAATTGAAGAACTGTGATTTCTTTATTAGAGAAATCACTTAACAAATCTAGTGCATTTCTATCGGGTGTGTCATTTGACCTGAGACTATCGATCAGAATACGATTAATAGTTGGGTCAATCCATGATTCATTATTGTACGCAGCCATTACTGCTTCAACGAATCTTTCTCCTACTTCTTCTCTAACGCTATTTTTAGCGTAGTAGCAGTCTGCGCCATTACTAATTGCTGCGTTAATGGTATCTCGGCTGCTATTTGCAGTCATAACCACTATTCTAATTGATGCGTGTTTGGATTTAATTGTGCTTATTACATCAATGCCATCGATATCCGGTAAATCAATATTTATAATTACGATATCTGGCTTTTCTTTGTCAACAATTTCTATTCCTTGTTTTCCGTATTTGGCAACGCCACACACTTGGATTGCACCAGTTTCAGATAATATTGTTGCCGCGCCAATCCTAGATATGTTCTCATTTTCGATGATGACAACATTAATAGGTTTCATATTATATGCTTTTTTGGTTTGGTATTGTCCCTGATAATAATACTTATAGCACTTACCTTTTTTAGAATTCTTAATCTTTACAATGGCTATAAAATAATTAACTTAAAATCTTTATTATTATTTGTAAAAACTTTACAAAGTAATTGGGTGGTTTATGTAGTTTTCATTAAGCAATCTATTTACTAGATGATTTTATTTATCAGTACTGGTTTTAATAGTTATCAGCGAATTGATGGAGGAATAAATAATTTTTTATGAAAAGCGATAAAATTTTAGGATGGATAGAAAAGATTGTTGTTTGGTCTTTAATGGGGATGCTATGTTTGGTCGGGTTAGGCAGATTGCCTGTTAACCCGACGAGTTTGTTTGACTTTACAGCGTCTTTTTACTATTTTGCTGTTGCGGTTGTTATTTGTCCCAAGACCCCCCTGAGTTTTAATAAAAAGCTGATTTTTGGATTTATAGCTTTTATGTATGGCGTGTGGTTTGGGTTGATTTAATCTAGCTCTTTAGCAGAATCCTGGTTTTGGAATTTTTGTTGACTCTGTTCGCGGCGTGCTTGTTGCTCATTGAACAGAGTCTTGAAACGTTCAAATTCCTCTTTGGTGAGATTATTAATGGTGATAGAGTAATCTTCTGAGTTATTGTCACGAGATGCCAAGAGTGCTTCTCGACTTTGTTCGGAATCAGGCAAATTTCTATCAAGGCTAAGAGTTTGCGAATCTTCTTCTAATTTTAGACTTGCAGTATATGCTTCACCTTTATAAATGATCCCTTGTATCTCTTTATCTGATTTTCCAAATATATCTAAGTGGTCTAAAATTACAGGAATAACAAACTGTCTAATTTGAGAATCGGCGGTAAGAGATTGTACTCTATCTTCTGGACTCTCTTCTACTGGGTTGCCATTATTGTCGTCATTTTTATTTGTGGGGTTTTTTAGAACCTCTGGTTCAATTGTCGTTCGTGTAAACTGGCTTGCTTCGCCTTGTGAAGATGACTCTTGATTAACTTGATTAACAAAAGTGATAGGTTTAATTTCTGTAGAGTTTACTTTTGCTTCATCTTGCACTACTTCACTGATTCTGTTAATTTCCGAATTCAACCTTAGCACAGCCTCTTTTCTTTCCTCAGCAGTTGGAGGCTTTTTTGCAGATTCTTCAAATTTATCATCAGGAATGTTAAGCTGTTTGATCAATTCTCTGAGGAGACTGGCTTGCATCGCTGGAGTTAAACCTTCTACTGGAAGTTCGATTAGTTCTTTCATACTAAAATTACCTCTCCACTAAATCTTTTTTGACATCTTTGAGAGCATTATTGATACGAGAATTCATGAGTTGAAAATCTTGTAATGTTTCATCACTGATGTTACTTACTTGGGTTTTTCCTTCTTTGACATATAATAATATGTTGTCATTTTTATTTTTAACTAAGTAAGTTTTGTCTTGGGCTTTTGTAGCAATTTGGTATTTTTCTGTTTTTACTGACATAATGCCATTGATATCTTCCTGTCCAATAATTTTAACTAAGTTTTGGGCAAGACTGGTCATTTCATTAATTTTTTCTAGCTCCTTAATATCTCGCTCCATTGCCTTAAAAGCGTTCTCAAGACTGATATTTTCTTTGATGTATAAATCAGTTACCTCCTGAATTATCTTGAGATATATTTCTGATTTACCGAGCTTTTCAGATGCTACATACCAGTCTTGAAGATTTTGCACTGTATTAGCTTTCATCCGCTCGATAATGTTATCCATCGCTCCAACCTGCTGTATTGAAGGTGATGCGAGTGCTTGGTCAATATTTGGTTGTTGACTTTGTTGTGGAGAGAAAATGCTCTTGTCATTAGTAATAAATGGGTTATGTAATACTTGTTTATTGTAAGAAATAGTGTTGGTACTAATTAGGGCATTTTCTACAGAATTAAATACAGCGTATCCTTGGGAAGTTTGTTCTACCTTGTACCCTTTTTCTTGAAGGTAATTTTGAACTAATTGGTCACTTCCTTGTGCATTTCCGACTATGAAAGAGCTTTTCGCTTCTATTGCTTTATTAAGTAAAGGTTTGTAGTGATTTTCAAATGTTTGAGCAATTTGCTCGCTTGTCACTCCGCGCCACGGGCCAGACCCAGACACCATAATAATGTCGTCTTTCGAGTAATTTCCTGTGTTGGCACGTTCTCCCCATGCTTGCTCGTAATTACGGGTGCTTGAAGGTGTTTCGGGGGACGCAGCTGATTTACCGATAAACTGGGTAGCTATTTGTGCCATCGCAATATCTTTTTTCATGTGTTCAGCGACGGCAGTGTTTATAGGTTCGAGTTGGGATAGTGGATTTGTTAGCGGACGATCAGTCTGTTCGGACTTGTGCTGCTGGGTTTGTACTGTAGTTTGTTGTGACTTTTCAGTTATATTGCTGTATGCTTCGCTGAGGGCTTGAATAAATGCGGATTCTTTACCCTTACCCTCCCACTGTTTATCCTGGGCGTTAGTTAAATTGGTGAGGCAGTGCGTTGTGGGGGTTCCCCCCGTTGTAGCAACTGCCGTACAGTTTTCCAGCCACTCAGTTCCTCCGCGTTTGGCGATCGCCTCAGTTAGCCGGGGGTGTTGTTCGAGTTTAGCCTGAAGCACTTCTACCATTAACTTGTATTCATCAGCTGATGGATGCAACTGCTTTTGATGGTTAAATGCGTGTTCGGCGGATGCGTATGCTACTCCTTCAGGTTTTTGGACATGGGTTTCTACTCCATACTGTCCAGCAGGGGCTTCTGGATTATTATTGACTGAAACTTGGTAATCGTTTTGCAGCTTGCCTTGTTCTTTTGCGAGTGCAGTGGCAAGGCTGAGTGCTACTCCAAGCCCATCTTTGGAGTCGGGGCTGATATTTACTGGTGTTGCGGGTTGTTTTTGGATGGTTGGGAACGGAACAATTTTGCCATTGACATAATCCCCTAGCGGCTCCATGAATAAGCCATATACCTGACTCTTACTCGCCTGGGTTTGGGTAAGTTCTTTAGATGAATGCTTTTCCCATTTCGCCCAGGCTTGCTGGTAACTTGGATCTTGAATCATTTCGGGGGTAATTTTGTACTGCTTACCCACTCGGAAAGCAACTTGCTCGCCGTTTTTACCTTGAGCGATCGCAATATCTCCCTCTTTGACACCATAAGTTTTTTGGTAGTCTACACCTCTGGTGGTGTGTATCCTACCGTGTCCGCGCATGGCATCGATAGTTGTATTAGCTGGTACTTTGGAAGGTTCGCCGTGCAGATGCAGCGAATAAACCATTGGTACTGGTTTTCCAGATATAGTCGGGTTGTCTGGAATCTGAGGGTTAGCAGCGCGTGCCGCAGTGGAATTCCCGATGGCGATAATTTCTTCTACAGTTGCTTGGTTTGAAGAGTGTGAGGGTATGTTTCGGGTGACTTCTCTGAGGCTGGTATAACTGCGTTCTACTTTAATTTCTCCCCCTGGTGTCCACTCGTTAGTTTTGATGGTGAGGTCGCTGTTGCTTTGGACTACCGCATGAGGAGGTTGGTTTGAGGCGAGGAAGTTCTCAAATTTTTGGCGAACGCTGTTTTCTCTGCCCAGGTCATTTTTAATTGACCAGATGTTGATAGACCATCTGCCAGCCTCAGTATTGAGGGCAGCGTGTTCGTTCTTGCAGTTAAAGCGGGTTACTGTACCCGACTCAAGTTTAAACTCTTGGTATGGTGCGTCCTGATTCTCCTCCCTAGTCCATGCCATTCGTTCCTTTGCAGCGCGATACCCCCAATCAGAATTTCCGATATTAATGCTGCGGGCTTCCGTCGCGGCGTAGGAGTCATCGCGGTGGTAGTTGATGCCAGCACCGGGGTTCTCGGAATAAGTGACTAGCACAATGCCAGCATCAGGATATACCTGCTTGACAAGTTCCATTAATTTGTCGTCCTGTACCCCTGGCTTGAAGTCTTTGTCTTTTAAATCCCATTTTGCACCGACCCATGCGACTTGTCTCAGTAGTGCGTAGTTAGATTTATCGTTTTCAAGTACAGGTTTGAGGTGGGTTTCAAGGTGCGATCGCAATTGTTCTACTTTTTCGTCGCTTACCTTACCCAATATTTCGATAGCTTTAGTTTGATCGGCTTGACGCGAGTTTGGTAGTAATATTGCTTGGTTTTTAGGTTCTAGTTTTGTGTTTTTTGATACTTGTGTTTCAACTGAGTTTTGATAAATTTGTGAAATTCCTGCAATTTTGGCGTTAATATTTGATTGAATGTTAGTTATATTCTTTTCTGGTACAGCTTTCGCAGGAATAATTGGTACTGGAGAATCTTCTTGATTAAGCTCTCTGGGACGGTTAGGTAGTGCTTGTAGAGCTTTTTTGTACTCACTATCTTCTGGAATTTGGTTTAATTCTAAACGACTACCTTCAGTCGCAACTTTTTGATTTAACTCTGCACTAAGCTGTTCATAGCGGTCAAATCCCTCAACTTCACCGATATTAATCGGTTCTCCAAGTAAACTATTTAATTCTTCGTTTATTTTTTCACTAATCTCATTTTTATTAAAAATAAATGTAGCTGTGTTACTCTCAATAAAATAATGATTTTCAGTAGATTTTGATTCTAGCCAAGTAGTTACAGCGATCGCGTTTTGTGCCGGAACAACTAATCCGAGAGCTTCTTTAGTTTCTACCTGCGATCCATCTGGAGAAGTATATTGTTGGTTTGGGTTATAAAAATATACAGTTTGTTCTGGAATGATTGGAGTGGGTTGTGATGATGTATTTGCACTCTTGATATTACCACCAGCCCGGTCAATAAAGGTTTGTTTTAGTTCGTCACTAATAGTAGTTTCATCGAGTACGAATACAGTCATACCTTTTTTGGTTTCTAACCGAGCTTGTGATCCAGGAAGGTGTTCGTATGATACTCCTACTTTTTCTAGATACTTTTTGGTTTTTTCAGTTATATTTTCATCAACTGCTAATCCTAAAATACCTACTAAGTTTTGTTCTTTATCTTGGAATATGATTGTAGGACGTTCGTTAATTTTACCGAGTATTTGGTTGCGTTTTTCTTGCTGTTCGTTTCTGACAGGCTGTTCATTACTGATAAGCTGACTGCGCTTAACCCATTTGTTGGGATACTGTACTGTTTCTGGATTAATAGTTATTTTACAGGTACTTTCATTACTGGTAATCTGTACAGGGATACTAGTTCGTTGTTGGTTTAAGCGAATAATACCCGTATCAATTAGTTTTTGTATAGTGCTACTTTCTTTCCTTTGCCACTGTCTTTGTACATTCTCTCTATTTAACTCGGCTTCGAGGCGTTCAGTATGCTGACCAATAATACCGAGTGATTGATCGCCAATTTTAGCAATATAAACGTGCTTTTTATCAAATGCTCTAACTAAAGTTTCTTTAAATGCTTGGTTGCTAATCTCCTGTTTCTTGTACTTTGGATTAGTAATATTAATTCGTAAAAAATTTCCGTTAGATGTCTCTGCTATTGCATAGGCATTTTGTCCGGTGATGATGGTTTGAATTTTAAGCTGTAACTGTTGCCCATTACCGGGTTTTTCTGCTAGCCAACCTTCAGCAATACCCTCTTTGATTGATTCCTTATCAATGTTGCCTAGTTTCTCAGGTTTATTACCATTTTGAAGATAAATGCTATAGTCTTCACGAATAAGGTCAACTTTTTCGATTGTTAACATTACAGGTTCATTATTAAACCTTTGGGAATTTCCAAACTTATTAACTTCACCTACTTTAAATGTAAGTTCTGGTAGTCCGGGTACTTTGGTTGTAACAGAGGTGGTATATACTTCACCTTTTTCAACGCTAGCAATAGCAGTAGTACCAATTGGTAGTCGGGCGTTACTTTGTTCTATATTTCCAAATGTTTCGTAATTACCTTCCTGGTTCTGGAGTTCAATGACACTTTTTCCATCTTCAGCTAGATTAAATCGAATATTTTGAGGTTTATTTTCATGAAATAATTCACTACTCCTGTCGAAGCCAGTGATACTAAACTCATTAAATCTGAGTGTGTCTAACTGACTGATAATCTCTTCAGGAAAGGCAGCAAAGGCGAAATTAGAAACTTTCTTTTGGTAATCGCTACCTTTATCATTACTACTCTCACGAGTAGTTGATACTGCCCAAGTAGCAGCTGCCATTGCTAACTTTTGTCCTTCTGGAATTGAATTGTAAAATTCTTCTGCTATCTGGTAGGCTTTTTGGTAAAGAAGTTTAATTTGACCTTCACTTAGTTCAGCTTGAAAGGCTATTTTGTTAGACGTTACTTCCTGTCCAAGTGCAATTCCTATCTCTTCGGGTTTGTTTTCTTGCTCCTTAGCAAGTGTTCCTAATGCCCTAAACTTGGGTTTACCGTTCTCAGTCTCATCGTTAATTTGGGCATAAACTACATATTTATGCGGGCGGTTACTGTTGCGCTTCTCCTCAGATATTTCTGATAGCTTGATCGTAATTTTATTCGCTTTCCAGATAAATTCGTTGTCATACTGTAAAAGGTTAGTTACACTTACTTGATTGCCGTTAGCAAGGGTAATATTTGCAGACGGCCCTTTTTCAGTTTCTCTTTGTCTAGATAGCTGACTCGCTTGGTTAAAGGATTTGTCGAATTCTTTTTTGACAAGAGTAGCTCTTAATCGCTGTTCGTTAGAAAACTCGACACCTTTAAATAAAGCTTGAAATTGTGCGATTTCACGCGATTCGAGACGAGCTTTTTCAAAATACTGGTTGGTTTGAGCAATTAGTAATTCAACAGGCGAGTATCCCGTCGGTTGAATTGTATTGTCAATATAAACGTCTTTCTTCTTATCCTTAATATAGTTAACTTCCCGGTGGAGAATCCGACTGTTGTTGCGGATAATTTCCATTTCGGGTTTTTTGGCACTTTTGAAGAGGTCAACTGCAATTTGGTTTTGAAATGCTGCCTCAGCAATCATTTCGCGGTATATCTTAATGTTAGTATTCATTGCCACCAGTATACTGACCTGGTTTAGGGGTTCTTGCCGAACAGTTTTGATAAACTCTTCCATGTAACCGCGATACTTGGTCGGAACCTCCTTCCCTTCAATATCCTTGGATTTTGCCCAGGCTTCTGTTGTAAATAAATCTTCATAGTGTTTGGCTACCTGCTGTACGTACTCAATTTGGTCTTTTTCACTACCATAGTTTTTCAGGATAGTAATTTCTGACTCTAACGCTTCGATTGAGGTAAGGTGATTGTTGATAACACCGACACTAATGCCATCGCTCATGTGTATGGCGATTTCTTCAAATTCCGGCTGACTGCCATCTTCCTGGTAAAAAGATTGTTTTTTGAGTTTAACAGTTGGATCGTAAGCGTTTTCAGGCAGGTTGCGCTCCCTTGCCTCCGCAGTGAGGTTTGGATACCTGCTTGCCCGCTCAAAGCCAATACAATCACCATCGTAGTCGCGTGCCTGACGCTCTTGTTCGGACTCTTGAGGAAAAATTTCTAGCTCGTAACCAGCTGACTCTAGTTCTGAAATATACTCATTAAATTTGTTGGTAAACTCGATTTTCTCTTTAGTTTCGAGCTTGCCGATATTTTTATCTAAGTAATTTTCAATACCTTCTAACTGAATATTTTTACTTTGGGCTTCGGGTAGGGCAGATTTAATTTGCTCGTTTAGACGGTTATAAATGCGATCGCTTGTTTCGTCCGAGACAGCGATGGTACCTGCTAGAGGTTGATCATCAGGCCCAAGGATGTCTTCTACAATTTTGTTAGTTGAGACGCATAGACCATTTGAGTTGAGGAAAGGGGAGCGGAAGTTGAGAACTTCTTCCCCATCTTGATAATGCGGGATGCAGATTTCCCCATTTTGCAGGTCTTTGGAGGGAATGACCATTGCTCTCTCAAACGTTAACGTTTTGCCGATGGCGATTTCTTTCCACTCGTTTTGGACGAACCGGGCAAGTTCGCGCTGTACTTTCTCAGTTTCGAGAAGTTGCCCCTTTTCTTGCAGGTCAGCTTTGATGAGTTTGTAAATAAACGAGTCAGTAGCAATGCGCGAGCGCAAAGTTTCTAATTTTTCTGCTACTGTTGGATCTTCTGCTGCTTGTTCTTCTAGTGTGGTTGCTTGTTCTTCTAAAAAGGCTTTCCGTTTCTCGTACTTTTCGCAGTAAAGTTGTGCAAGTTGCCGAGGATCATCCTGTGCTTCTTTAAGCTTTTTGGCTTCAAGTTCTAATTGTTCAGTAAAGTCTTTCAGTCCGTTAGGGAATGAAGCGAGTAACTGCGAGATAGCTGTCTTGCCGAGTTCAGATTGTGATTTTTCACCTAGCCAGATATTTTGCCTGTACAATCCAGGTTTAATTTGAGGCTTAGTCGGGCCATTAGGATTGTCTTTATCAGTTCCCTTGAACGCAGATAAGGGAAGAATTAGGTCAATTTTAGTTGAGTTATTCGAGTTTTGATAATTGAGGATTTGCTCAAGGTTAGCAGGGCGTAATGTACCTTTACCAAAGCGGTATTGATTATCATCTCCGTCTCGCTCAGTCCAACCGAAGCGGTGCTGAATTACTCGATATTTATCACCTTTTTGATGCTTAGTTAATTCGTGATACAGGTCTTTTGATATTTGTCCGTAACAGTCTCCTGTGAGCCGATATGTCTGGTCATTACTGATAATGCCGCCATTTTCACCATTATTATCATCAACTATTAGGATGTTTAACTCTTTATTGACAGCATTTCTACATGAACCAAGAAATATAGACCCGTAAGCACCTCTATCTTTGTTATCAGGGCATAATTGTCTAATTGTATCTAGACATTCTTCGGGGCCATATAACAACCGAGTTTTTGATGATAATAATAATTTATGACCTTCAGGATGATTAATTAATTGTTCCACAGTAGACTTTTCGTCCATATGCCCGAACGAAAAGTTTACCTCAGGAAAGAAATATTCTAATAGGGTATTATTAAGTTCTTCCTTTAACAGCGAATCTGGATTATTTGTATTACCATCTGTATAAATCCATTGATTTAATCTAGTGTCAAAATGTTTAGCTTGAATTGTCATATATGAACAATTAAACTTATAAAATTAAAGATAAATTTTCACTTTTTGGCACTAAAATACCCGTAAAATTTAATTTTACTTTCTTTTTATCGGTAATTTATTCAACAAATTTCTAATTTATACTAACAATTTATCAGTATTTAAAAATACTTACTCATAGAAATTTTACTTAGTTTATTCTTAATAAAGCCTTATTGAACCTAATGCCATAATTTAAGTATGCGAAAAAATATACTGACTTATTGATTACTTCTTGCTTAACGCTGAATCAGTAGTAACATTCTTCATGTTTGCCATTGTGGTTATGTTTGCAGTTTGAGACAGAAAGCTAAATTCGTGTGGCAGCACCTTGATAATTTTATGCCTCCCTAATTTTTTACTCTCCTGTAGTTTTTCAATTTTGAGTGTGTCCTGTGTTCTAGCTATTATTTTTGGAGATAAAGGTTACACAGGTCGGAGAATACGTAATTACCTTCGCCGCCGTGGTATCCGCTTCACTATTCCACGACTCTCAAATGAACAGCGACGCGGCCCATTTAGTCGTGAAATCTACCGTCAACGCAACGTTGTTGAGCGCGCTATCAACCGACTCAAACAATTTCGTCGTATTGCCACCCGATATGAAAAACTTGCAGTCAATTAATTATACTGCCATGATCGCGATCGCCTCCATTTTGTTATAGTTTGAAAACACGCCCTAGTGTCTTCTGTTTTACTCTTTCTTGCACACATGATTCCTCTGGCACGTAGTTAAGGATTTGACATTCATATTTCTAGGTGCAAGATCTAAGGCATAATAAATAGTTATACCAATCGATTCAATTGTTGGCTAAATAGTTTGAAACACTTGTTTACAAAAAAGTCCTGCTAAACTACTTGCAAAGGAGAAATTATGAATTTTGAAGTAGCAAAGTAATTATGCGAGTTCGGAGGAACATAAGTTGGAGCTAGTATTTACAAATCGCTTTAAGCTTATCCAGAAGCATGGGCAACAGGCATGGCAATCTATTCAAGCTGCCATCGATACTTATTTAGATGTGCTGAATTTTGTAGCAATTGATGCGGATATTTTTTTATTGGATCAAATAACCCCTGAGCATGAAAATCCAAATGTTTTAAAGCAAATCTTTAAAAGGCTTTGCTCTGAACATTTATCAAAATATATCGTATTCATAGGTGGAGACGATATCATTCCATTCTACCGCTTACCCGATTCAACGCCCGATAAAGTGCTTGATGGTGACATCTTGTCGGATAGTTATTATGTTGACTTTAAGGAAAACGAGATTGAGCATTGGCCTGAAATAGCTGTTGGACGCTTCCCAGACGCTGACACAGATGGAGGACAATTTCTAATAAAACAACTTCATCAAGCTGCAGAAATGCATCGCAAGGGTGGGATTCCGTTTACCCCAAAATGCGCTGGTTTTTCAACAGAAACGTGGCGACCTGCCTCAAAACGTGTTTATGCTCGGCTTGATAAAACAGTTCAAACCCTATCGTTTTCTCCTCCATTAACCCTTAAAATCAGTGCAATACCAGGTATGAAAGTGATCGAAGCCACCAACTTTCCACAACAGGCACTCATCTACATTAACTTACATGGTCATCGAAATAAACCAAGTTGGTGGGGGCAACATCAGATTGCTGGGCTCTCGCGCTACCCTGAAGTGATAGATCATAAACTCATGCAAAAACTTGACCTAACTGCTTGTGTAATTTTGTGCGAAGCCTGTCATGGTGCAGCGATTCATCATCAAGCCACATTAAATAATAGTCTAGCACTTTGCGCACTGGAGCGAGGTACGCTAGCTTTCTTTGGATGTACAGCTAAAAGTTATTCATATACTGTGCCTGAAGGAGCGCCTTCTGGTACAACCGGAATTGATGCACTCTTTGATCGCTTAATCTATAACATACTAGCCAATCGTTATCGTTTTGGCGAGGCATTACGCGAAACCAAGCGTTTTCAACTTTCCCAGAATCCCTTTGATGACAAAAATATCTTAAGCTTGACTCTACTAGGTGATCCACTCTTGAAATTTCAAGGTCTTGGAAACTGAAAGGTAATCCAATGGAAGTAAATGAAATCAAAGATAAAGTCAAAGCCATAATCGGTCAGCAGTTCCCAGAGCTAGCTAACATAGAACCCAAAATTGAAAGTGATCTTTCACAAAGCCAGCTACGAGCATTTAGACGTCAGCGTTCAGATGTTCATCAAAATGAGATTCCCTTAGAACATCGGTTCATTTGGCAGATTGAAGAAAATGAAGAATGTCCTTTTGATCGAACAATCGTTGTGCTAACAGATGAAGAAGGAAATACGCAAGCCATCATCGAAAGTAAGTAAGCCAAGTAATACCACTCAAGCAAATGCTTCTGATTCGGGCAGTTCGCAGGAAGGAACTGTTCACTATCTCAACAACAGTTTAAAGAGCATTTGTAATCAAAAATTACCAATTGAATACGAGGCAGTAGCCAGATTAGATTTTCTCGGTGAGAATATTGCCCTCCACCTGTACGGAAAACGGCACGTCTTAAAATCTGTAGAAAGTAAGAAAGCATCTACACATAGTCGCGTTAGGAAAGGGCGAGTGATCGCTGAGTCGGAGGCTATGACTTGGGCATCAGTTAATGATATATCCGTAAGTCGCACATTTGTTACAACTGATTCAAATTTAGATCAAGTATCTGTTGCATCTAAATTTTTAATTGAAAACAAGGGTAAAGAAAAGTGCCAGTTTCAGTTTGAGTGGCAACTTGGTGTTTCACCCAGTATTCTATTTGCTTACAACCCCAAGCATAGTCAAGCAGAACCCTGTGCTTCAGGTGATTTGTCACGCGATTTTTGAAGGTATCCATACTTCGTGTTCTCATTTGACTCTCAATCTCTATATGAGCCAAATAATCGTTTACTCGTTCTACGTTTTCGTGGAGCTACACCGTACAAAATTCATCTAGCAGATCAGCCTAGTGAAAATCAAATTACTGCTTCGTTTGGTATTGAGTTAGATGCAGGTGCGCACCAAAAAATAACGATTGAATTGGACTACCGTATTTTGTTACAGCGCCAGATAAGTAACACAATTTTTTTAGTTGCTAGCCATGACAGACCAAATGTCCCTTGGCAGGGAGCTGTTGCCGCAGCAGCATCTTGGGTTGATAGAGTGGAAACTTGCCACAGCAAATTGCCAATTGGTTCCAAATTTCATCGCTTTGCACCATTTCTCTGGTTTGACAATGAAAAGCCTCTGCCAGATCAGGTTTTTCGATTCCTACATAACACACCAAACCTACAGCGGATTGTTGTAATTGGTAAGCTACCATACCACGATTTAGAGAATCTATTAACTGCTTTACTTGATAAAGGAGTAGATGCTGCACTTCGATTACAAATTTTTACTGACGATGAGTATTATCGCGACTTGGTAAATGTCTTGCGTGGTAATATTCAAGCTCGCATGATAATGGCGGATGAAGTACCGGAACGCATTCATCAGATTGAGGCAATTGTAGCTGTTTCAGTAGTTCCAAATCCTAATCTTCTGCCTTTGAAAGTTAGACAATTCATTGAAGAGATCACCTCCGAGGATTTTTTCACCAGACCAGTTTGCGAACAGAGTGCCTTTATAATCTCTGCTGATGTCTGTGAGTCGCCTAGTTTAGGGGCTGTTTGTATTCCAATGGCAAGATATTTGGGTGCTTCTGTGCTCCTGTGGAGCCGCTCAACAGAAAATGAAATATTAACTCATTTAGAGAGGAAGAAAATTAAGCAGATTTTTCTAGTGGGTAAATTTAGTGAAACAGATGAGGATTTACTGCGACTTAGGTTGGAGAAAGAATTAAATCTTTTATCATCTCAAAAAAATACAGTATCCTCTACCCAGCCAGTTAAGTTAATTAGAATTCCTTATCATGATGCCATAAGTGCATCTGCTGTTATTGCCCATCTATTTAAAGCTCAGCGTTTCTTAGATTGGCTAATACAAGAACTTACGCAAGAAAAAACTTTTCTTGATGGAGAAGCCCCTTCATTAGTAAAGAAATTCACACATGATTACATAGCCAAAATTGAACAACGGCCATGGGCAGTACGTCTGGTACAAGTATTGAATTCTCTTCTTAATGGTGAAATAGTAGAGAGCGAAAAGCTCCTTTCTGCTTATCAAGATATCTTCATTGGAAGAACAGAATTTGTTAGGTTGTCAAGGCAACACTTTGCAGAGGTCGCAGCCACAAATACTTCGCTCCTAGAGTCTCTGTCACCTATTTGGAACGATATGGTTGTACTGTGTGATTTTGACCCTGTTAGCAATGAAAATCTCAACCTTTTCCCAGCTGCTTGCTTTGCAGCATTTCATAAAGCCTCTCTCCTGCTCTTTCCAGCTATTTCAAAAGAGAAGGAAGATTTTTTGGATAAGGCAGTCAGACGTTTGGAGAATCAGTTTGCTGCGGAATCAACCCGTAAATTACAGGTAGCATTAGTCTACGAGGAAAACATTAAGCATAAAGAAAACATAGCCCGTTTAGTATTTCCATTCGATGTACTGGCTGCCTTGGAAGTTCTTAAGCCGCTGACAGTTGCTCTCTATAGTACGGACGTTAGAGTCCCTTACGAAGTAATTGCTGATGGCAACCGTCCAATTTTCCTTAATCACGCAGTTGGACATCTTACTGGTACTGATCCATATGAAACAGCGCTAATTACTGCCTCAAGTATACTTTATATCCACGAACTGCAGCGCCAGAAATTCCTTAAGACACTTTTTTGCATGGTAAACATTCCAGGTTTGGGAAAACTAAAGTTGGAAGAAGAATATAAAACCGTTAAAAAGATTTTAGACGAATCTAAATTTGACATTGATTCTTTGTTTGATGAGCAGGCATTGAAACCAACTCTTATAAAAGAGTTGGCGAAGGAAGTTCATATTTTTCACTATGCTGGGCATGGGACAGCAAATCAAGAACAACCTCAGCGTAGTGCCTTTGTACTTTATCCTTCTCAACCTAAATCGCGACAATTTGACCCTTTAACAGCACTTGAAATTAAATACCACATAAAACTGGGTGCTCATCCATTTGTATTTTTGAATACCTGCTTTGGCTCAAGTAACAACCGTATTCCAGAAGATTCTCCGCAAGCTTCTGAACTTAGGGAAGAAGCAGATTTGTCATTAGGGAGTAACCAACTAAGTCAAACTTCTAAATCTAGCGAACAGATTATGGGAGTTGCATCATCATTCATGCATAGAGGAGCATCGGCTGTGATGGCACCTTTATGGGAAATATGGGATGATGTAGCCATCGAGTATGCTCAACGTTGGTATGGGTACTTACAACAAGGGTGTTCTATAGGCGAATCCGCATTGCTAGCCAAGATGGACTTTTTATCTGATTCAACCAGAGAGAAAGGAAAGCGACGAATAGACTATCGAGTACTGTGTTACGTTGTCTGGGGAGATCCAACTCTAAGAATTTATCCACTAAGTAAACTTATAAAAAACCATCCTGAAACGGTTGAGCGATTGTTACAACTGAAAACAACCCTAAAGTAGAAATCAGTACTATCCTATGCAGTACTCAAACGTGGACAGTAGCACTTGGTATGGTAAGGATCGTTACAATGGACAGGTTTATTTTGTTCCTACAACGAGTTGGCAGTTAGCGATTTGGGCAATCATACGAAGTACTCGTCTTGTTGCAGTTGAAAATCCCGAAAGACTTGATTTAGCAACTTTTACTCAATTTTATAATGTCCGCAATCATTCGCCTATCCTTTGGTACACGCCTCAAGGAGCACTTGGAGATGAGATCTATGATTTTCTTCATCGGTTGCCTGAACTAGGGCGTGTTATCCTATTGTGCGAAGAAGAAGGTAGCGGTTTCCCAAAACTTGATCGGAGAAATATACAGGCTCTACTTGATGAAAGATGGGAATCGCAACAAGTACCCAGTTTTTTAGGGAAACAGGATAAATGTGAGAAATCTAGTTCAATGTTGCCCGAAACTGTGTTTTTTCAACTACTCGAAAACTCTGTCCCAACTTATTTCTCAAAAGAATACTATGAGCAGATAGACTTTTGCCTGGATCTGCACCATAGACTAGACAAAAAGTCAGTGCATGATAAGCAATTATCCTTGCCTCTGCCAAAAATTTTAATTCTTGTATCTTCTACACCCTATCTCGCCTGTACAGTTGCCCCCCTTGCTGCTTATGTACAAGCTACGCTCCTATATTTTAATCCGCAACGTGCAAATCGCGAGCAATTTCTTACAGAGCTGGTTAATGTTGTCCTTGAACAAGATACTTTAGATGAAATTTGGTTGGTTGGCAATGCAACTCAAGTTAAAGATGAATTAGAAAATAAAATTCAACAGGAAATCATCAAACGACAGCGATTTGTTCGGATAATTACAGTTAGATCAATTGGCGGCACTGATCATTTTACAGTATCTGAGCAATCAGCAATTTTGCTGCTTACTTATCGCTATTTTGACTGGATCTTGCTGCAAACACTTAAACACGATAAAAAACGCGAATTCTTCTTTGAGTTTTTGGCTTCTACTTCAATGCATAACCTGCATTGTTACTGTAATCGAGTGTTGGATTTAGCAGATCAATTACAGTATGAAAATTTCGATGCCCTTAAAGATGTACATCATCTATACTGGTCTCTCTCTGTTGAAGAGCGTCGGCAATTTATTAAGTGTTTTCAAGATACATATTCAAACTTACCGATTGTTTCTAACAGCTTAGCCGTAATAGCAGACTATATTCCTGAGGAACCTGTACCTTATCATGTGCTAGATGCTGCTGCATATGCTGCTCGAAGGTCGGTTCCTCTGCTGTTACTGCAATCCCTTCCTGCAGAAACTAACTACTATGTCAGTTCCTTAATTGACAAAATTGATGAGCAGTTGGTTAACATAACAGATCTGCAAGTTAAGCACAATAGCCTAGCCAAAGAACGGGATGATTTGCGGTACAAGCTAGCACCTATAGAAAGTAATAGTTTACTTCAAACTGAAAATGGACAGGGAACGCAATTGGTTGAACTTGAAATAAAGGACATTGAGAAGAAATGGCGGACTTTAGAGACATCGATAGAGCATTTGATTGCTCAGGAAAAAGCTCTGCGTGAAACTTTGCAAAACAATCTTTATAAAACAGGAGAAGTTCTGTATGAAAGCTTGGTTCCGTTAGCCGTACGTAAAGTGCTAAGTCAACTCTGTCCAACATTCTTGGCTGCATTCATTCAAGACCCTAGTTTGCCAATTGAGCTTATTCGTGAACCTGATAGTTCTTTACAGAATTCCGCAAATGGCTTTTGGAGTTTGAAATATGCGATTGGGCATATCTCTAGTGTCAACCCGTATGAAACAAATTTGATCAACAATATTTCTTTCTTTACACCTCGGAAAAGAATTAGAGACTCAGTGCAGGTACTGCTTTGCTCTAATCCAACTCGTGACCTTTACTTTAGTAGCCAAGAGGCACAGAAAATTGAGTACCTTCTAAAAACTCAGGTAACTAAAATTGGTGAGGCTCAGTCCATCCAATTAAATGGCTTGACGGACAAACAATCCGAACATCCAAGTATTCGGCATTTACGCTACGCAGTCCATGCATCTGATTTGCCGACCCGAGAAAATTTTGTGTCGGAATTACGCAAAGGATTCGATATTGTTCATTACAGTGGGCACGCTTTTTTTGACAACGTTCTGCCAGGGCGGAGTGGGTTAATCCTAAGCGAGGGAAGTATTTTAACGGCTGCAGATATACGTTTTATCCTAGATCTCAACAGCAATCCGATAATTTACACTAATGCTTGCTCAGCTGGACGGATTAAAAGTGTATCATCTCGCTTTATGGGACTAGCCTCAGCATTTATTCGTGCAGGAGCATCTTGCTATATCAGTGCTCTTTGGAGTGTAGACGATTTGGATGCATCAGATCTTGCAGCAGAATTTTACCAAGCTTTACTGAGTGGCCATCATTCAGTTGGAGAATCTCTTCGATTAGCAAAACAGGCACAAGTTACACTAGGATCAGTTACTTGGGCATCACTAGTGCTTTATGGCGATCCCACTGTATCCATTTTCCAACCTGATTGATAAATTGGCTAATTTGAGGTTTCACTAATGACAGATATAGAACTTTATGTCTGGTTTGTTGCTGGTATTCTGCTCAGTACACTAGTTCCTGTTGCTGTAAAGTGGATTAAGGAAGTGTCAGATACTACAAGTCACGGATTTGGCGACCAGCTTGCAAAGGTCTGGCATTTCGCAAAACCTTACTTCCGAGCAATGTTAGGCAGTATGGTTTTAGGTTTGCTAATCCTAGCGCTCTACAGATCTGGACAAGGTGGACAGGCAGGAATTAAGCATTGGGCGACTGCCTTAATCTATGGATACAGTTGGGATTCAACAGTGCAAAAAATCTCATTGACTAAATAATCCTGATGGACTAAACACAAATCGGGGTCATCGTGGTCGGGTAGCAGGACTATATCGCTATAGGCAGGACTGTGCTGTCCTTTAAATCATAATGTGGGAAAAATTTTGGCTCTTCAGTACCTGTTATGCTAAACAATTAAATTTAAAGATAAAAATATGTAATTAACTGTATCAAAATGTTGTTGTAACCCTTGCTGTACTTGACATAGAAAGAATATTTCTTGTTCTCTGTAGAGAGAACAAGAATTATTTTTATACATTTACAGTCATGGTGAAGAAAAGAGCAATAAAAATTCTCACAGAGATTTTGGATTTACAAAGATGTAAAAGTTATATCGCAACGCATCCATAATGGAATCGGTATTATTTTAGAAACTGAATCAATTAACCAAGATGGGTGGAAGCTGATATGGTGTTTTGCGATCGCGATTTATTCATTAATACTTGTTGCGTAAAGAAACGCAGACTGTCAATCTGACTTTTCACGGGAAGTCTTCAAGCCTCGAAAAAACGTGACTTTTTCTACAGCCTAATTGTCAATAGCTTTAAGTTAATGAAAATAGCTAACGGAAAAATCAGGGTTTGGAAAACCCTCAAAATGGCCTTTTCCACATGCCGTGAAAAGTCAGGACTGTCAATCTGCTCAATTTCGTTTCTTGTTAATCGAGTTGGTATCTCTTCGTACCAGTTTCCCTGACTATAGCAGGTTTGCATCACAGGAGTATTATCCCCATGACGGTAAACAATCAGAATATTGGTATCTAAACTCGCACTCAATTCCCGTCCTTTGATACGGATATTATTGGTAACAAGCATATAGTCAGTGATTGTAGAAGGCAGATGTTGGAGGTTAGAAGGGAGAAGGTTAGGAAAAGGGGGAGTAGGGGAAGATTGCTCTTGCAGGATTTGTTGAGCAGTGGATAGACGGTTTTCTTCTGAAATATCCTGTTGTGGGTGCTGTTCCTTCAGATGCGGCTGTACTTTTTTCTTAACCTTATTTGCTTCCGACGTGGATTTATCTTCTTAGTATCGACAATCCCAGCATCATCTTTCCCCAAGACATACTTGAGCGTGTCGAGAAAATTGGGTTTTTTATAGATGACGGGAATCAAATTGAAGGAGTTGAAAGTGGGGGATATAGAACCTGTAATGCCTTATTTATCTTGGCTTGAGGGTGATTTATCTAGAACGTCTAGGTTAAATGCAGCTGCGATAGTCTGATCTACGAGTGCGATCGCATTATTGACAGTATCCAAAATTTGCTGGTTGTTTGTTTCCTTTGCTAAGTGAGATAACATCATCAGTTCGCTTTTGAGGTTTCCAGCAGTAGCGCGGATAGTTATCAAGTCGGCAGATGGTTTTGCCATTAGTACCCGCCTTAACCCACAGGAACGTAAATATTCAGATGCAGTTACCCCTGTGGCGATCGCTTTTTCCTCAATGGTAGTTTTCTCTTGCTCAAAGAGGTATACCTTGATAGATTTGGTTCGCTTTATGGGGTTACTTACCATACCTTCTGCGGGACTGAGTGGCATAGTTAGAGACTGCACTGAGGGACTTGGGGATAACCGGAAATCTGACAACAGTGTGTGGTTTTAATTGCGGACAATATCGCTGCTATTTTTGGTATAAACTATACTGCATTTAGATGCCGACAGTGAAAGTACTGTAACTATTGTGATATAAATACCATGAGGTTAATATCTTGTGCTTCATCTTGTAACTGACACTGAAGCCCTAAACCTTATTGTTAATTCTGCAATTGCTGGGATGTAGGGATTATATGGCTATGTCGCCAGCGTGCGAACCGACAGGTCGGCGCTTCTGGAGCAGACGCTCCGCGAACGCTATCGCGGGTGCTGTTGAGGGAGTATAAGTTATGGTACAAGGGACTTGTTGGAATAAAGCATCGAACCCAAGATTCGCGCACGAGTCAGGCAAAGGTTTTTAGCCTACATAATTTCTTTCATGTAAGTGCCGATGTCAATTTTCTATATTCGCATCAATCAAAACTGAGAGCGCACTTTGAGCAAACGTTGCTCCGTTGGCTGACTGTTCGATTGTTGCCATTAAGCTGGCTCCTCCAATCAGCAGAAGGTACTGTTGTGAAAAGAATTCTGGATTTTTGACACCAGCCTCAGCTGCCAAGCGCACAATAATTTGTCGAATCGACTCTCGTAAGTCTACTGAAACTTGATGTGCTTTATGAGAAGCATCGGCAATTTCTAAAACAGCATTGATGAATGGACAACCGCGAAAATTAGGACTTGAGTACCACTCACGCAACACATCAAACGTTGCTAGTAAGCGTTCTTTGGGTGTAATGCCTCGCTCTGACACCGCATCTTCAAACCAGCGTAACCACTGAACAGCGCGATATTTCATCACTTCCTCGATTAACAGGTCTTTAGACGGAAACCAACGGTAAAGTGTGCGTTTAGCAACACCTGATACTGCAATGACTTCATTAATGCCGACATGCTGAATTCCCTTCTGATAAAAGAGTTCAGAAGCCGTTTCTAGGATTTTTTGTCGAGCGTGGCTTGATTGGGCAGTCATAGTTGGATGAGTAGACAATATTGTCTCCTTTGAAATACAATAGCACCAACTTTAAGTAGACAAGCTTGTCTACTTAAGCGCATATTTAAGGCAACAACCGATGGAATTTACTATTCATACGATTGATACCGCACCTCAAGACTCTAAAGCGGCATTAGTTCACGCACAACAAACGTTTGGGTTTATTCCAAATTTAGAGGGAGTTTTCGCCCAAGCACCTGCATTACTTAAAGGTTCGATGGCACTATGGGATTTGTTTGCTACGACAAGTTTCAGCCCAATTGAACAGCAAATCATTTATTTAACAGTGAATTATGAACATGAGTGTCACTACTGCATGGCAGCCCATTCCGGCTTGGCAAAGATGATGGGTATGAAGAGTGAAGATATTCAAGCGTTACGTGATGGCATCCCACTCCAAGATCCAAAATTACAAGCACTACGTCATTTTACACAACGAATGATTCAAGCACGGGGTTGGGTTGAAGATAGTGAAATTGAGGAATTTTTAGCAGCTGGTTATGGTAAACAGCAAGTCCTAGAAGTCATTCTGGGCATAGCAATTAAAGTGATGCACAACTACACAAATCACATTGCTAGAACGCCCCTTGATAAACCATTTCAGCCATACATTTGGTCAAAGCCTTTGGTCGAGGGCATCAACAGTATTTGACCGAACTGGAAAGGCGATCGCATTCTAGTTTTAGAGGTGCGATCGCCTAGAATAATCACTTCATATATCTCATCTGTAAAAGCTGCGATCAAAAATTTGACAGCAAAGCAAATATGTAATTGACCCGATCTGACATACCTTGTTATCGTACAAGACTGCACAATAACAATACTTTTTACTGGGGTAATTGCGGGGATGGTTGAGGTAATACGGGGTGTGATGATGACAATCGCATTGTTTGAATTACAGGCAAAAAGCTAATTTCGTTTAATAATTCAACTTTTAGTTGATACAGAATTTGGGTGTGATTGGGGTAATTTAGTCATGATTTAGGAGGTGATTTGACAGTGGATATTAAAGCAGTTTTTAGTACATTAGTGTACTTAGAATCTACGGTTTGGATTTGGTATTAGTGCTATGGAGTTACTTCAATTAGCCCCGTGGCAGTTTGCAGTGGACTCTCTACTCAATGGAGTTGGTATGAATGCTGTAGCGCCATCGAAGAACATCGCCGTAATAGTTTTTCTCTACGCACTTTGTATGTAAAAAAGCTGTTAAACCCTGTAAAGAAAGTGTTTTACACCACAGTATTTTTCCCATTTCGGTTAAATTGGGAACGATAGTAAAAGGTAATAAAAGATAAAGATATGCCCAAAACTAAGGAGAAAACAGACGTAAAAAAGGTAGTAATTACGATTGACATGGGTGCAAGTAAAACCAAGGCGATCGTTCAGGAGTATCCAGAGGGAAAGCCTGTTGTTTTACTTTTCGACTCAGAAGTAGCGGACATTGCTAAAGCTTCGATTGAGAGCATTCAACAAGAAGGTAATCCTGAATCTCGTACTTGGGTAGGAATAGGTGATGAGTACTGCGCCTTGGGAGAGCTTGCCCGTCGTCGGTTTGGGGGTATATCGCAGCTGAAGGAGCTAAAGTACGAACTAGCAGTCCCTAAAATTTGTGGTGCATTTTGGCTGGCTAAGGAGAAGTTGAACTTGGGTAATGATGTTGCAGCTTACTTGAGCATTCTGCTACCGCCCGGTGAAGTGCAAGACAAAGAACAGTTACAAGTTCGGTTGAAGGATGCGTTTCGAGGATTTGATACACCAGCAGGTAAGATGCGGGTAAAAATGCTTCGTTATGATGCAGCTTCTGAGGGTAGTGGGATATTTTTTCACCGTAGGCGAACGCTTGGCAATAATATGCCTGCTTCTATGTATGTGATGCTTGGTTATCGCAACGCAAGTATTTTCACCTTTCGCAGTGGTTCAATTGGTGCGGGAATAACCAGCAATTTTGGTATGTCTTGGCTGGTGAATAATTTTACTTCCAAGACATCGGGATTAAGCCCTGATAATCCCAATATTATCGAGGTGTTGGTAGAAGCTGGAGTTAATTGTGACTCCCAGGTGATGCAGAAACTCTCACGCAAGCGCAAAAGTGATGAAATTCAACTTGATGGCGAGTCGATGTCCAAGGCTTTATTGCTTGCTAGAGATGAATATTGGCGTGCGATCGTCAGGTGGTTACGCTCGAAGATGGATGAGGATATTGAAGAACTGGTGTTTTGCGGAGGGACTGCGGATTACATTCGTCCAGAAATAGATGCTTACTTCCAGAAAGAAGGAATTAAGGTATTTTGGCACGGTAATATTTTTATACCTGATGAGATATCTTCCGGTATTGGCAATCGTATGGCGGATGTCTGGGCACTCTACCAGTATATGATTATTCAGTTTGATGAGTTGACTGGTTATACCCGCTCTGAGGTTGTACTGCTAACTAAATCCGCTGAAGGTAGTACAGATGAAGAAATTAAACCTAAGTATAATTTTACGCCTTGTGAGCGACCTAGTACCTTTATTGCCGTGAACGAGAATGTTTGATTAGCTCAGAAAAAGTAGTGTAGTTGCAGTCCTTGTAACTACACTTCTGGAATGCTTTTTACGTAATTTCTCAATAACCACTGCAAGAATGAGCCGATTACTCGTGGTTAGGTGAGAATAGCTAGTTTTAGGGGGATTGAAAATACTTCCTTGTTGGCAGCGCCCCTTTCTCTAATAACATCAGGTAGATCGAGAATATTGTTATCCCGCTTCAATCGAGTACACTTTGAACAAAGACTGTTGTTCAGCGTAGAATCTTCATGGCAGAGTGGTCATATTGTGTCAACAGAAGATTTTTCTTCTCAAGAATCTCAAAAAAGTTGCATTAATAGCTGCTGATGGACACAGCTTTAAAGGTTGAAATCACACTAAAATTATGCTGTTGGTTTTTATACTCAATAACCAACTTGCACAAAGGCAATAATGCTTTCCTACGGAACTGTTTGATTTAGCAAGTGCTAAGTGAATATCTCTTTGACGGTGTATATTTCTTTTTGTGTAAAATTCCACAATAGGCAATTTGTGTAGCTAGGTCGATGATTACTTGCAATAAATATCTGTTTTGATAGCAATCCTTGTTAGAAAAATGATATAACATTATCTCAAAATTCTTCGCCCAAACTGATATAACGTTATCTCATGACTGGAGTCGGAAATATAGTAATCAAAAAAGAGAAAAAATTATGCCTGCCAATTTGACCCTTTCGATTGAGACAAATGCTGGAGGAGTGGCGAAAAGTACTATTTCATACAATCTTGCGTATGAATTGGGTGTTCGTGGCTATTCAGTGGCACTATTAGACATCGATCCTAACGAATCATTGACATTATTTTGCGGATTAGGAGAATTTAAAACTCAGGGAACAATGGCTAATGTTTACCATCCAGATTTCAATGGGAACTGGCCTTTAGTTACAGCTTGGCAAGGTAAGATTGACAAAATTCAAGTTTGTAAAGGCGGAAAAGAATTACACGAAACAATTCGGGAAGTTTCAAAGGATCTGCGTGGAGCTTATACTCTTGCAGATCGGTTGAGTGATTACCCCTTATCTCACGATTTTGTAATTATCGATTGTCCTGCAACATTGGAGCCTTTACCACTGACTGCTCTTGCAGCTTCTAGCCACGTGTTAATTCCCATTCAACCTGAATACAAGGCTTCTCAAAGTGCTGCGGCGATGATTGAGTGGTACTATTTCAACTGCAAGCGGTTGAGATTGAAACCGACTCCGAAAATATTAGGTATAGTTCCTACTCGTTGGAAAAGTGATTGGGGAGCGCATAGAAGTATTGTTGAGGAACTTCCCCTAGTCTGTAAGAATTTGGGAATTCAGTATTTTAGCCCAATTCGAGAATCAGCTGATATTCTTAATGCTTCTGGTAGAGGGCTACCTCTGGGAATTTACAGACCGGGTAAAGAGGCAAGAGGAGATTTTATGCCAATTGTTGATGCACTAGTTCAAGAACTTAAGCTAATAAGAGGTTAATCGATGACAAAATTAAACAAACCGAGTGTACTTGGAATGTTTGCTTCTGCTGCTGATTCACAACAGATATTTGAGCTTGAAGAACGAGTAGAAGATTTACAGGCAGAGATTACAAGATTAAAAGATGAACAAGCACAGGGAAAGCTTGCTGAAGAAGAACGTACACTCCTCAATCAAACTATTGAAGACTTACGAGAACATTTGAAAGCATCTGGAATTTTTAAAATTCACTATAGTGAAGTAAGACCCAATCCGAAACAAGCAAGGCAAACATTTACTTCGGATAGTATTCGGAGTATGGCTGTTTCAATTAGAGAGTCAGGGCAACAACAGCCGATTATTTTACTACCGGGAAATCTCATTTTTGATGGAGAACGGAGATGGAGATCCGTTGCAGAAGAGTTACAGCCAGAAATTGAAACACTGGATGCAGTGATGCTTCTAAAAGAACTTTCTGAAGAGGAATTACATACACGCACTTTATTAACTAGTCTTCACAGAGAAGGCTTGAATGAGCTAGATTTAGCCGAAGGTTTAATTCAACAGGCTAAGTTAGCTTTGGAATTTGAACAGGAAGAAGTAGTTAGAGCGCTTAGGAGAGCAATAGCTAGATTAAACGCAAAAAAACTGTTGCCCCAATTAACTGAATTGGTTATTTTAACTAGAAAAGAGCAGTCAGAAGGCATTAAAGAATTTAATTTGGACGAAATAGAACAAAGTATTCTTCTGTTGTTACTACGTTTTCAACAAAATCCAGCATCAGTAGATGCAAATGTCTTTCCTTGTTTACGGCTTTCAGAAGACTTAAAAATTGCGATTAGACAATCAGGACTTGGTGCAAACCATGCCCGATCACTCCAAAAACTAAATTCTAAAAATTTAAAAGTTGAAGAAACTAAAGCTCTTAAAATCCGACAAGATGCTACATCACAAGTTTTGCAAGAAAGGCTAACAGTCGCTCAAACTCGTTTTATAGTTGCCCAAACTATTGCTGAACATGCTCCTGAAACAAAACCTAAACCAAGTCACCAAATCAGTTCTCTAATTCGAGATGTCTCAGCAACTAAGGTCGAAGATATCCAGCAAGAGCAACTGAGAGATTTATTGGCTGTATTAGAAGCTAAGGCAAAAGAGATTCGGAAAAAGTTAGACTAATACTATCTCACTATCTCGTCCGACTTAGTTTACTGAACCGGAGATGTCTATGTAATGTAATCTATGAGTGCCTATCTAAACTACCCAAATGGCTTTCGCCTGAATCCCGCAGAGGAAAACTAGAATTATCAGCCGAATGGCTTCAGCATGTGAGATTTCTAGACTGCAACAAAGCAGTGAGCCAAATTCTATTTGAGTGCTGGTATTGCCAAGAGGGGATACTTTGTGAGTTTACGGGTGAGCCTGTAGTTGGAAAATATATACAATGGACGATCTTCAATCATCCAAGTTAAAGTTCAATGCCCCAACTCTGAGCAAACTGCTATTAGAGTGAGTGCGGAAGAAGTGTTTTCTACAACAGCGATTCTTTATAAAACCAAACCTATTGCTCCCTCTTCAATCAGATCCAGAAATTCCAGGTTACTCCAGCGACATTTTTTAGCTACCGCAACCACTAATCGGAGGTTGGCGGTAATCATTTTTTGTTTAGCCAGTTGACCAAGCTTTTGAATTTGGGTTAACTGTGCTTCTGTTTTATTTACCTCGGCAGCTAGTTCAGCCCTAGTTGGGGACCGCTCTAGTCGTTGCACTTGAGAATTGTTTTGCTTATCAAGTTTTGCATTGACCTTACAAGTCTTGTGTAGATAATCTTTTACTCTGGCAATAGCCTCGGAAAGCGACCAATTTCTCGTAGATAAATTATAGCTGTATGAGAGCTAGGGCTAGACATCTTGCGGGAAGCTAATTTAATAACAAAAACATTGACAGTAGAGTATAAATCAAACAGTCAACCATTTTAGAGGGTGTAGGGAACCAACGTTTTGAAACGCGGGATTGAAGCAAGGACGCTTTGTATTTCGCGCTATGCGTCTCGGAATAAATATTTTTTTAAGTGGGCTTAGATCCACAACTAAAGTTTTTTATTCCTTCTTCTCTATTTTTTTGTAAGTTAATTTCTACTGCGTTCATAGAAAAGATTTCAAAAATTCTGATGGGGGCTGTATGGGAGCTATGTGTACCCCAAAAATAGATTAGGACTTCAATGAGGATTTGACACCTACATGGGGGCTTTATAGGGGCTTTATGGGGTACATTTAGGTGTTTGATATTTTGTACCCCACTTAGCCCCCAAAGGGTATGATAAGCTCTTGAGGTTAGAGAGGGGAGGGGCAGAGTTCTGGGGAAAGACTCATAGCAAGTTATTCTTCTCTCCCCTGCTTTCCTGCTCCCCTAGATAATCTGAACAGATAACTTTCACAAATCAAAACGTATTGACTTGATCCCTATGTCAAACATTCACGCCTTGCAAAAAATTTTTCCTGCTGGCTTTGATAACGGTTACGGAAGCCTAAAACTTTTAGTCGATGGCTTTGAAGTTGTTCGTGTTCCCAGCTATATAACCAATGCCGAGATGGAAGATGTACCCGGACGGGTAGTTTTTAACGGTAGTGCTTACACTGTCGGGGAATCAGCTTTCCGTACAGGTTATCATTTTGACCGGAACACGGATAACAATGAAAACAAAGTCAATAATGCGTTGTTGACTTTGTTCGGTGCATTGGCACATCTGCCACACCGTAAGGCTTGGCACTTAAAATTAGTCGTCAGCTTACATGATGTTGGTCTGGCTGAAGAATTGCAAAAAGTACTAAATGGAGAATATCAGCCGATACTTGCTGGCAAACAATCAGAGGTGAAAGTAGAAGTGCTGAAAGTTGTGCTAGAGGGGATGGGTGCATTATTTGGGCATCAACTACCGAAAAAATTAACCATTTTAGACTTTGGTAATGGTACGACTCTGTATTCTCGTTACAACCAGGGGAAACGAGAAGTTCACACTGCCTATCCCATCGGTGTAGAAGTTCTCATCGATGATATCTCCCAAAAAATGAAACATCTAAATGGGGGAAAAATCGGGGATGCATCCAAGATTCGATTTTGTCTGGAAATGGGACATACCAAGTACAGCCGTGACATCGATATCAAAGATATATACAGTGCTTGTTTGAAAGATTGGTATGAAAAATACTTGAAGAAAGTGGTGAATTTGACACTTGATGCCAAGCACCAAGGGGATGAAATCTGGGCGATTGGTGGAGGGTGTCTGTTACCAGGATTTAAGAAGCTCTTAGAGAAGAACGGTTTCAAAATTCTGGATAATCCGGTAGAAGCTAATGTTTTTGGGCTTCTAGAAATGGCAAAAACCATTACGAGCAAGAATTCACCAAACACATCTGGGAAGTAAAGTTATAACAATGACAGATAAACAAGACTTAGCTCCGGTAAAAATTCGGCTCAAAGATAACTACCGAGAACGTATATTTGCAGAGTCCCAACAACTAGGTAAAAGTTACCTGGAGACGCTTTACTTTATTATTGATTGCTATTTTGTTTTCATAAAGGCTGGATTAGCTACACAAAAAGTAGCTTTTACGCCGATTAATACTGAGTCAAACCAACTTATTCAGCCGAATCTCCAGCCATCTCCAGACCCAAAACCAGAAGATCCTGATGGCGAAACATTCAGTCTTGATTTTGAATTGTAACCGTCAGATGAAGTTGGCAATAGTAATTCCCAACCCGTGGGGTAATTATGTCAAAAAAGTTTGAAATCTAGCTTTTGTGCAAGTCATATAGTATTTATGTACTATATAAGATGAGTTGGTGTCGGCTATCTTACCAAACAGTGGATTTTTATTCCGGATTTCTGTAAAAAAAATAATGCCAGTACCAACAAGTAAGCCTGTATGTACTAGCATTATTCAGTTAAGTGGATCTAGAAGGGAGGTTCTTGGTCTAGGTCTTCATCTGTCGAAGTAACGTTATCTTCGAGTAGTTCTTTGGCAAAATCGGGAGTTTCTGGCGAGTGAGGGGTTTTACTAACCTGGGTGAGTTCGTTGATGGGTTGTGCTGACATAAAGTTTCTGATTACGAATGTGGCAATCTTTTCTTTGTAATCACCCCTGTTATCAACTAGCAAATCGAGAT
>NZ_JAIVFQ010000209.1 GCF_020829495.1 Nostoc favosum CHAB5714 | reverse complement strand
ACGGGTAGGCAGGTTTCAGGGTCGAAGACACAGCTAAATCGTGACTCTGTGTGAGGCGATATCGCCCATTCTACCTTGGTCATTTTCTACGTTGTGGAAATTAATTTGTTTCTACCCTAACGCAAAAATTAGGGCTGTTGTTGTTGTTCTTTCCACGTTGTAGAATTGGTTGTTGTTGTCTATATAAACAGCTTGTCATATGCTGTTTCATACGCGCAGACGGGGAAATATATCACCAGGACAACTATCTTTGTGGTAGAAAAACTAGTAGTTTAAAACAACTCAATAGTAAATAGTTTTGATAAAGTGAAAAGAAAAATATTATCTTTCTAAGTCAACATCACAACATTTGCTGACGCAACAACTTCGTTGAAGTAATTGAAGTTGTATAGACATGAAAAGTACTACGAGTTCTAACCCAACAACTAACAAACAATTAGTAAAATCTGCACAGCAAATTCAACAAAAAAGCACCTTCATAAGCGAAGCAGATTACTACGACTACGAAGCAGAATTAGCACAAGAAAAATCAGACTACTATCACTTGCAGTACGGATACTAAATTCAATCTCCCTTCAAGCATCAACTCTTCTTAGTCAACAACTAGTAACAAGTAACTGCTAGTTGTTTTTTATATCAAAAGTAAATTATGACTCAAGCAATTGAACGCGAAATCAACCAACTCACTCTCAAAGAATTAAGCCTAGATGCTGCTAAACTTTGGTCACAGATAGAAGAAGCAGGCGAGTTAGGCGAACAGGGTAATGTAGAACAACTCTTACAAGAACTTATAGGTGTTCAAAATGGTATCGAAACCAAAATCGATGCGATCGCCTGGGTAGTTGACCAGTTAAATCTTGACCTTGAAACCTGGGAGGAAAGAAAAGCGCGAGTAGCCGAACTCCACGACCGGGTAATTTCACGTCGCAAAACTCAACTTGAACAAATCAAGCGCACCCTCATCCATCTGCACGAGATTGGATTAATTAGTGACAAAAACATCGGTAAGGAAAGGATAATAGAAATCAGGGATAACCCACCAAAAGTCGCTAAATTACTAGTAGAAGTAGATGATGAAGATTTTCCTGATGAATTTAGAGTTATTAAGTACCAAGCTAATAATAAGGCAATTCTTGAAGCTTATAAATCTGGTAAAGATATTAGCAATCTTGCCGAGGTAAGTATCGGGAAGCAGGTGCGGTTTAAGGTGCAATCAGGTAGTAAGTCTCGCAACAAGAAAAACCACAACTAATGGCATACGCCCCAACCATGTGAATCAAACATAGGTATATCCCATCATTTTACAAAAATATCATCAAATGGTTAAGGGTCAAATCTTAATCATTTTTATTTTTTTTAACCTATAGCACCATTTTAAACTTCTTCAAAAAATCATCAAAACTTGGCTTGATGCTGAAACTTTGCTTAACGGGAAAGTTATCATATCAATACTCCCGATACTCCCGACACCAACCACAACTAAATAATTAAAATTCATTTACCCATATTAAATATTTCTGGTTTTGGGATAACATCAAAGCCGATATAGTAATATTGTAAAAGTTATTTTTAATATCACACAAGCTAACGCTTAATATAAATAGCAACCTGGCATATCGCTTCATAAATAGCCAGTTACTAGTTATATCAACAGGAGTTAAAACAATGGAATTAGCACAGTATATCCTAACAGGACTTCTCTACATTATTATTTACGGATTTTCTACTCTCCTTATTTTCCAATTCTTGCTAGATATATCTATCGCTTTTGAAAAACACTGGAACTGCACTACATCTATAAAACACAGTGTAATTAAAACCGAGACCTTAACTGAAAAATCCAAAATTCAGATATCTAACAAAAACAAAAATCAAGTATCTACAACCAAACAGATGACTGTTCAACACTTAAGAAAAAGATGCTCACAAGCTGGAAAAAAATGGAGTTACGCTATCCAAGAATCCAAAACAGGTAAGAAACGACATCTCAACCGAGAAGAAATGTTAATAGCCTTAACCAAGATTAAACAGTCAGCATAATAAAAATATAAACTGATAGTAATTTATTCTACTATCAGTTTATATAAACCTGTGAGCTGGGCGATCGCTCATCTTGGAGGCTAGCTATAACATCGAAGCAAAACACCAATTGGCATCCAGGTTTTGTGGCGAGGCTGGTTAAAATTGAACGACCTCTGCGTTCGCGTAGCGTCTGTCTGCGACACGCTGCGCGAACGTAGAGAGGGTTGGTAGCGATCTTGAGAGACTAAACGGGAAAAGTCAGCTAAATTTTACGTACTTCACGCTTCAGGAATACCAACTGATGAGTAAGGCGATCGCCTTTGCTTTCAGGCAATAAAATATAAGAAAACTGATTTGGAGCAGAAATGACAAAACTAAAAATTCAAGAATATATAGCGAAACACAAGGGTGAATTTCCAAATGGGAAAATTCACCATGAATTGCCTATGCCTACAGATGCAATATCTGTAGTTTCTGATCCACAAAACTGGCATTGCTATCCAGATAATGTGGTCAGAATTTTTCTTTCTTCTTACAAAGAAGATGGAGAGGAGCAATATTTAGTAGGGGTTGGGGATTACAAACACCCAACTATCTGTACAAATGTTTATAGTTCCCTAGATGATGTTTGCAGTTTTATTGCTAATCGCCCAGAGCAGATTTCTAGAGAGTATCTGGAAATCTGTGGATTTTATTTTCTAGAAATCCCTATATCAAGGGCTTATCGCATCTAATTGCACATCCATTCTCAACTTGCTGTTCATTTCATGGATCTACAAAAAATCTGTTAACAAGATTAAACAAATGAGTTTAAGTGAGGCATACATCATCCTTGGAACTTTGTTCACGTATTTAGAAAATCATGGTTATAAGGAGCATCAAGACTTTGGTATTAATCATGAAGAACCGCAAAGCTGGTATTTAACTAGCAGACCAATGGAGTTTCTCAATTCCGGCTTCAAAGTCACATGGTATACGGTCTGCGAGTCGGATCATTTTTACGTTGAAACCCAACCTAATGGCTGGTGTCTAATAAACTTGCAGGCTTTTGATGATTATATTGTGAAGTCAGAGGAGATTTAAAAATGGCGGACTCCAAAATAACTGACCTAATAATCGCTTATAAAACAGAAATTTCCTACCCAGAAGAAGATTCCATCCACTTAATAGAAGAGCGAGTTTGGGAATTAGATCAAAATCTCGAATTAACCACTGAAGATATTTTTGATATTGTGTGTCAAGAATATCATCTAAATGCTGAGTTGATAGAAAAAGAACTAAATTGGAAATGTCCATTTGCATTAACTGGCTTTTTAAGGGAGTTAGAAGGGACAGAAGTTTCTGATTATTCAACATTTGAAGGAATTAATCTATTACCTCTTTTATCAAGTAAAATAAACAATAAGCTTTTCACTACCAACACAGACACCTAATAACTATTACTTTTGACCATGAATCGCTCTCTTATCGCTCGGAATACAGGGCAAACGCATCGAAATTACTCTTGATCACAACCAAGGTTAAGAATCAACGAAAAAATCTTTCCTTTCGCGCTTGATTATTTTTTAAGCCCCAAAGCGATGTCTGCGACGGGCTACGCCTACGCCTAAAATTTTCGCAATAAGCAAGAGTTAATGACATTCATCCTCAGAGGCTATGTTAGGCTACCACGTTAACAGAAAGATTAATCCTCAATATTTAAAATCCAATGAAAGTAATTTTCGCTTTAATATAGGATTTCTACATATCCTTCTGTTCCATTCACCCGGATTCTCTGTCCGTCTTCGATCAGCTTGGTAGCACTTTCTACTCCGACAACTGCTGGTAAGCCATATTCACGTGCAATAACTGCTCCATGAGTCATCAGTCCACCAACTTCGGTGACTAAGCCTTTTATGGATACAAACAATGGTGTCCAGCTAGGGTCAGTAAAGGAGGTGACTAATATCAATACCTTTGCCAAAATAAGAGCATGAAGAGGTAGGGCGCTTTGTAGTAGAGTTATTGTCTCTCACAACGACAACTCAAAAACTACAAGCCACCCATGCCAGACATCTTATCACTCTTACAATGC
>NZ_JAIVFQ010000208.1 GCF_020829495.1 Nostoc favosum CHAB5714 | reverse complement strand
GGATACTATCGAAGAAAAAATTGTGCAATTGCATCATCAGAAACGAGATTTGGCAGATAGCCTATTGTCAGGTGCTGATATTAGTGGTAAAATCTCAACGGAAGCCTTGTTACAGTTGATTAGCGAAGGTTAAGCTGTCAACCCCTTCGGGGAATTCAAAATTCATAATTTTGAATTCATAATTTTGAACCCCATAAATAAATTTAGGGGCTTGAGAAAAGGACACCTTTTCCTCTCTACGAGACAAGGATGTGATAGCATACCTTCAACAAATTTAAGTAGCATACCCAATCCATGAATCAAGTTCGACTCCCTAAACTTAGCATCGCCGTGATTGGTTTGGTAGTTGCAAGCGTATTTCATGCTACTCCCGTGCTGGGAGCTATTCTAACTAGGCAAGAATTTTCAGGTGATTTTACCTTAGTCGATGCTACTACCCCATTCCTTACGAACTCTTTGCCATTCGAGAGCGAATATTCGGGATTCGTGGTTTACTCAGAGTCCGGGACTTTGAGCGATTGGGAGCTATCCGTCAACAATCTAGACCTGAATTTGAATCCAGGATCTAATAATGGCAGTAACTTAACCCCAGATGTTGATTTTGAGCTTGATTCTAGGTCGAATTGGAATTTAGTAGTTGATTTTGGCATTGCTTTTGATGCTCCAAGATATACCCTAGAAAGAACTTCAAGCTCTGAAATTACCTTGACGGGTGCAGTGGGACGGGCAGGAACATACATCTATCAAGATTCTGCGGCCAATATTACCCTGAGTTCTTCATCTACATCAGTAAGAGAACCCACTTCCCTACTAAGTCTATTGTTTGGAGTTGGTGCAATTGCTGTCTCTAAAAAAGTTGGTAAGACGAAATCTGAAGCATGAATTACTCAACTCTTTACCAAAACTTTATCGATTTACATTAAAGTAACATGAGTGAGGGTTGGGTCGATACTTGTGTTTGCCCTGTACGTGATGCCGTTTCAAAATTTTTCGTTGTTTTGGCATCAAGTATAAAGTTAATGCTGAAAAGAATGAAGTTTCTAATGATGAATTTGGTACTTCTATTCTTGATTATTTAAAAGAATTTGCAGACTATGAGTCATGTATATAGATAGGGTTTCAATGCTCAAGCGTTGTTTACCGCCGTAGGCGATCGCCGAATGGCACACTTGTTAAGCGTAAATCCCTGGTATTCCTGGATGAAAGGATGTGGGGTGTGGGGAATTAAGAAGATGTTGAACTTTTTGACGCACTCGCATTTAATTGTCTGGAACACACGAAGCTGCAACCCTACCCCAACAAGATAGCCAGCAAGGACGTTTCACATGAATCTTCGTGCCATTCCATCCTTTCCCCTTTACCCGCAAACCCATTCCCCAGACCACAAGGAAAGTAAAAAATGCTTATCCGAACCGTATTGGCATGGCTAACGCTTACCGTCTCAATACCTTCTGGATAAAATCGACATCCTCAGTATTGAGCCGATAATACCGAACCCTCTGACCGTCCTCCATTGGTCTTCGTGATTCAGTAGACAAACCGAGTTGCCAAAGGTACTGCCCTAAAATCCACACAGGAGACTCCGATAGCGGAATCGTCAGATTGAGAATCCCCTTAACGTGAGATGAGTTGCGTTAAGAATTAAAACAAATCCGTTATAATCAAACCAATAAATCTGAGAAACAAGAGAATCTAACTGTGCCAATAATTAAAATACCAAAACATTATCTTATATATCAAGATGAAGATTCAATTACAGTAGATATACCAGAATCAATGCTGTTAGATTGGGAAAAAAACTATAAAAAGGTTTCTCAAGCTAAAGGGCTTTTAAAGCATAAAAAAGAAGCCATGCTGGCTCATTTAGATGCTGTACGTCAGGAGTGGGACGGATGAGATACGTATATGATACAAATATTTTTATTTATTATCTTGCGGATGAATCAACAGTTAATTCATTTTTTACAGAAGAATTTCTCAATTTGCACGAAGTTCTGATATCACCGATTATCTACATAGAATTATTAAGTTTTGCCGGCTTAGAAAAAGAAGAAGAGCAAGCGATCAGAGATTTACTATCCCAGTTTTACTCAGTTCCCTTGTTAAGAGAGATTGAAGAGCAGACAATCCAATTGAAACGACAGTATAAAATTAAGCTTCCTGATGCAATTATTGCTGCTACTGCATTACATAAAGACGCATTTTTGGTCACAAGAAATGCTAATGATTTTCAAGGGATTGCTGAACTAAAGATTGAAAATCCTTTTATTAAATAAGGTAGGGAGAATTTGGTCAGAGCGATGTCTGCGACAGTCTATTCGATCTCTACACCGCCATCAACCAATCGCACACCACAGACCTACACCCACCAGCAAAGTTAACCCAAACCTGCCACTGCCCCAGATAGCCATTCCAGTAAGGCTCACCATCAGCTACCCCAATAGCCTCGCCAATTGTGGAGACTAACTGGTTGTAGAACGAGCCAGCACTGTCCAAGCCTTGCTGCATTTTCAGTTTCAGCCCTTTCCAAGCTTGTCCTTGGGGGCTGGACACTACCTCTTCTAATATTTGGGAGGTTGTGTCAATGCCTTGTGTCGGTAACACTATATTATCGCTGCCTGACACCGACTCACGATTTAATGCTTCATCTCGATTTAACCACTGCCTAAAAATCGAATCGCGCTCGTCATCGGGTGGAACAAACCGATAAACGCACTCCCGATTTTCACGCTTACCCAATCGACCCACATAGTCCAATTTTAAATCAATTTTGGCAAGTAACTTTTGAGCGATCGCTACTGGGGTCAGTTTTTCAGAAATGGAAACATTCAAGTAATTCTTGATAACGTGCCTGTACTGAACAGCCAGAGCCTTAAACTCCACCATCTTTTCGTCGCTGCTACGTAACTGAATGTCTGGTGTAAGAAACTGCAACATCTGAAGATTTTCCAATAACAACACGGCAGGCAATAGCTGCCCCTTGTTAAAATCAGGCTTCCAAATCGAATTCTCCCCAGCCTCTAATTGTGCCTTAGCCCGTTTCGCATCACGGTTCGTCAGAAATTCCCGCCCCAGTGTCAAATAGTAGTGCATCCGCAGTTGAGGATACCAGCCGTCGTCATCTTTCTCCACAAGCTCAGGGGTAACATCAACTTCATAGCGACGGGATAATTCAGCCTTGCGCTGCTGATGTCGTTCGGTTTTCGTTTTCGCCCTTTTATCTTGCAGTTTTTTCAGTTCAGTTTGGGAAAGTTCATCAGCTTGCGCGATCGCCTGACACTCAGCAGTATACAATTGCTCACTTGCCGCTTTAACCGACTCGATTACAGCCCCACTCTCATCGTCATCAGCATCGTCGGCATCGATAATTGTATAACCATCCTCGACCAAACCCGCAAGCACAGATTCTCTATAGCGCCGCATCTCTACGTTGATGACAGAGCCACGCTTGCCCCAAGTCTGCAATGACTCCGGTTGAAAATTCTGGTCAACAAAGCTGTAATCGTCATTGTCCGCCGCCGACAACAGCGCAATGTTCGCTTGTGTTGCGACGTGTTGACTTCTGAGCAATCCTCCGATGGATGTGGAACCATTGCCTACAACCGACATCCCCCACTCTCTGACCCAAATGTGACGGTCAACAGTTTCCCTAACCCTTGCCAACATCTGCCGCACAGAGTTAACCGGCTGCACACCCTGAAAAATTCCCCAAACACCATCAAAATGTCCTCGAATATCGATGCTGACTCCAGTTTCTAAACTTGGGGAGGCGATAACCAAATCATACTGGGTGAGAATTTCGTTCAGGTGAGCGATACAACCGAAAGCCGCATGAGAAGGATCAGCAACGGATTCACTGTCAATTCGCAGTATCCGCAGGTGTGGGTATTTCCGGCGAAAACGTTCTTCCAATGCTTGCGTCCCCCATTTGGAAAGAGCTTTCTGAGCAGAGCAGCACAATAGAAAGCGAGGTCGCCAAGACGATTCTGCATGGTGGCTGGCAGAGGGGCAGGGGGGCAGAGGTGCAGAGGAGAGTGTAGCTTCATTCTCCCCTGCTCCCCCGCTCCCCTGCTCAAGAGCTAGTCTTATATTCAAATAATGGAGCCATGTTGCAGCTGATGCCCAAAGAACAGGACGTACTAGGGTAATTGTGCAGGATAACGGGCCTATACACCGATGCAAAGAAGTACAAATGCTATGGTCAAAATGGGAACACATGGGTTTGTACATCTTCTTTTTACCTGAATATTGCTCCGAAATGAACCCCATTGAATTGGAGTGG
>NZ_JAIVFQ010000207.1 GCF_020829495.1 Nostoc favosum CHAB5714 | reverse complement strand
CACTGACCCCCTCCCTGTCAATCCTGCGGATTGAATTGGTTGGAGGTCGCGTTAATTTTAACCGCCTTATATCTCACCACTAAACGGAGTACCGTTTTAGTGGGAGGCTTACGGCGTAATAGCTAAACTCCAAACTCCAAACCCCTAACTTTTAACTCCTAACTCCTAACTTTTAAAGTTCCGCCCGAATAGTAAAAGCATAATCTCCTCCAGGCTCTAGCTGGTAATCTTGTTGCTCCAAGAATCGACCGAGGGGTTCTTTGATTAAGGCGCGGCCTTGGGAAGGCTTGACGGCAAGTTCTCCCCGGCGAAAATGCCACTGGAAATGCCACTCAAACTCACCCGCATTCACTTCGCCTTCAAGGAAGCCGTGTTGCCAGGATTGGCGGGTAATTCTGACATGGGCAATGGTTTCTGGCAGACGTTTTGCACTCACAATGCTTTATGTCAAGTGTGGAATAACAGCCGATCATGTGGGCTACTTATTTTATTTACCAAACATAGCTTAATTAAACAAACTGACAAAGTGGGTATTTGTAGTTGACTAGATTGTGTTAATGAGCAAAACGACTCCAGTATCCTGAAGTCGCGGCTATAACCCAATAAGGTTTTAAAGTAATGGGCGAATATAATTCGCTACTATACAAGCGTTCGCGTAGCGTCTCGCAGAAAAGCCCACCTCCGTGGACTAAGGGATTTCTAAATAAAAAAATACTCAACTATTTTTTGTGGGGTGGGGTTCTTATTTTTGATTTATGCAAGAGGTCTGATATCTAACCCCTGAGTAGAGTATTGCACTTATGGATTATTCACTGCTCGCCAAGTCTAAGTACCAGGGAGGATTTATGATGAATCGCTAAAAAAGCTTTGGGTAACTGGTAGATAATTGGGGCAGAAAACTATAGCTAGAAGCATGGAAACCAAACAGCTAGGAAAAACTGGTATCTTTGTGAGTGCGATCGGTTTGGGTGGTATGCCCATGTCAATTTATAATCGTCCTCCCGAATCGGAATCAATCCAAGTTATTCATCGGGCTTTGGATCTGGGTATTACATTTATTGACACTGCCGACTCTTACTGCAAAGATGAGTCAGATAAGCACCACAACGAGCGGCTAATTCACAAGGCACTTACTAGTTACAAAGGCGATGTTAGCCAAGTAATTGTGGCAACCAAAGGCGGGTTGATGCGTCCCAATGGAAGCTGGACAAGCAACGGCAACCCAGAACATTTACGCGAAACAATTCGAGTTAGTTTTGAGGCGTTTGGTGGTGCTAAACCCATCGATGTTTGGCAATACCATTCCCCCGATCCTAATTACACCATCGAAGAATCCCTTGCACCAGTTAAAGAGGCAGTCGAGGCAGGTTTGATTCGATTTGTGGGAGTTTCTAACTTTTCCGTTGAACAAATTAAGCAGGCGCGGGATGTAGTGGATATTGTCTCGGTGCAGAATCAATACAGCCCTTGGCAACGACAGCCAGAAAATGACGGCGTATTGAAGTATTGCGAACAACAAGGATTGACCTTTTTGCCTTGGAGTCCCTTTGGTGGTAGGCGTCGCCATCAGGACTTGCAAGATATCCCTGCGATCGCTAACTTAGCTAAAGAAAAAGGCGTGTCAGTATATAATATCGTTCTGGCGTGGTTGCGTTCCAAGTCGCCCGCTATTTTGCCAATTCCTGGTGCTAGCAAGGTTTCTAGCATTGAAGACTCAGCACAAGCTATCAATGTGAAACTATCTGATGAAGAAGTGCAAAAAATTGATCGGGCAACTTAATCATTCCAAGCGATTCTCACTTCGCTGTAATAGAGTCTAAACCTCATCCCCAACCCTGATGTATCGAGATGTTTAGTCTCATCCAATACTTTGGGGTTGAATATATAGTGAGGAAAAGCGATCGCTTCTACATTGACTCCAACGGTGGAACCTCAAAGTCATGAAACGAGGAAACATTGTAAGACGAAGCGGCTATTGCCTTTACCAACTTCCCGTCGAGAGTCAGCAAAGTAGCATTAACCTGCTGTGAAAGTGCAACATAAGAGCCATCGTAGGCGGAGATTCCATAATTTAATGCGATCGCAACTGCATCCGCCATCAAATCAGCTGTGGAGACAACACGCAAAGGAAAAGCTTTGAGACTAGCTAAATTCCCTTGAATCAAAGAAACATTGTAACTACCTGCACGAGCATACTTCCACAAAACGTTTGTACACTCAATGTAAAATAAGTCAGGTACAAAGATTTCTGTCTGGGGATAGGCAAGGTGAGCAAACAGTTGATTAACCTTGGCTGTTAGCAGATCGGGAATAAATTGCTTAACGGACACACTGGCATCCACGACGCACCTAAGAGGAATTGTCATCTGTCCCGATCTTCTCTAATCATGGCAGTGCTATCAGGCCATTCGATATCAGTTGGTAGCTTTTCACGGCGAAGGCGGATTTCCTCTAAAAGTTTTGGGACATTCTTTCGTCTTTCTTCTTCTGTTTGCTGTGCTTCAGTTTTTAAAGCTTGTTCTAACAGAGTTATAACTTGGGCGTTAATTGAACGGTGTTCAGATGCCGCTAACTCTTGCAGTTTTGCATACAAATCATCGGGTAAATTTCTTACATAAAGGGTAGCCATCGCTTTAGTTCAAAGTAGATTTTATCAAAATGATAGCATAATGCAAGCAAAAGGGGGAGCAATCGCATACAAGATCCAAAACCTTTCGGAAAAAGATGCATTTTGTCTGTTGCAGTTGCATAGATAGTTGATAGGCTATAAAAATTGAGAATACGTTGTGATGTAGAGGAAGGGATAAAATTATCCCCAATTGAAGCTGAAGCCATGCAATCAAAACACTGGTCAATCTTAAAGCTTGAAGTAGCTGTAAAACGTGGGTATTTTCGCACAGTAGATTTATTTGCTGGCTGTGGTGGAATGAGTCTTGGGTTTCATCGAGCTAAATATAGATGTGTTACTGCAATTGAACTAAACGATGATGCTCGAAAATCTCATGAAATTAATTTTTCTAGAATTGCACCGCCAGAGGGATATGCTACTTATACAGATATCACCAAGATTAGTCCATTTACTGCTGTATCACACTTATCACCTCTATTTGTAGCTCCTGAAAGTGAAGTAGATATTATTATTGGTGGCCCCCCCTGTCAGGCATTTTCTAGGCTTGGCCGTGCTGCATTATGGGATATAGCAGGTAAGAAATATGCTCATGCACATGATGAAAGGGCTACAATGTATCATTACTTTCTCTCTTATTTGGAAGCCTTAAAGCCAATTGCTTTTGTCATAGAAAATGTGCGAGAAATGGGTAAGTTTGTTGGAAGAAATATTGCAGAAGAAATTGCTGCAACTGCTCAAGAACTTGGATATGAAACTCGTTATACACTATTGAATGCAGTTTGGTACGGTGTTCCACAGTTAGAGAACGTATGTTTTTAGTAGGTATACGTAAAGAGTTAAATGTAGTACCATCATTCCCTAAAATACGATACGAATATGATATTCCTATGGGTTATTCAACTTCTCGCGCTGGCAAAAACCATATTGAAGTTTTGTCTCCACACGATCACTACGTAGATCATTATGATTTATCTTCAAAATTGATGCCTGCCGTGACAGTTGCACAAGCATTTACTGATTTACCACCAATTTACCACCATCTAGATGGTAGGACAGGAAAGTGATTGCCGAGAAATGTCAATCTAAAAATGCAGTATCTATCCATAAATAATGATTTCACATATCAGATGAAAAACTGGCCGGGGTTTAATGTACAGTCAAATGAATTTACTGGACATATTATTAGATATATGCCTCGTGATTACGAAATATTCCGCAGAATGCCAGCAGGTGCTATGTATCCTGAAGCACTAGAAATCGCAAATCAAATATTTAATGAAAAAATAACTGAGTTAGAGAGAAATTCTGGAAAAAAGATTATTGAAGGAAGTGAAGACTGGCAGCGGATACATAAGGCGACTGTTCCCCCTTATAAAGTTCATCGTTATCCTAATAAATTTCGCAAAATGTGGGCAGATCAGCCAGCACGAACTGTACCTGCACATATTGGTAAAGATTCATATTCGCACATTCATTTTGATAGTCACCAAGCTTGCGGTATCTCGCTTCGAGAAGCAGCTAGGCTACAATCTTTTCCAGATGCATTTCAGTTTGTAGGCAGTATGAACTCACAACTTACTCAAATTGGAAATGCTGTACCTCCTCTGCTAGCATACGCTGTTGCAAAATCTTTAAGAGCAATACGGTTCAGTTAAGGCTGAAAGACTGATTAGTGATATGAAATTTAGGAGCTTCAACTGGTTGTCCAGTACCTCTGTGTGTTGGCTTTTTAGAACGAAACTTTGATACAGGTTTTTTCAC
>NZ_JAIVFQ010000206.1:1491-4449 GCF_020829495.1 Nostoc favosum CHAB5714 | reverse complement strand
ACGAATTACGAACTACGAATTATGTTGAGGTCAAGCCCTCGGTCTGTTAGCACGGCTCGGCTACATACATTGCTGCACTTCCACCTACCGCCTAGAAACGGGTGTTCTGCCCGTGACCTTACCCACTTTGTGTGGTGAGAGCACTCATCTTGAGGTGGGCTTCCCACTTAGATGCTTTCAGCGGTTATCCGCTCCGCACTTGGCTACCCAGCGTTTACCGTTGGCACGATAACTGGTACACCAGCGGTGCGTTCCTCCCGGTCCTCTCGTACTAAGGAGGACTCCTCTCAATGCTCTTACGCCTGCACCGGATATGGACCGAACTGTCTCACGACGTTCTGAACCCAGCTCACGTACCGCTTTAATGGGCGAACAGCCCAACCCTTGGGACGTACTTCCGCCCCAGGTTGCGATGAGCCGACATCGAGGTGCCAAACCTCCCCGTCGATGTGGACTCTTGGGGGAGATCAGCCTGTTATCCCTAGAGTAACTTTTATCCGTTGAGCGACGGCCATTCCACTCTGCGCCGTCGGATCACTAAGGCCTACTTTCGTACCTGCTCCACTTGTGTGTGTTGCAGTCAAGCTCCCTTTATGCCTTTACACTCGCCGCACGGTTTCCAAGCGTGCTGAGGGAACCTTTGCGCGCCTCCGTTACCTTTTAGGAGGCGACCGCCCCAGTCAAACTGCCCACCTGAAACTGTTCCCTGACCAGATAATGGTCATGGGTTAGAATTCTAGCTTCGCCAGAGTGGTATCTCACCGTTGGCTCTACACCCCCCACAAGGGATGTTTCATCGCCTCCCACCTATCCTGCGCAAGCCAAGCCCGAACACAATTCCAGGCTACAGTAAAGCTTCATAGGGTCTTTCTGTCCAGGTGCAGGCAGTCCGTATCTTCACAGACATTCCTATTTCGCCGAGTCTCTCTCTGAGACACCATCCAGATCGTTACGCCTTTCGTGCGGGTCGGAACTTACCCGACAAGGAATTTCGCTACCTTAGGACCGTTATAGTTACGGCCGCCGTTCACCGGGGCTTCGGTCGCTAGCTTCAAGGTTTCCCCCTGACCAACTTCCTTAACCTTCCGGCACTGGGCAGGCGTCAGCCCCCATACTGCGTCTTTATGACTTTGCGGAGACCTGTGTTTTTGGTAAACAGTCGCCTGGATCTCTTCACTGCGACCCACTTATGACGGTGGGCACCCCTTCTTCCGAAGTTACGGGGCCATTTTGCCGAGTTCCTTAGAGAGAGTTATCTCGCGCCCCTTGGTATTCTCAACCTCCCTACCTGTGTCGGTTTCGGGTACAGGTAACTGTAAGTTAACGTGTTTAGAGCTTTTCTTGGAAGCTAGACTATGCCACTTCCCCACCGTAGTGGGTCGTACTCACGCCTCAACTCGAAACGTTTTCGCCGTCTCTCAACATCTTGACGCTTGAACCGGTAACCAACATCCGGCTGACAATTATCTTCTCCGTCCCTCTGCACAACCTACAATTAGTACGGGAATTTTAACCCGTTGTCCATCGACTACGCCGTTCGGCCTCGCCTTAGGCCCTGACTAACCCTCCGGGGACGAACCTGGCGGAGGAAACCTTAGGGTTTCGGGGTATTGGATTCTCACCAATATTTGCGCTACTCAAGCCGACATTCTCACTTCCGTTTCGTCCACAGCTGCTTGCCGCTACTGCTTCTACCTACGACGGAACGCTCCCCTACCGATTAATCGTTATTATTAATCCCACAGCTTCGGTACATCGCTTAGCCCCGTTCATTTTCGGCGCGAGAGCGCTTGACTAGTGAGCTATTACGCACTCTTTCAAGGGTGGCTGCTTCTAGGCAAACCTCCTAGTTGTCTGTGCACTCTCACCTCCTTTATCACTTAGCGATGATTTGGGGACCTTAGCTGGTGGTCTGGGCTGTTTCCCTCTTGACAATGAAGCTTATCCCCCACTGTCTCACTGGCAATGTGTCCTCTGGGTATTCAGAGTTTGTCTCGATTTGGTACCGGTCTCCCAGCCCGCACCGAAACAGTGCTTTACCCCCCAGATATAATCATTACCGCTGCGCCTAAACACATTTCGGGGAGAACCAGCTAGCTCCTGGTTCGATTGGCATTTCACCCCTAACCACAGCTCATCCGCTGATTTTTCAACATCAGTCGGTGCGGACCTCCACTTGGTGTTACCCAAGCTTCATCCTGGCCATGGTTAGATCACCAGGGTTCGGGTCTATAAACACTGATTATCGCCCTTTTCAGACTCGGTTTCCCTTTGGCTCCAGCATTCTCGCTTTAACCTACCAGTGCCTATAAGTCGCCGGCTCATTCTTCAACAGGCACGCGGTTAGACTTTCAAATAGTCCTCCCACTGCTTGTAAGCTAACGGTTTCATGTTCTATTTCACTCCCCTTCCGGGGTTCTTTTCACCTTTCCCTCGCGGTACTGGTTCACTATCGGTCACACAGTAGTATTTAGCCTTACGAGGTGGTCCTCGCTGATTCACATGGGATTCCTCGTGCCCCATGCTACTCGGGATTCAGCTACTATCCTTTGACTTTCGACTACAGGACTTTCACCTTCTTTGGTGCAGTATTTAGCTGCTTCGTCTAGCCTCCAGATTCGATATTGCTGTCCCACTACCCCAATCGGTAAACCAATTGGTTTAGGCTTTTCCCCTTTCGCTCACCACTACTGAGGGAATCTCTTAATTGATTTCTCTTCCTCCAGCTACTAAGATGTTTCAATTCGCTGGGTTGGCTCTCTCCTGCCTATATATTCAGCAGGTAGTATTTAGGGTTGCCCCATTCGGAAATCTCCGGCTCTATGTTTGCTTCCAACTCCCCGGAGCATATCGTCGGTAACCACGTCCTTCATCGCCTCTGTGTGCCTAGGTATCCACCGTTAGCCCTTATTAGCTTGACCACTCAATTCATTTGGTGTTTCAATGATTGCATTCACT
>NZ_JAIVFQ010000205.1 GCF_020829495.1 Nostoc favosum CHAB5714 | reverse complement strand
TTACCCAAAGGAATAACCGTCAAATTAGAGTTTATTGCCAATGCAATGTTTATTCCGCAAAGGGGAACTAAGAACTATCTGTTATGGCTGAAAGATAACTTGATTATCCGCAAAGGTAGTTGGAGAAACCGTTCTCGCTCAAAACTAGAGAAAGAATTACCTGTTGAATATCTAACCTACTTAATCCAAAACCAATCCACGGCAGAGGAATATTTCAGAGAAGTAAAATCGCAGATTTTATCAGGAAAATACCCGATAGAAAAACTATCCATTACTCGCAAAATTCGTGTTGGGTAAAAAGAACTTCTTAAATTAGGAATACCTGGCGATGTAGTAATTTACTATTACGGAATCAGAGGTATTACTAATACCAGCACAAATGAGAGCTATTCACGTCAATACTATCTTGACATTATCGAAAAAAGGCGAGAAGAAATCCTCAAAATAGCCGCTCCTGAAATACTAGAAGGTAATAAACGTCAGTTATCCCTTTTCTAGATGAACAAACTTGATATTTAACGTAACCAATGAAAATAATAAATATCAAGTCTTTTTTTCAATTCATGAATTATCAACAACTGGTAAATAATGACAAATATCTACAAGAAAATCGGCTTTCATTAAAGTATTTTCAGTCTTTCATACAAACAAAAAGTTATCGCTAAAACTCAGATTAACAAAAACAGTCTCAGTCATTAATTAACTGATTAAATTCGTTAATTTATTGATGTATTAATGGAGATATCATTCTTAAATTGGAAAAGTAACTAATGAAAAATAAATCCTCATATCGCAAGCCCAGGCTTAATAAAAAACAAAGGGCTTGGGTGAACTCATTCCTTGCATCTCATCCTAATGCCAGAGTTAGAAATATCTATGAATTAGATGGCGATCGCGTAGTTGAAATTGAGTGGTGGGAAAATACAAACCGAATAATATTAGACCCAAAAACCTACATTCAAGGAATTATCAGCTACAAGATGCGGGTCAAACTAAGGAAATTTGGCGATGCGAGAAAAACAGCAGAGTTCTTTTACCGCATCACCCCACCAGAAAAACGAAGTGCTTTATGGCACTTAACAGGCCAACTCTCTCTAGAACTTCCCCAGTGCTACGAAGTTGCAGAACCAAACAACCCAGTTATCGTTAAACCAAAAAGGAGGAATACTAAAACCAAGAAAGTTAAAAAATTAATTCAGCATACCCTTCCTCTATCAGGAATTAGTGCCCAACTTCATACTATGAATATCGAAGATGGTGGTGTTCCTTTATCGGAACAAGAACTATTACTAGAAAGCGTATCGCACCTAAATTTAGATACTGGTAAAGAGACTAAACTTCCAGGAGCTATAGTCAAAATTCTTTCCAATAAAAAAGCTAGCTTAAAGGAATGGGAAACAGCTATTGCACTATATGAGGTAACTGGTTCTAGTGGAGTAATAGAATATCTCCAACAATTAGATTCTTGGCGGAAATATTTGGGTACTCAACCAGTAGAAAACCCTGCTGATCAAGTCTTAAATCAGAAGTCAGTACAGTCAGTACAGTCAGTACAAAATTAAGTGGAAGTATTTGCTGATCGCTATATTTTGCTAGCGGCTATATAACAAATACTAAGGATATGGAAAGAGTTAATACTAACTCTTATTTTTTTAAACCACCGCTTACGACTAACGCCTGATAAATAAATGTTTATCTAATCTATCATGACTGTATATCTATACTACGGCGAAGATAGCTACTCACTCAATCAAAAAATTGATTATTTAGTGAATCAAAATGTTCATGCTGAATGGAAAGCTTTCAATTACGTCAAGCTATCTGGAAATAAGAAAAATATTGCTGCCAAAGTCTTTACTGAGGTTATGACCTTGCCCTTTGGAGAAGGTAACAAAATTATTCAAACAGACAGCGACTCTCTAATTGGAAGTTTATCAAATGAAGATAATAACCAAGAACTTGAAAATCACCTTTCCCGAATACCTTCAAGCAACATTCTTCTAATTACTGGTAATAAAAAGCCAGATTCGCGCAGGACAGTAGTAAAAACTATCCTAAAATATGCCCAACAAGAAGAGTTTCCTCTCGTCCCAAGTTGGGATAAAAAGGGGATAGTTAACTTGATAGTAAAATATGCAGCCATCCATCAAGTTAAACTCACGCCAGATGTTACAGATTACCTAGCTGAAGCAATTGGCAATAATACTGCACGAGCCGATAGCGAATTCGCTAAACTTGCTGTTTATGCAAACGGAAAAATAATCTCTGTCAAGGAAGTAAAACAACTCGTTCTTAATCATAATACTGACTACCTAAAGCTTACTATTGCTATGTTAAGGAATCATCCAAATTTGGCAGTAGCGCAGGTATCTAAACTACTAAGTAATAATGAACACCCGCTCAAAATAGTAGCAACACTTACCTCTATTTTTCGCACTTGGTTAATAACCAAAGCTGGGGTAGAAACTAAATTATCTGATACGAAGATTGCAGAAATAGCCGAACTAAAAAACCCCAAAAGATTGTATTACCTCAAAGAAGAAGTCAAGTTTGTAGGCGTTCAAAAGCTTAAAGACAGCCTTACTTTACTTGTACAACTCGAAGCCGAACTCAAAAGCGGAGTTGACAACCTAACCAGTCGAATTGCTGAAATTTCTACGATATGAAAAACAACCCATTTACAGAAATCACCGGACAGCATACCGCCAAACTTCTCCTGACTGAAGCAATCGAACAGAATAAAATTGCTCCTGCATACCTATTTAGCAGTCAAGTTGAGGGAGTGGGGAAAGGAAAAACTGCTCTGGCGATCGCAAATGCGATACTCCCAAGAGGGAGTCGCTCCGCGATCGCAGGAGAAAATAACCATCTAGACATCTTACAAATCAAACCAACCCATCCCGAAAACACCCCCCAGCAGAAAGGTATACCTGCTATTCGAGTAGAACAGGTGCGCGAGGTAATTGAATTTCTATCAACTAGTGCAGTCAAGGCCAAGCAAAAGGTGGTCATTATCCACGAAGCAGATATGCTAAACCCTACCGCCGCCAACAAACTTCTCAAGACGCTGGAAGAACCGAAAACTGGAACATTTATCCTGATCTCGTCCTATCCTCAAAAGCTATTACCCACTATCAAGAGTAGGTGTCAAATCATACCTTTCCAAAGGTTAACTGATGAGGAGGTTATTTCTGTCCTCAAAGACCAACAAATCGAGGTAACAGAAAAAATACTAGCTATCAGTTCCGGCAGTCCTGGTCAAGCGATCGCCAACATCACGATGTTAGCTTCCATCTCAAAAGAAATCACAAGTCAACTGGAAGTACCTCCTGACGATATCCTCAACGCACTCAGTTTGAGTAACTCCATCTCAAGCTGGAATCACGAGACACAATTATGGCTGCTTACCTACCTGCAACACAACTGGTGGCAGAAATTAAAAAGCACTCAATTGCTAGCTAAATTCACTCAAGCAAGGAAGCAATTGCTGCATCACGTTACTCCTAGAAGCGTTTGGGATAACCTACTTCTGCCATAGCAAAACCCATCCATTATCAAAAAGCACTGCCAGTTAGAAGTATTTCTAGCTGGCAGTATTTATTTACACATAAGAAATATGAACCAGCAGCAAAGCTTATTCGATACCAGCATGAAATAAACCAAAGTATGAACCAACCGTGATAAAACAACTGTTCGGTCTTGCCAACGTTCTAAATGAGACTCGATACAGAAGTAATCAGGTAAATCAGCCACCTGAGATTCATCATCAAGGAATAAATCGCTCTGGCTTTCGATAAAACTGGAATCCAGACCTATAAACTGTTTGAGAAAAACAAGCGTTTTCCCCCAACGTTCGTGTCCCTCAGTTTCAGGAGAAAACGCACCTTCTGAATACTGCGAACCGTACTTCTGTTGGAGTTGGGCAACAGCCTCTTGATTGATATCACCCTGCCAATCAGATTCAATAAAAAACTCTTTTAAAATCTCTTGTAAATAGATGGGTGAAAACTCATTAAGGTCTGGAGATTCATCATCAAAATCGTCTTCATAAGTATCAATAATAAATTTATCTAACTCGATTTCTAGCTCTTGCTTTCTATTAACTGGCAGTAATGATTTAGCGTCTTCTAACGATAGAGGAAAATCTAAATAAGGATGACCTTTGGCTAAGTAAGAATCACCCAAATCTGCTAAAATTTTAAGCGCGATAGTCCGGGCAAAATACTCATCTTGTGGATGCACGCATACTCGATCTAGTTCCTTATCCACTAGCATCATGGTAGTTGCCAGTAGGGCAAACCATGACGCATCGTGCAAACAAGTCGGTAAATCAGCAATTAAATCTACTAACTTTAGTTCTAAGATTTCTCCCCAAACGCCTATCCTAGTTGTATTTGAAACATCACAAAAATGCTCTACATCTTCTCCAACAGATGTTTCTCCTAACCAGGTAAGATTTTCTACCCGCAAAGAAGATGAGTAGTCAGAAGTCAGCTGGTTTTGGCTATCCTCATCCGACTGTATCCAC
>NZ_JAIVFQ010000204.1 GCF_020829495.1 Nostoc favosum CHAB5714 | reverse complement strand
TTCGCTAATCAACTGTAACAAGGCTTCCGTTGAGATTTTACCACTAATATCAGCACCTGACAATAGGCTATCTGCCAAATCTCGTTTCTGATGATGCAATTGCACAATTTTTTCTTCGATAGTATCCTTTGCTACTAAACGATAAATTGTCACCGGGCGTTGTTGCCCAATGCGATGGGCGCGGTCTGAGGCTTGGTCTTCCACTGCGGGATTCCACCAAGGATCTGTATGAATCACATAATCAGCCGCAGTTAGATTGAGTCCTGTCCCCCCTGCTTTGAGACTAATCAGAAAGACATCCCCTGAACCAGCTTGGAACGCATCTACCCGTTTTTTGCGCTCTGCCACTGAAGTACTGCCATCTAGATATTGATAATTAATACCTTGGTGTTCTAGATAATCTCTAATAATGTGCAAATGGTCAACAAACTGACTAAACACCAACGCCTTATGGCGATTTTCCAGAAGTTCACCCAGCACCTCACCAAAAAGTTGCAACTTGGAACTGGGTAATTCAGTATCAGGCATAACCAAACTAGGATTACAGCAAGCGCGACGCAGTTTCATAATCTCAGCCAGAACTTGCAAATGTTTCTTTCCTGCTTCGGCATCAGTTTCGGTAAGTTTAGATATTGCCTGGCGGCGCAACGCTTCATAGAATGCTTTTTCCTCTCGACTTAACTCTACATGAAGGAGAATTTCAGTACGAGATGGCAACTCTTCTAATACTTGATTTTTTGTCCGCCGCAACAGAAATGGTTGAATCAGTTTTTTGAGTTTATTACGTGCAAGTTTATCCTGGTATTTTTCAATGGGGGTAGCAAAGCGTTGATTGAAGCTTTCAAAAGAACCCAATAACCCAGGATTAATAAAACGGAATAAATTCCACAACTCACCCAGGTGATTCTCAATCGGAGTCCCAGTAGTCAGTAACTTAAAATTAGATTTTAGGTTCATGGCTGCCTGAGAACGTTTAGTGGTCATATTTTTAATCGCCTGGGCTTCATCCAGGACAATCGTTTGCCACTGTACAAGACAAAGCATTTGAGCTACTTCTTCCTGCTGTAATAAACCATAGCTGCAAACCAACATATCCAACGGTTGTAAACCAGAGAGTAATTTTTGGCGGTTAGCACCAGAAAATTGAATAATATTCAGAGTTGGGGCAAACTTTTGCGCTTCACTCACCCAATTCATACACACGGAAGTCGGCGCAATTATTAGGGTTGGCCCCTCATGGGCATTTCTGAGAATGACCGCCAATGCCTGCACGGTCTTACCGAGTCCCATTTGGTCTGCTAAACAAGCACCCACGCCCCAATGTGCCAGACGCGCCAGCCAACAAAAACCCTCCATTTGGTAGTCACGTAGTTCTGCAAGAAGCGTAGATGGCAGTTCCGGCTGGAGGTTTTTCACCTCTTGGAGACGCTCTCTATGTGTTTTCCAGTGTTTATCTGCTTTTACCTTACCTACCTCATCGACAAAATCCTCTAACCCTAATGTTGCCAAGGGGTGAAAACGAATACCTTTACTATGCTTTTCCGAAAACATCCGCAATTCGTCGAGGCGTTTCCGAAAAGCTTGAGTTAAAGCCAGAAATTGACCATCACCAAGGGGGATAAAACGGCTGGGCGTTTTCTCTAATAGTTCTAGTAGTTGCTGCATATCCAGCACTAGGTCGTTATTCAATTTCAACTCCCCTGTTGCTGCAAACCAGTCTTGCTGACGTTGAATTGATAAATTAAAGTCTTTCAAGTCGGCATTGTGGCTAACACGCAGTTTTTCTCCTTGTGGCCATTCTATGACTACGTTATTTCCCAGCGTTTGCAGTTCTAACAGCAATTCTAAACAGTCTTCTGGGTCAACTATAATCCATTCACCATCTTGTTCTTCAGTGCGCGTCAAGGTAGGACAGGCTTTTATGGCGGCTTTAGTAAGTTGTTTCTCTTGGGGCAGATTTCGTCTGGTTTGCAGACGTTTACCGTCAATCTCGGCAATTACTGTTTCACCACCTGTACCAGGACGGTAGTAGGGGCCACCTTGGGCAAAGGGACGCGACAAAAGCGTGACTTTCAATCCGGCGTTGGCAGGTAAGAGGTGAATATGGGGTACAGTCTGGGCAGGTACTTCTTCTGCACCTTCGAGTCCGCCACCAATATCAGAATGTACGGTAACGATGCCAGAGACGGCATTAATCGCTGCCAAAACTTGTTTCTCGGCGATCGCAGGTACATTTAATTTGTTATCTTTACCAATAATCTCCGCAATGCGTCTGTGTTCGGCAGTAATTTCGATGACTTTGATGCGGGTTGGAGTTTCTTTGATATGCAGAATATTCTGTGATTCTGGTAATTTGGGAGAAAATTCTAAGGTTATACGATCTTGTTTCCCTTTTTTAACCAGTAGTTCTGGTTCTCCTTTGACAATTTCTACACGGATAGTGGGTGTATCTTCCCAAAAAATCAACGGGTGTCCAATTAAAGCAGAGATGGCTTTTTCACCGAAGGTATAATCAACTTTGCCGTAATAAGAGCCATCATTATATGTTTCTATACAACTACATACCCGCATATCTTGGGGTGTGATGTAATCAAACTCAGATAATGCACTGCTGAGACGCTTGAGGGCTATGGGGCGACCTTTACTCCACTCCCCTTTAGCATTCACTTTTTGTTCTCGTGGTTGCAAGACACATCTGCTGGGATAGAAGGTTATGAACCATGCTAAACGCAGCTCCGATTCTGGTTTTAGGGATGTTTGTGGTCTTGATTGGAGATTTGCCAAGGCATTGAGGCACATTTCCCAAGCTTCTTGGGGTCGAATTAAGTCTACGATGGTTTGAATATTGCTATCTTCTCGCAGTGCGGGGGCAAGTTGATTATAGTTACTGCTAGGTTTTAGCCGGGATAGGAGTTCTGCACTTTCCATTGCCAACCAGTGATAACCAGAGGCAAGCGAGCGCCGATATAGTGGTTCTAGTAAATTAGGTAAGCGTTTTTTAGCACTTTCTGCATCCATCCAGTAAAGGCATAGTGAACAAAACAATGTTTGTAAGCTATTTTCTTCTTCTACGGAAGAAATATGACCGCTGACTACAAATTCTTTTTGAGTAATATCACCAAGGTGAACTTGCAGTACCATGTTCAGTCTGCCATAAGTGAACCTGAGCCAATGATCCCCTTGACGGGACATCAAACTGCTATATTCCTCTGCTTCCCGGAGGCGTTGCACTGAACCATCTTTTAACAGTGCGAGGATAAAAAATAAACCCCCTATTGTATTGAAATATATTTGCCGTTTGCCTGTAGCCTTTTTGATCGCTTTCAGGGCATCTGTATAATATTTTATGGCTTGTTCATTTTCACCCCGCAGAAAACTTAACCAACCCCAAAAAACGCCGACGTTATTTTGATATTCATTTGATACACGCTCCAGACTTTCTTGTGCTTCTTGGGTACAACCTTGTAACAACAGTTGTTCTGTCAAAATCAGATGTAGATAATCTGAGCAATTTTTTCCACTGTTAGAGCATTCTTCTTCTAGCAGCGTCAACGCATCTTCAGAAGCAGATAATTTTAAGGCTGAATTGAAGAGGATACTTGATATGCCACTTTCATATAATCCAAGTGGTAGGGTCTTAAACCAATCTGCATCAAATGGATTATTGTATATCTGCTCAAAGATATTTTCTATTACTATTTTTTCTTCGCTATCACTGTACTTCTGGTAATCTTCAATTTGCTGATTAATAAAACCAAGGTCTTGACGATAAATACCAATGCGGATTTCTCTGATACACTGGCGTAAGCTGTAGAATATCCGAGAATCTCTGTTCCAGTGAGTACGTATTGGTAGCTTCTCCTCTACTGCTGTAACGAGGATTTCAAACTGTCCGGTTTGTACAGCATGACGAGTAGCAATTTCTGTGAGTAACGGATGACATTCAGGACTCGATCTACTTGACTGTACTAACAAACCTACTTTTAACAATTTATCAATTTGGGGACTAAGGGTTTTAGTACCCCAAGGTTTATTCTTTTCATCTAAAGCGCCAGTCTTACTAATACAACTTACAAATGAATTTTTGTCTATCGGTGCATAAATTACCGAAAATAACTGAATAATTTTTTGTAAGGAAGGATGTAACTCGAAGTATATATGGGCGAGTTGTGTTTGCAGTTTTGTAGTATCATTAGCCAAATTAATCATACTATTAATTCAGTTCTTTAAATAACTCCATTAATTTACGTTTACGTCCATAAGCCACTTCCAATTTCGAGCAATGAGCAGACCATGCAGCTTTTTGCCCTAGTTGAATATAAGCAACTTTGACTTTTTTTAGCCAATTAAACGCAGCGTCATAACGGTCAGCTTTTCCTTGTTCCATAATTGGTTCTGCCCGTCTGCAAGCGTTATCAATTACCCAATCTGCACGATGGGAAACTGCTACATTCATGACTCGATGAACCAGTTTGGAATCATAGTAAGTATCTCTCTCTACTGTTTTTATTGCATCATCAATTAATCCTTCATGGAGGAAAATATCGACTTGAGCTTCTC
>NZ_JAIVFQ010000203.1 GCF_020829495.1 Nostoc favosum CHAB5714 | reverse complement strand
TTTTTTCCCAATCCGAGTTGGGGATTTCAATCCCGTAAAAGAGGCACAAAATATCCATGCCTTTCAATCTACCACCAATTTGTACTTATATTTCTGCGGTAACATTGGGAATCCTGTGAACGGTTACCCGCCCTTTCTCACTTGCAACAACTAAGCTACTGCTGGTCGAACTCCCAAAAGTGCTATTGCTCCAACTGCCGTCTGAGCAACCCGATCCAAACCATACTTTCAAAAAGATTTGGCGTAGCCATGTATTTGTGGCTCAAAGTCAGTGGCACTTGAGTGATACCAAAACAGGAGATACAGCGTATCAGGCGACGTGTACGACTTCAAACGCTTCAACTGCCGTCCGTCGTCCTGCCAGTAATTTCTTATTAAGTGCAAATCCATTTCCCGGCTGTGTACCCCTCGCCAACTCTTGTTGTGCCAGTGCCTCGGTTACTCATCAAGCGGTCACTCTGGATTGCTGTCAAAGTTCAGATAGTGCAAACCCTTTTTGCGTTTGGGTGCAGGCGGTTTGCTTGCCGTTACCCCCCTATTTATAAATATACGTGAGACGTATGTTTTTGTCAACATCTCACGAATATTTTTAGTAGTGATAATTATTTTAATAGTAGTCTTATGTACAATAAAGTTGTAGACGCTAAAAGAAGATTAATCGTTTTTCCACTATGAATATTAGGATTGTGGAGTAATGACGATGGATAAAAGAGTGATTCGCTGGAAGCTGAATGAAATCATGGCCCAAAAAAGAGTCAGAAATAAAGACCTGGCCGAAGGTATCGGCATCACCGAAACTTCTGTTTACAGGTTACGGAAAACTGATACCATGCCTCGGATGTCACCTGAGCGGCTAAACGATATTTGTCAATTTCTTGATTGCCAACCTGGAGACTTACTGATTTATATCCCAGATAGCGATGCGGAAAGGGCGGAAAAAAATCAACAGAAACTAAGTAAGGGAATCGCTATAGCAAAACACCAACTTCCTAGTACTGATAAAGAAGCAACTGAGGATATTGCAGCATAAAGCGATCGCCCGCCGCCAAGCAACACGATCGCCTGCTCAATTCGTTGATCACAAAGTGAGCTTATTACAATGCTGACATATTTTTGGGCAAACACCCTTCAGTATCTCCTCGGTTCACTTTGGTTAAACTGCAACACCCCAACTTTCAAGTATTTACCATAGTGAGCAAGAGATATGCTGACACTAGACACAGAAGAGACAACAGCACTCGATTACAGTGTTGTCAACGTTAGCATCCAAGAAACCTTTACTGCCATCGACAGATTCGAGTGGCAAGCGGTAGATGAAATCCTCCAGATGAGGGAACAACAGCTTTACCTGCAAGCTGGATATAAAAACTTTGAAGAATACTGCCAGCGTGAATTATGCGCTTGGGGTGGATACCGACGAATCAACCAACTGCTAGGAGCCAAAAAGGTCATAGACGCAGTTGGCGAGTTGGGGGGACACATCAAAAATGAGCGTCAGGCTCGTCCGTTACTTCGCTTAGTCAAGGAACCAGAGAAACTTAAAGCTGCTGTATCCCTGGCTCTGAAAGATAACTCTTCTCCTGGTGAATCAGACTTTGCGGCTGCTGCAAATATTGTGGTTCCTCAACTTCCACGCAAAAAGCAATCTACTCAGGAACCAATGGTTCCCAGAATTCAGGAACCAGTGGTTCCTCAAAAAGCTATAGTCACAGTTTCACAACAGTCACACCCAAGGTATGGAGAAGAGGGAACCATTGAGGCTTCGGCTCCAAATCACTGGCAACAGATTGTCACCTTTGCTGATGGCGAAAGGTTGTTGATCAACAATGGTGATTTAGATGTCGGTAGTGTCCCACTCCCCAGAGAGCGAAATTATTCACCAGAATACAGGGAAGCGATCGCTGCACTCAAAGAGCAACACCAGCAAGAGTTAGAGCGCTTACAGCAGGAATTGAGAATTGGACTACAGTCAGAAGCGACCGCCAGAGCCGAAGAACAAGTAAGTGAGCAAATCCAATCCTTGCAAAATCTGTACAAGCAGCAGAAGGAGCAGAATATCCAGTTACAGCAGCGCCTAGACGAAATGGAATCGCTACGGCAATTGGAGACTGAGAACCAACAGCTTAGGCAGCGTATTCAGGATTTGGAAAACGCCGTAGAGCAACGTCCTTCTCAACAGTGGGGAAATACCATGACCCAGCAAGCGACTAAAGCGTTGACCAAGCAGGTGAAGCAAGCACTGGAGAAAACCATTGACCTGCGATCGCTAGCCCAGGAACCCCCCAAGGAGAATGCACAGGAATGTTTACGGTTGATGGGCATGGCGTTGAAGAATCTCGCTAGTGCCATGAACAATACCCAGGCATTGGAGGCAGCAGCGCTAATTTTAAATAGTGAACCGACACCATCTGCGATCGCATATCGAGCCGAGCAATTGGAAATGTTGCCCCAAGCGGTTAGCGATATTCGACGGGTGCTTTCACAGCCTGGGTGTACGTGGCAGGAATTTTGGAGTGTTGCTCAAGAGTATGAAGTGATAAAAGCAGATTATTTGGCGGAATTGACCACCCAAGAGACAGAGTTAATTACTGCTCTCCAAAAAGCATCCTCTCAACCAGACACCATTGGCGTTGGTTCTATCGTTGCCCACGTCGATCCATACCGTACTTTGTATATCGAGAGAGGTGAAGTTGTAGAGGATTTGGGCGAGGAAGTAGTGGTGGCTTGGGATTGTTGGAAGGAGCAATCGAAAAAGACTGATAGGTATTTCCGAGACGAGTTGCGGTTTTGGCAACCTCAATAGACATCTGGTGTATCAGTAACTTTTTAGACAACTAAATACAAGTAGCAAGCCCCGCAATCGCAGCGGGGGAAATTTTCGTGCGTCAATATAAACAGGAGATTGTAAAATGACTGCAACTATCACAAGACCCAAACCCAAAAAGTCTGTTGCTACTAAAGCACAGTCACCATATAAAAGGCTTCATGTGATTATCCCGATTGAAGATATGCTGTGGGCATCGCAGCAAAGACCCTCTGTTACACAATTGTGGCAAGAATGCTGGACAGCTGACCCATACGGTTCTCGGTGGATGCCGCTAACAAGTGCTTTGGGTTACAGTACTTTTATCTCTGCGAAGAAAATTCTCTCCGACAGTGGTCTGTTCATTTTCAAGCCGGATAAGTCGATTCAGGATGGCCGGGAGACAGTGAAGTGGATGGTGCAGAATTTACACGGTAGTCGAATGAAGGAATTTTGGGAGAAAGCCAATGCTGAAAAACGAGAACCAAATTCTCAAAAACAAGAACCAAATGCTGAGATTTCAGAGAAAGATGCTGGCTCTGAAGAAATGCGTGCTTCGTATAAAGCATCTATTTCAGGTCAAAGTCAGCCAGAGCAAGGGTTCTGCGAACCCTCACGAACTACTCAGGAACATCTCACAAACTCATCAAATGAGTTTGTGAGATGTATCTCTGACACGCTAAATGAGATTTTGCAAGTTGAGGAGACGGCTCACGCGCCCTTGGGGGGCGCGTCGCCTCAGACTGTTCAAGGCGTGTCAGAGAAGGAGGAAGACTCGCCTACGGCGAATGACTGTACATCACTGGCGCTTGTGGATGCTGCACAAAGTAATCCCGCTTCGTTGCTAGCTGAAAACCAGGATTGTGGTGTTGAACCGAGGGACTGTCATGAAGGTACTGGTTCCGCCGCGCCCGTCGCTCAAAATGAATTTTCTTCAAGTTCAGCGATCGCTCATCAAACACCAGAGCTTGTAGAACAGGGTTATTCTGTTTCCTTATCGGGAGAAAACCAAGTCTCTGGTGTTGAGCTGAAAGCGGATCAAGAAAGCGAAAGTTCCGCGCTGCCCGTGTCAAAAACTGAAAAGTGGTCGCATGAGGCGATTGTAGCAAGGTCAAATATGCGACCAGAGCGGATGCAGAAACTGAAAGTTGCAGCGAATTCGGGGCAGAATCCGGGGTTTGACTTTTTGCTGGAGTGTTGGAATGATGACCCTGCTTTGCAGATTGTGATCAAGAAATTGTTGGTGAAATTTCCACAGTGGGGGATTGCTTGTGTGGATCGGGTATTGGTAGATTGGGAGAGGTAAAAATCACACTTTTGACCACACCCGGGGACAATGCTCCTAAGTCATACTGAAAGTCTTTCCTAGCTATGAGGCATCAATCCTGCAACCAATGCTTGTGTAAATGCTTGTGCGATTATACCGTCCAAATCAAGCTTAGGGTTGAAAATCGTAATGTCAATGCCCATTGCTTTTGGTGAACCAATCAGCACTTGCAACACGTCTGTCAGTTCTACGAAGCTCAAACCATCAGGCATTCTATAATCGACCGCAGGCATAATGGCATCATCTAAAACATCAGCATCCAGGTGAATCCAAAAGCCATCGAGTCGGTTGTGTTGCAATCGCTTTAGCAAATCTATTGCAGCCTTTTTGACACCCACCTGTCTGATTACCTCTAAGTTAACGTGAGTTCGACGGATAGGAAAGCCCAAAAAGGTTGCTATATATGAATTTACTCAAGTGGGCAGGCGGAAGCGATCGCTAAGATTAATTGAGAATCGGTAAAAAACTCACAAAAAAACGCCGAGA
>NZ_JAIVFQ010000202.1 GCF_020829495.1 Nostoc favosum CHAB5714 | reverse complement strand
CTTGATGTGACTGACTTTTGTTAAATTCTTCTACAACGTAACCTCTGATAACTCCCTTTTAACAAAGCAGAAAAATTTACAAAATGTAACTAGTTTTTTTGACTCATTACCGCACTTTTCAGTGCCTAATTATTAAAATCACTGTGTTGGTTAATAGAGTCTTGCTCCCGGCGAAGCAAAAATATGGTTGAGATGACTGTAAAAATTGCCTACGAACTTGACAAATGGCTTCAATCGAAGTGGCAAAGAGATACGCGATTCTACACCTTAACCCTTTGTCAAAACCTATTTGGAGAGTGGACGATCACTAAAACTTGGGGCAGTGCCATCTATCGAGGATTTGGCAAGTCAAAAGATTTAGATTGCCCTGATTACCAAGCTGCTTTAATAACTTACTACAAACTGCAAGAGCGAAGGGAAAAGCGAGGGTATAAAAGAGTTGACCCTGAGTCAAGATATTGATGAATCTTCATCTAATTCCATTTTCGCTTTAGCTATTTGCCAGGATAGTAGTTCATAACCTGATGAAAATTTATCATTGTTTACTCTAACTTGAATTTCTCCTTGCTGTATGGGTAAATATTTTTTTGGAACATCTTGACAGAAACCACTTTCAATAGCCTGACAATACCAACGTTCAAACTCATCCTCAAGAGGAGTCATCGCTTTGAGAGGAACATTAGGTTCAGCTTCATCACGAATCATTGCCAGCAAGCAAGCACCGGGACTCTCAATGCTATTATGGCTTCGGTATTGCTCAAAGGCGGATATTGCCAACTTCACTCTCTCTGGCTCGTGTTTGGCTATTTCCTGTTTTAATCTAACACCGATTTTGATGCCCATTTCGGTAATTAAATGAGTAATTTCTTGAGATATATTCTTGAGTTCGCCATTATCAGACTTCTTAGGAACCGAGTTCAGAGAAACAACTTTTGGAGATGACTCAGGTGTGGTCAACTGCTTAATTTGTGTTCGCAGACGTGAACATTCGGACTTCAACTCGAAGATTTCAGCGACATGACCCCTCAAGTTCTGATTCTGTCGCTTTAATTCTCTATTTTCATCTGACAGTTCTCGAATCCGTTGCTTGAATACTTCGCTTAGAGTTTTGAGGCTATGAGGTCCAGGTTGTTTCGACTCTAATGAATTTAGTTGCTGTGTTTTTTGCGACTGTAAATCATGAATGTATTCAGTTAACTCAGTCCATTTATAGAGGTAGGAAATGGAACAGCCAGCGACTTGAGCAATGCAATGTTAGGGAAGGTCAAGGGTTTACCGCTTTTTTTAATCTCTTCAATAGCGCGAAACACTTGTTCACGTTTCTGCTCTTTTCGCTTTTGTTGGGCTGACCGAAGGACAGCAGTCTGTTTTTCTCGATTAGGTTGCTTCGCCATTAGCAACTTTCCTCAAATCTGATAGCCATTTATCCATTGCTTCTAGGGTAGCCTTGGATTCTTCATAGGCCAGGGCTGCCCCAGCTTGTTTAGCTGACTCCATGCGTTTGTGTTCTCCAGCATATTGCCGTTCATAAAGAGGTAATTTACTGGTACTGGGGCGGAAACTACCACAGCTGTAACATTTGGGATAGAGGTTGTAGATACAGTTTGTTTTGGGGTCAAGGGTGCAGTGACCATAGACCACCAGATGAGGTGAAATTTCCAGGTCGAGTTCGTGAGATGAAGGGTTTTTGAGGAGGCTTTCAGGTAAGGTTTGCCAGGGGAGGAAGCGGTTTTGCGAATTCAGCAGCAGCTCCTGGAAAGGTAAATCTACTACCGCTACTTGCTCCTTAGTGGGAGGCGCATAGTGCTGAAATGTCGTTTCACTACTGAGGTGGTCAGCATAGAGTTGAGCTGCTTCCATTCCGTGTTTAGCCCTTACTTCTTGGAGGCGACTAGAACGGGTAATCTTACCAGTAAAATAGGGTTTTTGACCATTGCTATCACGAATGTCTTCTTGCTCTATCAACAGACGAATAAGACGAACCATTGGATTTCCACTTGCTGTTACTTGAGGGGGATTGGGCAATGGTTTGAGACTAGAAAACGACGGGTAAGAACTCTGTTTAATACTTCTAAAATGACAAAACAGATAGGGGTAATCTGAGCCAAAGGTTTTCCTAATCCATTGCTGTTGTTGTTCAATGACTCGTCTAATCTCACGAGGGGCAGGTAGTCTGTGCCATCGTTCTACCTTATGCTGATAAAACTTGATATACCATTGACCATTTTCTTCAACTAAACAATCAAAAGCTATCTGACAAATATCTCCTGGACGAGCAGCCGTATATTCTTGCACTAAGTAGTGACGAGCAACAGGAGCAGGGATTTTATCAAGATGCTGTTTAATCCCTTGACGGGTGATTTCATCCAACCAATCCACGTCCTGAATTGTCTGTTTGGGAATATCTCGATGACGAACTAAGCTTAGAGATTCTAATCCGAAAAAATCAAAAAAATCTTTGAGGTTATATAGCTTTTCTCGAATCGTTCGATTACAGTTAGTTTGGTTGATGTCGAGAAAGCTTAAAATTAGTTCCCGGCTAATCTCAGAGAGATACTGGATGTTATTTTGCTTCAAAATTTGACTAAACTGACGCAAAGCCACCAGAGAATTCATCGGTTTTGCACTAGCAGAAAACCTCCCAGATTTGAGTAAAGAATATAGATATTGCTTGACTAGGACACGAAACCACTCAGGTTTAATTGACTTAAAGTTAAGGATTCTCACGGGTGAGTTTTTGATAAAATGGCGAAAATCCCAAACATCATCATCAAAACAGAAATTCAATAAAGTTTCTTCTTGTTGATACCCAACCCAACTGCCATAACTTGTGGCGTTAGGGTGAAAATTTATGTGGCAGAAGTAACAGCGACAATTACTCTGGCTACTAGTTGTTTGAAAGGTCTCGTAAATCCACCCTTTCTGTCCATCAGGGCCAATTTGATGGCACAGGGGATTAGGGCAAACTAAATGCTTTCGATAACCGTGAAACTGAGGTGGAACTTGACAACAAAGCAGGGTTTTAAGGGAGCAAGAATTACATCCTATTTCCAAAGATTGAGGGCGTAAGCAATCGCATTCTGACGATTACCGCTATTAATTTCGCTAATAAATTGATGGAGGAGTGTTTCTGTCAAAGATTGGGGTTGTGTATATCCATAATTACACAAAAAACGATCTAAATGGTTTAAACAGCCAACTCGATGAATAATCCGACCGAGCGAATATCGCTCTCGAACGCTGGCTTTAATGGTTAGTTGAGTCAGCCGTTTTAACCAAGGTAGTGAAAACTTGTGAAAGTAAAGATGATAATGTCCATTAATTCGGCATTCTTCTTGGCTATAACCCAATTCTAACAGTGACCAAACATCTTGATTCATCAAAGGATCATTAATCCACTGTTTCCCTAACTCAGAGAGTGTGATTCGCTCCTGTAATGCTTGCGGTGCAAATGCTTCTGCCATTAATTTTCTTCTTCTCTTAAGTATTGGTCTAGGGTCATTTCATTGAGAACATGACTGTAAATGTCTTTCGTTGTGGCAATTGAACGATGTCCTAAAAGCTGTTGTACATATTGGTCAAGATAATTGTCTTGCAGCATTCTAGTAGCGAAGGTATGGCGAAATAAGTGCGGATGTGCTTTAATTCCTGTTCGTTTGTGGAGTTGGTCAAATAATTTATTTAAGCGAACTAAGGACATCGCTTGTCCTACCCATTTACTTGATAAATTGACGAATAACATCCCGCCTCCCAAAGTTTCGGCTTGAGGCGGATATTCTTCTAGTAAGTAGGCATGAAAGGTCTCTTGAATAGCTGAACGATGGTAAATAATGGGGATTTCTCGTTCTCTTCCTTTAGCCATTGCGCGATTAGGATTGTCTTCTCTGCGTACAATCCGAATGCGTCCGCTGAAATCTAAGTCCTTGACATCTTCCAAATGTAATCCTAACAGTTCTCCCCGCCGCACTCCTGTTGAGCGCAGCAGCATGATAATTAACCTGTCTCGATAAGTTGTACAGGCGTTGGCTAAGGTTGCGACTTCTTCATCTAGTAGACAACCACTGAAGAGTTTCGGTTCTTTTATTTTGATGCGTTTGCGTCTATCAGGATTGCTTTTAGCGATTCCTCTAAGAAAGGCTCCTCGTTTTCCCCAACCATGCGCTAGTAGAGTGAAATGTTTTTCTTCAATCCTGCCTTCAATTGTGTGATAGGTATAAAATTCTTGGATGGCGGTGACTGCTTGATTGACAGTGCGAGGACTCCTTTTGGCAACAATTTCTCTAACATTTTCACCAGATTCTTCAACTTCACCACCTAGCAAGTACCAATTTACAAAGTCTGCTAATTGATTTAGCCCAATGTCATACCAGTTGAGAGATTTAGATTCTAACCAGCGCCAAAAGTCTACCAGTCGATAAGCGTATGTACTTACTGTATTCGGTGCTAATTGTCGCTTTCTACAGTAGTTCAAAAATCTTTGGATTGGCTCTACGGGTAGGCAGGTTTCAGGGTCGAAGACACAGCTAAATCGTGACTCTGTGTGAGGCGATATCGCCCATTCTACCTTGGTCATTTTCTACGTTGTGGAAATTAATTTGTTTCTACCCTAACGCAAAA
>NZ_JAIVFQ010000201.1 GCF_020829495.1 Nostoc favosum CHAB5714 | reverse complement strand
TCCAAACTCCAAACTCCAAACTCCAAACTCCAAACTCCAAACTCCAAACTCCAAACTCCAAACTCCAAACTCCAAACTCCAAACTCCAAACTCCTAACTCCTAACTCCAAACTCCAAACTCCAAACTTTTATTTGTGTCGCTTTTGATGCCACTGCCACGCGTGAGCGACAATATCTTTGATGGATGGATACTGAGGTTGCCAGCCTAAGATTGTTCTAGCTTTATCGCTGGTGCCAATGAGAATTGGGGGATCACCAGGACGGCGATCGCGTTCTTCTACTGGTATGGAAATTCCTGTCACCTGTTCAGCAGCTGCAATTACTTCTCTGACAGAGAAACCACTGCCATTACCTAAATTGAAAACTTCGCTATCGCTACCTTTTAATAAATATTCCAATCCCAAAATATGGGCATCTGCTAAATCGTTAACATGAATATAATCACGAATACAAGTACCATCAGGCGTAGGGTAATCAGTGCCGAAAATTGAGATGGATTCTCGTTTGCCTAAAGCTGTCATCAGCACCAAGGGAATCAAATGGGTTTCTGGGTTGTGATCCTCGCCAAGTAACCCACTGGGATTAGCACCAGCAGCATTAAAATAGCGGAAACGCACTGATTTAAAACCGTAAGCAACATCAAAATCAGAGAGAATCCGCTCAACCATAAGCTTTGTAGCACCGTATGGATTAATCGGATTTTGGGGATGGTTTTCTGGAATGGGTACAAATTCTGGTACACCGTAGGTGGCACAAGTAGAAGAAAAGACAAATTTCTTCACAGATGCCGTCAGCATCGCTTCCAACAGGGTCAAAGTACCAACAACGTTATTGCGGTAGTATTTAGCCGGGTCAGTCACCGATTCTCCTACGTAGGCATAAGCAGAAAAGTGCATCACAGCAGCAATATCGTGGGTTTTAAATAGATGATCAAGCAAGGCGCGATCGCCTGTATCCCCTACTATCAGTTCTACCTGTAAAACCTTCTCTACCAGGTCACGATGCCCATAGACCAGATTATCAATTATGACAACGTTATAACCCGCTTGTTTCAAAGCAAGCACCGTATGAGAACCAATATATCCAGCTCCCCCCGTTACCAAAATGGTAGGCTTTCCAGGCGACATAGTTTTTCCTTTTCAGTCGATTACTCAATTAATTTAGTTTACCGGTACCATATTACTCTTCTGGAAAATTATAAATAATCGACGCAGTGTCAAAAAATTGCACTAAAATCACTACGACGGTAGTCTTTGGGTGTGAGGTTTGAGGTATTTTAAGTCAAACAGTGCGATTACAATTTGGCAATAAAATAAATCCATTTCCCAAAACCTCTAGGTTGACCCTTACGGGTGACGCTCCTAGCGTCGCTATAGCTAAGAAGTCGCTAGTTGTTTTATGCAGGGAAACCATGCATGACAGTTCCTCTTGGGCAGCCACTTTTTCTCTGAACAGGAGAAGTGGCGTGAAAATCCCAAGCAAGGAGGACTGTCTTACCACCACATTGGCTCACTGCACGAGAAAATTTGAGAGTTAATCTATGTTTCTATTGTTAAGCCGAGTACTTCTGTGGCTGCTGATTGGCACTATCGTATATTCTCTGTTCCAGCGCTTTTACCCCTCTGGAAGTTTTGTAGGGCGATCAATCTTAGTCGTTATTTTAGTAATCGTAGCCCTATCATTTCTTAACCCCACTGAACCAGCTGTAGCATCCTTGTGGAGGATGCTATCTTTTCCACTCAAGCCTCTAGGAGCATCTGTTTTACTGATGATTCTTGCAGCTCAGAAAATCAAAGGAGGTGGAATAGAGAAACCAGGAGGATACTTAATCGGTTGGGCACTGACGATTTTGCTGTTGGCAAGTACACCAGCAGTCGCCTATTTCCTTTATCGGGCACCCCTAGCAATGGCAGGTGATACTTATGTAGCAACTGCTACGCCAACATCTGGAACACTGGTGGCATTAGGGCAACAAACCACGGCGGCGGGCATTTCAGATGTGACTGGGGGTAGCATTATTTCTTATAATTTGAGAGTGCCTCCCTACCTATTACAACAAGGAAATCCTCAAGATATTCGCACACGCGGTTTACGGCTTGAAGACTTTGTACCAAATTCAGAAACGTTGCAACTTACAACAAGAACTTGGGAAGGTTATCTCGCTTACATTTACAACTTCTTGCGTGTTCAGCGCTAATAAAGTAAAAGAGAAGTCAGAATTCAGAATGCAATCAGTGGGGGATTTAGACCCGCCACTGGTTGTTCGCCTTTGGCGTCTCCCTTTGGGAGAAGACCACCAAATTTTGAATTTGCTGGGGGATTTAAACCCGTTTATTCATCCACCCTAACCTGCGGGAAAGCTAAGAGCGAACGGGTGACGCTCATCCCTAGCTCTAAGCGTTCGCGGTAGCGTCTCCAAGAGTTGCTATGCCGAAGGCGTTGCCTCTGGTAGAGAAGGCTTTACGCTGCGCTAATAGCAGCCGCAAAGAATTAAATTCTGTAGCTTGCTTCCCTAAAAGGGTATTCTGACTCCTGACTCCTGAATTCTTTCTTGTTAATTTACCCATGAATTAGAATCAAGAGTGCGTTTACGCCGAGGAGTATGTCAAAAGCGATATTCCCTCTAGATAGCTGTCTTCTTGGACTAGCAGTTAATCTAAGATGATAAAGTTGCAAAATTGCTTTAATGGCAAAATCTCGACGAATCGCTAAACTTATTGCTTACCTACGTCCCCATTGGCGGGAGGCGTCTTTAGGCATTCTCGCTTTGTTGTCTGTCAATGCACTGGGCGTTTATATCCCCTGGTTGATTCGTGCTGGTGTTGACAAACTCTCCACAACCTTCATCTTGAACCAAATACTACATGACGTAGTAATCATTGTCTTACTCAGTTCGGCGATGTGGCTAATGCGGATGGCATCACGCATTTGGCTATTTGGGGTAGGGCGTCAAGTGGAATTTGACCTGAAACAACGGATTTTTGAACACTTACTCAAGCTGGAGCCGGCTTATTTTGCCAGTAATACTGCTGGCGATTTGATTAGTCGGGCTACCAGTGATGTGGACAATATCAAGCGTTTGTTGGGTTTTGCTGTCTTGAGTTTGGCAAATACGGTATTTGCCTACGCCCTGACACTGCCAGTAATGCTAGCGATTAGTGTGGATCTCACACTAGCCTCCCTGGCAGTGTACCCTTTTATGCTCTTGTTAGTGAGTCTGTTTAGCAATCGCTTACGCAAACAACAAGCAGCAGTCCAAGAGCAACTCTCTGACATCAGCGAACTCATCCAAGAGGATATCAGTGGCATTGCCTTAATTAAAATTTATGCCCAAGAAGCAAACGAGCGTCGAGCCTTCACCAAGAAAAATCAGCAGCTATTGACTGCTAACCTGGAACTGGCAAAACTCCGAAATACACTGTTTCCGCTAATTGGCGGGCTAGCCAATGTCAGCTCGTTGGTAATCATCTGGCTAGGGGCGGCGCGGATGTCTTCTGGGACGCTTCAGGTTGGCGATTTTTTAGCACTGTTAATTTATGTAGAACGTCTAGTTTTCCCCACAGCCCTTTTAGGATTCACAATTACGGCCTACCAACGGGGTGAAGTTAGTATCGATCGCCTTGAATCTATTCTCTCTGTCACACCAAAAATTCAAGACACACCCGATGCCATACATCTACCTGTGGCTGAACTTAAAGGGGAAGTGACAGCTAAAAATCTCACCTATACTTACCCTGGTTCCGCTACTCCAGCTCTAGAAAATGTTAACTTTACTATTGCTCCCGGAGAAACCGTGGCCATTGTTGGGGCAATTGGTTCGGGAAAATCCACTTTGGCAAATGCTTTGCCGCGCTTATTGGATATTGAATCAGGACAATTGTTTTTAGATGGGGTGGATATTACTAAGATAGCTTTGGGAGATTTGCGAGGTGCGATCGCCTACGTTCCTCAAGATAGTTTTCTATTTAGCACTACAATCAAAAATAATATCCGCTACGGCGATCCAGTTAGCGAACAAGAGCAGATAGAATCTGTCGCTAAACTTGCCCAAATTGAATCAGAAATTAACAATTTTCCCCAGCAATACGAAACCCTTGTTGGTGAACGCGGTATTACTCTTTCTGGCGGTCAACGACAACGTACTGCCTTAGCTAGGGCTATGCTAGTCAATGCTCCAGTATTAATTTTGGATGATGCCCTCTCTAGTGTGGATAATCAAACAGCCACGCAAATCCTTAAAAATCTCTCTGGTGGTAGTACACGCAAAACAGTAATTTTCATTACGCATCAATTATCTGCGGCGGCGGCTGCTGACCGAATTTTTGTGATGGAAAAGGGAAAAATTGTCGAGATAGGCAATCACTTACAGCTGTTGGAAAAAAAGGGTTTATATAGAACTTTGTGGAGCCAGCATCAAGTTGAAGAATTACTCCATTAAAATTTTAGGCGTTGCTGATTAAATGTATGAATCTGGGTGCAGAGACTAGCAATTGCTAGTCTCTACAAAGGCTTTTAACTCTTTGAGCAGAAGTCCCACATCTCACTCTTAGGAGTGTGGGATGAATGCGAGTGAGTTGACGACAGTTCTCCGACCAATGCCGTAGGCAAGAGAGGAGAACATGGAGGAAACGAGCAAA
>NZ_JAIVFQ010000200.1 GCF_020829495.1 Nostoc favosum CHAB5714 | reverse complement strand
CAGAATCCTTAGATGCCTTATATGGAAAGCCACAATAAGGACAAAAGCGAAACTTCAATGACGTAATTGGTTCATTACACTTAGCACAACTATTACGTAATGCCGTACCGCACAGAAAACAGAACTGTGATCGCGGCAATAACCAGATTTCTTCAAGAGTTGTTCCGGGAGTCCAGCAGTCGGGGCAAAATTTGAGGACATCGGTTGCAGACATGGGTACACCCCGGATAACTGCATCAAGGTACTCAGATGGAACCTGCAATGCGCGAGCTAATCCACGCTGGCTTTTACTATTGAGTTTAGTAGTCAAGCCACGTTCAATCTTACCCAAACTTTGAAGATGAATGCCTGCCTTGGTTGCCAAATCATTTTGACGCTTGTGAAAGGCTAGTACGTATTCTTTTAACGTACTGGGACAGCGTTTCTTGGGGTTGAGGGGTATTGTCCATAGCTTTAATATGTACTAAAGTATATGCTTAGTTATTTTATTTAAGTGCGTATTTGAGATGAATAGTAGTGTTTTAAATTGGAGAAAGAGGTGAAGCTTGACAACTACATTAGCACAAGTTGCTACAGCTTTTCTCTCTCGGCAAGGATTAGCTGCTAGTACAGTCAAATCCTATGAACAAACGCTACTATCTTTGCTGAAATGGCACGGCTCCTTACCTATAGAGTTAATAGACCGTCAACTCCTAAAAGACTACTTAGCTGGGTTAGATGATTTAAGATACACAACACATAATCGCCATCAAGCGATAATCAGCGCTCTGTTTAATTTTGCTGTTGAATCTGGCTATATTCAATCAAACCCAGCTAGCCGTCTGAGTCGGAGGAAACCAGAGAAAGAACGGGGAGAACACAAAAGTGACGAGATAATACGCTACCTCACGTCTCAAGAGTTAGATATTTTGTATGATTTGTTGAAAAAATCTAATGCCAGACTTGAGACGATAGTGCGCTTGCTGCATCGAAGTGGAGCTAGAATTGGAGAATTACTTTCACGCTTAGTTAGCGCAGATTTTTCAGTCAGTTATGAGGCTGTAGCAGCAGACTGGCGAGAAGTGATTGACCAAAGCGAGAAATTAAAAGGAATTAGGCTGCATGACTTACGCCATACGTTTGCGACTGAGCGAGTAGGATTGATGGGAATTGAAGAATTACGGGCGCTAATGGGACATGAAAACATTCAAACAACTCTCCGCTACCAAAAAGTAACTAGTGCGAGAGCAGAAATAGTAGCAAAATCTGCTTTAGAGAATTTAACAAAAAGTATATAAAAATTGAGTAATATTTCTGATAATAAATTTACTAATACATATATTGACTAGAGCTAAATTTTTCCAGTACAGAGTATTGCGTATACTCTTTATCAAGTGAGTGAGAGATGATGAAACGAAACTGGCAAGCAGAAGAACTGGTGGAGTACTGGACGCTGTTACCAAAGGAATTAGAGCTATTAGCGCACAAAAATCCTCAAAATCGTTTGATTTTTGCTCTATTACTCAAGTTTTTTCAGCTAGAAGCCAGATTTCCAGAAACAGATCATGAAATTCCAGCTGTAGTTGTTAACTATGTGACACAACAACTCGGTATTTATCCAAGTATTTACCAAAACTGTAATTGGCAAGGACGGTCGATAAAATATTACCGCAAGAAAATTAGAGAACTTTTTGGATTTCGAGAAGCTACTATCAATGATGCTGAAGAATTAGTTAATTGGTTAACAGAACAAGCGTTAATTTATGAATTAAAATTTGAACAACTTAAAAATGCAGCAGCAGCTCGTTTACGAGAACTGAAAATTGAGCCGCCAACTCTCAATCGCTTAGAACGTATCATTCGCTCTGCTCTTCATAGTTTTGAAGATAAATTTTTTCAAAAAACTGTTGTACAGTTATCTAGTCAAACTAAATTACAAATAGATAACTTATTCCAGCCCTACACTTCGGAATCAAACCTAAATGAAATACTATCTGAATCAATTATTGATTCCGCAGAACTATCAATCTGGAATGAATTAAAATTAGACCCAGGAAGGATTGGTGTAGAAAGTTTTCAAACAGAAATAAAAAAATTATCAATTTTACGCCAGTTAGACTTACCTGTTGATTTGTTTACAACTATACCAACTAAAGTTTTACAACAATACAAACAACGTGTAGTCGTTGAGTATCCAAAAGATTTACGCCGCCATCCTGAGCCGATTCGTTACACATTAGTTGCTATTTTCGCGACTTTGAGAAGTCAAGAAATCATAGATAATTTAGTAGAGTTGATTATTCAAATTGTACATCGTATAGGAGCTAAAGCCGAAAAACGTGTAGACCAAGAATTGCTGCAAGACTTTAAAAAGGTTAACGGCAAGACTAATTTACTATTTCAAATGGCTGAGGCTTCTCTGCAACAGCCAGATGGAGTTATCAGAGAAGTTATTTTTCCGGTTGTCAGTGAAACAACTCTCAAAAATTTAGTCAAAGAATACAAATCAACAGGTAATGCCTACCGCGAACGAGTTTATACTATTATGCGCTCTTCTTATAGTAGACATTACCGGAGAATTTTACCATTAATTTTAGAGCAGCTAGAATTTCGTTCAAATAATGAAGTTCATCGTCCAGTCATTCAAGCACTAGAGTTACTAAAAAAGTATGCATTTAGTAATCAACGATACTATGACTCTTCAGAAAATATTCCTATTGAGGGAGTCCTACGGAGTAACTGGCAAGAGTTAATCTTAGAAAGGAGTAATGATGGTGATATCAAGGTCAATCGGATCAATTATGAATTAAGTGTGCTTCAAGCATTAAGAGACAAACTCAGGTGTAAAGAAATTTGGGTAGTCGGAGCTTACCGTTATCGCAACCCAGAATCCGATTTACCAACAGACTTTGAAGCGCAACGAGCCGATTATTTTCAAGCTCTGCAACAACCCTCGGATGTTGAGGAATTCATTGCTGATTTACAACAGCAAATGCACTCAGCATTGATGCAGTTAGAATCAGGATTACCGAAAAACAAGTACGTTAAAATTAAAAATAAAGGTAAGTCTCGAATTTCTGTATCACCTCTTAAACCTCAAAGTGAACCAATAAATTTATGGCGCTTAAAAACTGAAATAAATCGCCGTTGGCCAAAGACTAGTCTGTTGGATGTTCTCAAAGAGACAGATTTTCGTGTAAATTTTACTCAACATTTTAAATCAGTTTTGACTAGAGAAGTATTAGACTCTAAGCTTTTACAAAAACGATTATTACTGTGTTTATATGGTTTGGGGACAAATACAGGACTAAAACGTTTAAGTGATGAAATAGGAGGCAGTAGTTATCAAGAATTGTTACACGTTAAACGTTCTTATATCCACAAACAACAATTACGTAACGCTATTACCAATGTTGCTAATGCTATTTTTCAAGCAAGATTAAAGCATATTTGGGGAGAAGGTACAGCTGCTTGCGCCTCTGATTCTAAAAAATTTGGTGCTTGGGATCAGAATCTGATGACCCAGTGGCACATTCGTTATGGTGGTCGTGGTGTGATGATTTACTGGCACGTTGAAAAAAATTCTGTCTGTATTTACTCACAACTAAAAACCTGTTCTTCTAGTGAAGTTGCAGCTATGATTGAAGGCTTACTGCGCCATTGTACCGAGATGAAAGTTGAGAAGAACTTTGTAGACAGTCATGGACAAAGTGAAGTGGCTTTTGCTTTCTGCCATTTGTTAGGTTTTCAATTAATGCCACGTCTCAAACGCATTAACGTTCAGAAATTGTATTTCCCCTTTACTGGAAGTAGCAGTGCTTATCCTAATCTACAACCTGTTCTAACTCGTACAATCAACTGGGATTTAATTCGTCAGCAATACGACCAAATGATTAAGTATGCCACTGCACTTCGCTTAGGAATCGCAGAAACTGATGCTATCTTGAAGCGTTTTACTAAGGGGAATTTATTACACCCTACTTATCAAGCCTTAGCTGAATTGGGGAAAGCAGTCAAGACCATCTTTTTGTGTCAATATCTGCATTCGATGGAACTACGTCGAGAAATTAACGATGGTCTTAATATAGTTGAAAATTGGAACAGTGCTAATAGTTTTATTTTTTATGGCAAGAGTGGAGAAATTGCCACTAATCGTTTGGAAGATCAGGAGTTGGCTATTTTATCCTTACATCTGCTGCAAATTTCCTTGGTGTATATTAATACATTAATGATTCAGCAGGTGTTGTCACAACCGCAATGGATCAAGTTAATGAAAAAACAAGACTTGCGGGCGCTTTCACCTTTGATTTGGCTACATATCAATCCCTATGGTACTTTCAAGCTGGATATGAACGAACGTTTGCTGATTGAGACAGCTGCATGAACACTTCGGGAGCAACCATGCTACGAGGCCTCATGTTCTCTTAGGGATGTTTATTATCTCTATTAGAATGCGATCGCCCGCTCAAAGAGCGATACCTACGGTACGCCTGTCGGCGATCGCGCCATCGCCAGAAGGTGGTCCGCCATCGCCCTTTGGGTATCGCCAATAACGGGCGGTTACGCTCTTAACACGATCGCACAAGAAGCGATAATGATCACCTGACTCAAAGAAAAACGTATATAGTTATGCTCTGTTTTTAAACTAAACGGTTTAGTTTGCACTTGGTGACAGCTTCGCCAGATCTACCCC
>NZ_JAIVFQ010000001.1:338540-348553 GCF_020829495.1 Nostoc favosum CHAB5714 | reverse complement strand
GAGATTTGAATGCGGCGATCAACATAAAGAATCGTGGGGCGCACGATCTAAAAGCTCAAATTATGTCCTCAATGAGGAGTCTTTGAGAAGCCTACACTTACTCGTTAGAGAAGTGTAGGTACGTCACATCATGCAAAATCATTTTCATAGCTGAATTCAGCAACGCCAAATTTTGGTCATTTGAATCGGTAAATCCCTAAAAATACCTTTAAAGCTTGAGTAATATTGCTCAAGCATGATTTTATTAGCTATGGCTATGTGTTTCACTAATTAGAGTAAGGGTTTGCCATCACAGGTAACCTATTACGCCAAGCATACGGAGGTTTAATGTCGATATCTAAAGCTGTCAACAGGAACGTTACTTCTCAAAGCACCGTTGAAAAACGCTTGCAGATACAGCGTTTGGTAGGAGCAACTCAAATAGTTGCTCCTAGTACTGGGAGTGATGTAGTCAAGGGATTAACTCAAACATCTAAATCTCTACCCCCCTGTTACTTTTATGATGATCGTGGTTCTGAGCTATTTGAGCAAATCTGTGATTTACCAGAATATTATCTCACACGCACAGAAACGGCGATTTTACAGCAGTATGCTGGCGAAATTGCTAAGATAACTGGCGCTTGTGAATTAGTAGAACTTGGCAGTGGCAGTTCTACTAAAACCCGCATTTTACTAAATGCCTACCAGCAGCTAGACTATCCCCTGCACTACTTACCAATTGATGTGTGTGCAGGTATGTTGGAAAGTAGCGCCAAGCAGTTATTAAGAGATTATCCCTTACTCCAAGTTTATGCTTTAGCGGGAACCTATGAATTAGCCCTTGCAAAACTTCTACCGACGCAATTACCCAGCAGGATGATTTGTTTTATTGGTAGCAGCTTAGGTAATCTTACACCTAATGAGTGTGATGTATTCTTCTCTCAGATTACAGAAGCCCTACAAGTAGGCGAGTATTTCTTGTTGGGGATAGATTTACGAAAGCCGAAACAGATTTTGGAACCAGCTTATAACGATAGCCAGGGAGTCACGGCAGCATTTAACCTCAATATGCTAGAGCATTTAAATCAACGGTTTGAGGGAAATTTTGACACCACCCAGTTTGAACACTGGGCATTTTACAATGAAAGTGAGCATCAAATAGAAATGCATTTACGCAGCCTGCGATCGCAAATTGTAGAATTACGCGCTCTTAACCTCAAGGTTAATTTTGCACTAGCTGAGACTATCCTCACCGAAATTTCCCGCAAGTTTGACCTCAATACTATCAAGCAGCAACTCACCGCACAGGGTTTATTACCTCTCCAAGTGTGGACAGATCCAAATCAATGGTTTGGTTTATTGCTCTGTCAGCTGCAAGCATAAAGCAAATCAGAGTCCAATATAGACTTAAAAAAAACAGCCCCAACGCTACAAGGGTTGGGGAATAACACTTCCATTCCTCTCTCTTTTTAGCCTACCGCTTACATACAAGTCTCAGTTGCCGCAATTTATGGTTTATTCAATAGCACAAAGAAACCTCACCCTGATTTTGCACAAGCAAAACCTGTCCCTCTCCTTAGTAAGAAGAGGGATGTCCGTCAGGACAGGGTGAGGTTTTAAAAACTTTTAGATAATCAGATGACTTGTGTGAACACCGCAGCCTTTTAGAAAAGAGGCTTTGAGTGAAGCTTTATATTGCATATAAACGAGAACCGTTATAGATGATATTCGTCCCACCCTAGCAAGAGAGAAGAATTAGAATCTCTCACATACAACCAGTATTTTAACTGGATAAAATTGTATATTCTATGCTAACGATATCTCTATCAGCCGAAACTATTTAAGTAAATATTTGGCCCCTGATTATTGCTGCATCGAAGGTGTGGGAAAAATTCTGCTGAATATAGGAATCCGTAGCTTCGGCTTAGTTGCAGTTATATTGGCATTAACGCCAGAAGAGTTATTGGCTGCCTCAGAGAGGATAGGTGGTTTGCTATTAGTAGAATTGGCAAAATCACTCAATTGGGTAGCCGAAGGTGAATTTGAAGATATGGAAGAACCAATAATATATAAAGTTTTAATAAAAGCTGACTTTTATGAAGTGACTTTTATAAAAGTACCTGTATGCGTTCCGGGACGGATACTAATCTGTGTATAGCAGTCCTATTTGATTCGTGAAAAATATAAAATTTGAAAACGAACCGCAAAGTATTGGCTTTGGGCGCAAAGGGAAGAAATAAGAAAGAGATATATAATTTTCACAAATGATTTAGGACTGCTATAGGTTGGGTTGAAGAACGTAACCCAACATTTGCGAGGCTTTGTTGGGTTGCGCTTTGTTAGGTTAAGCAAAGTAATTTTTCACAAAGCCAAGCGTATTGATTGATAATGATGGCATTTGTTAAGTTAATACAGCAATTTTCAGTTATTTAAACCACGACTCAGACAGGAAGTAAGTAGTGAGTTGGGAGTCGTGTAGTTTAATTACTTGATAACACTGTAAACTGAAGTAAGTAAAAAAGAGTGACGAAATGAGATTTTATAGTATTTACACCTCATCCATCACTCCTTATAACTTGCGCGTTGATAAGCTGTTACGCATTTTTAAATTACACCAGCTTACTGGTTGATTTATCCTCTAACTAAAGAGACGGATAATTGTTAAGTTGTTATGTTATGTAATATACAAGTATTTTTAACTTATTAATATCCATTAGTCTTACTCTTGCTTATGCCAGATACTTCCTTAATAGATTTGTGAATATCGAAAAGCTCAGATTTCCGACTTTTCTAAGAAGTCAGGAATCTTTTTGTTCAAAAAATGTGTTCCAAAGCACAAAAAAACTTAACTTAGACTATATATCTTTGGTAGTAGAAGCTTGATGCTTGTGATGGACGTTGGGGAAAAGATTATCAGTTATTCTAAGTAATCATGGAAACAATTATTATTAGCACTAAATCATTCATTGGGAGAATGAGAAAGTGGGTTAAACAAGAATAGGAACTTCAAGTTGAGATCCAGGGTTTTCTAACTGTGCTGTTTTATCTAATTTCTCTGCTAGCCATAATAGTGACTGGCTTATAAGTTTAATCACAAATTAGCATAATCTGAGGTCGGCGGATTTTGGATTCGCATTTAGCTGAGTTTACCAAATCTTCCCACTAAAGGTAGAAATATTACTTAGCAAAATGCTGTAAGCTTTTTTGTAAAAAAGCATCTGGGTGCAAAAAGTATTAATGGACACTCTCTAATTCCCTAGATTCAATATGCTTTGATCATCTAGGTTAAATGCAATACATATCATTTACAAAACTATACCACTTGTAGTGCTATGAGACTTAACAATTCAAAATTCAAAATTCAAAATTCAAACATTTTAGACATTTCAGACGGGGATTTAAACCCCGACTGAAACTGTTGCTACATATAGATGTAGGGGTCTTAAACCCTTGAACTTACGATCAACTGTTGAAAACCTAGAATAGACATACTCTTATAGGTTCTATTGAATAATAATTACAATTCATAACTAGTTAAATTTATGATAGAAAATGCTGCAATTTTTCCAATAATTTACCTAGTAGATTTTTTGCTTCAACTCTGCAAGTAAGTAGCGGGAATTTAAGGTGAACATAGAAAAATTTATCCAACGCTCAGAAACATTGCACAATCGTTTAGCAGATTTATACCAAACTGCTAGTGTATTACCTTGGATTTCACCGGATCTGCTGCCGCAAGCTTTTAAGGAACTCTATAACACCTCAAAGGTAGTGCAGTTAGCAGCAGAGGAACTCCATCAGCAAAATGAGGAACTAATACAAACACGGAATTGCTTAGAAACAGAACGCCAACACTATCAACAATTATTCGAGTTTGCGCCTGACGCCTATTTAGTGACTAATACAGAAGGAATCATTAAAGAAGCTAACTTCACCGCAGCTAAATTGCTCAATCTTTCAAAGCAATTTTTGGTGGGCAAACCAATGATTAACTTCGTCCCTCTAGAAGAACGTCAGCACCTTCGTAACGAACTTATCGAACTATCTCAATCAGACAGAGTTAAAGAGCTATTGATACCTTTGCAACAACATCATGGCAAGTTCTTTGATGCAGCTTTGACAGTGGCAGTTGCCCGGAATCCGCAGGGTAAGGCAACCTCTCTACGCTGGGCGTTACGTAATATTTCTGAACGGAAACAAGTAGAATTAGCGATAGTCAAAAATGATAGCGATCTCTTCTATGATCGTCCCGTGCAAAAATATTCTAAAGGAGAAACTATTCCCCTTAACCCATTAGTAATTTTGTATGTTTGTCAAGGTTTGGTCAAACTTAGTACCTACTGTGAAACTGGTGAAGAAGTTTTAATAGGATTGGCAACAGCAGAAATGGTTTTTGGCTCTAGTTTGACATCTCTAAATATTTACCAAGCAATAGCCCTCTCTGATGTTGAGTTGGTGTCAATTTACGCAGCAGAGATAGCAGCTTCCCCCAACCTAAGCCATATCCTTTTACCAAAAATTAATCAGCGCTTACGGCAAACAGAATCTTTTTTAGTCATTTGTGGAAGACGACGGGTACAAGAGCGCTTGCACCATCTATTACAACTTTTGAAACAAGAAGTTGGTGAAACTGTGCCGGAGGGAACTCGCCTAAGTGTTCGCTTTACTCACGAAGATATTGCTAGCGCCTGCTGTACTACCAGGGTAACAATTACACGATTGATCGGCAAATTACAAGAAGAAGGTATAATCAGTTTTGACTTAAAAAAACACATGATTTTGAAAGATTTTGATTAATTACTTTGCTGTAGATTAATGACATCTTTCTCTCGATCGCAGCATTTATATAATGATTTTTTGTGTCGATCTACTTACACATAATTAAAATGCACAGCGTCTTGCAACGTTGTGAAGGATCTCGGATGTAAGCCCAATGCTATCCCAACAAGGAACTCAAAATGTACCCAAAATAATGTATATCTAAATTTGACGTGTATTGCTAAAATCGCCTACGCAGCATGTCAAAGCAGCTATGCACACACTTGGCAACACAACTCCATCATTGGGCTACATCTTAGCACTGGACTTAGGTACAACAGGCAACCGCGCCTTTGTGTTTAACGCAGACGGCAAGATTGTTGGGCAGGCATACAAAGAACTAACTCAGTATTATCCTCAGCCCGGATGGTTAGAACATGACCCTCAACAAATCTGGCAGGATACATGTTGGGTGATGCAAACCGCAATTAGGAATGCCCACATTGTCCCATCCGCGATCGCAGCCTTGGGACTAACTGTGCAGCGTGAAACCTGTTTGATTTGGGACAAAACTACTGGTAAACCACTCCATAGAGCCATCGTCTGGCAAGATCGCCGCACTGCTCCCCTTTGCCACCAATTACAAGAGCAAGGTTATGCTAATGAAATTTACGATCGCACCGGATTAATCATCGATGCCTACTTTTCTGCTACTAAGTTCAGGTGGCTATTAGACAAGTTTACAGATGTTGACCTGAACAATGTCTTAGCAGGCACTATTGATACCTGGGTGCTGTGGAACCTCACAGGTGGCATCCATGCTACTGACCACAGCAACGCCAGTCGGACAATGTTGATGAATCTCAAAACATGTGAGTGGGATGAGAATTTACTTGAACTATTTCAGATTCCGGCGCATATTTTGCCCCAGATTCAGCCTAGTTTAGGAGTATTTGGAGTCACTGATGCTACTTTGTTGGGCGCTGAAATTCCGATCACTGCCATCTTGGGGGATCAACAAGCTGCTCTATTTGGTCATGGCTGCGATCGCCCCGGTTTAATGAAATGTACTTACGGGACTGGTAGCTTTTTAGTCGCTCATACAGGCGATCAAATTGTGCGATCGCACCATCAACTTATTTCTACAGTGGCATGGACACAAGCAAATCTAAGGGGAACTTTAGATGTAGGCTATGCCTTGGAAGGTAGTATGTTCACTAGTGGAGCTTGTATTCAATGGTTACGCGATCGCTTGAAGCTGATTAAAACTGCTGCCGAAAGTGAAGCGATGGCAAATCAGGTAAAAGATAATGGCGGAGTCTACTTTGTGCCTGCATTTAGTGGGCTGGGCGCACCTTACTGGGATATGAGCGCTAGGGGAGCCTTTTTCGGCATTACCGCCAGTGTACAACCAGAGCATCTAGTTCGCGCCGTGTTGGAAGCGATCGCTTATCAAGTTCTGGAAGTAGTACAGGCGATTAATGCATCTAGCAGTACTCCAGTTGGGCGATTAACCGTAGATGGTGGAGCTTGCGAGAATAATTTTCTGATGCAGTTCCAGGCTGATGTTTTAGGTATTCCAGTTGAACGAAAGGTAATGCGCGATACGACCGTTCAGGGTGCAGCATTTGCAGCAGGTTTAGCTGTAGGATTTTGGCAGAGCTATGAAGCACTGGTGCAGCAACGGCAAATTGAACGTGTGTTTGAGCCGGGGAGCGATACCCCATTGTCCAACTTTGCTACTTGGCAAAAGGCAGTGAAACGCACTCTCGCTTGGGAGGAGTAGCCCAACAAGCAAATGCGAGCGCTCAACAAGCAAATGCGAGCGCTCAACAAGCAAATGCGAGCGCTCAACCTGACTTTTCACGGGATGTGGAAAAGGGGATAGACTTTTGCAAGAGGTCTATTGTATTTGAGGCTATGGTGTAAATTTAAACACAGTTCCTCCTCCAGAAGCGCCTTCAGCAGAGGTAGTACCGTAAAATTCACCATTAGCAAGTTGAATTAGGGTAGACTCTGGCGTTGCCCCATTCGTGCCATTAAAACTAAACAACAAAGTGAGGGTTCCTCCAGGTGTCAACCGATAGATGCCTCCTTTATTATTTGCACCACCTGTAGAAGTCGTACCGTAGAAGTTACCGTCGCTTCCTTTTGTGAGTGCAGCTGTAGGGTTGGCTCCATTGCTGCCATTAAAACTGGCAACTATAACCGGTGTACCGCCACCGAGCGGAAACCTAAATATAGCTCCTCGATTACTGGCTCCACCCAGAAAACTTGTGCCATAGAGAAATTTATCAGATTCAATTAATGCAGACCGGGGATTTCGCCCATTAGCGCCACTAAAGTTATATGAAGTTATTGCTCCTGCGGGAGTTAACTTGTATACCACACCATCATTAGTTGCTCCACCTGCTGAGGCGCTGCCATAGTAGTTTCCGTCACTACCTAATTGCAACCTTGCTAATGGAGTTGCTCCATTAGTACCGTTGAAGTTAACTAAGATAGTGGGGACACCACCAGTCAGAGGAATCTTGAATACAGTTCCTCTGCTGTTGACCCCACCAGCAGAAGTTATCCCCCACAAATTGCCATCGCTACCTGAAATCAATCGACCTGCTGGGTTGGCTCCATTAGTGCCATTGAAATTTAAAAGAGTTGTCAAGTTTGTAAAAGTTGTTTTTTCCAACTTAAACAACGTACCGAGATTATTTGTACCACCTGTAAAGGTTGCACCATATAGATTGTCATCACTTGCCTGGAATAATCTAGCAACTGGGTTAGTTCCATTGGTTCCAGTGAAGTTAACTAATGTAGTCAGAGTACTAAAATTAGAACCAGTTAATTTGAATGCTGTTCCTTGATTTTGCGAACCACCTGCGGAAGTGGTTCCATAAAGATTGCCATCCTTCCCTGCAAGCACACCTGCTCTTGGGGCCGCTCCATTAGTACCGTTGAAATTTACAACGGTCGTTAATGTTTGTGCAGAGGCTTGTGGCAAGGGCAATACTAATGGAGACGCCAACACAGCCAGAGAAGTTAAAATCAATACGCTATTTTTGCTTTGACGTTGTTTGCACAGATTCATCTTGTTCACATTAACTCCTACAAAAATTTGCTTAGACACCAACCCGAAATAAATCTCCAGATTCTCGTATAGATGCAATCCGCTATGGGGCGCAAGATTTTGCACTCCTTAACAGATATGTATTCCATACAATTGAAAACAGCTAAAATGGCTTGACTTAACGGATTCTGTAGTACCTGATATCAGAAATTAGTTGTGATATCAGGTACTATAAATTCGTTGTTTAAACTAGCTTTTAGTGAGAACTCACCAGAAACTTTGGTATATCTTGGTCAAGAAGAATTTAGAAATCCTCCGACTGCCTATACCGCAATGGCTGTGTTCACACTTAAGTTAATTGCTGAAAATGAGATCATTTCATTAATGATGTCGCTCAGTAACATAACATACTGATTATTTTTTAGATGTCGTGACCAACACAAAAAATTTCAATTTAACTTTTATACGACTTACGCAAAACTACACGCAGTAGGGGCAATTCATGAATTGCCCCTACTGCATGGTATATTTATGATCGCAGGATAATTAAGAAAAGCCTGAAATAACCTATGCATCTTTAACGCACATCACGATGCATTTGTACAGTGCGTAAGTCCTAACTTAATATAATTCATTTACCAGAGGCCAAGTAAGTATTAATCGGTCAAAATAATACTACTCACAGATCAGAATGCTGAACGCATGATTACTAAACCTAAGATTTTCATTGATGGCGAATCGGGAACCACAGGCTTACAGATTTACTCACGCCTCAACCAACGGGATGATATCGAGTTAGTTAGCATTGAGGCATCTAAACGTAGAGATGCAACTGAGCGAGCTAAACTAATTAATGCCGTCGATGTTGTTATTCTCTGCCTACCTGATGATGCAGCCCGCGAAGCTGTTAGCTTAGTAAGTAGTACTACGGTTAAGATCCTTGATGCTAGTAGTGCCCATCGCACAGCTAATAACTGGGTATATGGTTTTCCTGAACTAAATCCAGGACAGCGAGAGAAAATCGCCAGCGCCCAGTATGTCAGCAATCCAGGATGTTATCCCACAGGATTTTTAGCCTGTATCCGTCCGTTGATTGCCAAGGGACTTTTAAAGAGTAATTTTCCCATCACCGTTAATGCAGTGTCAGGTTACTCTGGTGGCGGAAAGAATCTCATAAAACAATACCATAGCTTCCACGAACAGGAAGCTGGAGCAGAGTCGCTTTATCCTTATGGCATCTACGGTTTGCAGTTTGGACATAAGCACGTCAAGGAAATGCATTATTATTCAGAGTTAGCATCGCCGCCGCTATTCGTACCGGCAGTAGGGGACTTTGAACAAGGGATGCTGGTTCAAGTGCCTTTGCCATTGGGGACTTTGGATAATCCACCATCAGGTGAGGTTATTCATCAAACAATTGTTAACTACTACCAAAGCGAAAAATTTGTGCAGGTTGCTCCATACCAAGATTTTACTCTGCTGCGAGACGGAATATTTTTGGATGCGATGTCTACGACGGGCTACGCCTACGCAATCAACGGCACCAACTTTGTTCAGGTTTTTGTATTCGCCAATGACACTACCAAAGAAGCATTGCTAGTTGCTCGTCTCGACAACTTGGGCAAAGGCGCATCGGGAGCCGCAATCCAAAACCTAAACATCATGCTAGGCTTTCCAGAAGAATTGGGATTGTTATGAAAGAGTGTTGGGAAATAGGGAAAAAGCAATAAAACTTTTACTCCATGTTTAACTAGTTCCGTGGGTTTAAGTCCCCCGGTTCAATAAAAATTTTGTTTTGTGTTGGGGTTAAATCCCCATTACAAAACAAAATTTACGAAAGCGTTGCGGGGCGTTCGCGTTTAGCGTCTCTAAGAGTTGCCCATTACGAACTTGTACTGAGCGTAGCCGAAGTATTACGAATTACGAATTACGAATTACGAATTATTTAATGAGTAATATCATGTCCGCTTGATTACTTATTAAACCCGAAGAACCCCACCCCGACAATCGTCGCTTTGTCTCCCCTCCCCGCAAGCGGGGAGGGGTTGGGGGTGGGGTGTAATGACTGTGGTTAGCGTAACTATTTATGCGGACATGATATAATGGCTTGTGCTAGACAGGAATAACTATTATGAGTGCGTAAATTGCTCATTTGAAAAAGCAAAAAGGCAAATTGAGAAAGCAATATGCCTTTTTGCTTGCTGAATCTACC
>NZ_JAIVFQ010000001.1:338243-338440 GCF_020829495.1 Nostoc favosum CHAB5714 | reverse complement strand
GAAATGAATGCGCGATATACCGAAATGAGAAAGCAATCAAGCAAATTGAGAAAGCAATATGCCTTTTTGCTTGCTGAATCTACCGAAATGAATGCGCGATATACCGAAATGAGAAAGCAATCAAGCAAATTGAGAAAGCAATATGCCTTTTTGCTTGCTGAATCTACCGAAATGAATGCGCGATATACCGAAATGAG
>NZ_JAIVFQ010000001.1:285589-338144 GCF_020829495.1 Nostoc favosum CHAB5714 | reverse complement strand
AAAAGCAATCAAGCATTTTGAGAAAGCAATATGCCTTTTTGCTTGCTGAATCTACCGAAATGAATGCGCGATATACCGAAATGAGAAAGCAATCAAGCATTTTGAGAAAGCAATATGCCTTTTTGCTTGCTGAATCTACCGAAATGAATGCGCGATATACCGAAATGAGAAAGCAATCAAGCATTTTGAGAAAGCAATATGCCTTTTTGCTTATTGAAATCGACTTGAGCAAAATAGAATAAAAGCATCAGGGGAAACTGCCGTTAAGAATTCAGCTTGGAAAACTGCAAGGGCAGGGTGGGTTTATTAGCTATAGTTAGCATAACTACTTATGCAAACCTGATATAATTTTTTATAATCAAAGTACATCATAGCCCCCTCTCGAAGAGCGGGGAGGGGGTTGGGGGTGGGGTTCTTCTACCCCAATAAACTAAGAACTGCTATATTATTAACTTAATGATTTTGAAACTTTCAGTAACTTTTATATTTATTCCTCTTTCAGTTCCTCAAGTAATTGAATTACATGATGTTCAAAACCTTTATTTCGCTCTTTAACTGATTCAAGAAAAGGTTGATTAAAAAGATTAATCACATACTTACCTAGTTGAATACCTAAAGGTTTTAAATGTCCGCCCTCTAAAGATTTCATAAATTCTTGAGGCGGTTTTTTCAGAACATTAGTAAACCACTCACAGGTTAATTTAGCAATATTATCAGACTGAAAACAAACTAAACCCATGATATTAAATAGCCCACTATCCTTGATTAAGTTACGGGTTTCTTCAACGGTTGGTTTCACACCCCAACCAAGATTATCAATGATATCTGCTAAAAATTGAGGACGAATTGCGCTCCCTGTCTCAGCAATAGCAGGTGCTAATAGCACAGAAACCTGCCCTTTAATGAAAAGACTGTTAATTTTGATTTCCCGACCGACGTAACTGTAAATTAGTTTTCGATCTTCTACAATTTTTCGTTTAAGTTCTTCAAAAAGAATATTAATGTCTGCAATAACACTTTTTATCTGTGACTCATCCGAAGTATAAGATAGCAGATTACGAATAAACTTTTCCCTATCTTGAGGCTCTGGAGGCAAAGCAGTAAATCCTTCTAACAAGGAGATATATTTACAGCCAAGGCTATGTCCAATCCAAGAAAAGTTTTTATCATCTAGATAGGCTTCATAAGCATATCCTGCAACACTTGCCATCCTCACAAGCTCTGGCAGAATTTCATACTGCTCTCTCATCAGAAAACCAGCTTCTACATAATGATTAAAAGTGAAATTAAAGGGCAGAAGAATAATCGTATATCCTTGCTCATATAGGCATTGAAGCAGATAGCGATAAAAAATCATGGGGCCAAATGTACCAAAGAAAGCCCCGGCAATAAATTGAATTACTCCTTTAGGCTGTGGATGCAGAGCAACCCAACTGTGAGAAACGGGTTTAAATTTCAGTTTTAAATTTGCATTTACCATAACTTAGTAATGAGTGCATCTCATTGTGGTAGGTGTATACTAGACATCTCCAAACCGAAGTTGCTGCTTTTCGGATTCTTGAAAAGATTTTTTTGCCAAACTGAGATGCTTGCCTTAGTAATACCATTTCACTTTAATAATGATACAAATACGCTCTTTTGGGGCAAGGCGCAATGCCCATATGTGTAAAATTAAGCTCAAACGCTTATCCCACAGGCGTTTTACCCCACACGCTATCCGGCTCCACGCAGGTGAACCCCAAGACAGCACTGGCTCCCCTTAATCCCCTCCCCGTGAACGGGGAGGGGAGATTTTGTCACTAGACAAAAGCGGGGTGGGGTTGCGAGGGCATAATTAGTAATTGAGTGGACTTGGTATAACGCAATATGCTTGGGTTTCACGTTAAGTTGACACCTATGGGCATTGCGCCTTGCCCCTACGAGAAATCTATATGTATCAGGATTTTTGTGAATTGGTATAATACCAATTCAAATAATGTTTGCGACACATCAATTATTTGTAAGGGCACAACATTGTTGTGCCCCTACCCATCTGTCGCATTCTTTTTTCAAATTGGTATAACATATAGCCGTTCTCAATTGCATGGAATACAGACCTAACAAGAACAGCCCCAAGCCTTGTAGCGTTGGGGAGTAAGCCTCAAAGCCTCTCTCCTAAAAGGCTACGGTGTACATACAAGTCTTTAGTGAGGCCATTTAAGATTTATCGCGCAGCTTTTGAGATACCTCACCCTGGTTTTACTACGTAAAGCCTGCCCCTCTCCTTACTAAGGAGAGGGAGTGTAGTAAAGCTTGTACAATTATCAAGGCGGTTTTAACTGCCAGAATACTTCTGAGGCGTAAGATTTATCGACAGCAAAATTTATCTACTTTGTGTTTTTCCATCCTTCACTTGTGGCAAAAATGCCCCAAGTTAGGCGTTCATATCTTGCAATAGATAATTTTTACCCTTATGACTGGAGAGCAAAATCTTGGGAATAGAATTACGCAGTTTCGTATTTCTCGACAGCCTGCAACCTCAACATGCAGCATATATGGGAACAGTAGCTCAAGGCTTCTTACCATTACCAGGGGATACATCACTGTGGATTGAAATCTCTCCTGGTATCGAAATTAATAAAATTACGGATGTAGCCCTCAAAGCTGCCTCTGTCCGTCCGGGAGTACAGGTAGTTGAACGACTGTACGGACTATTAGAAGTTCATTCTAGCTCCCAAGGTGAAACGCGAGCTGCTGGTCAAGCGATTTTGGCTGCATTGGGAGTCCGAAAAGACGAATGTCTCAAACCGCGTGTTGTTTCTAGCCAAATTATCCGCAACATCGATGCTTACCAAACACAACTTATTAATCGCACGCGACGCGGACAGCTATTACTAGCAGGACAAACGCTGTATGTATTAGAAGTGGAACCTGCTGCTTACGCTGCACTAGCTGCGAATGAAGCTGAGAAAGCGGCATCGATTAACATCCTTGAGGTTCAAGCTGTTGGTAGTTTTGGACGGCTTTACTTAGGTGGACATGAAAGAGATATTCTAGCAGGTGCAGCAGGAGCATTAACGGCAATTGAAAGTGTAGCAGGTCGGGCAAATCCTCTGGGTATGCGTCAGGAGTAAAGGAGAGAAAATGGCAAATCGAGAGCATCTAGCTTTACTCAAAGCAGGTGCAGTTACATGGATTGAGTGGAGAAAGAAAAATCCTCAGATTGAACCAGACCTCAGCGCCGCAAACCTGCAAGGAGATAATCTCAGGGGCGCAAACCTCCAGGGGGTAAACTTGAGTAAGGTGGATTTGGGTAATGCTTTACTCGTGCGAGCAAACCTCAGTGGTGCTGACCTGAGTAGTGCCAACCTCTACAAAGCCTTCCTCATTGAAGCTAACTTGAGTGATGCTAACTTGAGTGTTGCTAACTTGAGTGGTGCTATACTTACGCAGGCAGATTTGAGTCATGCTAATTTAATTGGAGCAGACTTGAGTGAGACGAATCTTAGAGGCGCTGCGATCGCTCATGCTAATCTAATTGGAACCGACTTAAGAGGTGCTAACTTGAGAGATGCCGATTTAGGTGCAACGAAGCTAATGCGGACTAATCTCTCTTTTGCCAACCTAATTGAAGCTAACTTGATTGCAGCTGACCTCAGCGAGGCAAGTTTGTACGAGGCAGAAGTATTGGGGGCTTATCTTTACAAAACTGAGCTGTACAAAGCTAATCTAAACAAGGCTCACCTCAGTGGTGCTTACCTATTGCAGGCTAACTTAAGTGAAGCTGATTTGAGTCAAGCTGACTTGAGTTGGACTAACCTCAGAGGCGCGAATTTAGCAGGCGCGAATCTCAGAGAAGCTAACCTTAGAGGAGCCGACATTAGAGGAGCTAACCTCATCGGCGTAAATCTTCAGGAGGCAATTATGCCTGACGCTTCAAGACACCATTAATTAATTCACAAAAAAAGTAATTTTGACCTTTAGATTCATTTTTTGGAGCTTAAACTAGTTCGCAGTGTACATCCGGCACTGCTGAGTTAATTAGGTTCATTAAGCTTGAATTTAGCACGATGGGTTTTGGGGCATTCCTTGTCAGAATAAGCTTTAATACTTAAAGGAAGCATATAAAATTTATGTAAAGCTTAAGTGTTATTAAGCTCAAAAACGTTATTGATAATATATCAATTTAACTTATGTATCTTAGAATGTATTTCTTTAATAGAAAAATATTGATTTTACAAAATAAAAACGATATTGAAACCTAACTTAACAATAATATTGAATGTATCTGAATAATCTCGCAACTTTTTCTAAAAAAACAGTATGTTTCAAAAAAGACTTAATTAAAATTTATAAACATTTTTAACAGTATTAGAAATCCAAAAGATTACATTTTTAAGATTTGGTAAAGAAGTTGACGTAACTTTTGTTTAATGTTAATTAAGTAATTACAGCTAAGTGAAAAATAATCAATCAAAATAAATTTTGACCCAATTACTTACCATTTGCGTAATCAACTAACCAAATCAATAATTGATATTATCTAAGTAATATTTGTATTAATTAGGTTAAAAAAGCATCGGTATTTAAGCTTACAGTTTTAAGTAATCTACATTGAGCTTATAAAAAGTTCTGTGACTGAGGCCGAAGTTAGGCATTAGTTAGAAATTCAGGAAAAATAATATGGCAGTTATTTTCGGCACTACAGATCCTGACACCAGAAATGGGACTTTGGGAGATGATACGATATATGGTTGGGCTAATGGTGGTAATGCCAATAGTTTGTCTGGGAACGATACCCTCAATGGTGTAGATGGTAATGATAATCTATTTGGCGGGACGGGAAACGACAGTTTAATCGGTGGACTTGGCAATGACACACTTGATGGTGGCTTGGGTACTGACACTTTAGATGGGGGAGGAGGCGACGATACTTACGTCATTGACAGCGCTACCGACACAATTACCGAGGCTAGAAATTCAGGCATAGATACCGTCCGGTCTGCTGTTCCCTACCGACTGGGTGCCAATCTGGAGAACCTAAGGCTCAGAGAAGGTAGCGCCATCAATGGGACAGGTAACAGTCTTAATAACATAGTATTTGGTAATACTGCTAACAACACTCTGAATGGGAGAGCAGGCGATGACACGCTAGATGGTAATTTGGGCAATGATACCCTCAATGGTGACGAAGGCAATGATAGTCTACAGGGCGGGCCCGGCAATGACGTACTCAATGGGGGGTCTGGAAACGACATCCTCATCGGTGTTTTCCCTGGCAGTCCCCTTACACCTGGATTAGGGGAGACTGATACCTTAACTGGGGGCGTTGGGGTAGATAGATTTGTCCTTGGGGACGCGATAAATGTCTACTACGACGATCAAAACACTACGAATGCTGGTTTTGGGGACTTGGCTACTATTACTGACTTCAACCCTAGTGAAGATCGAATACAACTCCAAGGCTCTCAACTAAACTACCGCTTGCAATCTGTTGGAGCAAATACACAAATATTTTTAGACAAACCTGGAGCAGAGCCAGATGAGATTATTGGTATTGTGCAGGGGGTAGTAAACCTCAAACTTGATAGTGACGATTTCCTTTTCTTTGAGCAGGAAAATGCTGGACAAGCTACAAACAATACACTAGCCAGCGCTGAAGTATTGGGTTCTTTATCATCAGGCTCAGACGTTAATCACTCAGGTGAGTTAGTAACAGTTCAACCGGGGGACAATCCCGATTTCGACTTTTTTAAATTTTCTCTAGCAAATCCAGGCACTGTCACTATCAATACGGCGACAACTGATGATACAGTTATCGGACTGTTTAACAATGCTGGGACTTTATTGCAAAGTGACGACGATAGTGGCCCTGAGTTTGGGTCATTAATCACCGCTTCATTGGGTGCTGGAACCTACTCAATTTCAGTGAGTAAATATGCTTTCTTCCCCCAAGATGGCGGAACTTTCTCTGGCTCTAGTGATAGTAACCCTGCTCCTTATACGGTAGAAGTTAGTTTGGCATAAGAACGTTGTCAACTTAAAGAAGTACTGCATTATAAGGCTGATTGAGGGATACTTTTACTGTTAGTTAAAGGGACGCGGCTATGTGTCCCCCTTCCCTAACAAAAGACTATTTATAAGCCAATACGCTTGGGTTAAGGCTAAAATTATTTATCTAAGTCATTTTTTTTAACGACGAACCACAGAGGCGCAGAGAAGCCAGTGCGCCCTTGCGGTTCCCCGACTTGTTCGCGCAGCGTCTCCCCTTGGGAGAAGCAACTGGCGCGACACAGAGAGAAGAAAAAAATGCTTAACTGAACTGTATTGATTTATAAGCTAGTACAGCGGGCGCGGAAATAAACATGCCATTTAAAATGGTGCAAGAAGCTCGGAATACAATTATGCGTGACTTTTGACTTCCGCCTTGCGGTACTAGTACCCATTACTCATTTCATCCCAGAATCTCTAAAATTGTTTCCTTTCTCAAAAAGATTTAGCAACAAAATCATCTGACTCTTTTATGAACACAATAATGAATAGCATTAAATCACCCAACCAAAAGCAACGCAGATTTATCGGTAAGTTCGCTCTCAAAAGCTACTTTGTTGCCGCTAAAACGCTGTTATTTACAATAGTTCTATTAAATTATGGCACTACTGGAGTAAATGCTGAACCTAAAGCCCTGCGTCCTGATATTCAGATTCGTAATATTACGAATACCATATCGGTCTCTCCTTCTGTTCGGATTGTAAAAGATCCACGAAACAATACCCTCTATTACCTCAAACAAAATGGTGATATTTATCAAGTTAATTTAGGCTTGTCTAATAGTAGACCTGTGTACGACTCTAGTAATCATAATCTAGGTGAGACTCAAGGTATGGCCATTGGCCCTAACGGCACAATTTATTTGGTTGGCAATGCAGACCTTGTGAATAACCAGACCAAAGGAATTATTGTTAAAGGTGAAATTAAGTCGGGTACAGAAGAGCGCGTCTGGTCTATCTTAGCTAAGAGTGCAGGCTATCCCAAAAGCAGAACAGCCTATGACCATCGCTTCAACGGCGTGGTTGTTAGCCCGGATGGTAACTTTATCTATGTGAATAGCGGTTCTCGTACCGATCACGGTGAGGTTCAGTCTGTTAATGGGCTATATCCTGATACTCGCGAAGTAGGATTAACCGCCTGTATACTCCGTCTTCCTACTAATGGCAAAAATCTTTTTCTTGCAAACGATCGAGCAACTTTAAAGGCAGCTGGCTATATTTTTGCAGAAGGAATACGTAATACTTTCGATATGGCTTTTGCGCCCAATGGGGATTTATTTGGCACAGAAAATGGCCCCGATCGCGACATGTCAGAAGAATTAAATTGGCTCCGTCGAGGTGGTAATTACGGCTTTCCCTGGCGGATTGGCGGGACAGACAACCCACAACAATTTCCCAATTATGATCCTGCCAAAGACCTTTTGTTAAGCCCCAAATTTAACGCCGTCCAAAGGGGCTACTTTCGTAACGATCCAACCTTTCCTGCTCGACCTACTGAAAACTTGATTGAACCAATTCCTAATTTGGGGCCGGACGCAGATAATTTCCGTGATCCTGTAGATGGGCAAGTTAAAGACGCCAGTGTTCTTGGGCAACCTTTTAGCAGTTTTACATCACACCGTTCTCCTTTGGGCTTAGTTTTTGATACACAAGGAGTACTGAGTCCAGAATTCAATAGAGATGGATTCATGCTGAGTTTTACAACAGGCGACCCCACTGGCGAAACACTAGCAGGCCCTTTTAAAGATTCTGGCCAAGACCTACTGCATTTAAACTTAACTAAAGTAGGAAATACCAACTATAAATTTAACGCTACCCGCATTGTTGAAGGTTTTAGTAATCCCATTGACGCTGCGATTATCGGCAATAAAATTTATGTTATCGAATATGGTGGAAATCAAGGAATTTGGGAAATCACTATGCCGACTAGATAAATCAGGATGTCTGTTGCAACTGGAGTTAAGAAGCAAATGCCGTGGTTTGTAAAGATTGAAGAAGGCAAGGTCGATAAACCTACCTTTGACCAATATGTACCTGCCCACAAAGCCTACATTCAAGACTTGATTGCTAAAGGACACAAAGCGCGAACAGGCTATTGGGCAGAGCAAAGAGGCGGGATGTTGCTGTTTGAGGCAGCCTCAAAGGAGGAAGCAGAAGCGATTGTAGCTGATGACCCATTGGTGAAACACGGCTGCGTCAACTATCAGCTTTATGAATGGCGGATTGTTATGGAATAACACACACATTACTGACTTTTAATGTTATGCTTTTAAAAGACCTGGATCTATGCGATCGCAACACCCAAATCTTGTCAGAACCGGAAGGTAGCAGCAACACGGGAGGCTTGTGGTAGGCGTAGTCTCCGGGTCGCCCTATTTGTAGGAGCGATCAGGGACAATGGCTGGTTTTGGAGATATTGTTCAAAAAGCTTTTTACCTCGGTGTTGGATTAGCTTCTTACGCGGGTGAGAAAGCAGGGGGAAAATTAGCCGAAGTGCGATCGCAAGTCCAAAAACTGGCAGATGAAATGGTGGCAAAGGGCGAAATGAACACAGAAGAAGCCCGCCGCTTCGTTGAAGAGATGATGAAGCAAGCCCAACAGCCCCAAGCATCTGGTGAAACCTCTGAAAAAACACCTCCTTCTGAACCTCGGCGCATTGAAATTTTAGAGGAAGATGAAGAACCAACGGTGAAAGAGGGATCAACTGATGAGAACACGGAAAAATTACGCCAGGAAGTGCTAGACCTGCAAAACGAGTTAAAACGATTGCAACGCGATCAATAAAAAGCATTGTTTGATCGAAATATCAGTAAGAAGTGGCAGTTTGACATAGCACTTCAGATAGAAACTTGATAAGATACATTGCTTAGTGTGTACTCTAGTCCTGCAAGCCAGATAACACAAAGCGTCCTGTTTATAGCCTGCAAAGGTGTCAAGTTTATGGAACAGTGGCAAAAAGATTTAGTAGAGATCGTCGAAACAGTGGCTGATGAAGTAGAGCGTTTCTTCCTGGGAATGAGTGAAATGGTAGACGCTTTTTTTGAGCTAACGGAAGAATTCACCGAGCAAGTCCCTAATATTGCCATTGAAGTCGATCAGTATTTACAGGATTTGACTGAACCAATGTTTGAAGCTTACTGGGAGCTGGAAGACATTGTAACAGATATAGATCCAGGTTTTCCTTATTCAGTTGAACCCACAGCCGAAAAAAATCCTGCCTGTATAGGTTGTACTCACTACCACGGTCAAGTTTATAGTGGTAATTTGTTAGTTTGTGCCATGCATCCCCACGGTTGTGAAGATGAGAATTGTCCAGACTGGGAGAAGGAAGAGTATTGAGTTAGGAGGGGGGAGTGGGGAATGGGGAGTTAGGAGTGGGGAGTTAGGAGTTAGGAGTTAGGAGTTAGGAATAAAATTACTAAAAGGACGTAAAGATAAGTAAAATAACTAATGACAAATGACAAATGACAAATGACAAATGACAAATGACAAATGACAAATAACAAATGACAACTGAGAAATTACCCGAAAGTGTAACCCAAGCAAGCCAAGAAATGAAGTATGGCGAACGCGACATTGCGGAAGGTAAACTAATTACCTTTCCGAATCCACGTGTGGGGAGGCGATATGACATTAACATTACTTTGCCGGAATTTACTTGTAAATGTCCGTTTTCTGGTTATCCTGACTTTGCAACAATTTACGTTACATATATACCTGATGAACGGGTAGTGGAATTGAAGGCGCTTAAGCTTTACATTAACAGTTACCGCGATCGCTACATTTCTCATGAAGAATCTGCCAATCAAATTTTGGATGATTTTGTAGCTGCTTGCGATCCGTTGGAAGCCACTGTGAAAGCAGATTTCACGCCTCGCGGTAATGTACATACCGTGGTTGAAGTGCGTCATCATAAGCACCCATAATGGAAATTTTGGCTTGTAGTGAGGACTTTAGTCCTCTCTACGAGACACTAGGCGAATAAAAATAATTCGTAATTCGTAATTTGTAATTTAATTAAGCCACGCCACTTGCGGGTTGGGATTTTTAGCTACCTTGAGATATAAAGACTTTTTCGCGCCACTTGCGGACGAGGTTTTGAACATGAAGCTTTTTTCATAAAATCAGGACTTTTTACTCAGGTTGATTAAGCAAAAACGATATAATTTATTATCAAATAACACCGTCAGCCTACACTAAACTAAAAAGTAGTTATTCTCCAATCTTCTTTGCAGCAGATTGCACTTGAAGCACAACTTTTTGAGACAAAGGAATATATCCGAGTTCCAAACTGGATTTTTGCCCGTCAATCACAGCCCAATCAATAAAGTTTTTCAGCGCTTGAGCTTTGACTCGGTTTGGATATTGCTGATAAGTTAAAAGCCAGGTGTAAGTAACGATGGGATAAGACTGGGCACCTATAGGATCGGTGATAAAAGCAATCAAGTTATCGGCGGGTAATTTCACTGCCTCTAGGGTTTGAGCTACAGATTCTGGTGTCGGTGTAATATAATTACCAAATTTATTTTCCAAAGCAGCCATAGGGAGTTTATTTTGTTTGGCGTAGACGTATTCTACATAGCCAATAGCTCCTGGAATCTGTTGAATTAAGGCGGTAACACCTTCGTTACCCTTTCCACCAATTCCCACTGGCCATGCTACAGATTTACCGGCTGCAACTTTGCTTTTCCATTCTGGACTTATCGCACTTAGATGTTGTGTCAATACACTTGTAGTCCCACTACCATCAGTTCGGTGTACTACCTGAATCGGTAAATCGGGCAAATTTACCCCTGGATTAGCTGCGGCTATTCTGGGATGATTCCAATTTGTAATTTTTCCGAGGAAGATATCTACGTAGACTTGGCGTGATAGGTTTAAACCAGTTGGCACATTGACTTGAGATGACTGGCGGGCGACTGGCGCGAGGTTGTAAGCCAGCACAATAGAACCAGCAGTTATGGGTAAAGCGATCGCTCCCCGTTTTATCTTAGCTGCTTGTTCATTTGTAATTCCTACATCACTAGCTGCAAAATCCACAGTACCTTCGATGAGTTGTTGCACTCCAGCACTGCTTCCTATCGCTTGATAATTAATTTCCACATTGGGATTTTGCTGGTTGTAATCTAAAAGCCAGCGTTCGTATAAAGGCGCAGGAAAACTTGCCCCAGCACCTACAAGAGAAACACGGTTGATGTTTCGATTATTGGCAGTGCAAGAAGCAATATTCAACAAGATAGCGATTAACGGTAGAAGGTAAATGTGTCCCTTGGATTGAAGTTGAGCAGACATAGAAATCTTTTGTTCCAATGTTTAATAAATACCTCTAGTAATTTCCCAATTTGTACCCGTGTGGGCGTAATTAATTTGAAACACATAGATACGCAGAGGTGAACGCAAAGTAATCCTCTGCGTTCCTCTGCGATTTCCTTTGCGCCCCTCTGCGTTTAAACTTCAATCGCCGCCTCTTTCTCCTCACCTTTTGGCTGTGAACTCAGCCGATCTAAAATCTCCAAAACCTCTTGTTCAAAAGCAACTTGGGCGCGATTAGTTTTGCCACCAACATACAAGCGATCGCCTTTTTGCAATGCCCATATTTGTGAATGAGAAAAGTAACTCATCACCACACCCAGCATTAGTAAACCAAACCCTGAGTAAACAATTGGTATACCTGGATCGGCTTTAATTTGTAAGCCAGTGCTACCAATGACATCCAGAATTTTCAGCTTCACGCCATTAATTTCGGTGAACATCCCAGCGCGGACAGTATCAACGAGTTTGCCAGTAGCATCATAAATTAATACCATCCCTTGCAAGTCTTTGGCTAGCAAAGAGACACCCTCACTCAAATCAGGTTTCGTAGGAACCCATGTTCCCCAAATGCGCCCTTGTCCATTGGTGTTCAATTGCGCCATTGGTAGCTGAAAAATCGGGCTGTTGTTAAATTGGACGCGAACACCCGCAATTCCCCAATCAGTTTGATAGAAAGTGATGCCATGATAGCGCAGAGGCTCATTGACAAAAATCTTCTTATGGTCAACTTCCTCTCCCTGCTTATTTAAGACAGACATATCCGAATAAAATTGATCAATGCCACCAGATGGTGTGTAGTCAATCCAAAAACGATTAACTCGCACAGACCAATCTTTCGGGATTTGGGCGGCTATTGGGCCAGCATCGACAATATTTGTCACTTGAAATGTATCGCCACTGGCAACCATTTCCTGAGCCAAAAAACCAGTCATCGCCCCCCAAATTCCCCCTATCAGAATAGCGACGATGCCAATATGAACGATAATTGGGCCGATGCGTCCGACTATTCCTTTGCGGGCGTAGAGGAGATTTTCTTTTTCTGGATCTTGATAAATTTTATAGCGGTGTTTTTGTAATATCTGGTTCAAGGAATCTAGGGAACCAGTATCTAGTTCTGCACTTAAAGCTAACTTTTGAAATTGCCGTGGTTCGTCGTAATATTTCCAGCGTTGGGCAGCTTTTAAGGCTGGTAACTGTCGGGTAAATGAACAAGCAGTTAAGCTAGTGCCAAATAAAATGAGTAATGCTAAAAACCACCAAGTACGATATACATGGTCTAACCCAACTACCTGAATTACCTTCCAAGTTAAGAAACCAAATAAAGCTGGATGTTCTGGATAGTTGGCTTGGTAAAATGCGGGTGATTGACCTTGCTCAATTACAGTACCGGTAGAGCTAAAGATTGCAATCAATAGCAGTAGTGCGATCGCTAATCGTAAATTAGTCAGTACGGGCAAAAGCTCTTGCCGTAAGAACTGCCCAGGTACTGCCCACCATTTTAATTCTTTGGACGCCGAATCTTCTAAAGTCATTATGTGTAAAATATAACAAAGGTATTGATATTAAAAACTGCCAAGGGGAATTCGAGAAATTAAGGAAAATACACCGAATCCTACCAACAGCGCCCCACTAACTGGGTTAATCCAACCAGACCAGCGACGCAATTCTAGTAACTTTTTAATTGAAGCTGTAAAAGTACCTGCCAAAATCAATGGCGCTACATAACCGGCTGTGTAAGAAAGTAGCAAAACAGCCCCTAAAATTAAGTCTTGTGTATTGGCAATCCAACTCAACAAACTAGCTAAAACAGGTGTGCTACAAGGGGATGCCACTAAGCCGAAAGTCAGCCCCAGCAAATAGGAACGCAATCCGGCTGGTAAATCTGGCGAAATCCAATTCGTTTCGCCCAAGGATGGAAATTGCAGAGGTAGTGCTTCTAATAAGTTCAGCCCCATGAGAATGGCGATAATGCTGACGATAATCGGCAAACCAATTCCCACTTGACCGTAGACTTTTCCTACTAAACCTGCTATAATACCTAGCCCTGCCAAGGTAGTTGCTAATCCTAAAGCAAACCAAGTTGATTGGGCAGCTGCTTGGAGGCGGCTTTTAGCTTCATAACCGCCGATGTAACCAATGGTAATTGGCAGCATAGAAAGCATACAGGGTGTAAGACTGGTAAGCAAGCCAGCAGTAAAGATGATACCAACACTCACCACGCTAAGGTGTGTCAATTGGTTAGAAACGAGGCTGTTGGCAAATTGTTCTAGTTGGTAAACTTGGGTTTGCAGGTTATCAAGCATGGGGAGTTTATGAGCGGGAAATGCTTACTCTGCTTGAATTTTAGCTTATTTTTTGTTTGTGAGTTAGCAGAACGTAATTATTTGAACTTAATATCATCTAAATTTCATCTGTCCAAGGAAATGTATTTAAAATACAATTAAGCTCGAATTATCCCTGAAAAAGTACGCCTGGAGTATTTGGCATGATGATTGCATTACCCGGATTTCAAATTCTCACTTTGTTAAAAGCAGGGGTAAAAGCAGTCATATACCGTGGAATTAGGGTTCAAGATCATTGTCCGGTAATTATCAAAGGGCTACGTCCAGAACAGTGTACACCCAATAATATTGAACAGATCAAACATGAGTATGCGATCGCTCGCAGGTTAAATACCGCAGCCGTAGTTAAAGCTTACGCTTTAGAGATGCATCAGGGAATCCCTTATTTAATTATGGAGGATTTTGAGGCGCGATCGCTTGACCAGTTGCTAGACCAATTTCAACAGCCTGTTCCGTTTCTGAAGATTGCTATTGAAATCACTAGCAAACTTGCACAAATTCACACTCATCACATTGTCCACAAGGATATTAAGCCGCAAAATATCTTAATTAACCTTGAAACTAATCAGGTCAAAATTGCTGATTTTGGAATTGCTACCTTCATTCCATACCAGCAGCAAATAGTTAGCAGTTCCAGTCGCATTGAAGGCAGTTTACCATATCTTTCACCTGAGCAAACCGGGCGGATGAATCGAGGAATTGACCATCGCAGCGATTTGTATTCTCTAGGAATCACCTTTTATGAGATGCTGACAGGTCAGCTACCATTTCAAGGCAAAGACCCCTTAGAGTGGGTGCATTGTCATATTGCCAAATCTCCGCCATCCCCGAAAAAGTTAAACTCTGATATTCCCCAAATGCTCTGTGATATCATCATCAAATTGCTGTCGAAGGTTGGAGAACAAAGGTATCAGAGCGCTTTAGGTTTGCAATTTGATCTGGAACGGTGCTTAAACCAATTGGAGACAACCGGACAAATCCAATCCTTTGTTTTGGGTGAGCAAGATATCTCAGAGCGCTTTCAAATTCCTCAAAAATTGTATGGGCGAGAACCAGAGATTGCCAAGCTTTTACAAGCATTTGAACGAGTTGTTAGTCAAGGTAAACCAGAACTCGTTTTAGTTTCTGGCTATGCTGGGGTTGGTAAATCTTCTTTAGTAAAAGAGATTCACAAGCCTATTGTGCGAGAACGCGGAGTTTTTATCTCTGGTAAGTTTGATCAGTACAAACGAGATATTCCTTATTCCACTATTGTTCAAGCTTTTCAAACACTTGTTAGACAAATTTTAACGCAGCCCGAAGCTCAACTTGCTACCTGGAAAAAGCGAATACAAGCAGCATTAGGGAACAATGGTAGATTAATCGCAGATGTAATTCCAGAAGTTGAATTAATCGTTGGAGAACAGCCTCCTATACCAGAGTTGGGGCCTGCCGAATCTCAAAATCGGTTCAATTTAGTGTTTCAGAATTTTATCAGCGTCTTTGCTCAAAAAGAGCATCCGCTCACTGTTTTTTTAGATGATATGCAGTGGGCAGACAGCGCTACTTTAAATTTAATTCAAACCGTCATTACTGGGTCTAGTATCCAATATCTCTGCTTCATTTTGGCTTTTCGAGATAACGAAGTAGATGTTGTGCATCCCTTTAGTTTGATGATGGAGAAGATTTGCCAGCATGGAGCAAGAATAACTGAAATTACCCTTACGCCCTTGAATCTTGTTTATGTCAATCAGTTGATTGCTGATACCTTGCATAGTTCAATAGAACGAGTAGAACCTCTTGCTCAATTGATTATCCAAAAAACTGACGGCAATCCCTTTTTTGTCAATGAGTTTCTGAAAACACTGCATCAAGAAAATCTGCTGAATTTTGACCCCCCTCAATCCCCCACCCCCCTTGGTAAGGGGGGACAGAGGGGGGTAAAAGGGGGGTGGCAATGGAATTTAGCTCAGATTGAAGCCCAAGGTATGACAGATAATATTGTCAGTTTGATGATTGGGCGGATGCAAAAACTGCCAGCCGCAACTCAAAAGGTGCTTAAGTTAGCCTCCTGTATTGGTAATCGTTTTGATTTAGAAGTTTTAGCGATCGTTGGTGAACAATCTATTGAAGAAACAGCGAATGCACTTGTTGATGCAATTTTAAGAGGATTAATTATCCCCATAGAGTCAGATGAAACTGGCCAGAAAAACTATCGTTTCTATCATGATCGAGTTCAACAAGCTGCATACTCCTTAATTGCTGATGAATCAAAGTCGGCAGTTCACCTGACAATTGGACGGCTTTTGCTGAAAAATGCTAGTCATGAACAAGTGAACGAACAAATATTTGATTTAGTCAATCAACTCAATTTCGCTGTGGATCTAATTATTGAACAGACAGAAAAAGATGAATTGCTACGGTTGAATTTAATCGCTGCTAATAAGGCAAAAGCCTCCACAGCCTACACTCCTGCTAAAAACTTTTTTAGCGTTGCCATGAATCTTTTAGCTGAAAATGCCTGGATTGAACAATATGAACAAACATTCACTCTATTCAGAGAACTAGCTGAGTGTGAATTCTTAATAGGGAATTTAGGACAAGCGGAAGAATTATTTGAAATACTATTCATGAAAGCAGCATCCGATGTGGATAAATCTAATATTTATATGCTGCAAATCAGACTTTACCAAGTTGCAGGTAGGTATGAAGAGGCGCTGACATTGGGATTAGAAGCTTTAAAACTTTTTGGGGTGACATTCCCTGATACAAATGAGGAAGTACAAGCTGCGATCGCAATTGAAAAAAACCAAGTATTAACCAATCTAGGTAATAGACAAGTCTCTGATTTAATTAATGCTATATTAATCCAAGATCAAAATATTAAAACAGTGATTAGTCTGTTGACGACTTTGGGGCCACCTACTTATCTTGGTAGACCTGATCTCTTTCCCTTAGTCGTACTTAAAGCAGTTAACTACTCACTCAAGTTTGGTAATACAGAAGATTCCTGTTTTGCCTACAGCATGTATGCCATGTTGTTGGTTTCCATCTTCCATGATATTCCTACAGGGTACGCATTTTCTGAGATGACAATTCAATTAAATGAAAAGTTGCATGACTTGAAACTTAGAGGAGTTGTGCTGCACATTCATGGAAGTCATATTAACGTTTGGCGTAACCATATTGCTACCGATATTCCATTTTTAGAGCGGGGATTTATCGGCTGTGTGGAAGCGGGTGATGTGACGATGGCGAACTACAATGGTTATCAAGGCTCGTGGCAAATTATCCAGTTAGGTTTTCCACTTGCAGAAACATACAAATCTCTAGAAAAATATACTGCATTCGCCCGCCAGTCTAAACATGAGACTGTCTATCAGACAATCAAACTACAGCAGATGCTACTGATGAATCTGCGCGGACTGACTCACCACAATCTGACTCTAAGTAATGATGAATTTGATGAATCATCCGCTTTATCTATCATTACAGATGCAGGCTTTGTCAGTGGAATGATTTTTTATCATATTATTAAATTAATTATATTTTTTAATTATGGGAAATATCCAGAAGCATTTAATTCTGCCTTGAAATTGTCTAATTTTCCAGTTACGACACTGGCATTACCAATTGAAGCAGATTACATTTTATATTACTCAGTGACTCTCACGGCTCTTTATCCAACAGTATCTGATCAAGAGCAAGAACAGTTTTTACAAACCCTAAAATCCCATCAGCGGCAATTGCAATACTGGGCTAATCACTGCCCTGCCAACTTCTTACACAAGTCTCAATTAGTAGCTGCTGAAATAGCTCGAATTGAAAATCGAGACTTGGAAGCAATGCGCTTGTATGAGCAATCAATTGCTTCAGCCCGTGAGCAGGGATTTGTGCAATATGAAGCTTTGGCTAATGAGCTATGCGCTAAATTTTATCTAGAACGGAAGTTTGAATTAATTGCCAAAACCTACTTGCAAGAAGCTAAAAATGCTTATGTACGCTGGGAGGCATCTGCTAAAGTTAAGCACCTCGAAGAATCCTATCCTCAGCTATTACCGCAACAACAGCTTGTCTCTAACGGAACGTTTTTCAGCACAGGTGAACAGCTAGACTTTTTATCGGTAGTTAAAGCGTCTCAAACCATATCTCGTGAAATTGTGCTTTCGCGGTTGTTGAAAACATTAATGCAGATTGTCATCGAGCAAGCAGGAGCAGAAATCGGTTATTTGTTGCTTGAATACGAGCAAAATTTGGTGATCGAAGTAGAAGCTAAATTTAATCACCAAGCAGAAAAGCTCAATGTTTACCGACCTGTATTAGAGGGTGAAATTTCACAGGTTATTCCGCAATCAATGCTGAATTATGTTCAGCGAACTCAAGAAACAGTAATTTTGCAGAATGCCACTGAGCAAAATCTGTTTTCTCAAGACGAGTATGTAATCCAAAAACAACCTAAATCTGTACTTTGTTTACCGATCGCGCTTCAGTCGAAATTACTTGGTATCTTATATTTAGAAAACAATCTTCTTTCCAGCGCCTTTACACAGGAAAAACTTTCCGTACTGGAGATTTTGACAGTTCAAATTGCAATTTCTCTAGAAAATGCTCGTCTTTATCAAGGTCTAGAAAATAGCCAAGCAAAACTCAATCTGGCGTTGAAATCTGCCCAAATCGGTGTTTGGAGTTGGGATATTGCCAACGATCGCTTTGCCTGGGATGAGCAGATTTATCAATTATTTGGGTTAACACCTGAAACCTTTGTTGGCACTTCTGAAGCAATTTTAGCTCGTCTGCATCCAGATGATCGGGGATTGCTGGCTCAATCGTTGAGCCGAGCGATTAACGAAGGTGTAGAGCATGATTTAGAATATCGAATTATTCGAGATGACAGCAGTATTCGCTACCTAGCCTGCCGAGGAAAAGCCTTTTTCAATGAAGCAGGTAAAGCAACACACATGAGCGGTGTTGTGCTTGATATTACAGATCGCAAACAATCTGAAGCCAAACGTATCCAACTGATTCAAGAGCAAACCGCCCGTCTGGAAGCAGAAGCCGATCAGCAACGAGCAACATTTTTGGCTCAAGTCAGTGCAACACTCGCCTCTTCCCTCAATTACGAAAGCACGTTAGCAAGTGTGGCCAATCTGGTTGTGCCTTACTTCGCCGACTGGTGCGCCGTTGATCTGTTGCAAGATAACCAATCAATTAATCGGGTAGCAGTTGCTCACCGAGATCCAGAGAAAGTGAAACTCGCTTGGGAACTCTATCAGCGTTATCCCAGAAAGTTGGATGCAGATGAAGGTGTGTCTAAGGTGCTGCGTACTGGACTAGCAGAAATGGTAGCTGAAATTTCAGATGCAGCCCTAGCAGCAGCTATCCCGGATGCAGAACATCTGAGTATTGTACGTGAACTTGGTTTAAAGTCATGTATTATCTTGCCATTGATGGCACGCGAACGGATTTTTGGTGCAATTTCCTTTGTGACTGCTGAATCCGAACGGCGTTACAGCACGGCTGACTTGTCACTAGCTGAAGATGTTGCCCATCGAGCTGCGATCGCCATCGATAATGCCCGCCTTTACCAAGAAGCGCAGCAAGCACAAACAAGAGCAGAGCAGGCCTTAGAGCGCATTGCCCGTCTTCAATCCATCACGGCTGCTCTTTCAGAATCGCTGACACCAGCCCAAGTATCTGAAGTCATTGTAGAGCAGAGCATGGCTGCCTTGGGAGCCAGTTCTGCCCTCGTCGCCTTGGTGAATGAAAGTAAAACTGAACTGGAAATTGTGCGTGCAGTTGGCTATAAGCAGGATTTGGTAAATACTTGGCGTAATTTTGCCATCGATTCACCCTCTCCCCTAGCAGAAGCTGTGCGGACTGGGAAACCTATTTGGGCACAAGCAACAGAAAATCGGGTGGCTCGTTACCCGCATTTGGCAGAAATTTACGCCCAATATGACTTTGAAGCCTGGATTTCTATTCCATTGATGGTAGAAGGTTGGGCCGTTGGCGGTATAACTTTGGGATTTGCCCAGCCTCAACAACTTAATGGAGAAGATCAAGCGTTTATCTTGGCCATTGCTCAACAATGCGCCCAAGCGATCGCTCGCGCCCATCTTTACGAAGCCGAACTAACGGCGCGAAACGCTGCTGAATCAGCAAACCGCATCAAAGATGAATTTCTCGCTGTTCTCTCCCATGAATTGAGAACACCGCTTAACCCAATTCTGGGTTGGACAAAACTGATGCGAACCCGCAAGCTTGATCAAGTAACAAGCGATCGCGCCCTCGAAACCATTGAGCGCAACGCCAAGTTACAAACCCAATTGATTGAAGATTTGCTTGATGTCTCCCGCATCCTTCAGGGTAAACTTAACCTCAACTTCAGCCCCATTAATTTGATATCAGTCATTGAAGCTGCGATCGAGACAGTGCGTTTATCAGCACAGGCTAAGTCCATCGAGATTCAGACAATTATTGAATCTAGTGTCGGGCCAGTTTTAGGCGATGCCAATCGATTGCAACAAGTTTTTTGGAATATCCTTTCCAATGCCATTAAGTTTACTCCCACTGGGGGAGAGGTAAAAATTAAATTAGAGCAAATTGACTCACAGGTACAAATCTGCGTCACTGACACAGGGAAGGGAATTGCGCCTGAGTTCTTACCCTATGTCTTTGATTATTTCCGTCAAGCAGATAGTGCCACAACTCGAAAATTTGGCGGTTTAGGTTTAGGATTAGCGATCGTCCGGCATCTTGTAGAACTTCACGGGGGAACTGTTCAAGCCCAAAGCCTGGGCGAAGAACAAGGAGCAACTTTCACCGTCAAAATTCCATGCTTACAGGATGAAAGCAAAAAAATCAAGGATGCAAAAGATAACTTCTCACTTGTAGAAGATCAGTCCTTACCCTTGTCTGGCTTAGAGATTCTCGTGGTGGATGATGACGCAGATATGCGAGAGTTTTTGCCTTTCATGCTGGAGCAATATGGTGCAACTGTGACTGCTGTCGCCTCAGCCATTGAAGCTTTAACTGCGCTGAGTCAATCCCAGCCAAATTTGCTCATTAGCGATATCGGGATGCCAGAAATGGATGGTTACATGCTGATGCGACAGGTGAGGAGTTTGCAACCAGAGCAAGGCGGGACAATTCCAGCGATCGCCTTAACTGCTTATGCTGGAGAGGTGGATTATCAGCAAGCGATCGCTGCCGGATTTCAACAGCATATTTCCAAGCCTGTAGATCCAGAGGAATTGGTGAAGGCGATCGTCTTATTAGACTTATTGAAACAGAATTCAGGAGTCAGTCGTCAGAATTCAGCATGAATTCTGTACGAGTCGCGGATCTGAATCCCTCACGAAGAGTAGACCTCTTGCAAAAGTCCCTAACACCCCACCCCCAACCCCTCCCCGCAAGCGGGGAGGGGAGCGTTTGCTTTACTCAAATGCGGGGTGGGGTTCTTTATTTTTGATTTATGCAAGAGGTCTAGTGATTATCAGTGCTATTTCGTTCTAAACAGAAACCGCCCAGAACTGAAGTTCTGCGGCTCATAGCTTAAAGTCCGTTAAAACGTGACTATAACCTTTTATTAGTCGTCTTTAGACGACTTTCGCTATTAGACTCAGAATTCATTCTGAGGCGGACTAGATGAGAATGAAATAGCCCTGCTTGATTCTGACTTCTTCTTCAATACAAAATTGACGATCCCCAGAAGACTTTGTAAACGGTAGCAGGGGTTCGGAGTATTACTGCATCTGTACTGTAGTCATAAGTAATTGACTTCCACCTTGGTTCTCAGGATGACGCTAGCCAAACAAGCGATTAAACTATGGATAACATTAAGCAATTGTTGCTTTTAGCACCACTTACATAAATTTAATTGCATTGTTACATCTAAAATCTCATCCTGCTATATAAAAAACCTATTATGTCAGTGTATCAAGATTGTGGGGAGACCACCGATTTGATTATTGGTGTTCACAACCAAGAAAACCTCGAATTACAAGCAAATTCTGCTCCTGTGGGTGCTCTTGCCACAAGACAAGGAACTTTTTCTTCGTTTCTTGCTCCTTTGACTCAGGATACTTTTAAACAGGTCGTTCAGGATGTCGAGCAAAAATTACAGATTGTCCATCAAACCCTGTCAATGCTGGATTCTCAGGGATTTGAAACTCTTCTGCAAGAAATGTTGCATTCGATTACCTTGAAAACCGGGGAATTACTGGGGGCAGACCGGACGACGATATTTTTATTGGATGAAGAAAAACAAGAACTCTGGTCGATTCTGGCTGAGGGGGAGGGCGATCGCTCTTTAGAAATTCGCATCCCCGCCAATAAAGGCATTGCTGGGGAAGTCGCCACCTTCAAGCAAGTTATTAATATTCCCTTTGATTTTTATAACGATCCGCGATCGCATTTTGCCCAAGAACAAGAAAAAAGAACTGGCTACCGCACCTACACCATGCTGGCTTTGCCATTATTGAATGAACATGGACAGTTAGTTGCGGTAGTGCAATTACTGAATAAATTAAAATCTGGGAATAATCCCGATGCTCCACTTGCAGAGCGCATTGATACCAAAGGTTTTATCCGTGCTGACGAACAATTATTTCAAGAATTTGCCCCTTCGATTCGCCTGATTTTAGAATCCTCGCGCTCTTTTTATGTAGCCACTCAAAAACAAAGAGCAGTGGCGGCGCTGATGAAGGCGATCAAGTCCCTCTCTCAAAGCAGTCTCGACTTAGAAGATACCCTGAAGCGGGTGATGGATGAAGCCAAGGAACTGATGAATGCCGATCGCAGTACACTATGGTTAATAGACCGCGATCGCCATGAATTGTGGACGAAAATTACCCAGGATGATGGTTCAACTAAGGAGTTGCGAGTCCCCGTAGGTAAAGGCTTTGCTGGTATAGTAGCGGCTTCTGGCAAGAAATTGAATATTGCCTTTGATTTGTACTACCATCCTGATTCTGATACTGCCAAACAACTCGACCAGCAAAATGGCTATCGCACCTGTAGCTTGCTTTGTATGCCAGTATTTAACGCTGATCAACAACTGATTGGCGTTACCCAACTCGTAAATAAAAAGAAATCTGGTGATTTTCCACCTTATAATCCAGGTGATTGGCCTAAAGCTCCCGACTGCTTCCAAGCTAGCTTTGATCGCAACGATGAAGAATTTATGGAAGCTTTTAATATTCAAGCGGGAGTAGCGCTGCAAAATGCTCAGTTGTTTGCCACAGTTAAGCAACAAGAACAAATGCAACGGGATATTTTGCGTAGTCTTTCCAATGGAGTAGTTTCCACTGATAAAGCCGGGTTAATTATCGCCGCTAATGAAAGTGCCAAGCGTTTGCTAGGACTGGAGCCAGAAGACCGTTTAGAAGGTAAATTAGTTACTGACGCGATCGGCATCAAAGAAGGTGACTTTAGCAAGTGGTATCACGATGCTTTACATGCAGCCGACTTAAAAGGCCGCCAGCAATATTACCCCGATCGCACACTCCTAACTACTGGTACAGAACAGCACAGTATTAATTTATCGATTAACACAATAGCTGATGCTAGCGACCAAGAGCAAGTCCGGGGGGCGCTGGTAGTAATGGAAGATATCAGTGATGAAAAGCGGCTCAAGAGTACGATGTACCGCTACATGACCCAGGAATTAGCTGAAGAATTGCTGAAATTAGATGACGCTAAACTAGGAGGCGATCGCAAAGAAGTTTCGATTTTATTTTCCGATATTCGCGGCTACACCACTTTAACGGAAAACTTAGAAGCAGAAGAAGTGGTGAGTATGCTCAATGAATATTTTGAATCAATGGTGGAGGCAGTCTTTAAACATAAAGGCACTCTTGACAAATACATCGGTGATGCCATCATGGCTGTGTTTGGTTCTCCCCTACCATTGGAAGAACACGCTTGGATGGCAGTGCAAACATCCTTAGAAATGCGCGATCGTCTGCACGAATTTAATCAACGTCGCTATGCAGATGATAAGCCCAAAATTAAAATCGGCATTGGTATCAACTCAGATACCGTGATTAGTGGGAATATTGGCTCTAGTAAGCGGATGGAATTTACCGCCATTGGCGATGGCGTTAATCTTGGCTCTCGATTAGAAAGTGTCAGTAAACAATATGGCTGCGACATTATTATTAGCCATAACACTTTTAAACCATGCCAAGATCATATTTGGGCTAGAGAACTAGATTACATTCGTGTCAAGGGTAGAAATGAGCCAGTAGCCATATACGAATTGCTGGGTTTGCGTTCCAATCCTATTGAAAGCGAAAAATTGCAAGTGATTGAGCATTATCATAAAGGGCGCGAGTATTACCTCAAGCGGCAGTTTTCCTTTGCAAGAGCCGAGTTTGCCAAAGTTTTGGCAGCAGATAACCATGATAAAGCTGCTATGTTACATCTGTTGCGTTGTCAGCATTGGTTACAGTCACCCCCAACAGAATCAGATTGGGATGAAGGAGTTTGGACGTTTCAGGAAAAATAATCGGTCAACTACCCCACCTACTTTTCGCTTGGGGCTTGTAAACCAGAGGCTCATCTGGAGCATACTAGATTAGGGACTTCCAAATAAAAAAATACCCAAAAAACTGGCGAAAAAACTCTCTCCTCCTCATTCCTCTGTGTTCTCCGTGCCTAATAAGGTAGCCTGCGGCAAGCCGCTCTGCGTCTACGTTTATTTGAGTAATTTATTTCTTGGAAGTCCCTTACGCTTTAAAATGCGGATTGGTATCATTCTATAAGCTCGCCCATATTGAAATCTATTCTTATCCAACCTTTGAGTCTTCGTAAGTTGTCGAGAATGAGTAAGGGAATCTGCCAGTGATGTACCATCAGGAAGGGTAAGGGATCGCTCACCTCAAAAATTGCTTCTTTCCCCCGCCTGATGTTTCTTACCCAGGTTTGCAGTTGCTTGAACGATCTAATCTCATTTAGCCGCCAAACTTCGTGGTAGAGCCAATAGGTTGGCTTACTATCACCAAGAGGCTGCAAAGATTCAGCCAGAGGCTCTTTACCAAGATAGGCATCCGCTACTCCTGGATGATTGTAAAACATAGTAATGGCGGAGTGAGTACGGGGGTTACACTCAATCGCGTAAACAGTTCCGTCTTCTGCTTGGATGAAGTCAAAGGAAAGTTGTCCAGTTTTTCCCAGTTCTTTGGTAAAATGACTCGCCCATTGCATAATTTCTTGCCGATCAACGTTTTCGTAGTTGACTTGAAAGGCGGATGACTCACAGCAGCAGTACATTCTTGACTCTCCATCTCGCGCGGTAGTGTGAGTGCAGTATTCCTTTCCAAGGATGAATTCCTGCATAATCCAGGGGTTCTCCTCACTGATGGGCAGACTATTGACAAATGCTGCTGTTTCTGATTTTGTATCGCAAGGTAGCTTGGTGAGATTCAAGCGACGCACTTGATCGTAGGGGATGCTTTTAAGAATGTATTTGCGCTTCTCCTGAGAAAAGTCGAAGTTGAGGACTTGTTCGGGATCGGTAATTTTGAAAGATTTGGGGACAGATAAACCGAACGATCGCGCTGTTTCGGAAAAGGCAAACTTGTCATCCAGGATTTTTGTGACATCACCATCGAAGTGGAAAAACTCTACACAGTCTGGTAAGGGTGACTTGCCTTGATCAAAGTGGATGACGGAAAAAATGGCTACCGGGATAAAAAAGTCGATCTTTTCTGTTTTAGCGATCGCGTGTAGGGTTTCAATGTAGCCTTCTAAGTCTTTGCTGGGATCGGGAACAGTATAAAAGCCTGCAACAGAGTTGGAATATTTATTACCACTTAACCAGTATTTGTCAATATCAATTATAATAACCCGATGCCCAGCAGCATGAAATGAACGCGCTAGCTGAAGGGTTTTAGTCATTCTAGCGCCAGCAATCAAGATATTTTTAGAATTGGGGTTGACAACAATTGACTTACTGAATGGTTGCTTAATAAAGCTCCACAGTAGCGATGTTAAGACGACGATGCAGTTTAAGGGAAATGCGATCGCTAGTAATACAAGAGTGCCCAAGTTTTGGAACACTACAAAAATCTGCTTTCTCATAGTTATAATTGTGACATCAAAGATTGCATTCTTTCCTCGTCAAATATTTTTAAACAATTGCAACTGCTTTAACGAGCTAATAAGTCTCTATTCGTGTTCAAGCCAATAACTAGGCTTACTATCACTTAGGGGTTGCAGAGGTATTGCCATATTTTATGTCTTCTCCAAACTGGATGAGTTTGCCGATGTTGAAATCAATCCTCACCCAAGTTCGTAAGGAGCGCAAACTATCGAGTAATAGCAAAGGAATGTGCCAATGATGTACCATTAAGAACGGTAGTGGGTCGTTAACTTCAAAGATTGCATCCTTTCCTCGCCAAATATTTTTAAACCACTTTTGTAAGTGCTTTAACGATCTAATTTCATTAAGTCTCCAAAGTTCGTGATAAAGCCAATAAGTAGGCTTACTATCACTCAGGGGTTGCAGAGGTTCAGCCGGAGGCTCTTTACTAAGATAGGCATCTGCTAAACCAGGATGGTTGTAATACATTGTAATTGCAGAGTGAGCGCGAGCGTTGCACTCGATCGCATAAATCGTCCCATCTTCCGCCTGAATGAAGTCAAAACAAAGTTGTCCAGTCAGTTGTAGTTCTTTGACAAAATGACTCACCCACTTTTTAATTTCTGGGTGTTCAAAGTTTTCGTAATTGACTTGAAAAGCAGATGATTCACAGCAGCAATGTACCGTTAATGTACCATTTCTCACTGTATCGTGAGTACAGTATTCTGTCCCGGGAATAAACTCTTGCAATATCCAAGGGTTATCTTTACTAATTGGCTTACTTTTAACATGAAACGCCATTTTTTCAGGAGAATCCATTGGTAGCTTGGTCAGATCCAAGCGTAAAACAGAGTCATAGACAATACTTTTGAGAATGTACTTGCGCTTTTCGTTGGCAAAGTCGAATTTAAGAACTTGTTCGGAATCTGTAATTAGGAAGGTTTTCGGGACAGATAGCGAGAGTGAGCGTGCTTTTTCAGCAAAGGTAAACTTGTTATCCAGCATCTTCATTGTATCAGCATCGAAGTGAAAATTCTCGCAACAGCCTGATAACACTGGTTTGCGCTCGGAATCAAAGTAGCTGGCAGCAAAAATACCTACCGGTACAAAAAAATCTATGTTTTCTTTTTTGGCGATCGCTCGCACGGCTTGAGTATAGCTTTCTAAGTCTTCTTGCGAGTCAGGAACTGTGTAAAAGCCAGCCACAGAGTTAGAAAATCGATAACCACTGAACCAGTATTTATCGAGATCAAATAAAATGACTCGATGCCCAGCAGCGTGAAATGATCGCGCCAGCTGAAGGGTTTTGGTCATTCTACCACCACCGATCAAGATATTTTTAGGATTTTCGTTCAAAACCACTTGGTTGGCATCCGATCGGCTGAAAAAATTCCACAGCAGCGATGCAAGTACGACGGTACAGTTAAAGGGAAATGCGATCGCCAGTAATGCAAGAGTACCCAAGTTTTGGAATATGGCAAAAATCTGCTCCCTCATAGTTGTAATTGTGACATGATAGTGGAACCTTTGACTGGTGGCGAGTTAGAAGTTAAGGGGACAAGGAGATGCGCTCCTCTGCTTTCCTAGACTCTGTATTTATTTTGAATTTTAATTTAAATTTTGAATTCTGCTTTGCGGTACTAGTGGCTTCTTTCCGCATCCTCTCTCTTTTTAAAGGTAAATGTCGAATATAGCAGTCCTATTTGATTCGTGAAAAATATAAAATTTGAAAACGAACCGCAAAGTACGCTAAGGGCGCAAAGGTAAGAAAGAAAAAAGGGATATATAATTTTCACAAATGATTTAGGACTGCTATAAGTAAGTCGGCACAATAAAACCAAACTGTGTAAAGAAAAGTAAACAAGGCTCAAACTTTCTTTCCCCCAGCTAAGAGCCCCCAGCAAGAACTGCCTTATCCCAACCATAATTATTTACGCCGACCTACTTATTTATTCTTTATTTTTTAGATGGGGATTCCCTGGAGTACAAATAGGTGTTGCATACGCACTTGAAGTCATTAGATTTTCAGGCAATCGCTCTATTTTGAGCAAGCGTGTACATTAGAGTTCTATTACTTGTCGCTAGCGAATACCTTGTGCTATTCCAAGTCAGAAGAAAGCTAAAAAGGTGATTTGCCGGACATCAGATCGTGCCCAATGCTTCATTGATTGCCGTCATAAATAACTCATTTAAAGGAATTCCCGCTGCGTTCGCCGTACAGGCAATCACCGCGTTATGGTCAAAAATACAAAACAACCCGGCTTCTAAGAACCAAGGTTGTCCCTGTGGGTCGATCCGGAAGTCAAATAAACTATAATGGCGACAGCCCAAAGCCAAATGACACTTCTTAACTTCTTGCTGAACCTTTTGGGTGATCGGGTCATTAATATCTACAATCCAACCTGGGACATAATTTTTAGCAGTTGAAGCCAAGTCGCCCTCGATTGGTATTTTGAATTTGTCAGTATAACTGCGGATGGGTCTGATTTGGGGGTCTATCTGATACTCTTCAAGGGGTAAACCGATTAGCTTCCCATCTTTGACAATAGCGCCGCATCTGACTTCTCGACCGGCTTCAATGAATGTTTCTACGATCACCTCCGAAGCAAATTCAAATGCTTTCTTCAAGGCAGCGTCATACTCACTAGCCTCTTTGACTAAGGACACTCCTAAAGAGTTGTCGGCATTTGCGGGTTTAATGACTGCTGGAGGTGTAATTGTCGGAACGTCTCCTTGGCGGAGCAGTTCTCCATTCGGCACTTTGACCCCTGCTGCTGCGACAATTGCTTTGGTTCTGGCTTTGTGGGCTGTGATTGCCATGACATCCGGAGTATTGCCTATATAAGGGATCTTAAGCAAGTCGAATAGTGCCCGGTAGTCAGTCATTCCAGGGAGACAAAACATTTGTGGCAACATAAGGTCAATGTTTTGCGCTGTTATAAACTGTATGGCATCTGATAGAGACATCGGTTTAGCGACAGCAATATCTTCTGGACTGAGAGAGGAAGGAAATCGCCACTGGCCATCTTGTGTGATGTATGCAATCAGAAAGTCATACAGCGATGGATTTGCCGTAGCTACCAGACAGCTTTGGGCGTAATTACGTGACAACTGACAGTAAAAATCATTGTATGCAGACCCAACTAAATGAAGAATACGAAGTACTGGCATGATTCATCTTCTTAAATACTGTTGTATTTTATATAACAACTGCGATCGCAAAAAAATAGCTTGAGGGGAGATGAGGAAGCAAGCGAAAAATTATTCCTTCTTATCTTCTTCATCCTTTTGAAGTCTACAGCCAAGGCTATAGACTTCTCTGCTCATCTCCCTGATCTCTCGATTACACAACGCGTCTAATCAGGGTTATACCATCTCGGATGGGTAAGAGAACTTGCTCTACACGAGGATCGGCGGCGACAATACGGTTGAACTGAGCGATCGCTTCACCGTTGGCGGTACGTTGTTCAGGTGGCAGGTAAACTTGTCCCTGCAACAAAGTGTTATCCACACAGATTAACCCGTCGGGAGTTAGTAAGTTACTATCCAAAATAGTCTGGAAGTACTTTACATACTCTTTTTTATCCGCATCAATGAAGATTAAATCAAATGATTCTTTTCTTGCTGCGAGCTTGTGGAGTGTCTCAAGAGCAGGTGCTACTTCTACAACGATTTTACTGCCGTGGGGAGACTCTTGAAAACAAGCTTGAGCAAATTGAGCTACATAGGGATCTACTTCACAACCTATGAGTTGCCCATCACTTGGTAATGCTTCTGCCATCGCTAAAGCTGAATACCCTGTGAACATTCCTACTTCTAGAATGCGCTTTGCCTTGGTGATATGAACAAACATTTTCAATGTCTGTCCTTCAAGATGTCCTGAGAGCATCTCCTGCTCTAGTTGACGCACTGTTTCACCATCACTGAAGCGTTTGCTCCAGTCTTCAATGCTTGTTTTTTGCGCCAATGCTGTCAATGCGCTCGATTCGGGGGTGGTGTAATCATCCAAGTAGGGATCTAAACCTGCCGCTAATTGAACTCCCTGCCGCAAAGAATCCAATATCTCTACGGGAATGTTGTTCTCTTGTGCTAATTTGAGGGTTTGCTGTAGCTGGGCTACTAAGATACTGTGTGGCGTTATCGGTCTGGCTATTTCTCGTCCTACAACACTCGTCATATTTTCACACCCCCACTAGCTTGGCTTCTTGAGTTTCAATGTATGCGTCAACACCTTTTCCGCCACGAGGGTATTGAGCACAAAGACGTTTGTGTTCAGCTAGAGCAGCATCAAGTTCTTCACGAGTCAGATCGTTGGCAAAGAAGCACTCACCAATCGGACAAGGCATGGCTGCGCGTTGTTTGCCATCTCGTGTCAAGCTTATAGACTGGGTAGCATCCCAGAGCAAATCTCCATCTAGTAGAGGATGATCGAGTGATAAACCTATACGACTCATCAAGTCTAGGATGCGATCGCGCTCTTGAGTTGGAATATAGCCCCGTTGTGCTGCAATGGTTGCAGACAAAGCCATATCTATATTGACCGCATGACCATGATATAGGGGTATCTGAGGTGCTAATTCTAGGGTAGGACTCCAAGTATGACCGTAGGCAATGACGCGATCGAGGTCTATTTCATGCAAGTTAGGAGTCTCTAACTCCAACATGGTTTTGATTGCCTCGTAGTTGACTTTATGGGCAATCTCTTTAATTTCCGGTGTAGCATTCACATGGCCAAAGTGAGTGGAAAGCAGTTCTTCGCCATATTCGTATAGCAGTTCAAAGACTTCAGAGTTAGAAACTACAGCAATTTTCACCAACTCTGCCATCCCATTACGAACTTGAGCCGTTGGCAAGGTTTTCAAAAATGAGAAATCCAGGATCACTTTCAAAGGTGCATGATATGCTCCCAAGCGATTTTTTAACTTGCGATGATTAACTGCTACCTTAATCGCTACACCTGCATCAATCAAACCAATCAACGTGGTAGGAATGCGGATATAGTTGCTCTTGCGACGGTAAGAAGCGCAAGCAAACCCAGCCACATCAGTAACTAGACCACCACCGACAACTAAGACTGGTTCTTTACGAACTAAGCCAAAATCCGAAAAAGCGTCAACAATTTTTTCAAACGTTGCCAGGGTTTTAGCTGGCTCTGTAATGATGATCGGAAATACCGTCAGTTCAATGTCATAGTGTCTAAAATATGACCTGATCTGATCGCCATAAAGTTCATGAACATTGGCATCAATTACAGTCAGACAGCGACCAAATTTCGCATAGCTATCTGCTATTTCTCTGTTTTCAATATCAAATGCACCGTTCACATAGACAAGACTAAAATCGATTTTTTCGTAACCTTGCACGTGAAACGCAGCTTCTGTAGCTTCAAAGGATGCTTGAACTTTATTCATGTGTGTTGACCTTATTCCAATTAAAAAATTGTGAGATTTCGGTAATAATTCCGATTTACCCTAATGTATGCCAGCAGTAAATAATGCTCTTTATCGTTTTAGATTAAAGAGATCATTAAATGAGCTTTTAAGAAAAAAGCTTACTTATATTTCTGACTGGCAATGTTATTAAACAACACCATTCATTTGGAGTAAATTCTGTAGGTAGGCTAGTCTCTAATTTAAGATAGCCTCTAAAGTAGTCAACTAGTCCCACTAGCAAGATTTCGCCATAATACTTGCATTCTTTCTTTCGGGATTATTGACTTTACTGAGAGGGAAATTTATCTTAATTGACATTTATTCCACTATGTTTGTTTAATTTTTAGTGGCTTTCCAACTGTACGATTCCGCAACAATTCTAGCCTAGGAAACTTATCGTATCGTTGATCCCCAAGCTTAAATTTGAGATTAGAACCCTGATTAATCGTTAGTTCGCTGTTTTTTAGCATTAGTATCAAACCTTATATCGCTAAACTCGCTATATTCTATTTGCTTCAGAATAACAGTGGACTTTTAGGAAGTTTATTTGAATTTTTATTAACTCCACTATGTTTGTCTCTAGCAACTTTCCAATCATTAGACTTTGCAAAATTACTATCCTAGTAAACTATTCATATTGTCTATCTCCAGGCTGACATTTGAGATTACAGGCATGATTAATCCTCAGCTAGCTGTTTTTTAGCATTAGTCTCAAACCATAAAATGGTTAAAAACGAATATGACTCACTACACTCTATTCAGAATGGCAGTAAAATTCTTTTTTCATTCAATCAAGTTACTGCTCAGTATTCAACATACCTACCTCGGTAACTCCTAAAAATTCAGAATTTAAAAATATCTGAGTTACTAGTAACAAAACTTTAACTTTATTTAAGGAACGGTTGTGTGTTAAAAACTTCTAAGTTTGCTTGAATTGCCTTTAAAGTTCTCAATTAAGCTATTTTAGCTTAATTTAGCAAATAATTTACCAGATGATAAATTAAAATTAAAACACAAATCATAACATTAGAATAATAGAAATCATAACATATGTAAATGGATTTAAGTCAATCCACCATGCGAAGTGTACTGGATAACAATACATTTTTAAAAAAGTATGTCTAAAGATAGATATTTTATACAGAAGATGGAATTAACTTATTTGAACGTGATATTATACAAAATTGCCAAAATTAATCTTGTTTAAAATCAAAATCTCTACTAGACTGGCTCTTGAGCAAATAATACGATCAAAGACAACTTGGTATTACTCATGTCTGCGTATAAAACAGACAATGTTCAGTAAACCACAAACTTTTGAAAACCAGCATGAGAAGGCAGGAGGCAGCTATGCTGGAGGCTCAGTTGGTAAACCCCATAAATAAATTTAGGGGTTTCAAACAATTCAGTTTACATATATTGAAATTTTCTCATCGGCTTACTGAAGCCACAGTGGATGCTTCAGAAGGCAGAAGGCTGTAACAAATAAAGGATTTTGGCAATCTGTCTCTGTATCAATTTAAACTTCAACCTATGATTCATCATTCCAGTTGCCGCTATCCCGCGATCGCTTAGTTACTTTCGATATAAAAAATTGACTATTTGCAACAGGCAAAATCTATTTAAATTATTTTTTTAAATATCTTAATATTTCTCAACTAAGTTTAAAAAATCTTGCGATTGAGTTCAGAATATAAGAGCGATCGCTTTGTAAAGGTTAGTTGATATTTCTTGTCAAACTGCTGGGGAAGTTACAAACTAAGAAATACAACACACGCAATTATTTTATGACTGCTATTTCTAACTTTGAATTCAAGCGACCAATTTGGCAAACCGGCATCATATTGACTTTGGGCTTTTGGCTCAGTGCTAGTCTAGTTTTAGACTGGGTAATTATGCCTAGCCTTTATCTTTCTGGCATGATGAGCCAAGCTGGTTTTACGACAGCAGGCTATACGATTTTTTGGAACTTCAATCGGATGGAATTATTATCTGCTGCTGTAGTTCTGACTGGGGCACTAGCTTTGAGCAAAACCCGATATCACTGGAGTATTGGCAGTATTGTTTTATCTGTGCTGCTGCTAACTATAGCTGTGCTTGACACCTATTTCTTAACTCCACAGATGTGCGCCATAGGAGTTCAACTCAACCTATTTGAAGCTGCTGCTGCTATTCCATCGACAATGAATATACTGCATGGCAGTTATTGGGTACTGGAAATAGTTAAGCTGGTGGCAGGTGGCACACTTTTAAGCTGGTGCTGGCGGGAGCAATTTTAAGTAGATGGAGAATTCTAACAGTGAGAATATCGACTTCTAAATCTCACGCCACAGACGCAAAGCAATTCTTTGCGTCTTTTTGCTAAATATAACTTATGGATGAATGTGATTGCGGACAATTTTCTATTTATATTTGGGACTTTTAAAACTTGAGATTTTCAGGTAAATTGCTACCATAAAATAATTCACTCATTTAGGGATTTCCAAGAAATAAATTATCCAAATAAACGTAGACGCAAAGCGGTGAAGCAGCGCGGTCTTCTCCCAAGGGGAGACGCTTTAGCGCATGGGGGTTTCCCCCATGAGCGACTGCACCAAGCCGGAGGGCTTGCCGCAGGCTACCACTCCAGATGCAGAGAACACAAAAAGAGAAGAAATAGAGAGAATTTTTGCGTCAGTTTTGGGATATTTTTTTATTTGGAAGTCCCTTATATAGCTTTTCTTAATCACATAAGATATATCTTAGCCCCCTCTCGAAGAGCGGGGAGGGGGTTGGGGGTGGGGTTCAGTACCCACTCAACCGAGAACCGCTAAAAACATACAAAATTATCTTCAACTGTACATTCTCAGCCTTCCCGGACATCCGATCAAATAAATACTGAAAAATAATATTAATTAGTTTTCATGTTTACTTTACCGATTTATCATGAAGTTTGTATATTTCTGCTAACTTTTTTTGAAAATTATAGTAATCTGAATTTTAGTGGTTACTTACTTGTTATCTACCATCTAGCTGAAAAGAGCTATTTTGCAGGTATGTACTATCAATCAAGAATTTCGTTGCAAGTTCTTGAATTTGTCACTTCAAATTGTGCCGGGTGACTATTTAGCCCCACACAACATTAGAAACCGTTTCCAGTAATTATGAAGAGATTCCCCTCTGCTGATTTGGTTGCCTGTTGCATCTCACCACACACCATCATGGCGGCAATTACCAGCTAACTCATCCTTGGTCGGAGGTTTACCATTCTTGTTGTGCAAGTGATAATTTTACCCAATCCTAACACTAAGAGTTGCTCTACAATCACAAACCTAAGTAAGCCATTAAACTTTTTTAATGCTTAGTTTCTAATAATACTTTTTCTATTGAAGAAGTTACCCTCAAGAATAAACTTCTAGCAAAAGTGCCCGACGACTTTCGTCACGACTGCAAAAACATAGTTCGTCAGGGCGGATTTAATGCTCAAAAGCCTTGAGAGAGAACCATTTTCCTCTACATTACAGTAGATTTTGGTCGCTTTCGACTTTAGCATCAGGGGCAAAACAACATTTGGCACAAGAACTAAATTATCTACAATTTTAGGGTGCTAAATACGGATAACAATGATGCTTTTGTGACTGATGGGCGAGAGCCAATGGTCTGTGCGTTGCACTTGAGTTACTGTTAGATTGGCTAGATTAGCGAAAGATACAGAAAACCAATCTAATTTTTGAAATACTATATCCTGGCAACCAGTCGGGCCATTTTGCCATTGGGCAATAATATGGATTGGTTTAGTTGTTATTCGTGCTTTATAGCTTAACAGAGATTGGTGAATTAAGAGTTGGGGGGTGTGGAATCTCTGTACTAACTCAAATGTGACCGCTATATTTATCTGATAGTGCTTCCAACAAAGTCGCAGTGAATTCCGAAAAGGTAATTCACTAATTTTACCTGCAAATGTTAATTTGATTTCAGAGCCATCCCAATGAAGACACTTCCGATTAGTAGATACAGATTTTTCCAAAAGCTCCAGCCTTTATCTTTGTTGAAAAAAATCACTGGTAAGTCGGTTACTGGTTGTTTGCAGGTATTTAGCACATCAGGCTCTTGGTCAATATATGTGGATGAGGGTAAATTAATTTATGCCTGCTACTCGGAGAAAATGTTTGAGCCGCTTTACAGAAATTTGCAACGCTTGAGTCAGCAAATTTCTACTCTCCCTAGCGAAATTCACGAACAGTTACGGGCGATATTTGAAACTTGTATTGAAAATCAGGCAATACCGAACCCAGATTATCTTGCTATTTGCTGGTTAGTCAATCAGAAATATATCAGTCCCTCTCAAGCAGCGATACTGATAGAGCAATTGGCGCTAGAAGTTCTGGAGTCATTTCTGAATTTAGACGAAGGGAGTTATGAATTTATTCCTGAAAGCTTTCTGGATGACATGCCAAAGTTTTGTCATCTGAATCTCCGCTTACTAGTTGAACGATGTCAAACACCCCGAAGGGAAGCGGCTTATCGTCAGACATCGCCAACTTCTCAATCAAACCCTTCAGAATTGTTCAAAATAAATGAGTTAAAACCTAAAAGCAAAAGTACACCAAACTCGTCTACAACAAACGGCTATAAGCCACCAACCTACTTTATTAATACCAATGAACATAGGGGTCAGCGAATCACCAAACCACCTGCTGACAAAAAAATCTACACAATCTTTTGTATTGATGACAGTCCTACGGTATTGAATACTATTAAAAGTTATTTAGATGAGCAAATATTTTCTGTGGTGGGAGTCACCGATTCTTTAAAGGCTTTAATGCAGATTGTTCATACCAAACCCGACATTATTTTGTTAGATATTTCAATGCCTAATTTGGATGGATATGAACTCTGCTCTTTACTGCGTAAACACTCAAATTTTAAAAATACACCTGTGATTATGGTGTCAGAAAAATTAGGATTTCTAGATAGAGCTAAAGCTAAGATAGTAAGAGCATCAGGTTATTTAACTAAGCCTTTTACACAAGGGGATTTACTAAAAGTAATATTTCAACATATTGTTTAATTTCCTAATGAAAAAAATAACTCCACAAAAGCTAAAATATTTTTTGGATATTTAAGGTTGAGTATTACCTGAATGGCTACTATTTTAGCTAGAAAATATTGTCTGAGCAAATTGAAATTAGTTGGTTTTTCTCTCACAGATAGGGATTACAATCTTATTAAGACGACCAATGCGAAAGAAGCTCTAAAAATAATCTTATAATAAAAAGCAAATGCGATTGTTACTAATGTAGTAATGCCGGGGATAAGTGGATTTAATTGTGTCGCCTCATCAAAAAAAATCCGATTCACCGCTTATGGGCAAAAAAGCAAGGTGCTGATGCCTATGGTTCTAGTCCTTGAAATTGAGCGATAAATCGCTCACTACAAACCTTTTTTGGGATAGAATTGACGACTAGCTCTGAGGAAGTGGTACATCCTTCAGTATTTCCAAAAGCGATCGCTCCATAACTTCACTGACAAATTTATTACCTTGTAAGTTGAGGTGAATGTGGTCGTGATACAAAGCTTGCGGGTTGGCAGTTGAATTGAATATCGGTAAAAAGTCTATATAGTTAATTTGTTGTGCTTTAGTAAAATCGTTCAAGCGCTGGCGTGCTTTAATTTCATAATCGCGGGGGCCTGGTTCACCAATTTCTCGCAGTAAGGGAGTCATGACTAGTAAAAATTGGCTGTTGCTTTGGCGAGTCAGGGCTTGAATTTTGCCGATCGCCTCCAAATTAATCCCCACGCGATCGCCTGGTTCATTTTGCACTGCTCTCATTTCGGGAATTGGCTGTTGCTTGACGATATAACGTTGCCACACTTCCACCAATGCTAAGGGAGGTTTACTATCGGGATAGTTGCGATCGCGTCCTACCGATAAAGAAGTGGGAGCAGTAGCAAACAAATCATCGGTATTAATTAATAACACTACTGCTTGCGCGTTGAAATTGCTAAACTTCTGTAAATAAGCTAACTCGTTCCTTGGCCCCCAAGAGTTAGCTGAAGCATTTAGCACTTCTACTTCCTGATAATTACTATTAGTAGATGATGCCAGATAACGCATCATCATCGCGGATATTGTATTAGTCTGATCTGTCCACCAGCCACCATTAGCAATAGAATCGCCTAACAGTAAAACTCGCAGCCCAGAAGGTGCAGGTGTCTTTTTGAGCGGATTACCTCGCATAGAATACTCATTAATTTCAATGCGATTACCAAAACGACGGGTATGCTGGTTAGGAGCCAATAAATAACCAATCTGCTCATCGCCAATGTAAATCAGGGGATTACCAAAGCCAAAAAGCGATCGCAGTCCGATCTCGACTACCACAAACAATCCCACAACCACTACCAAAAATAAGATCAACGCGACTTTCACCTACCTACACCCTCTTATACTGAGTTGCTTTTCAACGATAGTAACTGACGCATTGGGCATTGGATAGAGGCACAGAGGCGGGATATACAAGGCAATACGGTTCCGATCAGCCGGGAAAGCAGGGGAAGCTCTTGAGGAAAGAGGGTTATTGTTCAGTAATTCTTTTCTCCCCAGCTAAGAGATCCCCTGCTTTTTCCCCGCTCACCAGGCATCTGACTAAGCGGATTAATATGTATTGGAACGGTTTAATAAGCTTTAAAACAGCAATTGTATAGCTGTTAACTGTCTATCTAATGGTTTACCAAAAGTTTGATATATTTTGGCTATTTTTGTGTAAGAGTATAGCAGTGTTTTATAATGATATAATTTTTTGTTATAGTATTACAACAATTACAATTGTCATCATTTTATAAATTTGGCAACAATTTTTTCGGGGGTAGGGTAGGATGATTAAAATAGTCACACGCAAATATTTAGGCAAACAAAATGTGTATGACATAGGGGTTGAGTATGACCATAATTTTGCAATCAAAAATGGGTTAATAGCTTCTAATTGTTTCAATAAATCCCATTCGACTGCCTATGGTTATGTAACTTATCAAACAGCATATTTAAAAGCTAATTATCCATTAGAATATATGGCGGCGCTGTTAACGGCTAACAGTGGCGATACCGATAAGGTACAGAGATATATTACTAACTGTACAAACATGGGTATTTCCATAGATCCGCCGGATATTAATCGCTCTGGTGTTGATTTTACGCCGACATTGGGAAAGATTTTGTTTGGATTTTCGGCGGTGCGTAACGTGGGACAAAATGCGATCGCTTGTATTTTGGAGGCGAGAAATGAGACAGGATTTAAATCCCTCGCTGATTTTTGCGATCGCGTGGATTTACGTGCTGTTAACCGCCGGACTCTAGAATCGCTGATTTACTGTGGAGCCTTTGACAAAATTGAACCCAATCGTCAACAGTTAATTAACGACTTAGAATTAGTGTATGATTGGGCACAATCTCGCGCTAAAGACAGAGCTAGTGGTCAAGGAAATCTTTTAGATTTATTGGGCGACGGATTTTCTTCTACTCCCAATAAAAGAGCAAATAATGCCTTTGAAACTGCTCCCAAATCTAAACCTGTGATGGATTTACCCCCGCAGAAAAAGTTGCAGATGGAGAAAGAATTATTAGGCTTTTATGTATCAGATCATCCCCTGAAATCCTTACGGCAAATAGCACCACTTTTGACTCCAATTAACCTTTCGCAGCTGGGAGAGCAAAGGGAAGAAATAAGGCTTTGTGCAGTTGTCATGTTAAATAACGTCAAAAAAGTGGTTACTAAAAAAGGCGAACAAATGGCAATTTTGCAAATAGAAGACCTTACTACACAATCAGAAGCTGTAGTCTTTCCCAAAACCTATGAACGCATTAGTTCCCTACTCCAAGTTGATACTAGATTGATTATTTGGGGAAAAGTAGATCGACGTGACGAGCAAACTCAATTTATTCTTGAAGATGCAGAACCAGTGGAAACAGTACAAATGGTAATGGTGGAGTTAAATCCCCAGCAAGCAGGTAATATCGATGAACTACATCGCTTGAAAATAATTTTGCAAGAACAGTCAGGAGACAAAGAAAAGGCAAAAATGCCAGTGATCGGAATTATACAAACTGAAAATTCTCGGAAACTTGTTCGCTTAGGTTGGCAATTTTGCGTACAAGATTCTAGAATAACCGTTCAAGCTTTACAAAATGCCAGTTTTACTGCTCATATCAAATCGCTGACTGGTAGTTTAAGCCAGAAGTGAAAAGTCCACCAACACTGAAAATTAGCTTAAAAATTAGTTTTACTGAACTGTCAACAGTAAATTAGCTTAAATATCCAGGATTATAATCGTTTTTTTCGTGACTTATGCGGATGAGGATTTCATTGAGGGAATGGTATATTTTTATGCTAAGACCCTGAAGGCAGCGACCGGGGAAGGAGTTAGAACTTGATGATCGTGAACGAGCTACATAAATTTGTTTCATACTGTAAAATTATTCAACCCCAAACTCAGGAGGACATTAAAAAATTTTTTGAAGGAGTTATCTTGTTTCCTTATGATAAGGAACTTCTATTGCAAGCTTATTTATTTCTGAATATTAAAGACTTGTTTCCCTCGTGCGCTGAATTACTGTTATTTGAAAAATCTCCAATTTCAGATTATACAGATTTAGGAAAGTGTGATTTTGTCTACCAGACCTTTAAGGGGAGCCTGTTTTTAATTGAAACTAAGTTTATTGATACAGAAGCAACAGGAGCTACAGAAAGGAAAAGAAGAAATAAACACAGAAACAAGGTATTTGAGCAAGTTATTACTTTGAAAGGTCGGTTTAGTGAATATTGGAATATGAGGCTAGATCAATTAGAATGTGGGGTTTTCACAACAGATGCAGAAGTTGCTTGGCGAGGAAATGGTGTGAACGTCGTATCTAAATCAATATCTATAGAGCATCTGGAAAAATGGCGAAGAAGCTATCATAGTAGTGAAAAATTTTTATCTCATCAAGATGGGTCAAAGCTTGAGGGGAAGGTTAATTTGAAAGGTTAAGCCAAGACCCAAGTATACTTTTTACGGTGATTTGCCCCCCCGTAACCTTGTACAATTTGCAAAGCGATACCTGCGGTTTTTGCTAGCCTACGCAAGTCCAAGTCCAAAAGCGCCTATTTGGCGAGATCGAATACTATCTACACACCCATCGCCAAGGGAGAAACGGCGCAATGGTTTACCTTACATTGGGTGAGCCATCGGTTAAATCCGCTAGATTCACTCTAGTGATTTTTGGTGGATTCATAAATTTCAGGGTAAGGGAAAATCTTTGCACGTACTCAAGTGGCAAGGCAAAATCACCTATTTTGAATCGGTATTTGCACTTTTGGTTTTGGCACTAGATAAAGCTTTTCTCCAAATCAGTTTGGATCAACTTCCCAAATTAGCGCAAGTTATACGGTTAATCCTCAGTAAAACTACTTGAATCAGCAATAATACTAATGCTGACTCATCTGAGTCATTCTTTTTATGAAGTACTCCTGAAATCAGAAAGCTCAGGAATTAGTATTTTCGTCGGGCGCTTCAAATTTGTAACCATAGCCTCGCACAGTTTTAATAAACTCTGGTACGCTGGCATCGACTTCCATCTTCTTGCGAAGCTGACCAATATGCACATCAACCACTCGCCCATCTCCAACGTAGTCGCAACCCCAAATTTTTTGGATTAGCTGTGGGCGACTCCAAGCCTGATTAGGATGACTTGCCAAAAAATGTAAGATATTAAATTCCAGTGCTGTTAAAGCAAGAGGTTTATCGTTAAGTGTTACCTCCCGGCCCTCTGGGTTAATTGCTAACTGCTTAAAAATGATCCGTTGTGTTGGGGAGGGATTGATGTAGCGTATCCGTCTCAAAAGAGCTTCGACTCTAACTTCAACTTCTGCAAGACTAAACGGTTTGGTCATGAAATCATCAGCACCTGCGCTTAAGATTTTAATTTTATCAGCCTCGTCAGTCCTACTAGTCAGTATCAGCACTAAAACATTAGTACGGCTCTGCATTTCTTGGCAGAGGCTATAACCATTCAGATCCGGCAAATTCCAATCTAGAATCACTAAAGCTGGGTTGAATTGCTCAAACAATGATAAGGCAGTCTTACCATCTGCTGCGGACTCTATTTGATATTTCCGACTTAAAAAACGATAGACGAGATTTCGGACGCCGAAGTCGTCATCGACGATCAGTATTTTGGGAGTAGTAGCGGGAACCATAACCATAATGCTGCCTATTGTAGATTGGGCGATTTGCTCTTGCGCCAGTTTTGCTTTACGTGTTTCTGTTAATAGTGTATTCACATGCGTCTCTGCTGAGTACGATCGCTACTGTAGTACTTGTTTACAATTAATCTTCCATGAAGTTTATCAAAACTTTAGCCATTGTAATGCTAATAAATTGTATAAGTATTGTATGAAGTTTGTATAATTTTGCATTTCTGTTGTATAATTTTAATTAATACTTAAAGTTAGTATAATTGAAGACCATTTCTATAACCACAAATAGTCTAGAGAGACATCAGACGCCACCGCATTTGCTACAACTTTGCAAAAGCAACGCACTTTCTAATTAACTAGTACAGTGGGCACGGAAATAAACATACCATTTCAAATGGCGCAAGAAGCTCGGAATACAATTATGCGTGAATGCGTGACTTCCGCCTTGCGCTACTTGGTATCCACAATCACAAACCAAGCCATAAGTTAATCTATATTCTAAACTCTACTTACCCAAGTGTATTTTAACTAACAGGTATCTGCTCCTGAAAAAGGTCTATGAAAATTTCCCTGGGGCGCATTTACATGTAGCTATACTCTTAAGCATATACTATATTACAAGTTTCACCCTGAGACATTGCCTGAGGCAAAATACCAAAATTGGATTAAATAAGGCGTTTTTGTTAGCGATCGCAGATATTGAAAATATACGTAATTCCTGTATTAATAGCTGAATATTTTAATCTTATTCACAATCTGTTTTAATAATTAAATATCACAAACAGAACTTAAAATATATTTAATACAATTAATATAAAAACAACTTTTAATAGTATAATGTGACTGAATTTGCAATGCATTAAATGGTAGAAAATATTTTAATTAGGTACTCTATCTCAGGAGAGATTTTAAGTAAATTCAGCCCATAGAAAGAGTAATTCAATATATTTAGTCCGTTAAATTGCTATCAATATCGTCAACTCAGGGATACTTATGGTTAACAATTTAGTCGGCGGCATAATTCCCCCACAGCCACCAGTAGAAGCACAATCTGATGTTCATACATTGAAATCTCGCCTAGAATGGGGCGAACCAGCTTTTACAATACTGGATGTGCGCGATCGCAACACCTACAACGAAGGTCACATTATGGGAGCAATGCCAATGCCAATAGATGAATTGGTACAGCGTGCAGTAGCTTCTTTAAATAAAAGCCGTGATATTTACGTTTACGGTGCTAATGAAGAAGAATCTGCCCAAGCCGCGCAACAACTGCGTTCTAATGGATTTGAGCATGTCTCCCAACTTAAAGGTGGTCTTGCTGCATGGAAGGCTATCGGTGGCCCAACAGAAGGCATTGTTGAATCAACAACTCCCCCAGGTGCAGATGAGTACAATGTTGTAGATCGGCTAAAAGCTCATCAAGAAAATCAGCCAAAGGGAGGCCCTAGCGCGACGGAAACCATTAAAAAGGGAGCCAGTAAGCTCAAAGAAGGTATTCAAGAGGGAGCCAGTAACCTTAAGGAAGGCATTCAAGAGGGAGCTAGTAATCTCAAGGAAGGCATTCAAGAGGGAGCCAGTAATGTCAAGGAAGGCATTAGTGAATCTAAAGGCACTGATGATTCCAATGTTGGATCGTAAGCGAAAAATAACTTAGAAAATTAGCAATAGACCTCTTGCATAAATTAATCATAAGAACCCCACTCTACCTTTGGCTTACATTAAAGTCTCATCTCTTTGCTTGCGGGGACAGGTTAGGGGTGTTAGGGAATTTTTCAAGAGGTCTAATCTTGATTTCTTATGAGCAGAGAAGTCAAAAGATAGAATATTTCATCTTGTAATGCTTGTCTCCAGAGCAAAAACTTTTGCAAGAGGTTTATTGTTGGCTCAATGTTCAAACAAATCTTTAAACTGCAACAAATCCAAGGAAACTATTGTTGGCAGAAATTCAAAACATTCTTGAGCAATTTCCCAACGTTCTTCTCGTTTGAGCATTTCTGTTAGCTTGTGCTGCACACTAAGTAAATAGCGCACATCATTGGCAGCATAACTCAGTTGAGCTTCAGACAAACTAGCGGCGTTACCCCAATCAGAACTTTGAGAGCTTTTATCCAGTTCTACTTGTTCTAACTCTTGCACTACATCTTTAAGTCCGTGGCGATTTGTGTAAGTACGAGCTAATTTACTAGCAATTTTGGTACAAAAAACAGGTCTAACCTGAATCCCCAGATTAGCTCGCAAAGTGGCAAGGTCAAAACGAGCAAAGTGAAACACTTTTACGACATTCGCCGTTTCCAAGAGTTTTTTTAAGTTTGGCGCATCAGCTTGTCCTTTGGCTATGCGGATTGCAGTCACTTTCCCGAATTCGTTGCACAACTGGACAAGACACAACCTATCGCGCTGTGGCAATAATCCCATCGTTTCTGTATCAACTGCGATCGCTGTAGATTCTAAATACTCTACTAGGGCTGCGTCGCTAAGATCGCGATCGCTCACCTGAAAATCTTGTAATGTCATGAATTGTTCAAAAATAATAGTAGTGTCCAGCAGATAAAAGTCTTGTCAGACACTACATTATTATTGTGCAAAACAATCATAAATTAAATCTACCTAGTGCGAAAGAAAAGCTGTGTAAGGTAGACTTCGCCTTGATTATTAGTAGCAACGCCAATTCCAGTGAGGTTGTAATTACCTTTAAGGTTCTTTAGATGTCCGGGACTCTTGATCCAACCAGTAACAGCTTCGTCCACAGGGTTACTATATCCCCGATTGAAAGCAACATTTTCCGCCGCACTGCTGTAGCGAATAGGGATAGCATTGACTCGCCGTTCAAATCCCTGATGGCTAAATGGGGTTTTACCTTTAGCCATATTTTGACTATGAATTCTTGCCTGTCGAGTAATATTTGCATTTAGGGCCAATTTTGGCAGTCCCTTAGAAGCCCGATACCGATTAATTTCCTCAAAAACGGATTTTTCTAGCTCCGTAGTTTTAAAAGTAGGAGTCGAGATTGCAACCTGACTAGAAAAAAGCGACAACAGCTTATTACGGGTGGATGTATTCGTAGAAGGATTATTTGGTATCGGAACAGTCGTTAACCCACTAGCAAGGACAAGCGCACTTAAAGCGATGCCAAAAGCAGTTTGTCGGAACATGGAGAATTGCGTAATTATGTAGAGATATAAGACTTATACTCTACCCTATTGTTCCGACGATATATACGACGATACTATTAAGGATTGATGAATTTTGGCAATCTGGCTACATCCTTGTATAGGAAGTACAAAAAATCATTTGCAATTTTCAATACTTCAATAGGTCAGCTTCGTAAAATCACGGTTATTTTTGCTGATAATTTAGAATTTTCATGAATTACTAAAAAAATAATGTAGTATTCAATAGACAAATGTCATTGAAACTACATTATTCAATATGTAGCAAAAGCTTTGCTAGCAGGCTGAAGGCTGGGGAATTTCAGAAAAAACCTAAATTTTACCAAATCTATCAGCGAAAGAAAAGTTGTGTGAAGTAGATTTCGCCTCTACTGTTGCTAACGACACCAATCCCCGTCTTATCATAATTACCTTTGATATTAGCAAGATGCCCTGGACTTTTGAGCCAGCCTTGAACAGCTGTCGTCACAGGATCGCTATATCCATAGTTGTAAGCGACATTTTCACCAGCCGAACTGTAAGGAATACCGACTGCTTTAACACGTTGTGAAAATCCCGTATGTCCAAAGGGAACTTTACCTTTAGCCATATCCTGACTGTGAATCCTGGCTTGATTATCAATGGCAGAATTACGAGTCAGCTTTTTTAATCCTTGGGAAACTCTGTAGTCATTAATTTGTTTGAAAACCGCCTTTTCTAAAGCAGCAGTGTCAACGCTAGATGCTGCAAGTTTAACAGTACTATTTGATACATTTGAAGATGTCGGTGTAAAAGTTGAATTTGTTACAGGAGTTGTTAGAGGAGTTGTTACAGGAGTTGTTACAGGAGTAAAGAAAAGTTGTGTGAAGTAGATTTCGCCTCTACTGTTGTTGCTAACGACACCAATCCCAGTCTTTTCAAAATTACCTTTGATATTAGCAAGATGCCCTGGACTTTTGAGCCAGCCTTGAACAGCTGTCGTCACAGGGTCACTATATCCATAGTTGGAAGCGACATTTTCACTAGCTGAACTGTAAGGAATACCGACTGCTTTAACACGTTCTGAAAATCCCGTATGTCCAAAGGGAACTTTACCTTTAGCCATATCCTGACTGTGAATCCTGGCTTGATTATCAATGGCAGAATTACGAGTCAGCTTTTTTAATCCTTGGGAAACTCTGTAGTCATTAATTTGTTTGAAAACCGCCTCTTCTAAAGCAGCAGTATCAACGCTAGATGCTGCAAGTTTAACAGTACTATTTGATACATTTGAAGATGTTGGCGTAAAAGTTGAATTTGTTACAGGAGTAGCGATCGCTCCACTACTGAGAATAATAGTGCCCAAAGCAACGCTGTAGATTGTTGTTTTAATCATTTGCCGAAACTAACTGAAACTCTAGCTCCAGAAAGCTTAACCAAGCTAGTATCAATCTGACAACTTGATTATAGGTCTATATACCTCTGTTTATGGCGTTTTTTGTTCAAAAACTACCAGTAAACTTTAAAATGCATAAGATTACGAAAAATATTGCTGTTTATAAAAAATTTTCCTCTACCATTAGTATGATTATTTCTATCTAAACCACTTTCCAAACTTCATTTTGTAATACACGAAGATTTCCATTATCTGGCTGATAGTGGTTAGAAAACAATCACAAATTTATACTAGCTCTACGTATTAATATTTAAGTACAATAATTTTATGAATTATTATTGAATGTCAACATATTACATAACTCAGTATTAATCATGTATTGTATAAGTAATATGGGATACAAGTGTCATAAATTCATCTACTAAAACCTCTTGCGTGGAATTCGTAATACTCACCTCGGCCAGAAGAAAGCTACCTAATCCGTAATTACTATACCGCAAGGGTTTCATTGATTTGGGATGGGTAGTTTACTTCCGCCGTGCTGTACTAGCTTTTCTTGAGGGTTTCTAACTCTTCCTGCACCACGCGCAACACCCGTGCAATATATTCCGCACGCCACTGTTCCCGCTCGTTAATTACCTTGCCATGCGGCTCGTAAGCTTCAATCTCTGTAGCTGATAAAATACTTTTAACCTCTAGCAACCGTTCAATGGTGTCTAGCCGCTCATGCAGCACGGACACCTCACCAGTCAAAGCCATAACGATCGCTAACAATTTATCAATTTGCGGATTATCTAAGTAAACAGGTCGTTTACCCTTAGCGATTTTTGCCATCCTAATACCAATTCTCCCCAAATAAGACTACACACACAAAAGAAGGACTTACGCAAGAAACTTCTCAAACTCTTATTTCTCCGTGCCCTCTGCGTTCTCTGTGGTAGCCTGCGGCAAGCCGCTTTGCGTCTACGATTTTCCGTTACCTGTGCGTAAGTCCTATACGTATACAAAAAAAGGAGACCCAGAGAAAATCTGACTTCCCCAATTACGTAGCTTGCTTCTCGCCAGAGGCGAGTATTACGAATTACGAATGCTTACTTAGTTGCAGCAACCGGGAAACTCTGGTAGAAGATAGTTTTGAACTATAGATAGCCCCATATCATCGTTAAGCGGCCCCAACCAACCCAGACCATAAACGTAAGCGCCGCGATCGTAAGTTGCACCAGCCGAATTTCATAACGATTCTGGGGAGGACGCTGATGTTCTTGTTCAAACTTCGGCTTGGCTAGTTTTTGATAAAGTACTTTATTACCAGGAGAGATAGTCCGGAAAATGTGCATTCTCAAACTTTTCACAAAATTTTGGCGTGCCAACTCGTTGTGAGTGGGTTGCGGTAGCATAGAGTGTTGGAATTATTGATCCATTATTGCTATTGCTTGCTTTTATCTCAAAATTTTAAGTATATTTACGCATCATTTAAGAACTTGGCTACTGTTTGTACATCCTTATCACCACGTCCAGAGCAGTTAATTACAATCCGGGGACTGTCGGTTAGTTGGGGACACAGGGTTTCGAGGTAGGCGATCGCATGGGCTGTTTCCAATGCCGGAATAATCCCCTCCAATTTCGACAATCGCTGAAATGCCGCTAAAGCTTCTGCATCTGTCACACTATAGTATTCAGCGCGACCAGTATCTTTCAAATAGCTATGTTCTGGCCCCACACCGGGATAATCTAAACCTGCACTAATTGAGTGTGCCTCAATGATTTGCCCATCCTCATCTTGCAGAAGATAGCTCATTGCTCCGTGCAATACACCAACTCGTCCTTTTGTCAAGGTTGCTGCATGTTTTTCAGTATTTACACCTTCTCCTGCTGCCTCAATCCCAATAAAGCGTATAGAAGGCTCATTCATAAACTCATAGAATAGTCCCATCGCATTGGAACCACCACCCACGCAAGCCAAAAGAATATCAGGCAATACACCCCACTTTTGGATTGCTTGGGCGCGAGTTTCTTGGCCGATTACTGCATGGAAATCACGTACCATCATCGGGTAAGGATGGGGCCCTGCTACCGAACCGAGGATGTAGTGAGTTGTTTCCACATTTGTCACCCAATCGCGGATTGCTTCAGAAGTGGCATCCTTCAGGGTTCCAGTTCCCGCTTCCACCGGACGCACTTCTGCCCCCATCAACCGCATTCTGAACACATTCAAAGCTTGGCGTTCCATGTCATGAACGCCCATGTAAATTACGCATTCCAGCCCAAAACGAGCGCAAACTGTGGCTGTGGCAACTCCGTGTTGTCCAGCACCCGTTTCGGCAATAATTCGCTGTTTACCCATGCGTTTCGCCAGTAATACCTGACCAAGGGCATTGTTAATTTTATGAGCGCCAGTATGATTTAAATCCTCGCGTTTTAAGTAAATTTGTGGCCCCGTGCGATCGGGTCGGGCATAATGAGCAGTCAGGCGTTCAGCGAAATATAATGGTGTGGCACGTCCTACATAGTCCCGTAACAACTGCTGTAGTTCTGCTTGAAAACCAGGGTCATTGCGGTATTGCTGGTAAGCTGTTTCTAGTTCAGTAAGAGCAGGCATCAGCGTTTCAGGTACATACTTACCGCCGAAGCGTCCAAAGCGACCTAGCGTATCTGGAACCTGAGCAGTTGAATTTGGAGATAAGGGAGTGGTAGTCACGGGCTGTTTCAAATGACGGGAATGACTTAATTATTATAGAAAATCTGGGGCATCTCTAGGTTATATCTGGAGACTGGAAGTTAAATTCTTCCTCGATACCCAATGCCCAATGCCCAATCCCCCATGCCCAACTAGTTTGAATCCCTCGCAATGGATTTGTGATGTTAGCCTAGAAATTGATATCCCAGCAGAATGGTTGCGTAGAAGTTTCCACTGCCTTTGAAATTTTTCTTAAATATTCATTTTATGTCTTCTTCAAATCCTAAATCTTCTGACAAAAGCTTTGTCTACCGCGAATTTGGCAACGACAACTTTGCCGCCACAGAAAGGCCAATTCCAGAACTTCCTGTACAACAACAAAATCTCAAAGTACAAGCTTCCCGCAAAGGACGCAAAGGCAAAACCGTTACAGTGATTAGCGGTTTTCAAGCCAAACCAGAAACCTTAGCTGATTTGGTGAAGCAGTTGAAAACCCAGTGCGGCACAGGTGGGACAGTTAAAGATAACGAAATTGAAATTCAGGGCGAACACAAGCAAAAAATTGTCGAGATTTTGAGCAAACTAGGTTACAAAGCTAAAATTAGCGGTGGCTAATCTTGAGTGCGGTTTACCGCATCTCAACCGTGATCCAGATTAAGAGAGGGAATGTTATCTTTGAAAGGTACAAATATGCTTGAGCAGTGGGAAATCACTTTGCCAACAAGCTGTTTTTTGTGAGATGAATAGGAGGTTTAAATGGATTTACTTCGGATTTTGTGTGCCATTTTCGTGCCGCCTCTGGGAGTTTTTTTGCAAGTAGGTTTTGGTATAGACTTTTGGATTAATATAGTTTTGACACTTTTTGGTTACATTCCTGGGATTATTCACGCAGTATGGATAATTGCTAAGAAATAATTCTTTGCAGAGGTAGGTTTGAGGCTCTGCATACAGTGATAAATTGAGTCAGAGCCTCAATGAATACATTTCTATGCAGAGTATGAAAACGATAAAAATAAATTACCTGCAAGGTGACTACCTTGGGTAAAGCTCTGGAATCTAAAGATGTGGGCTTTCGTGTGTCAAGAAATACTGGATTAGCTCTCATTTTTTAACATAGCATACAGTCTAAACTCTAGAAGCAAGGGGCAAATGTGCAATTGCCATTCCACAGTTGAGACCTTCAAATCTTTGATTAACCCAGTGCTTATATCTAGCACCCAGCCATGAACCATAGGCGCTTTTCGCTCATAGAGTACCTGACGCATGATGGAAGTTTGGTAAAGATTTTTTACTTGCGCTACAACGTTTATTTCTGCCAAACGATTCAAACGTTCTTCTCTTGTTGGCAAAGCATCAATTTCTTCTTGTTTTTGTAAATACAGTTCCCGAATCGGATTTACCCAGTTATCAAGAATTCCGATAGTTCTCCCCTCTAAAGCCGCTTTAATTCCTCCGCAATCGTAGTGACCACAAACTATAATGTGTTCCACTTGAAGATGTAAAACTGCGTATTCTAAAACAGCTAAAAAGTTTATATCCGTTAGAGAAATTTGATTAGCAATATTACGATGTACAAATAACTCTCCTGGTTCTGTACGAGTAAAGCTTGTTAATGCCAGACGACTATCAGAACACCCAATGTATAGAAAAGGTGGTGTTTGTCCGCTTGATAAGTCTTGAAAGTAAGTTGGGTCTATTGCTAGTTTCTCGGCAACCCAAGCCTGATTATTTCTGAAGAGTTCATCAATACTGTTATATTTCATCTTTCGTCAAATTCGAGAGAGAATCTCATAAATATTTTAGCTGATCTACAGTTTTCTATAAATCAATATGAACTTTTCCCTATCTAAAATTTTTATAAAGATGACATTTTTTCTACGGCATTAATAAAATTATTGTATAAATTGTAAGCAATTGAGTTAAATGTTAGAGACAAAATAACTATAGCAGTTCTCATTTGCATGAGGTACATTTTTAAACCTCACCCCCAACCCCTCTCCGATGCTTTGGAGAGGGGAGTGTTTGCACCCATCAAATACGGGGTGAGGTTCAGACTGTATTGCAGCCAAGTGAGAACTGCTATATGTATAACTTTAGAAAAATAGCTAAATAAAGTAAAATTTTTATCAAATATAATTTAAGCGTTCAGACTGACTACCGATTTAAAATCCTCATCTAGCATTTATAGATACTTTTGCAAAGCAGAGATTCTGTAAGCAGAATCATTTTAAATCACACCCCAAACTGTGCATTTTAGTCAAGCAAGTGCGGCGGAAGTTTTGAATACTGATTCGTTCAATACACAGAAACATTTTCTAATGGTGGTAAGTTAACTTAACAAAGATGCCAAATCTGAGGTTGAGATATTAAGTTATCAGCTTCAATCGGGGGCAACAACTTTGTTATCCTGATGATGGTTGATTGACCAACGGTGATCAACAGTCATAGAGGAAAACTCGCAAATTTCTTCTAGGCGTTTTTGCTGCACGGCAGCTTTACGCAGAGTAATAATTAGTTGATTTACTTGATGCCGTAAATCTGGATTATCATTTACAGCTAACATGGTTTGTCTTTCTAAAAGTTGAAGTATAAGTTCGTAGTGAATAGGAGAAGGTAAAGGAATTTGCTCCATGAAGTTAACTTTTGATTTCATATTTGAGATTTTGTATTAGTCAGAGTTTGTCTTTTGTCAATGAATTGTTACATAAGAAATAACTAGTTGCTTATGGCTTTGATTTGATTAGCAATGAAGATTTGGCAATATGATACTTGATAGCAATGTGCTGCGTGTCCACGCATAGTATACCCAATTTACCAACTATTGTATGCAGTTAGTTGCCCTGCGCTTCAGGGGCGTAGGGGAGGTGTTTATTTCAAAAATTCCTCGGTAATATATGGGCGATCGCAGCGCCGGGATCTGGTTGTTTTACCAAAGATTCTCCAATGAGTACGGCGGATGCACCTGCTGTCAGCACCAAACTCAGATCATCTGGGTTGTGTAGTCCTGACTCGCTGACAACAAGGATGTTTTTCTCCTGCAATTGGCTACCCCTTGCAGCTAAAAGTTGGCAAGTAGTTTGCAGGTTAACAGAAAAATCTTCCAAATTGCGATTATTGATTCCTACTAAGGAGACTCCATCTAAGGCTAACACACGGTCAAGTTCTGCCAAACTATGGACTTCAACCAAGGTTGCCATTTTCAGGTTGTTAGCAATTTTAAGGAAGTATTTCAAATCTTGATCGCTCAGGATAGCCGCAATCAACAAAATAGCATCTGCACCCTGAACCCGCGCCAAGTATATCTGGTAAGCATAAACGATAAACTCTTTGCACAGTAAGGGCAAATCTACGGCAGCCCGAACCTTGGCTAAGTTCTCAAAACTACCTTGAAAGAACTTGACATCCGTCAGCACCGAAAGACAACTAGCGCCACCTTGCTGATAAGACAGGGCGATCGCTACTGGGTCAAAATCTTCTCGTAAAACACCTTTGCTTGGTGAAGCTTTTTTAACTTCGGCAATCAATGCTGGCTTTGTCTTTCCTTGGCGCAAGGCGGCGACAAAATCACGGGTTGGTGGCGCAGTCAGTACCTGTTTCAGCAATTGTTGCAAAGGAACTTTTTCCCGCATTTGGTCATATTCTACTTCTTTCTGCCAGACAATTTCCTCCAAAATATTGTTTGGTGCTGCATCAGGTACGACAGCCTGATAACGCAATATCGATACATCAATAGCTGGGTTAGGTGAACGGCGACGGATTTGCATAATTAGTACTGAGTTAGGAGTTAGGAGTTAGGAGTTAGGAGTTAGGAGTTGGGAGTTAGGAGTTGGGAGTTGGGAGTTGGGAGTTGGGAGTTGGGAGTTGGGAGTTGGGAGTTGGGAGTTGGGAGTTGGGAGTTGGGAGTTGGGAGTTGGGAGTTGGGAGTTGGGAGTTGGGAGTTGGGAGTTGGGAGTTGGG
>NZ_JAIVFQ010000001.1:0-285492 GCF_020829495.1 Nostoc favosum CHAB5714 | reverse complement strand
GTTGGGAGTTGGGAGTTGGGAGTTGGGAGTTGGGAGTTGGGAGTTGGGAGTTGGGAGTTGGGAGTTGGGAGTTGGGAGTTGGGAGTTGGGAGTTGGGAGTTGGGAGTTGGGAGTTGGGAGTTGGGAGTTGGGAGTTGGGAGTTGGGAGTTGGGAGTTGGGAGTTGGGAGTTGGGAGTTGGGAGTTAGGAGTTAGGAGTTGGGAGTTGGGAGTTGGGAGTTGGGAGTTGGGAGTTGGGAGTTGGGAGTTGGGAGTTGGGAGTTGGGAGTTGGGGATTATTAATTCCTCACTCCTAACTTTTCACTTCTAACTTTTAGATGGCGATCGCTCGTTTATAAGCTTCGTCCAGCACTTCCGAAAGTGTCGGGTGCGCGTGAACTAGATGTGCGAGACTTTGGACAGATTGACGGTTTGCGATCGCAGCTGACGCTTCATGAATTAAGTCTGAGGCGTGCAGTCCGAAAATGTGAACACCCAAGACTTCTCCGGTGTCTTTGCGATATATCACCTTGGCAATACCATCGGCTTCATTTTCTGCCAACGCTTTGGAATTCCCTTTGTAGTAACTCCTACTTGCGGCGATTTCAAACCCTTCGGTTTGTCCTAACTCCTTAGCTGCGGTTTCTGTTAAGCCCACATAGCTAACTTCTGGGTGGGTAAACGCCGCCGCCGGGATGCTGCGATAGTCTACTATTCTTTCCCTCCCAACTATGTTTTCTACGGCGATGATGCCTTGAGCAGAAGCCGCATGTGCCAACATCATCTTCCCATTAGCATCGCCAATTGCCCACAAATGCGGTACTACTTCACCGGCTGATAGTACTGCCATGCGATCGTCAACTGGGATAAAATTCCGCCGATCAACTTCCACACCCACAGATTCCAAACCAAGATTTTTGGTCGCCGGGATGCGTCCTGTAGCCACCAAGCAAGCATCTACTTCGATGACATCTACATCTTCTTTAGTTTTGAAATCTGCTAATTCAATCACCACTGGTGAACCAGGGATGACTTTTTTAGCGTATATCCCGACTTTCGTTTCAATATCGCGGGGAGTAATCAGTACCCGTTCGGCAAGTTTGGCAATGTCTCGGTCAAATCCTGGCATTAACTGATCTAGGGCTTCAATCAAGGTGATTTCACAACCCAAAGCTGAGTAAATATCAGAAAATTCTAAGCCGATGTAACCACTGCCAATAATTGCCACCCAGTCTGGTAGCGACTCCAACTTAACGCCTTGATCGCTGGTAAAGACAGTTTTGCCGTCTACTTCAATCCCTGGAGGCACAAAAGGAATTGAACCAGGGGAAAGGATGATGTCTTTGGCTGTGATAGTTTTTTCACCGCCGTCTCCGGTAACAGAGACTTTTTGCGCCCCAGCGATTTTTCCCCAACCGTTGATAATATCGACTTTTAGACGTTTGAGGCTGTTGGTTAAGTCGCCTTGAATTTTCGAGACAAGATTATTAGCATGATTAGCGATCGCTTGGCGATCAAATTCCACGCTACCAATTTGAATTCCCAATGACTTTAGGTGGTGGGCATTACGTAACTCCCGCACACGTCCAGATGCTGCCAGCAGCGCCTTAGAAGGAATACAGCCCCGATTAACACAGGTTCCTCCCATATCAGCAGCTTCAATAATCGCTGTTTTCAGACCGCAACTTACGGCGTGTAAGGCTGCGCCATGTCCGCCTACACCAGCGCCGATAATTACTAAATCGTAATCAAATCCTTGACTCACGTTAGTTTCCCCGTGTGCTTCGCCTATTTATTCTCAACTTGACCGACAATTAGCGCAACCCCTTTAACAGTTATCAGTTATCAGTTGTCAGTTTCGTTGCTGGGTTTAAGCCTTTAGCACACAGTTATCAGTGAACACTGGTAACTGGTAACTGATTTAAATCCCCTACCATACGCCTGATAACTATTTACTGATTTAACGTTCGGGTGTTGCTAACTCAAATTATGATTCACTCACTTCGGGCGAAAAGATGGATGTTTTCAGTAATTATAGTCAAATCTAGATACTTATTTTTTTTTATACTTCAACAAAGGGAGCAGGGGGCAGGGGAGCAGGCTTGCCGTGAGCGTAGCCGAACGGGAGCAGGGAGAGTTAGAAGTTATATCATGTCCGCATAATTAGTTATGATTCCCACAGTCATTGCACCCCACCCCGCCAAAGCTACGCTTTGTCTCCCCTCCCCGCAAGCGGGGAGGGGATTAAGGGGTGGGGTTCTTCGGGTTTAATAAGTAATCAAGCGGACATGATATTAAAGCATTAAAGACTCGTTCATCCACCTTTGATACTCGTTCATCCACCTTTGATACTCGTTCATCCACCTTTGATACTCATTAATCCACCTTTAATACTCATTAATCCACCTTTAATACTCATTAATCCACCTTTAATACTCATTAATCCACCTTTAATACTCATTAATCCACCTTTGATACTCGTTCATCCACCTTTGATACTCGTTCATCCACCTTTGATACTCGTTCATCCACCTTTGATACTCATTAATCCACCTTTGATACTCGTTTAGGGACTTCCAAATAAAAAATACTCAAAAAACTTCCTTATTCCTCTGTGTCGCGCCAGTTGCTTCAAGTCGGGGAACCCGCCCAACGCACTGGCTTCTCTGTGTCTGGAGTGGTTCGTTTATTTGGATAATTTATTTCTTGGAAGTCCCTTATCCACCTTTGATACTCATTAATCCACCTTTGAACCTCAAAGCTTCCAATGCCCAATACAACTCTTGGAGAGGCTGCGCCCTAAGCGTAGCTATGCCGCAGGCTTTACGGCTTCTCTACAAGACGCACTCGCGTTCGCTCAGTACAAGTGCCCCATGCCCATAACTTTAAATTTCTTTACAGCGCGTTAGCCTAACACTAAGCTGGATTTAAGATTCATCCAGAAGATTTACGCAGGCGATCGCTCGATGTCTATTCCCCAAATTAGTGAATTTACTATCCGCCGTCATGCCAACGCCAAATCTTTCCAACGGGGCGAGGCATACTATGAGGCTGGTGCTGTCAATACAGTTACCCAACGTGGCGATCTGCTTCAGGCAGATGTTGTAGGCAGTGAAGCCAAACCTTATCATGTCAACCTGAGTTTCGATAGCAGTGGCTTAACCTCAGTAAACTGCACCTGTGCCTACAACCTTGACGGGTGGTGCAAACACATTGTAGCGACGATGCTTGTTTGTGCGCGTAACCCAGAAAACATTGAGCAGCGCCCCACCCTCGAACAACTACTTAATCACCTGGATTATTTCCAAACTCAAAAACTGCTGCAAGAGTTGGTAAAAGAATACCCACCACTAATTGAGGCGATTGATCGCCATGTAGCTTGGATGACTAATCCTGCTACCCAGCAAAAAAACACAAAACCTGTGCTTCGCATCACTATTGATCCGGCTCCCTTTCGGCGGCAAGTGCGGCAGATTCTCAAAAATACCGTGCGCTACTTTGAGGAGGGGTACGAAGAAGACCCAATTGGTGAAGAATTGCTGAGTGTAGTGGAAACTGCGGTAGATTTTAGTGAACGGGGAGAGGGTGAAAATGCGATCGCTATTTTAGAAGCGATTACCTCTACCTGTGTGGAAAATTGGGATGATGTTGCAGAATACGGTGCCGAAAATGATGAACTTATCGGGGAATTAAATAATGCCTGGTGTGAAGCAATTCTCAGTGCTGAACTCACCCCAGAAGAAAAAGTTGATATTCAAATAAATTTAGAAGCTTGGCAAGATGAGTGGAATGCTGATTTTGGCATGATTATGGAGGCTTTACGCCAAGGTTGGGATTATCCACCACTGGTGCAAGTTCTCCAAGGTAATATTACCGAAAGGGGAGCTTGGGAAGAAGACGTGCCAGACTATGCGGATGATTTGGCACTAATTCGGCTAAAAATCCTCGAACGTCAGGAACGTTACCAAGAATACTTATATTTAGCAGAAGCGGAAGGGCAAACCCAGCAGTATCTGACAATGCTAGGGCGTTTAGGCAGGGTAGAAGAAGCAATTGATGCTGCTCAAACCCAGATGAACTCAATAGAAGAGGCTTTTGCCCTAGCGAAAACACTAAGCGTTCAAGGGGCATTACAGCAAGCACTAAATATAGCCCAGAGTGGATTAAATTTACCGGGTAATTGTCAGTACGAATTGGGGATTTGGACAAGTGATTTGGCTATTACGCTGGGTAATAGTGAAGCTGCTTTATTAGCAATCAAGGCGGCTTTTCAAGTGAAGCCCTCCTTTTTTGACTACCAGAAGATGGCAGAATTGGCTGGGAAAAACTGGGAAGGTGTCAAAACAGAGCTGGTGAGAATTATCCGTACTGATAGTCGTGGGGGCATAGAATCAGCCAAGGTGGATATATTTTTGTATGAGGGGCTAATTGATGATGCAATTGCGATCGCTAGTGAACTCAGTTCTTATAATTCAGAATTGATTCACCGAGTCATGGATGCTGCTATCCCTCACAATCCTAATTGGGTGATTGCTAATGCTCGTCGCCGTGCCGAAAAGATTATAGATGCAGGTAAAGCCGAATACTACTACTACGCAGTTGAATGGTTGAAAAAGGCACGTAATGCCTACTTGAAATCTGGAAATAAAGCTGACTGGTTAAGCTATCGCCAAAACTTGATGCAAACCCACGCTCGTAAACGTAAATTGATGGGAATGTTTCAGCAAAGGGATATGCAGTAACCCTAAGAGGATGTTTGAAAAGTCCTTTTGTCGGTATCAAAAGTTCTAGATACCTCTAAATCCCCCGAGAAATTGCAGGGCTGTTTCATTCCCTAAAGAGCTTTAAAAATCAAGGGTTCTAGCAATTAAAAATTGGTTATTTTGTTACCAGCGTGCCGATAAAAGGAACTATTTTACTGATATTTAAGTGCTTAAATATTCATCTCATCATCACCCTTCCTTCCAATTTTCTCGCTAACCATCTTGACAAATCCTGTTTGAAATGGAATGAAATAGCCCTGCTACTCCCCTCCCGCAGCAACAGATAATTCCAATATATCTGCTTGCTTATGCAGATCGAACACCATCAATGCTTTTAAGTCTGCAATAACTAGTTGATTTAGCTTTTAAATTGAAATTTGCCCAAGATATCAACTTTAGTGACAAAAGATGAAGTAAGATTCACATCTGAAACAGTCCCCGTATAATTCCATAGTTTCTAACAAAAAATAGTCCGGTACGATGATTGATAAATATCCTCAAAATCTTATAGTGTCCTGCTTACCGCTGAGTATGCTTCTATTACTCAGCAACATAACTTATAGTCCACTGAAAGCTCAGGCTGTTGATACTACACAATTACCAACTAGTAATTTTTTCCTGTCACAACAACTCCCACCACCACAGGATGTCCAACCACCCTCACCTGAACTCCCACCACCACAGGATGTCCAGCCACCCTCACCTCCCCCACTTCCCTCACCTGAACCACCACAACCACTCCCCCCGCCAGCAGAACTATTTCCTCCCTCTGCGCCAACTCCCACACCTGAAGAACCACTCCCTGGCAACTTTCCTCAAAATATTGTTGTTGAACGGTTTGAAGTTGTTGGTAGCACAGTCTTCAGTCCCGAAGAGTTAGCCCTCGCCACTGCTGAATTTACCAAACGACCGATCTCACTGACCCAAGTGTATCAAGCACGTTCTAAAATTACTGATTTATACGTCCAAAATGGTTACATTACTTCTGGTGCTTATATCCCGCCGCAAACAATCCAATCCGGTGTTATAAAAATTCAGGTGGTCGAAGGTAAATTAGAAGATATCCAGGTAACTGGAACTCGGCGGTTGAATCCGAATTATGTCCGCAGCCGACTAGCAATAGCTACATCAGCACCTCTGAATCGGCAACGTCTACTAGAGGCATTGCAACTTTTGCAACAAAATCCTTTGATTCAAAACGTCTCTGCTGAACTCACCGCAGGATCGCGGACTGGTACGAGTCTCTTAGAAGTCAATATCAGCGAGGCTAAAACCTTTAGTAGCCCAATAGTTCTTGATAATGGGCGATCGCCCAGTGTTGGCAGTTTCCGCCGCCGATTACAATTGAATGAAGCCAACTTACTCGGATTGGGAGATAGCCTGAGTTTAGGATACACCAACACTGATGGTAGCAACTCCTTTGACGCTAGTTACACATTGCCTCTTAATCCCCGCAACGGAACGCTTTCCTTCAACTATGGCACTACGTCGAGTAATATCATTGAACCTGGTTTCGCTTTTTTAGATATCGAATCGGCATCTCGCTACTACGAATTAACATTCCGTCAGCCCATAGTCCAAACCCCCACACAAGAATTCGCTCTTGGGTTAACAGCTTCTCGACGCGAAAGTGATGTCTCGTGGAGACTACAGAGAGAATTTGGGGTTCCCCCCTCTGACCTTTCACCTGGATCTGATGAACAGGGACGCACTAGGGTATCTGCCTTGCGATTTTTTCAAGAATGGACGAGTCGTAACAGCCGTGAAGTCTTCGCCCTACGCTCTCAATTTAGTTTGGGTATAGATGTGTTGAATGCCACGGTTAATCAAAATCTTCCCGATAGCCGTTTTTTTGCTTGGCAAGGGCAAGCGCAGTGGGTACGCCTTTTAGCTCCTGAAACTTTACTTTTACTTCGTTTAAATACGCAACTAGCATCCACAACACTATTACCTATAGAGCAAATTGGCTTAGGTGGACAGGATAGCGTTAGGGGTTACCGTCAAGATTATTTGCTTACAGATAATGGCACTTTTGTTTCTGCGGAAGTTCAAGTACCGATTCTGCGCTTACCCCAGATAGATAGCATATTACAGGTTGTCCCGTTTTTGGATTTTGGTGTTGGCTGGAACAGTTCTGGTGGAGAGAATCCCGACCCTAATACTCTAGCTGCTGTTGGTCTGGGGTTGCGTTGGTCACAAGGCGATCGCTTTACCGTTCGTCTTGACTGGGGCATTCCTTTAGTATCTGTTAACTCGAATGATAGAACATTACAAGAAAACGGATTGTATTTTAGCTTATTTTATAATCCTTTTTAAAATTTAGGAATCTCCGGCTACACCGATCAGGGTTAGCGATGAGAGGATGTCAATTCCTGCCTTGCTCTAATCTATAGCACTCCTATTTGATTGCGTGAAAAAACTCGCCCTCAACTCGAAAAGGCTGATTCCCTACTCCCTACTCCCTGCCTATCGCGCTTCTCTGCGAGACGCTTCGCGAACGCGCACCACGCAAAGAAGTTCAGAAATCAAATCGGATTGCTATATTTCGCAAAATTCCGTAAAACAGAACTATTTGACTGATTAAAAAATTAAAATCAGCCCGTTATTTAATTCAGAGTTTCCTCACCACTCAGAATGAAAATCCGCAAATATACCATGTGTTCTATTCAGTGTTTGATTTTATTCTGGGTATCCTAAGAAAGACAAGGTTAGATGATATGGACGAAGAGGGGAAATTTATAACTTATGTATGAGTAGAGAAAACAGCTAGAACTTCTACCGTAAAACTGATTAAACAATTAGCCATCTCATTAGGTATTGGAGTGGGAGTAGGATTTTTCAGACTAAGACATAAAAATATGAGAATTTGAGGAACAGCCATGCTAGGAAACGAGCGGGAAAAAATACGCCATCTGCTGGTCATCCAAGACCTGCAAGGCCGGCAAACTGTCCCCTTGCGAGAGACTACTTATTCTCTGGGGCGGCATCCCGCAAACACTATTATCTTGTCTTCCCGGTCAGTATCAATGCAACATGCTATTTTATTGCGAGTAACTGTTCCAGAGACTGATCAATATGGCTTCCAGATTATTGATGGCAACTATAAAGGGAAAGGGAGTACTAATGGCTTATTTGTCAATGGCACTAAATGCTTCTCCCATAATCTCAGAAATGGAGATGTCATTGCCTTTGGCAGTAATCAAGCTCAAGCTAAATATTATGCTATTTCCAACATTTCAGAAGAAGCATTTTCTGAATCTTTTGATGTTGAAGACTTATCTGGTTTCCTATCAGAGCAAGGCAGTCCTGCCAATCCTTTTCAAACTTTAGCTATCGATCCCAGCTTTGAAGTAGCTAGTGAGTCTGCCCTAGCTCGCCTAGCATCCTTCCCTGAACTTATCCCCAATCCAATCATTGAGATGGATTTGGAGGGAAGAGTCACTTATCTTAATCCAGCCGCAACTCTCAAGTTTCCCAAACTTAGGGAAATTGGAATAAAACACCCGATTTTAACAGGACTCCTGAGTACAGTTAAGAATCTAGAAAAAAATTCTTTTGTGCGGGAAGTGGAAGTAGGTACAGAAGTTTTTGAACAATCCGTTCTCTACCTTCCTGAAAGTGATTTAATTAGAACTTTTATTATTAGGGATATTACAGAGCAAAAACAAGCTACAGCCGAACTACGTCAGCGCGATCGCTTGCTACAAGCTGTTGCAGAAGCTGCCAATTATTTGCTAGGGGAAATGAATTACGAAACTGGTATTGATCGAGCTCTAGCTTTAGTGGGTGAAGCTGCCAAAGCAGATCGTGCCTATCTCTTTCAGAACCATCCTCATCCTGCTACAGGGGAAATAGCAGTCAGCCTGCGGTTTGAATGGACACATCCTTCTATTGAATCTAGTTACCAATATTGGCAGAATCAGCCTTATCAAGGTTCTGGATTAGCTCGTTGGTACGCTGTTCTCTCTAGCGGCCAGTCGATTAGCGGACTCACGCAACAATTTTCTACCGCCGAACAAGAATTCCTGATTCGAGATGGCATTCAATCCCTTCTCCTGGTACCTCTTTGCTTGGAGAAAGAGTTTTGGGGTTACCTTGGCTTGGCAGACTGCACCTTTGAGCGTCATTGGTCAAAGCACGAAGAATCTACCCTTTTAACGATGGCCGCCAGTATCATTGGTGCGCGGCAGCGTCAGCAAGTAGAAGAAAAGATTCGCTATCAAGCCCTACATGACATGCTGACAGGGTTGCCCAATCGCCTACTATTTAATGAGCTGCTTAATAAAACTCTCCCCAACGCCACTCGGAATGGTGAAAGTTTAGCTGTGATCTTCCTCGACCTGGATCGCTTCAAAGTGATTAATGACACTCTGGGGCACACTCTGGGAGACCAATTGTTACAAAGCGTCGCTCAAAGATTACAAGGCTCACTCAGAGGCGGAGACACTATAGCCCGTTGGGGAGGTGATGAGTTCACTATCTTACTCCCACGAGTCAATGATACTGAAGAGGTAACCCAGTTTGCGTATAGAATGTTACAAACATTGGAAGATGCTTTCCATCTCCAAGGGCATGAACTTTATGTGACTGCCAGCCTCGGTATTGCGTTGCTTGATAACAACAGTCCTGACGCCGAAACACTAATCCAGCACGCAGATGCCGCTTTGTACTACGCCAAAGACAAAGGGCGGAATAACTACCAATTCTACAGTGTTTCTCTGAGTGCGAAAAATCCTGAACTTCTGACTTTAGAAAAGAGCTTGCGCTATGCCCTAGAACGCAATGAATTTACGCTGTATTATCAGCCTCGTGTAAACATTGCCACAGAAGAAATTACTGGTATGGAGGCTCTATTGCGTTGGCAGCACCCAGAGATGGGATTGGTCGCACCCAGTGTTTTCATTCCCCTGGTCGAAGAAAGTGGATTAATTGTCCCTATCGGTGAATGGGTGCTGCGGACAGCCTGTATTCAAAATAAAATTTGGCAAGATGCAGGATTTCCACCCATAACGATGGCTGTCAATCTCTCTCTTAAGCAGTTTTGCCAACCCAAATTGGTGGAGACTATAGCTACAGTTTTAGAACAAACGGGTCTGGAGCCGCAGTTTTTAGAATTAGAAATTATGGAAACTACAGCTATTGAAAATTTGGATTTTACCAGAACGGTGTTAGAGGATCTACAGCAGATGGGTGTTTACATCTCCATTGATGACTTTGGTACGGGTCATTCCTCGCTCTCGCGTCTACAGCTTTTGCCACTCCACAATCTGAAAATAGATAAATCTTTTATTCAATATTTGACGCAGGATGCCAAAGTAGCCCATATTATCAAGGCGATAGTTACCTTGGGACACAGCTTGGGATTGAAGTTGATAGCCGAAGGGGTAGAAAAAGAAGAGGAACTGGAGTTTTTGAAATCTATTAATTGTGAGGATGTACAGGGCTTTTTATTCTACCGGCCACTTTCTGTCCAGAAAGCAACTGAAATCCTCGAAAGTAAACGACCAACGCTCTAGTACCGCTAGGCGGAAGTCACGCATTCACGCATTCAAAAGTATTATGGAATAAGCTCTTTAGGAATTTTAAATGGTTGCTCTATTTACTTCGTTCTGTACTAGTACTAAAGAAAAACTGTTTGTACAAGTGACGATACAATAGCATTGATTGTCTTGCTGTCAAACTTTTTCGTCCTATGCTGCCAGTCATCTATTCCGACGAATTTTTAGATCACAAGACTGGAAAATACCATCCTGAAAGACCAGAACGTTTAAGTGCGATCGCCACTGCCCTAAAAGCAGCTACATTCGCAGATAAAATTGACTGGCGATCGCCTACACCATCATCAGAACAGCCATCGCTGATGTCTGTGTTAGTTAGAGCACATAGCCCAGCCTACATCAAAAAACTTTGGCAAATCGCTTCTAGTGGCGGCGGCCCTTTGGATGGAGATACGCCAGTTTCCCCGCGTAGTTATGATGTGGCATTGTTGGCAGTCAGTGCATGGTTGGATGGTGTTGAGGCTGTGTTAAAGTCGGCTAATCCAGCTTTTGTACTGGCGCGTCCCCCAGGACATCATGCAGAAAGTGATGCGGGGATGGGCTTTTGCCTATTTTCTAATGCTGCGATCGCAGCTTTATTTGCCCTCGAACAACCCGGAATTAACCGCGTCGCCATCCTCGATTGGGATGTACATCACGGTAATGGTACTCAGGCGATCGTCGAAACCCAAGCACGCATCGCCTACTGTTCACTACATCAGTATCCCTGCTATCCCGGTACTGGAAGAGCGACAGAACGCGGCTTTCATAATAATGTATTAAATTTACCTGTACCCCCTGGTAGTGATATTGCAGTATATCAGCCACTATTTGAAAAACAGGTCGTACCCTTTTTAGCTAACTTTCAGGCGGATTTGCTGATTGTAAGTGCTGGTTATGATGCCAATGCCGCAGATCCTTTGGCAAGTATCAATTTGCAGCCAGAAGACTACGCTTTATTTACTGATTATTGTCTAGGGATAACTCGTAAAATTCTGTTTGGCTTAGAAGGTGGTTACGACTTCGGCTCTCTTTCTCAATCAGTTGTAGCGACAATTGAACATTGTTTACTTTAGCGACTTTCTTTTTTTTAGGTAAAACCTCGGAATTCCTGATTGAGTAAATTTCGTATATCCACTAAGATCATAATAATCCTATTGATATTGATTAAGTAGTCATTGGCCATTGGTGCATACCCCGTCGGTTGCCATGCCCTGAGCAAGTCGTTGGGTGGGCAGAAAAACTTTGTCTTTCATCGGATTACTTCAAACCACGTTAAAGAGTGGGCGTGGTATCTCTTGGACTAATGACTAATGACTAATAACTAATGACTCCGCGTTGTGGTTTGATTTGTGGCTCAGATTCCCGACTTCTCTAATAAACCGGGAATCTTCTTGTATCTTTCTTTTGGATTTCACAACATAGTCTGCAAAAATAGGCAATTTGTGCATACTTATTGTCACGATTATTTGTGAGTTAGTTGACTAATTTAACAACTATCTTTACGTAAAATTAGGGTGACACAACTTTTGCTCTAAAATCAACCTAAGTAATTTCTTTTACCAAGGCTTTCTAAAATTCATCAAATCTTCAGGAATAAAAAGTTTGAATGTTGTTCTGAAACAGCTAAAGTTTTGTTAAGATGCAATTGCTAGCAGTTTCTGGGCGAAATTCACCTATCGGTGTGTGGAGAAATAAAAAGTACTAGCAGCACAAATTTAAAAAGGTGAAGCAATGACCACCTACATTTTTTTCGATGAAGCCTTACGGATGTTAACCAACGCCTATTTGATATCAGTAGTACTGTTAATAGCAGCTTCTGGTATAGGTTTGGCGGTAATTGAAACCATAGAAAAGGCAGGAGAACGCTAAGTTTACAAATGGCAGTGTACTTCTTGCCAAAAGCCATTGGGTGCAGGTGTTCGCCATGAACAAATCTTGGGAATACTAAAGCATGAAAGTCTCATAGTGTTGCAGTCTTGCCTGTAAATCTACCAAACACACAGGTAACTGTAGCGCTATTGAGGCTCTAACCAAGGAGTTACTACAATGAGTCTATTAGACGCTGTGTTGGGCACAGAAAGCCAAACCCAAACAGCACTCAATCCAGCAGAAGCTTTTGCTGTCATTGTTTTGGCGGCAACAGCGTCAGACGGTTATCTTTCTGTTGAGCAGGCAAATTCTATCACTTTTGTGCTGTCTCGGATGAAACTTTTTAAAAGTTATCCCCATGAGATGATGAACAAGCTGTTTGAGAAAATCTTGGGCATTCTCGAAGGGGATGGCTTCAATACTTTATTTAATGCAGCCAAAGATTCTCTATCTCAAGACTTGCGGGAAGCAGCCTTTGCAGTAGCTACCGATCTAGTTCTAGCTGAAGGTATCGTAGCTGAAGAAGAAAAAAACTTCTTAAATGATTTATATCAAGCTTTAGATGTTTCTAGCGAGATAGCAATACAAATTGTGCAAGTAATCTTAATTAAAAACCGGGGATAGGGCGATAAGATATATGCTTAATTAAACTATATAAATAGCTTATAAACAAAGCGTGCCAAAGGAGTTAAGCTTCTTTGGCACTATTTTTGGTGTTATTGTAACTAGGCTTAGATTCGTGCCTTTTTCAATAAGTCGTAAATCTTGTTGTTCAATGCAGTATTGTGTCATAATTCGAGTTTCTAATTTTGAACTTTAAATTGTAAATTACTTATGCATTGTTCTGCCACCCTAACCCAACTGGTTGAAGTTCTTTTGGCCAGTTCTGTAAACTTATCTGAAACTGCTTTAACACAAGTAAGTTGCGGTATACAAACAGATAGCCGTACCCTGAAGCCGGGTGAAGTATTTCTAGCTTTACGAGGGGATAAGTTTGATGGACATGAATTTGTGCAAACTGCGATCGCAAAGGGTGCTTTAGCTGCAATTGTGGATTTTGAATACGAAAATCCGGGACTTCCTGTATTACAAGTAAAAGACACCCTCAAAGCATATCAGAAAATTGGCAGATGGTGGCGCGATCGCTTTAACATTCCTGTAATTGGTGTAACAGGTTCCGTAGGTAAAACTACAACTAAAGAATTAATTGCCGCAGTTTTAGGAACAAAGGGACGAGTTCACAAAACTTATGGAAATTACAACAACGAAATCGGTGTCCCGAAAACTCTCCTAGAACTTGGCAAAGAACATGATTACGCCGTGATTGAAATGGCGATGCGGGGTAGGGGACAAATTGCCGAACTGACGCAAATAGCACGTCCAACAATTGGAGTGATTACCAATGTGGGGACGGCACATATTGAATTACTGGGTTCGGAAGAAGCGATCGCACAAGCAAAATGTGAGTTATTAGCCGAAATGTCTGCTGATAGTGTGGCAATTCTCAACCACGACAATCCTTTATTAATGGCCACAGCAGCGAAATTTTGGCACGGAGAAGTTTTAACTTACGGCTTTTCTGGTGGGGATATCCAAGGGCAATTAATTGATAACGACACTGTAGAAGTTGCAGGAATCCAACTACCTCTACCTTTACCTGGTCGTCACAATGCGACTAATTTCTTGGCAGCTTTAGCGGTAGCAAAGGTATTGGGGATCGATTGGGCATCCTTGAAAGCAGGTGTAATGGTGGATATGCCCACAGGGCGATCGCAGCGATTTACTTTAGCCAACGATGTGGTAATCTTAGATGAAACTTATAATGCTGCACCAGAAGCTATGATTGCAGCGTTGCAATTATTGGCAGACACACCTGGAAAGCGGAAAATTGCCGTATTGGGTGCAATGAAAGAATTGGGAGAGCGATCGCAGCAGTTGCACCAGCGAGTGGGAGAAACAGTGCAAAAGTTGAATTTAGACGGCTTATTGGTTTTGGTAGATGGACAAGATGCCGAAGCGATCGCTCTTAGTGCCGAAGGTATCCCATCGGAGTGCTTTGCAACTCATGCTGATTTGGTGGCTAGGTTAAAGACATTTGTGCAAGCAGGCGATCGTTTATTATTCAAAGCCGCCCATTCCGTGGGACTAGATCGGGTAGTCAATCAGTTACGTGCAGAATTTTCCAGATGATACCGCTAGAAACCCAACGTCTCATACTGCGAGACTTTGTAGAATCAGATTGGCAAGCGGTTCATCAATACGCTAGCGATCGTGAGGTTGTGCGTTATTTGACTTTTGGCCCTAATAGCGAAGAAGATACCAAAAATTTCTTGCAAAAAGAGATTTTATTGCAAGGGGAAGAACCTCGTCAGCATTTTGCCTTGGCAGTAACTTTAAAAGCCCAAAAGCAATTAATTGCTATTTGTCGAATTTCTACTCTAGATACTGATAACAAAATAGGCTCTATTGGATACTGTTTTAGTAAGGAATTTTGGGGACAAGGATATGCAACTGAAGCTGTAAAAGCAGTTGTATCATTTGGTTTTCAGGAGTTAGGCTTACATCGCATTTTTGCGACTTGTCACCCAGAAAACATTGCCTCAGCACGAGTTATGCAAAAAATTGGAATGCAGCAGGAAGGATATTTGCGAGAACACCATTGCATTAAGGGAGAATGGCGAGACTCTTGGCTATATGCCATCCTTGAGCATGAATGGAGAAGCGTCAACTAACTAGGGATACCCTAACCGCTTTTTGACTTCAAAGCGATCGCTTTTCCTCATCTCTGGTGATTTATTAGTGGGTGCAACCCGCCAATACCAGCAAATTTTTTGAAGTAATTAAACTTAGACAATGGCTAAGTTAGTTAAGTTGCCTTTGTAACCACTAATCTCAATCACGGCATCCGTGAGAGCAGAGAATCCATTTGTACTATCATTCAGTACCAGGAAAGTTCGCTGATCATTGCCTGTACCAAAGGTAAAAGTTACCGCACCTATACCCACAAAATCAAAACCACTTTTAGTCACTATTTGTTGTAAATCTAACAGATTTAGACTTGCAACAGTGCCAAGTTGAAACACATTATTAGCTGAAACTGCATTCAAACCATCAATTTTATCTTCACCGATCTTGAGATCAGTAATCACATCAAAGCCAGACAGCAGTGAATCGCTCAGGCTGTTAAATACAAATTTATCAGCACCATTACCACCTGTAAGGATATCACCACCAGCGCCGCCGTTGAGGATGTCATTACCGTTATCACCAATTAGTTTGTCATTTCCTGCTAATCCAAACAGTTGATCGTTGCCGTTTTTACCAGAAATTTTGTCATTGCCAGCATTACCTGTGAGTATATCTGTACAGTTGCCACCGTTTAAGGTTTTACCGGGAACATTTCCTTCTGTGGTAGTCTTGCTGATGAGTTGAGAGTTGGCATCATACAGATAACTGGCAACTGCATCAGTATCGCCATCGCCGTTTTTGTCAATATCTGCCGTAGTCAGTTTGCCATTGGCATCATAGTTGTAACTTGTAATCTCGTCAGCGATGCCATCATTATTTTTGTCAGCTATTTGTGCAGCTAGTTTGTTGTTAGCGTTGTAGCTGTAAGCAGTCACTTCATCAATGATGCCATCACGATTATTGTCAATCTCTTGTGAACTTAGCTTGCCCCTAAAATCGTAGATATAAGTACCAACCGCATCAACTACACCATCGTTGTTGAAGTCATAGCTGGCGGTAGCGCGTCCATAAGTAAAGGTTATGGAAAAATCAGCAATGCCGTCGCCGTTCTCGTCACGGCTTTGGGATGTCTGGTTGCCATTGGCATCATAAGTAGAGGTTATGGAGAAATCAGTGATGCCGTCGCGGTTGTTGTCTAAGCTTTGGGATGTCTGCTTGCCATTAGCATCATAAGTAGAGGTGTTAGATCTATCAACGATGCCGTCGCCGTTGTCGTCAAAGCTTTGGGATGTCAAGTTGCCATTAGCATCATAAGTAGAGGTTTCAAAATAATCAACGATGCCGTCGCTGTTGTAGTCATCGCTTCGGGATGTCTGGTTACCATTAGCATCATAAGTATAGGTTCTGACTTCATCAGTGATACCGTCGCCGTTGTAGTCAAGGCTTTGGGATGTCAAGTTGCCTTTGGCATCATAAGTAGAGGTTTCAAAATAATCAACGATGCCGTCGGCTTTGTAGTCAAGGCTTCGGGATGTCTGGTTGCCTTTGGCATCATAAGTATAGTTCGTGATACTAGCGATGCCATCGGCTTTGTAGTCAAAGCTTTGGGATGTCAAGTTGCCTTTGGCATCATAAGTATAGGTTGTCACCTCATCAGTAATGCCGTCGCTGTTGTAGTCACGGCTTTCGGATGTCAGATTGCCGTTGCTATCATAAATATAGGTTTGGATATTCTCAGCGATGCCGTCGCCGTTATAGTCACTGCCAGAGGATATCAACTTACCGTTAGCATCATAAGTATAAAAGATGGTATCAATTATGCCGTCGCTGTTGCCGTCAGAGGTTTCGGATGTCCGCTTACCGTTGGCATCATAAGTATAAATTTCAAAATAATTAACTATGCCGTCGCCATCGAAGTCTGCACGTCTGGATGTCACGTTGCCGTTGGTATCATAAGTAAAGGTGTTTCCACCATTAGGGATGCCGTTGCTCTCAAAGGTTTGCGATGTCTGGTTATAGCTGTATTTAATAACTGAGTCTGTTGTTCCATCACTGTTGTTGTCTATATTCTCAGATATCAATTTGCCATTGGCATCGTAAGTATAAGTTGTAGTTGAGGTCATAAACTTTCGTTCCTCTATTAATATCTCTATGAATACAGTTAAGTACTATAGCGTGGGTAATCGAAACTTATAACAAGTTTTCAAATATATTTCTGCTACATCAGCAATTGAAAAGATAATATACTCGAATAATTTTAATAGTAAATCTTCTTGCTCACATTACTAATGTGACATACATCATTGCGGTTTTAGACAACATAGTATGTATAAGATTTAGCCCTTGTACAATTACAACTATCTCTCAAAAGCTGAACTTGAAACCCAAAAAACATTGTTGTCAAACCCACCTCCAAAAACTAGAACAGCAGGGTTAAAAACTTATGCCCTTGGTCTTTATACCATTTCACTTTAATAATGATACAAATACGCTGGTAGGGGCATGGCAATACCCATTGGTGTCAATTTAAGCTAGACATAGCAAAACTTTCGGCTTGACTCACCCGCCTGGAACTAAAGTTCTTTGGCTTTTAGCTAAACTCTACTGAAGTAGACTAAAGATTTTTGGGTATATCTTAGTTATCAAGAGATGACTTTTGCTATTAGCAAGGAACTGAAGTTCCTTGCGGGACATAACTTTTAGGTTAAGTTGACACGTAGGGGCATGGTATTGCCCCTACGAGAAATCTATACGTATCAGGATTTTCGTGAATTGATATTAGCTATGCAGGGTTGTAATTATTGGCAGACGCACCCAAAAAGGGCAAAATTGCCGTATTGGGTGCTATGAAACAATTGTAAAGAGTGATGTCTAACGACAAGTCGAAAAAGCGTCTACGCACTAGCGAGTTGAAGAAATAGTGCGATCGCAACTATGTGTAGATTTCAGGCGTTGTTGGAAAGACTAGGGTTATTACTGTAGCGTCTTTGAAAAAGAATTGCTGCCAAATTAGTCACTAAACAGGTGATTGCTAGCCACAGCAAGATATAAGTAGGAGCCATCACCACGCCAATCTGGAACCAGGTATATACGTGCAGTATCATTACAGAAGCGAAAAAGCTAGCAATTCCAGCAGATTGCCACACTTGATACGATGGGCGACGTAACGCTACCAGGCTCATCGTTAAAATTGTGACAAGTAAGTTCGCTGGTACGAGAAATGCACAAATACTAACGCAATTGCCACGAGAGAACTCAGCTAAGGTGTTTAAATCGAGCATTAATTTGTTGGGATAGGTGTTAGCGTTTTAAGAATTTAATTTATTGTATTTTAAAATAACGAAATCAACATTAATATATGAGTGAGTAATCACATTGCAAATATAACATAATTTAAACTATTGAGTTGCGTTTTGATACTCCCAATAGTTAGTTAATTATAAAGATTTTGGATAAGTAGGGTGGAAAATACCCACCCTAGCTGAATTAACCCGGTAAAATCACCGTATCGATAACGTGTACCACACCATTATCAGCTTCGATATCTGCTGCTAAAACTGTGGCATTTTTAACTTCAAAACCATCAGAAGAACTAATTTTAATGGGTGAACCTTCCACAGAATTAACCGTACCGAGTTCTGCTAAATCAGCCTTTAGCAGCTTTCCTGGAACGACATGATACTTTAAAATCCGCGTTAGCTGGGGAATATTTTGTAATAGAGTTTGGATAGTTCCCGGTGGTAACTTGGCAAAAGCATCGTCATTTGGTGCAAAGACAGTGAACGGGCCAGGACTTTTTAATGTTTCTACTAAACCAGCAGCTTGTACAGCCGCCACCAGTGTTTTAAAAGACTCAGCCGTAACTGCAATATCAACAATATCAGCCATATATCTTACCTAGAATCTCTGCAAAAGATTTTAAAGGATAATAAACCTATTTGAAGTTTTATTAAACAAAATAAAGCAGGAGTCAGAATTCAGAATTCAGAATACTCTATCCCTTAGGGATAGAGTTTTAAGGCAAGAATATTTAATACTAGTTTCGTCCTCCTTGCGGCGAGTAAGGGAGAAGAGTTTTCTTCTCAGCAAGAGCAGTACCCCGCCCCTGGAGCCTCTTTTAAATGCCCAATGCCCATTAATTATGATTAGCCTTCCAGTTTGCTAGATCGGTTAAAGAGCGATCGCGGTAACGTCCATAACGCTCCTGCTTACTTTTGATTTTCGCACCCAGTTCGGGAAAAATCCCAAAGTTGGGCGGCATTGGTTGGAAATGCTTCGGCGAAGCGGAACTAATAAATTCTAATAACGCACCGATCATTGTTGTTGCTGGTAAAACCAAAGCTTCTTTACCCAAAGCTAATCTTGCTGCATTAATTCCAGCCAAGCAGCCACCCGCAGCCGCTGCGGTATAGCCTTCAGTACCAATCAACTGTCCAGCAGCTAACAATGTTGGACGCTCTTTAAATTGCAGAGTAGGATGCATTAGCTGAGGAGCATTAATAAAAGTGTTGCGGTGCATCACTCCCAGCCGCACAAACTCGGCCTTTTCCAAACTTGGAATTAACTGAAATATTCGCTTTTGCTCACCCCAACGCAGGTTAGTTTGGAATCCTACCATATTCCACAGTTGACCGGCTTTATCTTCTTGTCGCAACTGCACCACAGCGTAAGGACGTTCCGCTGTGCGAGTATCTGACAATCCCACTGGCTTTAGGGGGCCGTAGCGCATGGTATCTTCCCCACGCTGTGCTAGTTCTTCAATGGGTAAACAAGCTTCAAAAAATTTCGCGGTTTCCCGTTCAAAATCTTTGAGTTCTGTTTGTTCAGCTTTACAAAGTTCTTCTCGAAACCTCAAATACTGCTCTTTATTCATTGGGCAGTTGAGATAAGCGGCTTCACCTTTGTCATAACGTGATGCCATAAAAGCAACGTCACGATTAATCGATTCTCCCACAATAATCGGACTAGCTGCATCAAAAAAGCTGAGGTATTCCATCCCGGTAAAGCGGCGCAAATCTTCGGCTAAGTCGGGACTGGTTAAAGGCCCAGTTGCCAAAACCACAATTCCTTCTGGAATCGCAGACACTTCACCCCGGCGGAATTCAATTAAAGGATGATGTGCTAAAGTTTGAGTCAAGTCTTGGCCAAATTGTCCTCTGTCTACCGCTAGCGCCCCACCAGCAGGTACGGCGTGTTCATCAGCTTTAGAAATGACGATAGAACCTAGTTGGCGTAATTCTTCGTGCAATAATCCAGCCGCGCGATCGCTTGCCATTGCCCCAAAGGAATTACTACACACTAATTCTGCCAAATGTTCTGTATGATGAGCAGGGCTGAAACGTTTTGGACGCATTTCATGGAGAATTACCGGCGCTCCAGCTTGGGCTATTTGCCACGCTGCTTCAGTTCCAGCTAGTCCACCTCCAATTACTTGTATCGGTTGTTGTTCCATAGTTAAATTTTTAGTTCCTATATCATAAGTATCCATCAGGATCACAGAAGTAAAATTAAATAAAAACAGGCTAACTCATAACTACTTCTGTAAATACAACAACAGCAATTACGCTAACCTAAGATGCGTAGACAAAAAGCGGATTGTCGCCAGACATCGCTTGTCTGAACTTATTCCTTGAGAGGCTTTTGCTGTAGTGCTTGCTGGACTTGGGCAACATCCAAATCTAACGCTTGTGATATTTGTTCCACACTTAAACCCAGTGTTAGCAGTTTAGGTACAGCTTCTAATTTTGCCTCAAAACGACCTTCTTGTTTACCTTCTTCTTTGCCTTCTTGTTTAGCTTCTTGATAAACCCGTGTTTGCTTCAACTCACTTAACCCAAACATCGCCTCTATCTCCTCTCGACTTAATATTAGGCAATTTATAAACCAGAATTGTCTCTATTAATTCTAGTAATTGTTTTTGTGGCAGTTGCAAATTTACCGCTTGTTTAGTACGGTTAATTAGTTCTCTGGCGGTAGTAATAGTTGTATCTTCATTTTCAATTACTAATTTGATGGTAGCAATACCTATTGGTAGTGATGCAGCTTCACCTAGTTCATCCAAGTAAATTATACTAATACGATCGCTATTGAAGAATTCGTAGCAATCTTGTCGCTCACCAGTATCTATATTCCTTCTGGGATAAATCACCACTCCTCGCCAAGAATTTTTAGATTTATTTTGCCGCAAATAGAGAAATACTTCCGAAACTAGGCGCAAATAAATATCTGAGTCTGGTTGAAATTGAACTTCAACGAAATAAATCGGATTTTCTTCGTTTTGAGTGGGAAGAAATACACCATCTATTCTAAAGGCAGTTTGTTTGATTTCAACTGAAGAGAATTGATAGGTATTTGCAGTTTCAGGAGGATTGCCAATCAGTTCAAAGAAGATACTGGGGAATTCTTGAAATAGGCGATAAAATATGCTGTCAGTTTTCACTCTGGATGTTGTAGCACAATTTTTAACTTCAGCAATTTTATAATGTGCTGCTCTCTGATTGCATAAATTATCCCAGGTGAAAAACTAACTATTCGGCAACGTCTTGTATTTTTTGATAATAAAGTCCATGCTTTTGGAAACTGTCATGGAAATTTCCGATCGCGCACTTCCACTGCATAATCTTGCACGGCTTTGGTAATCGTCTCCCGCAAGTTGGTGTAAACTTTGGCGAATGGTGGATGCTTCTCGGTAAGTCCGAGTACATCAGAGGTAACTAAAACTTGTCCATCGCAGTGAGTTCCTGCACCGATACCGATTGTCGGAATGCTCAATTTTTGTGTAATCTGCATTGCCAAATCTGCGGGGATATGCTCTAAAACGAGAGAAAATACACCTGCTTGTTCCAGAGCGATCGCTTCTTGTAAAATCCTCTCACTCGCTTCTTGCGTTTTCCCTTGTTGTCGCAAACCGAGTTGATGTACTGATTGCGGTGTCAAACCCACATGACCCATTACCGGAATTCCAGCTTGTACCAAACGAGCAATAGTTTCTGCGATCGCTGGATAGCCACCTTCCAATTTTACCGCTTGAGCGCCCGTTTCCTTCAGTACCCGCCCAGCTGAGTGCATCGCTTGTTGGAGACTTTCTTGATACGTCAAAAATGGTAAATCTACAACCACTAATGCGCGTTTAACCCCACGACGCACAGATTTGGCGTGGTATATCATCTCATCCAAAGTTATCGGCAGTGTTGTTTCATACCCTAGAACTACTGCCATAGAGTCACCCACAAGGATTAAGTCTACACCAGCTGCATCGATGAGTTGAGCGATCGCATAATCCCAGGCCGTCAACGCCACAATTGAACGTCCCTGTTGTTTCCATTGAATTAATTGCTGGGTAGTGATTGCCATTTTCCTAAGTGGGGAGTGGGGAGTGCTGTACATGGATAGCACGGTGTTGAGCCAGTGCTGAGTTAGAAGTTAAAAGTGAGGAGTGAGGAGTTTTGAATTTAAAAAATTCTTTAACTTATAACTCCTAACTCATAACTCTTAACTAATCATTTAACGGCGCGACTGAAAGCAATATGGGGTTTTGCACTGTTAGTTTTGGGCATTAACCAAGCTAGACCTTCACTAGTGCCGATCCATAATTTATTAGCTATGTCAGGTGCAAGAGCAAGAACCCGACTAGAAGGAAGTCCAGCAACTTCTGCATCTAACACAGCTCCTGTATTTGGATTTAATCGTAACAAACCATTGTTAGTCCCAACCCAGACACTACCATCTTTAGCAAAACGTACCGCCGTCACGTCACGCCCACGCAGGCGAGTTACAGACCGTAACACTGCACCAGTTTTTGGGTTAATAACTAGCAAATTATTCGGCATTCCCGCCCAAATTAACCCTTCTGGACTGATAGCTAAAGCTTGGACAGTCGTCCCTGGTAAATCGGCTATCCGCTTCATAATCGCAGCACTAGCAGTATTTACCCGTACCAATCCATCAAGTGTACCAACCCACAGTTGACCTTCAGCATCTAAAGTCATGGTGTTGGCGCTGACACCAGGCAGATTTTTTAATGTTGTCATAATCAAGCCTTGGTCGGGACTAATTAGGGCTAAACCGCTATCAGTTCCAGTCCACAAATAACCCCGTTTGTCAACTAACAATGACAACACCCGTTTAGAAGGCAAAAATAAATTCTGCGCGGTGATTTCACTAGTACGGGGGTCTACTCGGAACAGTCCATCATAACTTCCTACCCACAAACGTCCTACTTTGTCTTGAGCTAAAGCACCAATGGCAACATTCGGTAAACTAACACGAGAAATAATCTTGCCGGTTTTAGGATCAATCCGCGATAGTCCCCGCCAAGAACCTACCCAAAGATTGCCTGTAATATCTCCTAGTAAGTTACCGACACGATAATCAGTTTCTGGTGAATGTTCTTGAACTCCTCGCTCATCGGGCAAAGGTTCTACTCGCGGTGGCGGTGCAGAAGGTGGGTAAGCAGGGGTGACATCAGATGAATTAATATCAGGGGTTTTTTGTGCCCATCCTATACTTGGCAAAGCTATCAACCCCAGCAAGATAGAAGTAGTCAATAAACTAGTACGCTTGCAAAACAATACCACGGTGACATTTCCTTTGGAGACAGTACCCATAGCCGTTACCTAAACTGGCTTTGGGTTAGTTCCAGTGTTCCCCTAGTCAGGATTTTTTAAACGTCATCTGGAATTTTCCTCAAATTTAATGGAATTGGGCATTGAGGAAATAATTCTTATAACTCCAAACTCCAAACTCCAAACTCCAAACTCCAAACTCCAAACTCCAAACTCCAAACTCCTAACTCCAAACTCCAAACTCCAAACTCCAAACTCCAAACTCCAAACTCCTAACTCCAAACTCCTAACTCCAAACTCCAAACTCCAAACTCCAAACTCCAAACTCCAAACTCCAAACTCCAAACTCCAAACTCCCCACTCCCAAAAGCTTCCATACAGTTATTGATGACACCTTGTAAAGCATCTGTAACAAAATGTTAAATCTTTATGTAATAACAAAATTAAATATATAAGTTAAAAACTTTCAAAGAATAACTTATCGAATTATTGATATATTGTGGAATAAGTTACAAATTACGTGGTGTGCAATTTTTTATCTTTACGCTCACGACTCTGCTAAATCTCTGTCAAGTAAATTCTTTTCTGGTATCTTTTCCATCAACGGAGAAGATAGAAGGAGTGTAAAGGCGGGAATGTGTGCCAGCCAGGCCAATCCCCTGAATACCCCGATTTGTAGGGAAATTATCTAAATCAAGCCGCGAAAAGCGGAAGTTTTGGTGAAATTGAGAAGGTTTAGTTGGGTGCGAAAAAGAGGTAAAAAAGAATTTTGATTCGTAGGAAGAGGAAACAGTAGAAGCGCTAGGTCGTGTACCCCTAGAAGGGGATAACACTGGTGAGGAGGGCTACCACCGCTACCAAAGTGTCCGCCGCAAAAAAACTGTTACCCTTTGCCAAAAACAACCCCTAACAAAAATTTTTCCTGATCTCCTCCCCGATGAAGGGGGGAAAAATCGGGTGAGGGGAAGTTGCACAAAACGTGATTTGATAATTAACAAGAGTGATTTCAGGGAAGGATAAAATATGTCTTACGCTCAAACGAAGACTCAGAGCAAATCTGGGTATCAAGCCGGGGTTAAAGATTACAGACTAACTTATTACACACCCGATTACACACCAAAAGATACCGATCTTCTAGCTGCGTTCCGCATGACACCCCAGCCTGGTGTTCCTCCCGAAGAAGCAGGTGCGGCTGTAGCGGCTGAGTCTTCCACAGGTACTTGGACAACTGTGTGGACAGACTTGCTCACCGACCTCGATCGCTACAAAGGTCGTTGCTACGATATCGAACCAGTTCCCGGTGAAGACAACCAGTACATCTGCTACGTTGCCTATCCTCTGGACTTGTTTGAAGAAGGTTCTGTAACCAACGTGTTGACCTCAATTGTAGGTAACGTATTTGGTTTCAAAGCTCTGCGGGCACTGCGTCTAGAAGACATCCGTTTTCCAGTAGCTTACATCAAGACCTTCCAAGGGCCTCCTCACGGTATCCAAGTTGAGCGCGACAAGTTAAACAAATACGGTCGTCCTTTGCTGGGTTGTACCATTAAGCCCAAATTGGGTCTTTCTGCTAAGAACTACGGACGCGCTGTATACGAGTGCTTGCGCGGTGGTTTGGACTTCACCAAAGACGACGAAAACATCAACTCCGCACCATTCCAAAGATGGCGCGATCGCTTCTTGTTCGTAGCTGAAGCTATCAACAAAGCCCAAGCAGAAACCGGTGAAATCAAAGGTCACTACCTAAACGTCACCGCTCCTACCTGTGAAGAAATGCTGAAGCGGGCTGAGTACGCAAAAGAACTCAAAATGCCCATCATCATGCATGACTACCTCACCGCAGGTTTCACCGCCAACACCACATTGGCTCGTTGGTGCCGCGACAATGGTATATTGCTGCACATTCACCGTGCTATGCACGCTGTAATTGACCGTCAAAAGAACCACGGTATCCACTTCCGTGTATTGGCTAAAGCCCTACGTTTGTCTGGTGGTGACCACATCCACACCGGCACCGTAGTTGGTAAGTTGGAAGGTGAGCGTGGCATCACAATGGGCTTCGTTGACCTGTTGCGTGAAAACTACATTGAGCAAGACAAGTCTCGTGGTATTTACTTTACCCAAGACTGGGCTTCTCTACCTGGTGTAATGGCAGTTGCTTCTGGTGGTATCCACGTATGGCACATGCCCGCCCTGGTAGAAATCTTTGGTGATGACTCCGTACTACAATTCGGTGGTGGTACTCTGGGTCACCCTTGGGGTAACGCTCCTGGTGCAACCGCTAACCGCGTCGCCTTGGAAGCCGTTGTTCAAGCTCGTAACGAAGGCCGCAACTTGGCTCGTGAAGGTAACGATATCATCCGCGAAGCTGCCAAGTGGTCTCCTGAACTAGCTGTTGCTTGCGAACTGTGGAAAGAAATCAAGTTCGAGTTTGAAGCAATGGATACCGTCTGATCAAAAGTTAGGAGTTAGAAGTAGAGACGCGATTAATCGCGTCTGTACAAGAGTGTAAAGACGCGATTCATCGCGTCTGTTAAGAGTTAGGATTTGCATTAATTCATAACTCATAACTCATAACTCATAACTCTTCAGGGCTGGGGTCAAGCATGAATCTTAAGCAAATTGCGAAGGACACAGCCAAGACTCTCCAAAGCTACCTGACTTATCAGGCTCTAAGGACAGTACTGGCACAGCTAGGCGAAACGAATCCTCCATTAGAACTTTGGCTGCATAACTTTTCTGCTGGCAAAATTCAGAATGGTGAATCATACATTGAGCAACTGTTGCGAGAAAAACCAGATTTGGCTTTGCGAATCATGACTGTCAGGGAACACATTGCGGAAGAAATCATCGAATTTTTACCGGAAATGGTTACCACTGGCATTCAGCAAGCCAACATGGAACAGCGTCGCCAGCATTTAGAACGCATCACACGAATAGACGCATCTAACCCCAGTCTGCAACCAGAACAGCAAGCAACTTCAGATCCGAATTTGGATAATTTATCTAATTAGTTCGGTCAACCTAGTAGTCAAAAATCGCAACCCATTATCAAAAAGCTATGCAAACTTTACCAAAAGAGCGTCGTTACGAAACCCTTTCTTATCTGCCACCCCTGTCTGACGCTCAAATTGCCAAGCAGATCCAGTACATTTTGAATCAAGGTTACATTCCAGCGATCGAGTTTAACGAAACTTCTGAGCCAACAGAATTATATTGGACAATGTGGAAGTTGCCTTTGTTTGGTGCTAAATCCACTCAAGAAGTATTGAGCGAAGTTCAAGCATGTCGTTCTCAATTCAACACCAGCTATATCCGTGTTGTGGGTTTTGACAACATCAAGCAGTGCCAAATTCTCAGCTTTCTTGTTCATAAACCCAACAAAGCTAACAGATATTAAAGCAAGCGTTGCTCTAAGTAATTAGTTTATCTCCATAGGAGAGGTGGAATTATCTGCCTCTCCTATTTATTAGATTTTTTTTGAAACGCAGAGGGACGCAAGGGAAAACGCAGAGCAACGCAGAGAATAACTTGGCGTCCCTTTGTGTAAACCTCTGCGTTTTTTAAGAAGATAATAAATGGAATTACAGCATCTGCCGGAAGTAAGAATTTGCTTTGTTGGTGACTCTTTTGTTAATGGTACTGGCGATCAAGAATGTCTTGGTTGGACAGGAAGAGTATGTGCTAATGCTAATAAAAAAGGTTATGACATTACTTACTATAATTTAGGAATTAGGCGTGATACGAGTACTGATATATCAAAGCGTTGGTTACAGGAAGTATCACTGCGATTACCCAAAGAATATGATGGCAGAGTTGTATTTTCTTTTGGATTGAATGATACAACATTAGAAAATGGTAAAACTCGTGTGGATTTGGCAGATTCTATCAAAAATGCCCATGAAATTTTAAGTGAAGCTCAAAAGTTATACCCTGTTTTGATGGTTGGCCCTGCACCCTACGCAAAACAAAAAGATAGTCAAAGAACGAACATAAATACTGATTTATCTAAACAGTTTGCTTTAATTTGCAATGAATTGAATATACCTTATTTAGACGTTTCTCCGATATTAGAAAAATCAAATATCTGGATTAATGAAGCAAGAGCCAATGATGGTGTTCATCCTAGAGCAGGCGGTTATGCAGAATTTGCCCAAATCGTGGAAAATTGGGACGCTTGGTTAAATTGGTTTCCTCTGACTTAATCGAGCATTCAAAGTTAGGATAGTGGTAGCACCTGATTTTTATATCCAAAGGTGGTAACTATGCAACAAATTACTCTAGCTGAAGCATCTCAAAACTTACCTGACTTAATTGAAGCAGCACTCAGTGGTGAGGAAATTATCATCATCAAAGATAATCAACCTTTGGTGAAGTTAACTCCTGTGTCGCAACTTAAACACCGTCCTAAGTATGGTAGTGCCAAAGGACTTGTAACAATATCTGATGACTTTGATGAACCACTAGAAGATTTTAAGGAATATATGTAATGAGGCAGCTACTGGACACTCATACTTTTATTTGGTTTGTGATGGGTGATCCAAGAATCAGCGTTAGTATGCGATGGCGCAGAGCGCCCGCTAGAAGCGATCGCAAATTGAAAATAATGAAAATCTATTGAGTATTGCTAGCGTTTGGGAAATGGCAATCAAGCACAGCATTGGTAAACTCAACTTTGGTCTGGCTTTTAACGAGTTTATCGAACAGCAAATAATTAGCAATGGTATTGAATTACTGCCAATCACCATAGATCATATTACTGTTGTTGCTACACTATATTTACATCACCGTGACCCATTCGACCGACTTTTAATTGCACAAGCACTCGTAGAAAATATACCTATACTGAGTGCTGATAAAATTTTTGATGCATATCCAATAAGACGTGTATGGTAGCGTTGCTTTTCTACCAAAAGATAAATAAACAGTTATCACCAAAAAAACTTAACATTACTTTAAGCAGTGCTAGGCAAAGATAATTTTATGGGTTACTACATCGCTCCCCGCTTTCTAGACAAACTGGCTGTCCACATCACCAAAAACTTTCTAAAACTTCCTGGCGTGCGAGTCCCCGTGATTTTAGGTATTCACGGACGCAAAGGAGAAGGCAAAACATTTCAATGTCAATTAGTCTTCGAGAAAATGGGTATCGAAGTGACTAACATATCTGGCGGCGAGTTGGAAAGTCCAGATGCAGGAGATCCGGCGCGGTTGATTCGGCTACGCTATCGGGAAACAGCAGAACTGATCAAGGTACGCGGCAAAATGTGTGTACTGATGATTAACGATTTAGATGCAGGTGCTGGACGCTTTGATGAAGGCACTCAATATACTGTAAATACGCAGTTGGTGAATGCCACACTGATGAATATTGCTGATAATCCCACAGATGTGCAGTTGCCTGGAAGCTATGATTCCACACCTTTACATCGTGTACCGATTATTGTCACAGGTAATGATTTTTCCACCCTCTATGCACCGTTAATTCGGGATGGACGGATGGAAAAATTTTACTGGGAACCAAACCGAGACGACAAGGTAGGAATTGTCAAGGGGATTTTTGAATCGGATGGGCTGTCACAGAAGGAAGTTGAACAGCTAGTTGATACTTTTGTCAATCAGTCCATTGACTTTTTTAGCGCTTTGCGATCGCGCATTTATGACGAACAAATCCGCAACTACATCCATCAAGTAGGTTTTGAGCAGGTATCCTTGAATGTGGTTAATAGCGTTGAAGGGCCACCAGAATTTAAAAAGCCAGATTTCAGGCTGTCTCACTTAATCGAGTCTGGTAACTTCCTCGTTGGTGAACAAAAACGGGTGGAAAATTCCCACTTGGTTGATGATTACAATCGACTCAATCGAGGTAGAAATTCTCAATCTGCACCACCTCCTGCTGTAACACCAATTAATCAGCCATCAAGCAATGGTGCAACTCAAGAAGCAAAAACTAATGGATTCCAAAAACAGGAAGCATCGAGTACCCATTTGACCCTAGATACACAAGCTCAAATTAGGCAATTATTGTCTCAAGGTTACAAAATTAGCATTGAACACGTAGATGAACGCCGCTTCCGTACAGGTGCTTGGCAAACTTGTGTTCATAGCCACATCGATGCAGAGTCTGATGCAATCTCAAATTTGGAATCAACTCTGACAGAATATAGCGGTGAGTATGTGCGTTTGGTTGGTATTGATCCAAAAGCCAAGCGGCGGGTGGTGGAGACAATTATTCAACGTCCGAATGGGAAAAATTAGTCATTAGTCATTAGTCATTGGCAAAAGAAAGTGGGCGGTTTCAATCCGGTGAGGTACGGGTATGCAAATAGACCTAACCCCCTAGCCCCCTTCCCGAAGCGGGAAGGGGGAAAAATTCAAAGCCTCTCTCCTTTTAGGAGAGAGGAATGGAAGTGAGGTCAAAATTGTACTTCACGCTTGTCGAGAACCGTTATAATTCAAACCATGTTCTCTGACGGGGTAGGTTCTCTTGGACTAATGACTTTCGCGTTGCGGTTTGATAGCTGAATCATTACCCTTTAACTACAGGTAGGAGCTGAAGCCGAGTTTACCTTTGTTAAATCGCCAGTAAATACTGCTGTGTATTGATAAGGTGATGAACCAGTGCAAGTCATGGAATTTGTATTAGCGCCACGAGGAGTCCACCATGACTTTGCCTGCACAGTCAAATTTGTCCCATTCCATGATAGATTTTGGACAACTAAAGAGTTCGTTTGTCCATTATCCGCCTTTTTGGCAGTTAAAAATGTGGCATAGTCAACCTCGCCATTGGCTGGATTAATCCGGGCTATAACTGCGACTTTTGGCCCGCCTCCGCTACCATAGCTAGACAACCAACGCCCAGTTGCAAAGCGGCGAAAATCATTACCAGTCTGACTACCAGTGGAGGAGTAAACGCCATATAAAACATTGCCCCCATCCCAATATAATCCGTAACCTGTACCGTCGTCATTCGTTGTTTCGTAATCAGTTCTACACCATGATTTGATACCACTATTGAAACGGATTGTCACAGGGTTTTTGTTATTAGATGAGACTTGCTGATAACCAATGTAAATGGCTGTACTTCCATAAACTACTCTGGGGCCATTTTTAGCAATGATAGTCGCTTCACTATCATTGCAACTGAATGTTACACCATTACCGATAGATGAATTTACCGTCTGGGCAAAAGCTGGAGGAGCTTTTTGTGTGATTACTAAATCAGCTACTAATACTACAGATAAAGAGAAAGCTGCCAAATACTTCTGCAATTTGTGAGAATAAATCATGGTAAAAATCTGCCGAGAAATTGTCAGGAAAAACACCGTATTACTATAAGGTCTAATTAGAAATTAGACAAGCAAAATTGTTGAAACTCGCAGATTGCAACATTTTCGACATCACCAAAAATGAGACTATACTACAAAATGCATAAGATAATATGCATGGTATTGCATGATATTAACTGTATACAAACCTTGCTTATTAAAGAGCATCAGCGAATAGAATAAATTGCGAGCGCAGTAGTCAACAACAAATACTTTTAATAAACAAGTAGCGTTTGTTCATTCTCCATGTCCCTTGCTAAAAGCTTACTTCGCCTCTGCTTTCTGCCTTGCGCCGTGGTGTACTAGGCGGTTTTAGCATTCTCATCTGATACTTCTCCTGCACCAGCTTTCAGGCGGCTTAACCTGCTTTTGCGGACACGTTCGCTATCACGAATACCACCCGCCATCTCATATTCGCTGCTGTTTTTGCCATACTTAAAAGCAACGCCTCTGACCATCTTATCTGTAAGATTGCTCAAGGTTTTTTCCATCTCATCAATTTTAGTTTTTGAAGAGTCAATCATAGCTAGAGCGAGGTTATAAGCATCAAGCATAGTGCGTAACTGCTCAATTGATTTAGTCAGATTTTGCAAATCGCAATTATCGCCAAAATCCATGTTTGAATCTATTGCTTTCAGTCCAGCGGATCTCAATTCAGCTTTTTCTAGAATCCGGGATGTACGTTTTGGACGGGGCATATATATATTCGTTAGAGAGGGTTATAGAGCTAGTTTGACTTAGTAAAGCTGTTTTCTGCTTCAGTAAAATTCGTGAATAATTTTATTTGTTATAAAACTAATACTTAAATATAAGTAATTTCTCTTAATTACGATATTGCACCTACTTTTTTGGACGATTGCTTTAATGTTAGTGATGAATGTTGCGATGTTGATTATGAATATCACGATGTTGATGATGAATATCACGATGTTGATGATGAATATCACGATGTTGATGATGAATATCACGATGTTGATGATGAATATCGTGACGTTGATGATGAATATCGTGATGTTGATGATGAATGTTGCGATATTCATCATAATGGCTTCTGATGGAAGTGCGTAGACGCATAGCGCAAAGCCGGAGACTCTGAAACTCCGGGCTTGTCATTAGCAGTCCATGTGCGAGGTACACTTTCAAGATGGAAAAAAGCTAGCGTTAGAGAGAGTATTTCTACTTAAGAAAACTACGCTTGGGTTAAGACTTGATTTTGCCTAACCCTCCTTTTTACAACAATTTTTAGGTAATTAAGCCATAGTATAGGGTAGCACAGTTAGCTGTGCTACCCTACAGAAAATTGTGATTCAAATAGATGAAAAAGGCTGTAAGGAGCGAATTAGAGCAAGCCTTAATTGTTTACATTTTTGCAGCAAATAAATGCTGCTTCACCACATCTAAGCGTGAACAATTCCAATAATCGACATGGGAGACAATCAAACCATCAGAGTTAATACCTAATTCACTCCAACCAGGAATAGAGATTCGTGGCTTCCAGGGGAGAGGAGTATTCCAACTGAGTGTCCACTCAGTTTTTATTGTGTCTCCTAAACGTTGAATGTTATGTAAGTCCATTTTGGGATTTAAAAACACAGTCTCGATGAAATTAATCATCTGTTTGTAACGTTTAACGCCACGAAATTTATTTAGTGGATCTTGAAAATAAACGTCTGGAGCGTAAATGCTGTAAGTTTGATTTACTGGGAATCTTTGGTAGTCTTCTTTGAGGATTTCAATGATATCCATGATAAATAGATATATCTGTAAATTGGTTATATGGAAACGTGGCGCGGATATAAATCCTTATTAAAAATTGAAATCAACCCTCATTCCATAAACGTTCTAACTGACGCCGCCAAGCAGCTAGAACTTCTTCTCGCGCCTCTGAGCTTTGATTTATATCGCCCATCACTCCTTCTGCGTAAAAGCGTTCCAAGCTTTGCATAGTAGCTTGTAGAGATTGCCCTTGCTGTTTTGCTGCCTGAATAATTTGCCGGATACGGCTTTCAATTAGTCGATTAAAGACATTATCTAATCCAGCCTGATGGAGAGATACAAGTCGGTTGATTGCATTGGACAAATCTGCACCCACTAAAGTGCTACTGTTATGTTGAAATACTCCCCAAATTACCCCTTCAGATAAAGCGTAACGTACTTCCTGAGTGTCATCAAAGTTGGCTTCTAGGAACTGTCCTAAAAATGGTTGGGCTTCTTGGATAGGCACAATAGGTAGTAAAACTCGCAACCAAGTATTATCTTCGGAAAGCAGCACCAACAGCCGAAAAGCTGAAGTGTCTACTTGCCACGATCCAGGAGCGCTCGTACCAACAGCCGATGTGCCAAATAATTCTGTTAGCGTAGCCGCAATTTCTTCAGATGTCATAAGCTTTTTTTGAGATATAGCCTCTAGATTAGCGCAGAGGTGCATCAGCTTATAAGGGAAATGCTGAAAACCCCTGAGAAACAGCAACGCAGTTGCGTATTTCGTACTTCAGGCTCTTGATGAAAGCTAATAACACCCTGAAGGGTGTTCTGATTTAATCTTTTTGGTGCGCTATATACTCTATTACATTTTTAGTAGAAATATTCCCGGCAGTGGAAACAAAATAGCTGGGTGTCCACAGAGTCGGAAGTTTAAGCAATTCTGGAAACTCTAATCTTTAAATGATGAGAAGCCCGTCCTTTAATTCTGTTCATGATTTGGGACGGGTTGTCTGTTGGTTTCACATTCAAAAATAAGTGAACATGGTCAGGCATGATTTCCATTGCAACAATTTTCCACCTAAACTCAAAAGCAAACCTCACAGATAATTTCCTGTAGTCTTTCTGCTATTGCATCTACTAACACTTTCTTCCTGCGCTTGGGGATAAAAACAAAGTGGTAGTTGAGTAGTGATATAGCGTTTCCTTCATGTCTATATTCATCTGGAGAAAAACTTCCCATACTTCTGTAATTACTGATTGTGTTTTGTATGTATATAGTGTATATTCAAATAAATCAATCAACAAAAGGAGGTGATAGTATTTGCTAACAAATTTTTATTTTAAGCTCCGTCCTAACGTCACTCAGGAGAACTTAATGAGTGGATGGGTAGATATGCTCCGCTCTACTTACAACTGGAGTTTAGCTGATAGAATAACCCAATATAATCAGCAATTCATTCAAGGGGATTTTTGCGATATCAGAACCAGGGCAGAAGCCTGTCCACTGACTTGTTTTGTTAGCAGAAATGGGGCAAGCGGAGAACCTTGGAAGGATGCTAAAACCGACAAGGATGGCAAACTTAAAAACCCACGGCGTAGCGCCGGAGATATACAAATAACGGCATTACCAGAGTTAAAGAAACGTGCACCTTGGTTTAGTCAAATTGACTCTACAGTGCTACAACAAAACGTAAAACGTCTTGATGCTGCCTACAAAAACTTCTTTGAGGGTAGAGGGTTTCCCAAGTTTAAAAACCGAAGTAATTTTACGTCCTTTACTTACCAGATGGGTGTCAAAGTTCAGGGGAGTAAAATCTATCTTCCTAAGTTAGGATGGATGCGTTTTTTTAACTCCCGCTCAATACCGAATGGATTTACCATCAAAGCTGCTACGCTTCGTAAACGTCAGGATGGTTGGTATGTCTCAATCAGAATCGAAGATAAAAGCATTCCAGATTACATACCAAAACCATTGAATGAGGTTGAGTCTGTCCTTGGTTGTGACTTAGGAATAACCAAACTTGTTCACTTGTCGGATAGGTATCAAATTGATAATCCTAAATTCTCAACTAACAAAAAAGCGAAACGCACTCTGAAAATCAGGCAGAGGCGAGTTAGCAGAAAAGTAAAAGGTAGTAAAAATCGTAAAAAAGCAGCCAACAAGTTAGGACTTTTTCATAAGAAGATTGTAGATAAAAGAACAGCATACCAGTGGCGTGTAGCTAATAAGATAGTGTCTAGGAATGTTGATGCTATTGCTTTAGAAGATTTAAATATTACTGGGATGCTGAAGCGTTGTCAGGTAAAAACTGATGAAACAACTGGAAGATTTTTAAAAAATGGACAATCAAGAAAGAAGGGTTTAAATCGGGCTATCTCTGATGCAAGCTGGGCTGAGTTGATTTTGAAGATTGAGTATCTCGCTGTAAAGCAAGGAAAAGTTGTAATTAAGATCAACACTTTGCACTCTAGCCTTAAATGTAGAAATTGTGGGCATATTGATAAGTCTAATCGTGATGGTGAAAAGTTCATTTGTGCAGAATGTGGATATCACGAACACGCTGATATTGGTGCTGCAAAAACAATTAGGGATAGAGGTTTGGAAATAGTACGCGGGGACTCTGCGAAACTTGCTGTTAAACAGCTAAACGCCCAAAAGGTATCACCACACTCTAAGAGCAAACGTGGTGAGTTTGGGAACCTGTGCAAACAGGATATTAAGATTGCAAAGTCTTAAGAATCTCCTCGCCTAAAGGCCAGGAGAGTGTCAATCACTAAAACCCTGTGCTACTTGCTTGCTGGACAATTTTCAGTCTGAAGACGTAGTGGGGGCGTACAGCTAAGTGTACGCCCCCACAAATGAATGTATTCCACTGAATTGAAATATTTTATTTAGATTATCGAATTCCTCAAAAACACGATGCCGATCGCACAAAAAGCGAAGCCAGCAATGCTAATTTTCCAGGGTAAAATTTGGTCTATTTCTCCCATACCCATCGCACTACCAATTTCCCTAGCACTCATGGCAACCGCAAACAGAGTTAAGGTCATGCCTAGTATATAGGCAATTAATGGCATCATTCCTGCCCCAATAATAGATTCAGCATCAGCGTAACCCTGAAATAAACCAGCACTGACACCCACCAGAGCAAGTACTATAAAGTTTGGTTGATTTGGCAGCATCAGCATAGTACCAAAAACGATGGTAGAAATGGCGATGGCTGCGCCCGCCGTTGGCATCGCTATTTCTATGCCTGGTAAATTTAGCTGAAATAAATGAATCACAATCCCCAAAACTGTTGCTAAGACAAAACATCCAGCGATCGCAGCACCACGAACAAACACAGATGAGAGTAAGCCAATAGCAACAATACCAACTAAACAATCCAAGCCAATTACTGGATCTGCCAATCCCCAGAGAAAGCCTTCCCAGCAGTTAGAGATGGTATGGTTAACTGGTGTTCCACTCAATGAACTCAGTAAGCTAATTAAAATTAAAACTGCGATCGCCCCAATATGGCGATGCATTAACCTCAAGGTGTAAAATTCCCCCAAAGCATGGGATTGTGATAATTTAGTTTTGAACATTGCCATCTGCCAAATTAGTTTTTTCGGTAATTTATACTACCCACATACCCAAAAAAACTAACGTGGTAATCACGCCAGATTACACCAGCTTCATCAAATCTTTCTGACGATGTACTCAACCAAATTTTCAATTATTTCAGCATCTGTTTCACTTAAACTTTCCAATTCAAGTCTGTTGCCCTCTTGTGGGGTACTAAACTGGCTACTGTATATACGACGACTTAATCCTACCGCACTATGCTGGTAAAATATTGTATAAAATACACATGCTGCTACGTATGAGCCTATAGGACTAGGGTGGCTTTGATCCGGACTATAAAGGTTCAATTTCGGATTAGCTTCCTGAACTTTTTGCCAAGCTATTCCAACAGGTGCAACTTTGGCTTTCAATTCTCTAGCAATTGTCATGTATGAATCGGTCAATATCTGTTGCGTTTCTGGTTGATTTTGCTTTGCCCAAGTCAAGTAGAATACTGTTTGGGAATTTACTCGCTTGATTTCGGCATCAAACAGACTGGCGTACTTGTACATTTCCTTGGGATTGGTAATCGGTAAGGTACTTTGCTCTTGAAGTACTACGTAATCCCATCGTTTCGCTTTCAATAGCTTGAGTGCTTTACCACCTTTCCAGTGGCTTTTAAGGGTAGCTCCACCGACCACAACCATTTCAGTTTCGAGCGTTCTAGTTTCTTTTGCCGACTCAGCCAACTGTTGTGTCAACCAAGGAAGGTCATTGACATAGGTATAGCTGTTGCCAATAAATAAAACTCTGATTGTCTGCTGTTGAGTTTCTTGGAAGGAATTTACCTCAACTGGTTTCCCTATAAGGCTAAACAAAGCAATTATCAAAAAGAGGAATAAACATACATATACTATCTTTGTGCTTATCATAATCCCTGAGACTTTTGCAGCATAACTTATTTAGGACTAGCCCTTTCAAGGTGGCCAACGAAGATACGTTGTTTCAGTGCTACCGTCTTGAATCCTCCGCTCAGATTTTGGGCTTTTTGAAGGTTGAAATAACCAATTCTCGTTCTAAATTTCACCACATTGAAAGGGCTATTATTTAGGACTTACGCATTGACAAGAAATAGCAAATATAGATCAAGTTTAGAAACCACATCTTTCGTAAGGGCACAGCATTGCTCATTGGTGTCAACTTATAGCGGTTCCCATTCAGATGCGGTACAACATTATATCGCCAGGTGTAGGGGCACGGCAGTGCCGTGCCCTTACCGATGTACCTCACATAAACAATAACAATTGGACTTTGGACAAATGACAATTAGACATCAAAATGATATGATACAGCCCCTTCTTCGTTCACCTTAAAGTTTGCATTGAAGTCTTTAGCTTTTTCATCTAAATATTGCCTAGCATGGGCTGCGGGTAATTGTGACTGCATGGCAAAGCCTAATACAGTTATGCGCCCATGATTTTCTTGTAGCATTTTATAAAAAATCGATTGCAGGCGATCGCTAACTTGTTGATTAAGGGCTTTTTTCTCCTGTCGGCTTTGACGGTATAATCCCAATGCTAACCATGTACCCAGTGTTAGGGTAGGAATACCAAAAATTAGACGTTCTACCGCAGTATTATCAATTACAGGGGTATTTGTTGTTGAGAACTCAATCGAACCATCCCAAGCTAAGGATAGCGTGATTGATTTTTCCATAGTCGTTTTATTAAATACCTCTGCCGCTGATAGAGTTACAAACATGAATCCCATTGTCAGTAGCCAAGCTGCGGCCAATTTTTCAGCAGTTTTCATAGTTCCACTTCAAATTTGAACTTTGCTAGCGATTTTAACCTGACTTTCGCAAAGGTTCCAATATATCAATCTACTCCTGACGATAGTTTTGTCAGCGCTTCTTCTATCTTCTTCAGTCCTTTCTCGATACCATCTAGGCGCTTACGGTTCTCCCACTGTTTATTTGTCACGAAGGAAAGCGATCGTATTAAATAATATCATGTCCGCATAATTAGTTATGCTAACCACAGTCATTACACCCCACCCCCAACCCCTAAGAGCTTGCGGGGAGGGGAGACAAAGGGTAGCTTTGGCGGGGTGGGGTTCTTCGGGTTTAATAAGCAATCAAGCGGACATGATATAATTCGTAATTCGTAATGACGCTCGTTCCGACGCTCGATGACTCGCTAACGCTGCGCTATCGCTTTGCGCGTCGCTAACGTAATTCGTAAATTTTGTTTTGTAATGGGATTTAACCCCAACACAAAACAAAATTTTTATTGAACCGAGGGACTTAAACCCACGGACAGGAGTTAAATGTCAAAAATATAGTATAAATTTTACCTGTATTACTTAAATATGGCTGTGCGATCGCTAAGTAGGTGGATCTAAATAAATATAAGATAGTTCGTCATTGCGTTCGCCTTTGGCGTTCCCGTAGGGTACGAAGTGAAGCAATCGCAAAGACTGAGATTGCCACGCTTCACTTCGTTCCGCTCGCAATGACATCTTATATTTAATTGCGTCTACTTACTTATCATAATTGTTCATGCTTCCAATCAGAGCGATCGCTGTACTAGAATACTTACCAGTGTTAAGCCTTCAGATTTTCAAATCGCAGCAGAGGTATAATATTTATCTTGCTGCGATTTTAACTTTACTTACGTGTAGCTTCAAGTAGGCGGGAAAAATAGAAACGAGTCTTCGTCATCGCTTTTCGTTGCAATGAAAAGCCATTACTTTCCAAGATTTTCACCACATCAGCCTCACGATGCAAATATGCACGAGTCGCTTTACTTGGCCCGGGAAAGAAACTGCCAATTTTCTTGAGTATACTTAGGGCGCAGGTCTTCGGCGCAAAACTGAGAATTATCCGCGACTGTGCCAAAGAACAGAGGTGAGAAATCATCTCATCCGCTTTTTCTTGGGGGTAGTGGATAAGAACATCCAAGCAAATAACGGTATCGTAACTACCACTCAACGATTCCAAATCCTGCACGGCAAAAGTGGGATTTTCGACATTTGGCAAGGTTTGCTTGGCTCTATCCTTGCCTTCTTCCACCATTTTTTCAGAAATATCGGTGGCATAAACTTTGGCACCATCTACCGCTAGGGGGATGCTGAGACTACCGACACCACACCCAGCATCGCAGATTGATAGCTCTGGTAAATTGTTATCAGCCTTCAGCCAGCCGATAACTGTATCCACAGTTTGCTGGTGTCCATTGCGGATGTCTAGTTGAACTTTGTTGACTTCGCCATCGCCGTAGATTCGCTTCCAACGGTCAAACCCTGTGGAATTGAAATACTCGCGAACAATCGTTTTATCGTCGGCTGCGTTCATAAACTTTGATTTTTAGGGGTTCCCAATGCTTAAAATTATCATTGATAGGAACCCATAAGAACGGTCTTCCAGATTTTTATAGATATGGCGCACAGAAGTAAGTTAGCACATCTTTGCACCTCTAATCATTCAAATGATAAGCGGTATGAGCCATTTTCTACTATTTATTCATCCATTCTTTTCATTACTATAAATTCCATTCTTATTTCAACCTGTAGATGTAGATAACCCCTTCTTAAGGTAGTATCGTAATTGCGATAGCTTCGCTCGCCGTAGGCATCGCAACATTTATACTGTTAAAGATTTAATTGTTTGTAACCAATCAGACTGAAGCAAGCAAAAATTTTAAGTAAAATTTCTTATGCAAATTGTAAATTTCCTATTTAGGTTTAATTATTGAACATGGCACTGAACTCGCTAACAGACAGTCCTATTGTTGCATTTACAATTCTCCTAACAGTAATCTTTACTGTACCTCCTATATTTGAGCGACTACGGCTACCTGGATTAGTGGGGTTGTTGGTTGCAGGTATATTACTAGGACAAAATGGACTAAAGTTGTTAAACCCTGAGTCTGAAACTATCAATCTGCTCTCGGAGATCGGCAAACTTTATTTGATGTTTGTGGCAGGTTTAGAAATTGACTTAGAGCAGTTTCGTAAAACTAGAAATCGCTCAATCGGGTTTGGCACTTTAACATTTTTAGTTCCAATGATTGCTGGCATTGCTACAGGACGTTTATTCAATTTTGGTTGGAATGCCTCCGTCCTCATTGGTTCTTTACTGGCCTCTCATACGCTCTTGGCATATCCAATTGTGAGCCGTCTGGGAGTGGTAACGAATGAAGCTGTAACCGTCACCATTGGTGCCACAATTTTTACTGACACAGGTGCTTTGCTAGTATTAGCGATTTGTGTTGGAATTCACGGAGGAGAATTCTCCGCCATGAGTTTAGCGATCTTATTGGGTGGATTAGCAATTTACACTGCTGTTGTCCTGTTTGGCTTTGACTGGGCAGGAAAAGAGTTTTTTCGCCGCTCTGGGGATGAACAAAGTAACCAGTTTTTGTTTATTTTACTAGCATTATTTTTGGCATCTGTCGGAGCGCAGGTAATTGGAGTTGAAAAAATTGTTGGTGCTTTTTTAGCAGGTTTAGCTGTCAACGACGTTCTGGGACGTAGCCCAGTCAAAGAAAAAATCGAGTTTATTGGTAGTGTTTTATTTATCCCTTGTTTCTTTGTAGACATGGGATTATTAATTAATATTCCTGCATTTATCAAAACCCTCAGTTCAGTTTGGCTGACTGTGGTAATTGTAGTGGCTTTGATTGGCAGCAAATTTATAGCGGCATTCTTAGCTAAATTATTGTATCGCTATAACACGGCGGAATTGCTAACCATGTGGTCATTGTCACTACCACAGGTAGCAGCCACACTAGCAGCAACCTTGGTTGCTTATCAAACGGTAAATCCTGCTGGTGAGCGCTTAATCAGTGAAGCTGTCTTAAACAGTGTGATTGTCCTCATGCTGGTAACTGCAATTCTGGGCCCCATAATAACAGCACGATTTGCTCCTTCACTACAGCTTTCTCAGTCAGATTTTGCAACAGATAGTTTGACAACTTGGTGGCAAGGTGATGAAGATCAGCAAGTAGAGAAAAACCAAGATCAATTTACTGTAATAGTGCCAATATACAACCCTCAAACCCAGCGCTATTTAATAGAAATGGCAGCGCTGCTGGCTAGTCATGAATCTGGAAGGATTGTGCCATTAGCTATTACTAAAGCACATATCCAGATGGATGATCCGCAATTAGTAACAGCACTCGACCAAAGCCGGGAAAGATTGAATTTAGCTAAAGAAATCAGTCAAGAATTTGAGGTAGAAGTATCACCAGCAATTCGGATTGATGATGATGCAGCTTTGGGGATTAGCCGCACCAGTCGAGAACAAAACGCTAGTTTAGTAGTGATGGGTTGGTCGCAGACAACAGGTTTGCGTGCCCGCTTATTTGGTAATGTAATTGATAGCGTTTTCTGGTCTTCTCACTGTCCAGTAGCAGTAACACGCCTCTTAAGTAGTCCTAAGACAATTCAAAGAATTCTTGTACCAGTTGGAGACTTAACGCGCCAAACTATCGGTGCTTTAAGATTCGCCCAGATTTTGGCTGATGTTAATCAGGCAGAAGTAGTGTTGTTACACGTATCCGCTCGCAAAACACCGCCGACTCGAGTAGAAAACTTTGTATCTCAATTGTCTGATATTACTTCTAAAGGCCAATTACAGGTGAATACGAATATCCAAACAATTAGGGGTGATGATGTTGCTAGAACCATAATTCGGGAATCTCAGGCATTTGATTTAGCGGTGTTACGTTCCGTTCGTTATCGCACAGCAGGTGGATTAGCCGTCAGCGAAGTGACAACGCAGTTACTTCGAGAATTGAAGTGTTCAATTGTGTTGTTGGGAGAGCCTCATTCGTGATATGCAACACTCATTTAATTAATCCTTCTGCACGAAGTCTTTTTGCTAATTGAGATTCTCCTGTTTCTAAACGTAATCTTTCCGCATACTCAAAACGTTGCTGCATATCAGCATCAATTTGTTCTTTATGTTCCCAATAATAAGCTAAAGCCGAATAAATCTGGCTCATGCTCAAATGTGGATATTGAAAATGTAATTCTTCTGGACTCCAACCATAAGCATGAATGGAAGTAATTAATTCTACAACTTTCATCGATGTTCCTTTAATGAAAGGAACATTGCCTTCATCGACTAAAATATGTTTATATTCAGTAGTTGTTGTTTGAGTCATAATTGTTGTTTATTTATCCAAGTTTTCCCCAGCTATTTTTTGAATCTACTATCATTCAATAAATTTATAATTTAAGTAAGAATTCTTTATAGGTAATAATTTCAGTAGTTTCAAATTTTGTAATCTCTAATAAATCTTGATCACCTGTAAGTAAAAAATTAGCATCGCTATCTTTTGCTAGTGCTAAAAGATAATTATCTTTTGCATCCCGACAAAGATTAACTTCGGACATTATATTTATAAATAAACCAATAGTTCGCAAAATTTGAATTATAGCAACAGCCAAGGTTGTTAGGACATCAACAGATAATAAAACCTAGACACAAAAAGACTTTTCACCCAGTCCCCAGTCCCCAGTCCCCAGTCCCCTGCTATAATTCATTGACTTTGTTAGGCGGAAAATATTTTTGTAACTTAGGACGTTGAGTAACCAAGATAATTTCTTCTAATATCTCTTCAGAAACTACCACTTGAATTGTTTCTTCAAGTAAAAGGTTTTGTAGTTGTTTTAATTCCTTCCCAATCAGAAAGCTAATCCAAAGATTAGTATCAATGATTATCTTGATTGTTTTGTTTTCTGGCATAAATTTGAGAACGGACTAATTCTACTTCCTCTGTAATTTCCTCTAGAGATAATTCATCAGTTTTAAATATTTCTAGTAATTGCGTTAACTTTTTATTCAAGGTTTCTTTTTCTAGCTCTTTGCTAAGTAACAACTTTTCTGAATCAGAAAGTTGTTTAACTAGGGTAAGAATTTGCTCAAATGTCAAGGGGAGTTGATAGGTATTTTGTAACATAGTTTCAAATATTATCCTGTCTTAATATTTATGTTCATCACTATTCCTACACCTTATTTTACCGCCGAAACCAACTGCGTACCCAACGCCACAACCGACGCAACCACACCCAAAACCCACGACGGGAAACTACAGGCGTTTTTGGTTGAGAAATCCGCTCAATTGCATTGTTGCAATCTTGCACTTTAGCATCAAGTCCCATTGCTTGACATAGTTCACGGGCATTGCGATAAGCACCCAGCGCGTCTAATTCACGATTGAGGTTTTCTAATGCCTCACCTAAATTAAACCATGCGATCGCTTCAGAATTGCGATCGCTGTTGAGTCAGGTGATGAGTGTATCATTAGATGGGAATCGACAAGAGCGATCGCGTGGTTTTATAAATATTTTTTTAATTCTTTCAATTCCTTGCTAATCAAAAAGCTAATCCAAAGATTAGTATCAATTATTATCTTGATACCTGTGCCATTTCTGCAAAATCCATTGCTTGTTTGTGTAAGTCTTGAATCTCGTTCATTATGAACATTAAACAAAAATTTTCATTCTCGCCAATTATCGATTACTAAAGGATATCTTAATGCTTGGATATTTTGATAATGTTTAGTATTACCCGTTACTAAAACTAAATTATTTTCGATCGCTATAGAAGCTATTAAGACATCTGCTAATCCAATTGATTGTCCTGCTTTTTCTAAATCTGCCTGAATAAGTCCTGAAATTTCTGCACAGCTTTGGTCTAAATGCAAAACTTATAATTGAGATAAATCTGCCAAAAATTCTTGAATGCGGTCATTGCGATTTATTTTCCTCCATCCCTTGATAATTTCAGAAACAGTAATTACAGAAATTGTGTACTGTTGCCATATAGCTTTATAAGCAATAGCTTTAGCATTTATTTTAGGATTTTTTAATTTGCGAATCTCTGATACAATGTCTGTATCAATTAAAGATTTTCTCACAGCTAATTTAGTTTTTATAAATTCCTGTGTTTTAAAATATCTGCAACCATTGTATCAACTAATTCTGCCTCATTAGACCATTTACCGATAAAGGAATCATTAATAACTTCTGGTTGTGTTAGTTGCTCAATCATTGCTTTGATTATGTCAGAAATTTCGCAATGATAAGTTTGTGTTAATTTTTCTATTTTTGCAAATGTTTCTTGATCTAGTTCAATTTCTATTTTTTTCATAATTAAGTTATTTTAGTGATAAGTTAAGTAATAATATTGTAACGCTATGAGTAATTATGGCGTATCTCTCTTTCACCGCCGAAACCAACTGCGTATCCAACGCCACAACCGACGCAACCACACCCAAAACCCACGACGAGAGACTACAGGCGTTTTTGGTTGAGAAAGACGCTCAATTGCATTGTTGCAAAGTTGCACTTTAGCATCAAGTCCCATCGCCTGACAAAGTTCACGGGCATTGCGATAAGCACCCAGCGCGTCTGATTCTCGATTGAGGTTTTCTAATGCCTCACCTAAATTAAACCATGCGATCGCTTCTCCATTGCGATCGCCTATTTCCCTAGCTATTTCCAAAGACTGCTGGTAGAACTCAATCGCCTGTTGGTACTGCCCCAGCGAGTAGTAAACATTGCCCAAATTGCCCAAAGAATTACCTTCAGAATTGCGATCGCCTATTTTCCTAGCTATTTCTAAAGATTGCTGCAAGAAATTTATTGCCCTTTCATACTGCCCCTGATAATTATAAGCAAGACCCAAATTAGCTAAGGATGCGCCTTCAGAATTGCGATCGCCTATTTCCCTAGCGATATCCAAAGACTGCTGCAAGAACTCTATCGCCTGTTGGTACTGCCCCTGATAATTGTAAGCAAGACCCAAATTAATTAAGGATTTGCCTTCAAAATTGCGATCGCCAATTTCCCTAGCTATATCTAAAGACTGTTGCAAGAAATCTATCGCCTGTTCATACTGCCCCTGATAATTGTAAGCAATACCCAAATTCATTAACGATAAGCCTTCAGAATTGCGATCGCCTATCTCTCTAGCTGTTTCTAAAGACTGCTGCAAGAAATCTATCGCCTGTTGGTAGTGCCCCTGAGATAAGTAAGTAACACCCAAATTAGCTAAGGATTTGCCTTCAGTATTGCGATTACCTATCTTTCTAGCTGTTTCTAAAGACTGCTGCAAGAAATCTATTGCCTGTTGGTACTGCCCCCGATAATTGTAAGCATTACCTAAATTCATTAAGGATGAGCTTTCAATATTGCGATCGCCTATCTTTCTAGCTATATCCAAAGACTGCTGGTAGAAATCTATCGCCCGTTCGTATTGCCCCTGATATAAATAAGCAATACCCAAATTCATTAAAAATGAGCCTTCAGGATTGCGAACGCCTATTTCCCTAAGTATTTCTAAAGACTGCTCGTAGAAATTTATCGCCTGTTGGTACTGCCCCAGAGATGAGTAAGCATTACCCAAATTCATTAAGGATGAGCTTTCAATATTGCGATCGCCTATTTCTTTAGCTATTTCTAAAGACTGCTGTAAGAACTCTATAGCCCGTTCATAGTGCCCCTGATAATTGTAAACATTACCCAAGTTATTGAGAGCAGCCGGATAATTCGAGTTTTCTGTCTCGCCAGTTTTTTCCCAGGCTTCTATTAATTGCCGGTATAAGTCAACTTGATCTGTGTAATAGCCCCGCAAGGTCAAAAATTCATTGCAGAACAGAATGCTATTAAATGCTAAATCATACTTTTCTAGTTGATACCAATGATGAAAAACTTCTAAATATTCCTTGATATCTTCTTTAGTCTGCCAAGGTTGTTGTTTAAGATTCAAAAGATAGTAATTGATGGCTCGTTGATGCGCCTCTGTCTGATTACCAGCCTTATGCCGCGCATACTCCAACACCACAGGCTGAAACTCAAACTGCCGCTTACCATTGAGTTTTTCTGACAATAAAGAACGCTTAACCAGATTCCTCAATTCTCCCTCAATCTCTGTTTTTGAACTTCCCGGCAACACCGCCACGGCTGCTGCACTATCAACAGCACCACGATAAACACTGATATTGAGCAATAAAGCCTTTTGCAATTCACTCAATCGCTCAAAACTGGCATCCAACACCAACACCATCCCCACATTTTCCCGGCGATGCACACCTACCACTTGGGGATCTGTCAACAACTGCCGCAAATTCCCTAAGCCTAAATCTGCCAATCGTCTTAAATCCGCGTCTTGGGGATATTCTTCTTTTAATAAATCTGCTACCAATCTCAACAGCAGGGGATGCCCATCTACTAATTCGACAAAATCCCCTAAATCCCCGCGAATGCCTAATGCAGTTAACAGTGCTACCCCTTCATCTACTTGCAAACCTTTCAGGGGTAGCCACTCAAAGCCTTTTAATTCTGGTCTTTCCCTGGTGGTGACTATTACCTTACTATTACCGCCATATTCCACCCAAGCTTTGAAAAAGTCGCTGTAGAATTGACTTCCCCACTGTCTATCTGGCTGTAATAAACTCTCCAGGTTGTCAATGATGAGTAAATATTGCCCAGATTGCAGACACTTAACTAGCGCCTCCATTAACTGCGCTTCTTCTTCTGGAACCGGAAAGCCAAATTCACTGAGGACTTGGCGGGCTAAATCGCTAAAACCTGCGCCATAACTAACATCTGCCCAAAATTGCTTAGGGAAACCCTCAATTTCGTTATAAATTTTAGCAGCTAGCATCGATTTACCCGTGCCACCGATGCCTTCTATGCCAATTAGGAAGGTATTTTTATCAGTTAACCATTGCTGTATTTGGGCAATTTCTGTTTTACGTCCCTGCCAGTAAGCCAAACTTTTGTTAGGGTTGCCTGCTTTGAGAACCCCTGGCGATTCTACTTTGGAGATTTGTTGCAATTGCTCTAGTACTGGTTCTATTCGGTCAACAATAATCTTGACTTCTGCTGCATTTATCTGTCCTACTTGAGTTACCTTACTCTCACCGTAGGCAGTGAGATTCATTTCAATGTTGTTCGAGTTACTAGGGCTGGGTTCCTCTGCCATTGCTTACAGTAGGTAAAATTTTTGCTTGATATTGTGGCTGTGAACTCGGAAGTTGGTGTTCCTGAAATCTTGCACCAGTCCCAACAACCGCCTCAGAATTCATTCTGAGGCTAATAGCTAAAGTCTATCTATTGAAGACTGAACAAGGGTTTTAGTCCACTTGAGTGGACTTTAGCTATCAGCCCAGAAATTTATTTCTGGGCGGGCGATGGTGCTAATCGAGAATGCTGCAAGATATCAGTGTTCGTAACTCGGCAGTTGGTGTTCGGAACTCGGAAGTTGGTGCTCAGAACTCGAAACATCAAAATTTGTAGGGTGGGCAGTGTTCTGCCCACCCTACTCAATTAAAAAGTCACTTGGTTTGCGTCAATCTTCCCAACTTGCTTAACCGTACTTTGGTCGTAAGCATTAGCACTGACCTGAATATTGTCTCCTGCTTTGTCAGTCGATGTTTGCCAAATCTTAGCTATTTCCTCTGCAAGTGCTGTATCCGCTTCTAAAATCTTCTTGAGTTGCACTCGCAAACTTGCTTGTAAATCCTCATCCTCTGGCTTTTGTGCCACATCCGTTGCTGCTTCTTTCGCTGCTTCCTTAGCCTCTACTTTGGGATGTAACTTAGCCCAAATCGCTTTGGCTTTATTCCAAACATCTTCACCTACTTTTTGAGATGCCCCTTCTACAGCTTTATTACCCACATTTAACAGAAATGGCAGACAGGGAGCGAGAAATTTAACGAGTAGAGCTATATCCATTGATTTATGATGTCTATCTTAGAAATGTACATACATTTTTACTGAGTATATTAACGTTTTTTCCCCTATCACCTTGATTCTTTTACCTTGACGTGAAATTTAGCCCAATCATCTCAATACTGCGTAGGTTTTGAAGATTTGTAGCGACTGTTTTAAAAATCAAGCAATCACTTTGTTTGTGGAGATTTATGAAAGCGATGCCGTTCGCAAAGCGTCTCCAAGAGTTGGCGGGCTATTCGGCGTCGCACCTGTGTACTTGATCGCAGTGCGACAAAGTTTGAAGTACTCCAACACGACTTTCAAGTACCTCAAAACGACTTTGAAGTACCTCAACACGACTTTGAAGTACCTCAACACGACTTTTAAGTACCTCAACACGATGTTGAAGTACCTCAACACGATGTTGAAGTACCTCAACACGACTTTTAAGTACCTCAACACGATGTTGAAGTACCTCAACACGACTTTTAAGTACCTCAACACGACTTTTAAGTACCTCAACACGACTTTTAAGTACCTCAACACGACTTTGAAGTACCTCAACACGACTTTTAAGTACCTCAACACGACTTTTAAGTACCTCAACACGACTTTTAAGTACCTCAACACGACTTCTAGGTATCTGTAGGTGCATCCCAGTTTTTATTTTGCAATGAGAGAATAACTGTCATTGCGAGGAGGAACGACGAAGCAATCTCATGGACTCGTTTTGACCTAAAGAATTTTGCGATTGCTTCGTTCCTCGCAATGACATGTAAAAAAGTGGGATGCTCCCGGTATCTGTTGCTTATATAGCAGTCCTAAATCATTCGTGAGAATTTGAGATCGTTTTAACCCCCCCTGTAATCCCCCCTTTTGAAGGGGGGACGGCTCAGACATTGAGATCAAAAGTGCGATGCCTGCTCTGGGCTACGCCATCGCCTGATATTGTAGGTTGGGTTGAGGCAATGCGTTACCCAACATTTTGTATGGTTTGTTGGGTTTCGTTCCTCAAACGCCAGTTGCTTCAAGTCGGCAGAGCCGCCCAACGCACTGGCTCCCCAACCTACATCAGAGTGATTCTTTAGGCAAAACCTACGCAGTATTGCCACTCTTCTATGAATGTTTTTCTCTAAGATAACAGGCAGAAATTACAAGAAACCTCCACAGAAGTTTTATTTTTCTCCAAAGACAGCAAAAGTTATTCATGCAACAAAAGAAATTTGCTCATTTTATTGTTAAATTTTGTAAAATTGATGTCTTCAAGACTAGAAACCTGATATCTAGATAGCTAAACTAACAAACAGTGCATCTGTACTGTTATTTATTAAAAGTAGATGTGGCGCTATAGCGTGAATGATCCCAGTACAACTTATCCTCAAAAATTTTCTTAGTTACCGTGATGCAACTTTAGATTTTGGCGGTTTGCATACGGCTTGTATTTCGGGTTCCAATGGTGCGGGGAAATCTTCACTTTTGGAAGCAATCACTTGGGCAATTTGGGGTGAAAGCCGCGCCACTGCTGAAGATGATGTTATCTATTCTGGGGCGAAAGAAGTTCGAGTTGATTTTACTTTCCAAAGCAACCAGCAAAAATATCGGGTGATTCGTACCCGAATTCGGGGAGGTACTAGCGTTCTTGAATTTCAAATAGAAATACCATCTGGGTTTCGCTCACTCACTGGCAAAGGGGTAAGAGCAACCCAAGATTTGATTCTAGAACACATCAAGCTCGATTACGATACATTTATTAATTCTGCTTACTTACGTCAAGGCCGTGCAGATGAGTTCATGCTCAAGCGCCCCACAGAACGCAAAGAAATTTTAGCGGAGTTGTTGAAACTCAATCAGTATGATGATTTGGAAGAACGGGCAAAGGAATCTTCTCGTCAGTTCAAAGCAAGGGCAGTAGAGTTAGAGCGTTCTTTGGAGTCGATAAAAATTCAGCTGCAACAACGCGAGACAACCGAAGCGCAAAGAGTCGAGTTAGAAGCTGAACTCAACCAACTGCAACAGGTACAAGCTTTTGATAATATTCAATTACAAAGTTTGCAAGTTGTCCAGCACCAGCGCCAAAATTGGGAACAACAACTCAGCTTTGTAAAGCAGCAATACCAAAATCTTAGCCAAGACTGCGATCGCCTCCAACAAGAACAATCAGCTATTGGCTCTCAGCTATCAGATTTAGAAAAAATATTACACCAAGAAGCTGAAATTAAAGCTGGATACGCCCAATATCAAAGTCTCCAATCTCAAGAAGAAGCCTTTGCTGCCAAATTTGAAGAATACACCCGCGCTGGGCAGACTCGCCAACAAAAGCAACAACAGCTTACCAAACAAATTCACGAAATCGAACGGCAACTGCAACAAGCCCAAGCTCAAATCGAAGCTTTACAGCAACAAGAGCGAGACATTCAGCAAACTCTGACTAAATCAGGTGAAGTAGAAGCTGCTTTGTCACAGCTAACCGCAGCTCGTCACCATGTTGCGCGTTTAGATCAACTGCAAATGCAAGTTACTCCCTTGTTGCAACAACGAGCAACTTTACAAAGCCAACTCGATCGCACTCATGCTGGTTTAGTAGCGCGACTTGAACAACTACAAAGCACTGAGAACCAATTGCAACGCCAGCACCGCCGCCAACCGCAACTGCAACAAGCGGTGATGGATGTGGCAATTCAGATTGAAGAACTGGAGAAAAAGCGGGTTTATCTGCAACGAGTGCAGGAAAAAGGGCAAGAAAGGCGGCACTTTATCGAACGCCTGCAAGCTCATCAACGCGACTATGAAAAACTGCTGGGAGAATTAGAGCAAAAATTGCAAATGCTGCAAAATCCTGAAGCGCTTTGTCCATTATGCGAACGTCCTTTAGATGAACATCACTGGAGTCGGGTGGTGGAAAAAACCCAGGCTGAGTTAGAGGATACCCAAGGGCAGTTTTGGGTAGTGCGAGAACAAATGGCTGTATCTGACAGAGAAATTCAGGTACTCAGGCAGGAATATCGGGAAATTTCCCAACAATTGGCGGGTTACGATGGTTTACGCGAACAACGGGGACAGTTGGCAGCACAGTTAGAAGCTACAACTGATGTGCAACAACAGTTACAACAAATTGCTGCTGAAAAACAGCATTTAGAGCGATCGCTCCAAGCTGGTGATTACGCTCCCGATAAACAAGCCGAACTCCGGCAGCTAGACCAATATCTGCAACAAGTTAATTATAATGAACAAGACCACTCCCTCGCCCGCAGCGAAGTTGAGCGGTGGCGATGGGCAGAAATTAAACTCCAGCAGATTAAAGATGCTACTAAGCGACAAGCGCAACTATTAGCCCGAAAACCAGAATTACAATCCCAAATTGCTCAATTACAAGCCAAAATCCAGCAAGATCAGATTGATTCTGAATGTGCTAAACAAATCGCGGCTCTTGAGCGTCACATTACCGAAATTGGCTACAGTTCCGAGCAGCACAATAATCTGCGTATAGCTGTCCGCCAAGCTCAATCTTGGCATTTGCGGTATCAACAACTGCTGTCAGCCCAGCAGCAGTATCCCCAACTCCAGACGAGATTGCAAGAGTTGGAGGAATCCAGAAGCGCCAGAGTAACGGAGCGGCAAAAACTCGGCGGACAAATTGAAAGCATTATCCAGCAATTACAAGCAACAGCTAACCCATCTGCCCAAATTCAAGCTTTAGAGCAGCAGTTAGCAATACGCAGACGGCAACTCGATGAGCAAATTGCCAAATTAGGGCGTTTAGAGCAGTTGGCGCATCAACTAGAAACGCTACAAATTCAGTATGAACAACAGCAGCAGCAACTCCAATCTTGCAAGCAGGAATGTCGTGTTTATCAGGAATTAGCGCAAGCTTTTGGTAAAAATGGTATCCAAACACTGATGATTGAAAATGTGTTACCGCAACTGGAAGCCGAGACTAATCAACTACTTTCGCGGCTGAGTGGCAATCAGTTTCATGTACAATTTATTACTCAGAAAGCTGGACGCAGTGCTAAATCAACCAAGAAAAATGCCAAGCTGATAGACACCCTAGATATTTTAATCGCCGATTCTAGAGGAACGCGAGCTTATGAAACTTACTCAGGTGGGGAAGCCTTTAGAATTAACTTTGCCATCCGTTTAGCTTTGGCGAAATTATTAGCGCAACGGGCGGGGGCGGCGTTGCAATTGTTGATTGTGGATGAAGGTTTTGGTACGCAGGACGCTGAAGGATGCGATCGCTTGATTGCAGCGATTAATGCGATCGCTTCCGATTTTGCCTGCATCCTCACTGTCACTCACATGCCCCACCTCAAAGAAGCTTTCCAAGCCAGGATTGAAGTGAATAAAACTCAAGAAGGTTCCCAGTTGAGCTTGTCAATTTAATTACGAATTACGAATTACGAATTACGAATTACGAATTACGAATTATTTAATTGTATTTTACCCGTGCATCAAGGCCATAAGAGCGGAGCATTTTTGATAGTGTTTCTGCTTGTGCGCGATCGCTAAATGCCCCAGCATTCACATAATCCCCTAGATGGGATTGCTCTGTGACAGCATTGGGTATATATTGTTGCACTTTACTCAGAGTATCATTATTGGAAATTGGTACTATTACTCTGTAGGGATTATTAGCAACTAATGTGTTGCCATTGGTAACAGGCACTACGTTATTAGTAGGAGGTAAATAGCGATTATTTTGAGGTGCTATATAGCCACTAGTCTCAGCAAATACATAACCATTATTCTCAGTATAATTGCCCCCATTGGAGCTACTCAACCCTAATGCTTCCCAAGTTTGCCAATCTACATTTCCAGTCGAATTAAGTCGAGAAGATTCCTGGAATGCAATCACAGATTCTCTGGTGTAATCGTTGAAAAATCCATCAGGATTGGTATTTGAGAAACCCAACTGCGATAAACGCTCTTGAACTAATCTCACATTCTCACCCTGATCGCCTACAGTCAAATAATTTCTGCCTGGTTGTTGAGTAGTATATCCACCTGTAGAGGCTCTACGCACTGACTCCAAGACTTGAGCATTGGCGATGCCATCAACAGGTAGGCGGTAATTTCGCTGGAATTGGGTGACAGCTTCTCTGGTCATTGGGCCAATATTCCCAGTGGCAGCAGTATTAAAATAACCTAGCTGCCGCAAACGCACTTGTAGTTCTCTCACTTGTTGAGTAGAGAGCCTTGATCTGGCTGGAGTTGGAGAGGAACCCAGTAGTGCGTTCCAAGTTTGTCGATTCACAATCCCGTTAGCAGATATGCGATAATTTCGCTGGAATGCGATTACAGCATCTCTAGTCATTGGGCCAAAATTCCCAGTGGGATTAGCATTCAAGTAGCCTAACTGCCGCAAACGCTGTTGTAACCTTGTCACGGCTGTACCAGTTTTGCCTTGAGAGAGAACAGGATATTGACCACTACTGGTATTCCTGCTAGAAGTTCTACTTTGACATGCTCGTTGCAAGGCTCTTTGAGTACTAGCACCCACAACTCCATCAGCAGGGATTCTATTGGCTTGCTGGAATTTGATCACAGCATTCTGAGTCAAGCTAGCAAACTTGCCACTCACCGGGCCGTTAAAGTAGCCTAACTTTTTTAAACACCTCTGGCTACTGCTAACTTCAGCGCCATTACTTCCTATTTTCTGAAGTGCTAAAGCTTGCCCAGCGATACTCAGAAGCCCCGTAATCAGTGCCACAAACAGAAGACGCATCGCCGCACCACTAGATAACTTCCAATTCAAAAATTTGAAATTAGCTACGCTAGGAACAACCTTGACGCTTTCGGATGTCTCGTAGACTGAGGCAAGCTTGGTTAAATAGCTATTTACCCCTGTTTCCACTTGTTTTTTTCAAGTTATGACTATACCTAATTATACGACTTGCTGCTTCAATAAACTTACTCAAAGTTAGGCAAAGCTATCTTCAATGTTATCTTCCCCCTTCAGCCAAGGATGTCGGCATCTGCTTGTCGAGGGGCGTAAATTTCGGTCAATTTAAAAAAAATCACGAGTTTCGGTTTCTGCCAACAGAAAGTCAATCATTAGATACTAAGCCATTAACTCTAAAGCTACGTCTTGGTATTCGGGATAAGGTCAGGTCAATCCCTAATTGGCAATCAGAGTTAAGAGATGCAATTGAAACATGGTTGGAGGAGAAACTTGATCAAACTGATCAGGATTGAAGTATTTTAGCTAAGAAGTTACTAATTTAGTCCGACTCTGTGTTGTGTTTATTTTGTCTATGGTTCTTTATAAGTGATTGAACTAGGGAGTGGGGAGTGGGGAGTGGGGAGTGGGGGATGAGGGGGATGAAGGAGATGAGGGAGATGAGGGAGATGAGGGAGATAAAAGGGACAAGGAGAATAACCCATGCCCAATGCCCAATGCCCAATGCCCAATGCCCCATGCCCCATTCCCAATGCCCAATCGTTATTGTTCATCAACTTTTTGAGTATTACCTGCTTTCACCCAACCTTCTTGTTCGCTACCTTCCAAACGAATCTTTTGCCAGGATTTATCTTGGTTTTCTTCCAAGATAATAATTTTTTGATTAAAAGCAACCCCACCAATCTTTTCAGCTTCTTGATTTGGTTGCGATCGCAAACTCAAGCCTTCAGCCCAAGTAACACGCCCTCGGTAAGCTCCCGATGGCAATGGTTTTGGTGATGGGGTAGCCTTTGGTGATTCTGTGGGAGTAGAGGTTGAGTTTAATGACGATTCAGCCTTTGTCTCAGGTGTAAGAGTGGGTTTAGCTCCTCCAGGCTCAGTTGCTTTTGGAGCTTGGGCTTTCACTGAGGGACTATCGTTGGAAAAAACGGGTTTGGCAGGGGGTATGCCGGTGCGATTCATGAAATAGAGTCCAATTGCAGCGCCGCCACCTATTAAGACAGCGATCGCTAAGAAAAACCCAAGTATAAACTTTGTTAAGCCAGACAACATAGTTAAAACCTGATCAGCAGTGGTCAATAGTCAATAGTAATTCATGATTAACTCTTGACTATTGACTAGCAATTATTAACTAACCAATTATTGTAGCTACTGCTGAATGCGTTCACGTATTGCGCCGGAGGCGTTCGCTCAAAGGACTGTGTTTAGATGCTAAACGCGCTCTCCCAGCAGCAGCCCATTCTTGGAGTTGCTGAATTTGCTCTACAGCAGTTCGCGCCAAGGGGATGATCTGACTGGCTGCTTCTAAAATGTCATCAGTAGCAAAGTCGCGGTTTTGGCTAAATCCAATGTGCATTGCTTCAATTAAAGTTTGCTCAATTTCTGCCCCAGAAAAATCGGGCGTCTCATAAGCTAACCTTTCGATGTCATAACTTTTTAAGTTATGGGGGCGCAATCGCGATAAATGAACATCATAAATTGCTTTTCTCTCTTCTTGGGTGGGCAATCCCACAAAGAAAATTTCATCAAATCGCCCTTTACGAAGCATTTCCGGCGGTAAGGCTTGGATGTCGTTGGCGGTGGCGACGACAAACACGGGTGAGGTTTTTTCGGCTAGCCAGGTAATAAAAGTACCAAACACACGGCTGGCTGTTCCTGCATCACCTTTGCTACCAAGTCCGGCAAAGGCTTTATCTATTTCATCAATCCACAAAATACAGGGAGCAAGGGCTTCAGCTACTTGGATCATTTGCCGAGTCCGAGATTCTGATTCACCCACCAAACCACCAAATAACCTTCCCACATCCAAACGTAACAGGGGTAAATGCCAGTGATGAGCGATCGCTTTTGCCGTTAACGATTTACCAGTTCCTTGAATACCCACCAACATTAAACCACGGGGGTGCGGTAATCCGTACTGTCGCGCCTTATCAGTAAAGGAGCCTCCCCGCCGAATCAGCCAGTCTTTTAAGTTATCCAGTCCGCCAATATCAGAAATTTGCTCAGTGGCGGGGTAGAAGTCCAAGATTTGGGTTTGGCGGATAGTTTGGCGCTTTTCTTCCAAAACGAGATCCACGTCTTCTGGTTGCAATTCTCCGTGGGTAGCGATCGCTTTTGCCAAAACTCGGCGAATCCGTTCCATCGAAAGCCCTTGACAAGAACGCACCAAATCATCTAAAACTTTGCCAGAAAGGGAGTTACCAGTACTTTGTAGCAAGCGTTCTACCTCAGTTTTAATTTCTGGGGCGGCGGGTAAGGGAAACTCGACGACTGTCAGCACTTCGGTTAAGTCGTCAGGGATGGCGATGCGCGGCGACAGTAGGACAATATTTTTTGGTTGCGACTTGAGAAGTCTGGACAGATTGCGGAGTTTGCGGGCGATCGCTACATCATCTAAAAAGCGATGATAATCTCGGAGAATCAATACAGCTGGCGCGGAAGCTGGTAATTTTTCGATAAATTCTAAAGCTTGCAACGGGTTACGCCGCCCAAACCCAACATCATTGGGGTTTCCTTGGTAGCCATCGACAAAATCCCAAGTATACACTGGGCGATTACCCTGCTTGGTTGCTTCTTCCCGGATAGCTGCTTCTACCCGTTCTTCCTCGTATGTAGGAATATAAATTAAGGGGTAGCGGGCGCGTAGCAGCAGTTTAAACTCTTCACGGAAGTTCATATTTGGCTATCGTTATTAGTTCTTCTCTCATTGTTCTTTCTTTGTATTGTGTCTCACAACTAAAAACGAATATATCTCTCCTTACCTGGCTCTACCAGGCAATGAAACTTGAAGAAGCTCTTTACATAAAAGTTGAAGCAAAGCCACAAAGCTTGTATCTACAGGTGGGAACTGGGAATAAGTGAATTTGCTTACCATCTGTGAATGTAGTAATTGGCTTACTATATACGCAATTTTTTGAATATTCGGGAAAGTTATCTGCTCAATCTGGAATAAAGCTTAAATAAAGTTATGTTTTTATTAAGCAAATTAAAATGGCAGAAAATAACTCACAGCCCAAAAATCCTGGAGGAATGTCCCTCAACATTGGTGGTGGTCAATTTTCAGGTGTTCAAGTTGGACAAGCTGCTGGCGACATGACCCAAAATCAGCAAAATACTCAGGGTGGGGCTGAGAAAGAATTGACCTTACCTGAAGTTGCGGAATTAATGGCACAAATTGAATCCATATTTCGTAATTCAGATTTACCAGAAGACCAAAAGAAACAAGCACTGAAACATCTCGATTATGCAACCGACGCAGTTAATGAAAAAGAACCAGACAAAGACACTGCGGCAAAAAGTTTGCAAAAAGCTAGTAAAGTCCTCAAAGAAGCGAATGAAACGTTTAATGCAGGCGAAGGGATTTGGAAAAAGTTAGAGCCAATTGCCAAACAATTAGCTCCTTGGTTAGGAGTTGCAGCTAAAAGTCTTTTACTTTTTACATAAAAAAAGGTTATGACTCAAAATCTTAATATTGATGGTGCTTTGATTCGGGAAGCTCAAATTGGACAGGCTGGACGCGACTTGCACCAAATTCAGTACCTAACTGTGAATGAAAGCTTCAGCCTAGCTAAACTAATAGGTCACAGGCAGGTAAAACCTTTTTCAGGGAAACAGGAGTACCGTTTCCGAGAAGTTTTACTTAATAAAGTCAAACAGTATTGGATTAAAGGCGTACTCGAAAAATCTTTGTATACTAAAGGTCTAATTGATCTGGGGCTGGAAGAACGATTAGACGCAGTAAAGCGTCCATCTAGCATTGTCCAAGAAATTCCTAATGAGTCTGGGCAAACCTTACCTGAAGGGAAAAGTGTCACTGATGTCTTCAATCAGATGGGAAAAGGACGAACCTTACTGATTCTAGGAGAACCAGGAGCGGGTAAAACGATCACTCTCCTGAAGCTGGCACAAGAATTAATTGCTCGTACCGAAAAAGATTTGAGCCAACCTATTCCAGTAGTGCTGAACTTATCTTCTTGGGGAAATAAACAGCAAACAATTGCTGATTGGCTGATTGAGGAATTGAATAGTACATATCAAGTTTCTAAAACACTTGCTAAAGTCTGGATTGAAGATCAACAACTATTACTGCTGCTAGATGGTTTAGATGAGGTGAAAATTGAGCGTCGGGAAACCTGCATCCAAGCCATCAACCAATTCATGCAAGAACATGGGCTGATTGAGATTGTGGTGACAAGCCGTATCCGAGATTATGAAGCTCTCTCTACTCGTTTAGAATTGCAAGGTGCTATCTGCATCCAATCTTTGACATTTCAGCAAGTTAAACAATATTTAGATAGGGCTGGTGAACAACTGGAAGCAGTAAAAACATTGCTTCAAGAAGACACTACGTTGCAAGAGTTAGCCAAGTCTCCCCTGACTTTAAGCGTCATGACTCTAGCTTATAAAGGTAAGAAACTTGAAGATTTACCTAATGCAGGTTCTAAAGAAGAACGCCGAAAGCACCTGTTTGATACTTATATTGAACGGATGTTTAAGCGTCGTAAGTATGAGCCAAGATACTCAAAAGTGCAAGCAATGCGCTGGCTAATTTGGCTAGCACAGCAGATGTTTCAGAAGTCGCAAACGGTTTTTCTTATTGAAAGAATACAGCCTGCCTGGTTGTCAAATCGAGTTCAAAAAACACTTTATAAATTTACGCCTTGTTTGCTTGGAGTCATCATTTGTGGGTTAATCGGCTGGCAAATACATAAATCACCCGGGGCGTTAATTGGTGGAATTACGGCTGGATTACCTTTAGCGTGGAATACGGCAGAAATCAAACCAGTTGAAACTTTGAGATGGTCTTGGCAAGAAGCCAAAAAGTTTTTGAAGAATGGACTACCAGGTGGATTGCTTTTGGGGCTAATTGTAGGACTGTTTTTTAAGCTAGTTAAGACTCCATTTGATCTCCAAACTGGGTTGCAATTAGGGTTACTATATGGGCTAACTGGTGGACTAATTTTAGGGCTGTTAGGTGGACTGAGAGGCCCAGACATAGTGATAAGAACAATTCCTAACCAAGGGATATGGAACTCAGCGAAGAATGCCTTAATAATAGGATTACTTGGCGGATTACTTGGCGGATTATTTGGGGGATTAATTGGTGAACAAATCTTTGGAAAAAAAGAATGGCTGCAATTGGGTTTAGTGTTTGGGCTTGTATCTGGGCTTGTATTTGGGGGTGGTCAAGCCTGCCTACAACACTTTACCTTACACCTCATTCTTTGCAGCAAGAATTGCATACCTCTAAACTATGTCCGATTTCTTGATTATGCGACTGAACACATCTTTTTGCAAAAGGTTGGAGGTGGTTACATTTTTATCCATCGAATGTTGCTGGAGCATTTTGCCCAAATGGAGCCAGTATTTATTCAACCAACTTCACAACAAATTCATCAATCTACTGATAGGAATAATACACTCACTGAATTTAATTCAACCAACAATTTGAAGAAACACACTCCATGTCAAACTCCAGTTGAAAATAATATAGTATGTACCAATTGTGGTCGCACTAATCCGGCGAATTTCAACTTCTGTACCAAGTGTGGGAGACGATTAAATCAAGCACTTAGCCAAGACTAAATTAAGTATAATCATAATCATAAATAAAGAACATTTTTTGCCAGTTTGTGTTTATTATTATGGTTAAAGACTTTCAGTTCCTAGCTTTAGTGTGTACCATACAGGTATAATAATTAACTACTTAAAATAAACGCGCTACTAATGGCGCGTTAACGAAGTTGAAAGTGATTTGTCTATCCGGGAAGTTGCTTTTTCAGTGCTTCCAGAGAAGCCCAACGGTTATCAACTGGAGTTTCAGGAATATCAGAATTATCAACTGTATTACTTACAGGAATACCTGGACAATTGCGATTGCACAGCTGGCGCTGGGGTACTGCCAAGCACATTTGCTCATACAGCCATTCGTTGGGATAAAAATAACCATCGGGCGGTAGGATTTCCAGCAACTCTTCCATAGTCACTTCCCGCTCTAGGGGCAAGTCATTTCCCTGATTTGCAGTTTCATCTAACCAGATGATTTCCTTTGTATCAAGCCCTAAACGTCGATTGTATTGCTGCAAACATCGGTTGCAGGTACAAGTAATAATTGTTTCTGCCTGAGCGGACACTTCCAGGTAATTGCCATGATGCTGCACGCGCACATGACCGCGAACTGGCGTCAACGTTTCCAGACCAGGCAGAAATTCCTGAACCTGAACTTCCTCTGTCCGCTCCGGGGCTTTAGCTAGCTGCGGAATAAAAATTGCGTCCATAGGATTTGTGAGACATCCTCACTAAAATTTATCTTCATTACCAGCAATTATACTGATATTACATTTTTACTTTATCTCTTAAGAACAAGATAAATTTTGAAACTATATCGTTATGAGCTTCATTAACCCTAACAGACGCGATTAATCGCGTCTCTACTCCTAACTCCTGTACAGACGCGATTAATCGCGTCTCCTAACTCCTGTACAGACGCGATTAATCGCGTCTCTCCAAACTCCCAACTCCTTCCAACGAAGCTGGACGGACAACCAGATGACGATGCGGCTCTTTACCGCGACTGAAGGTTTCCAAATCTCCAAATTCCTTCAAGAAGGTATGGATTTGACGCCTTTCAGCAGAACTGAGCGATTTGATTTCCACTTCTCTACCAGAAAAGCGCACTTCATCGGCTGCTGCTTCTGCTAATGCGCGAATTTCGGCTTCTCTTTTAACCCGGTAGCCATTTAACTCAATAGTGTAAGAGGCTTGGTCTTCCAGGGATTGACTCAGGTTTAAAACCGAATTTGCTAGATACTGAATCGCATCTAACACAGAACCATCGGCACCAATTAAGACCTGGATTTGTTCTGTCGTTAAATTAGTTTGATCAATTGTTAACCAGTAGTTATCTGGTTCTGGGGAATCGCCGTCTTGAGATTGGGCCGCTTCTAAATGACCCTGAATATCAGCAGGTATTCCAGTGAGTTCCAGCAGGGATTTTAACCACTGCTGACCTCGCTGCATGGGAATATTGCTCATGATCCCCCTGTAGCCTTTTTCTTGGCACTTTTTGGTTCAAATGGCAATGCCTTTTGTTCTGCGACTACTGCTTCTTTTTCCTGGGTTGCTACGATTTTTTGCAGTTCTTCTGGTAGAGGTTCGCGGGAGAGAAGATAAGTTTGTGCGGTTTGGAAAATATTACCAATCACCATATACATCAGCACCCCAGCTGGTAAGGGGAAGAACAAAAACATCCCAGAAAAAATAACTGGAGTGATTTTGTTAACTGTATCTTGCTGCGGATTGCCACCACTGGAATTTTGCCCAGAAAGCATTTGGCTAACATAAAGGCTGATTCCGAAGGAGACGATCATGGCGACGATATCCCAGTGAATTGTGCCATCTGGATCAGTTGCGCCAACCCTACCTAAAGCATCAATAAATAGAAAGCCTTTTTCTGCTGCTAGTCCAGGAATTGTTCCTTGAATAGTGACTTCTCCGGGCTGCAAGGCTTCTACATTACCTTGGGCATCAATTTTTACCCTATCTTCACCTTTGGTGACTTTCCAATCAGGAATCAGGTTATTTTCTGGGTGTTCTGCTAAAAGTACCTGAAATGGTTTGCCCTCAACGGTCTGATATTGAATTTTAGTTTGTTCTCCTACCGCTAGTTTGTTACCACTAGGAAGGATCGCAGCTACTTTAACGTGTTCTCCATCAGCAACGTAAATATTTTGAGGAGCAGTCGCAAAGGCTTGCGGTTGAATTTGTTCGATTTGTTCTGCGGGAAGGATTTGCAGGTTAACGCTGTAGTTAGCACTTGCAAAAGGCGAACCCCGCAAAGTAGCAAATAGCGCTAATAAGACCGGCATTTGCACTAGTAATGGAAAACAGCCTGCTAAGGGGTTGCCAAATTCTTTTTGAACATTGACCATTTCCTCTTGCTGCTTTTGCGGTTCATCCTTATAGCGCTCTTTGATTTCTGCCATCCGCTTCTGCATCAGAGGTTGTACAATTCGCATTTTCCGCATGTTGCGAATTGAGCCAGCACTCAGGGGATAGAGCGCGAAGCGGACTATCAGGGTCAAAGCAACGATCGCCAATCCGTAGCTAGGCACAATACCATAGAAGAAATCTATGATTGGCAGCATCACGTTGTTCGAGAGAAAGCCGATACCAAAATCCATTATTCTGAATTCAACCTGAGGTACTGTAAACTGAATCTAATTTATCTAAATCATAAATTATGTGCGACTACCCTTCGCTACGGATAGCCGCACATTCAAATGGGGCATTGGGCATTGGGCATTGGGCATTGGGCATTGGTTCTTCTCCCTCATCTCCCCCTGCTCCCCTGCTCCCTGCTCCCTACTCTCATCACTTGTTAGCAGCAGCGCTATATTCGGGATTTTTCGCAGCAATTCTTTCGTTGATATAGTCATAGACTTCCCGAAACTTGGGAATTGCACGCAATTCGAGACGACTGCCGTTTCTTAGGGTTAGTACCATATCTCCCCACAAGCCAATGCCACGGGGGACTGTGACGACTTTGACAATTTCTGAGTAAATTATGTCAGTGCGATCGCGTCCCTGCCAACCTCCCGTCACGGTAATTCGGCGATCGGTGATGCGGAAACGCAGCCACAATGCTCTGACAATTGCCCCAACTGTTAATGGTATCCCGACAATGGTTAGCCCAATCAACAGGTTGACAATTAAATCCCCAAGATGGGGGCCACCTTCATAATAAACATCTTCACGAATTCCCATCGAACACCTCAGCTTGTGCCAACAACTGCTCTAATTCTTGCAGAAATTGTGGGCTTACGCACTTAGATTCTGCTGTTGTGGGTTTGACAATGAACACTAGCCGCCATCCTGGTGATAATTTGGGCAGCAAGTTATATAAAGCAGAAGCAATTTGCCGTTTGATTCGGTTCCGAACCACTGCCCTTTTGCTGACTTTTGTGCTTATGGAAATGCCAATCCGCGTGCTGGCAAGATGTGCTGAGTCAGTCGCTTGTGTAGTCTGGGTGGCAGTAGACAAAGAAGGTTTTGTTGAACGTAACGGCTTTAAGGCTCTCAATGTTAAATAAGAGCCATGACGCCGAATCCCTTCCCGGAAAACTGCCTGGAAATCCTTGCGGGATTTTAGCCGATTTGCTTTAGGCAAAGCCACAGATGTTCTTTTAGCTTAATATTCCCTAAACGCTCAAACGGTGACGTCCCTTTCTTCTTCTAGCGCTAATCACGTTTCTGCCATCTGGTGTCCGCATTCTGGCGCGAAAACCAGAGGTTCTTTTTCTCTTACGGCTAGTACCGCCCAGTGTTCTTTTCATATTGTTCTCCTCTTAGGTGATTTTTATAAAAACTCACAATCTCTAATTGTATCACTTTATTAGGGAATAGGGAATAGGGAATAGGGAATAGTCATTAGTCATTAGTCATTAGTTATTCTTTCTCCCCCTGCTCCCTCATCTCCCTCATCTCCCTCATCTCCCTCATCTCCCTCATCTCCCTCATCTCCCTCATCTCCCTCATCTCCCCACTCCCCAAACTTAATTGATGCTCAAAATCCATGTTCCCATGTAGCGCAGTAGTGGCACATCGCCAGGGGAGAGGACTTGACAGTTAAAATAGTAAACTCCACCGAAGGCTGGATTTTTCACGTTAGATAAGACTACCTCAACTGGGCTACCTGCTGGCACCGGCTCTTGGGGAAAAATATTAATTAGCTTACCTTCTTTGTCCCACTTCACCTCAGAAAGCGGAACTGCTTTGCCTTTGACTCGTACTTCAATGTTTTTCTGGTCAAAAGTTCCTTTGTAATAATCAGGGTAGGTAATGGCAAATTGACCAACAGCCAATTTCATTCTTTGGGCTGGAATCCTTAATATGTATCGATCCCAACCATTAGCTTGTCCACCAAAATCTAACCGGAAGGGCAGTTGATTTTCGCTTTTGATGCCGCTAAAGAGCGTAAATCCAGGTAAGCTTTGCGCCCAAGTCAAGGCTGGTAATCCAGCAACCAGAAAGCTAGTCACGGCTAAAGCAGAAAGTAAACGTCGCATAATCAGGCTTCCTCTACCAAAATATAAATCTGTTATGTAAAATAACTGTGTGTTAGTATTCGTTACTAAACTTTACTACTGACTTCCTGACAATTGACGTTCAATAACAAAAAAAAGTGCCATCCTCACTGAGCTTTGGGCGACAACAAAATTACTTAGTTATAAATTTACCATATACTCGATTTACTTCATTACCCTTACAGAGTGCTGATTTTATGACTAGGTTGGTCAAATTTTGAACTCAATATAAACACAGTCGGGATTGGATTGTGTTTCTAAATATGTACAAGTGTATCTAAATTTGAGAATTTTGTTATAAAAATTGAGGCGTGCCATCAGCGATCGCCAGTTAAGTTGGGCTAAATTGATTAAAATAAGTTGGAATCAGAGTCGTAATTATTAAAATTTGATTGGGAAATTATAAAGCTTTCAAAATTTGGTCAATATTACTCTATAAGAAAGGAATACCAAAATTTCTCAATCCCGAAAATAAGCTGAAGATAAAGATGCAAAATTTGGGAATCAATTTAGGATGTGCAATACGTAACCCTGTTTGCAACTATCTGAAAATATGACATCTGCGAGCGGCAAAGTCAGGCTTTGCCTGGACAGCTAAGAATGGGAGAGGAAAGTTTCAAGGTTCAATCTACAAGTAAAATTCATGGGTGATGTTCCTGCCTAAGTACTATGAGTGCGGAACACGCCTCATCTAGACAATCGCTTACTTGGCAGAGATTAGGTATTTATCTTCAGGAGATTTCATGAGAATAGCAGTTGCTAAAGAAATTGAAGTTTGTGAACGTCGTGTGGCATTAATTCCTGACACCGTTGCTCGATTGGTAAAACAAGGTTTGGAAGTTTGGGTAGAAACAGGTGCAGGAGAGCGAGCATTTTTTGGCGATTCTGACTATGAAGCCGCAGGAGCCACAATAATCAGCGATACTGCCAAATTATGGGGCGAAACAGATATTCTGCTGAAAGTCAGCCCCCCACAAGAACGAGAAGATGGACGCTCAGAAATTGATTTGTTAAAGGAAGGGGCTGTTTTAGTCAGTTTCCTCAATCCCTTGGGAAACCCCGTTGTAGCACAGCAACTAGCAAATCGGAAAGTCACAGCCTTGAGTATGGAAATGATTCCCCGTACTACCAGGGCGCAAAGTATGGATGCTTTGTCCTCGCAAGCTTCATTAGCAGGTTACAAGGCTGTATTAATTGCCGCAGCTGCATTACCGAAATATTTTCCGATGTTAACCACAGCCGCAGGTACGATCGCCCCAGCGAAAGTATTTATTATGGGCGCTGGTGTAGCGGGATTGCAAGCGATCGCCACCGCCAGACGCTTGGGAGCAGTGGTAGAAGCCTTTGATATCCGTCCCGCCGTCAAAGAAGAAGTGCAAAGCTTAGGGGCAAAATTCGTTGAAGTCAAATTAGAAGAAGAAACCGTTGCTGCTGGTGGTTACGCCAAGGAAATTTCTGAGGCTAGCAAACAACGTACCCAAGAAGTTGTCGCCGAACACATTAAAAATTCTGATGTGGTGATTACTACAGCCCAAGTACCTGGGAGACAAGCACCACGGCTAGTTACAGAAGAAATGGTGGCACAAATGAAACCAGGTTCAGTAATTGTGGATTTGGCTGCTGAACAGGGTGGTAACTGCGCCTGCACAGAACCAGGTAAAGATATTGTCTGGAACGGTGTGACAATTATCGGCCCCATCAATCTCCCATCATCGATGCCAATTCACGCCAGCCAATTGTATGCCAAGAACGTAACTTCGTTGATGCAATTGCTAATTAAAGACAAAGCTTTGCAGGTGGACTTTAGCGACGACATCGTTGATGCAGCTTGCGTTACCCACGCTGGTGAAATTCGCAATCAACGAGTGCGGGATGCGCTACAAGCTTTGAATACTCAACAACCGGCGGTTAATTAGGGATGAGGAAGCAGGGGGAGATAAGGGAGAAGAATCAATGCCCAATGCCCAATGCCCAATGCCCAATGCCCACGTATAAAAGGAGTTTTGATTTCATGACAGAGGCATTACTTGCTGCTTTGTTTGTATTTGTTTTGGCATCTTTTATCGGCTTTGAAGTCATCAACAAAATCCCACCGACTCTACACACGCCCTTAATGTCAGGCTCAAACGCGATTTCTGGGATTGCGGTACTTGGAGCAATAGTTGCTGCTGGTGCAAGAGACACAAATGTGTCCGTAATTCTCGGTTTGATTGCTGTGGTACTGGCAACAGTCAACGTTGTAGGCGGTTTTTTAGTGACAGACAGAATGTTGCAAATGTTCAAGAAGAAGGAGATTAAGGCGTGAGCGACTTTTTACCAACTGGCATTCAGCTGACGTACTTAGTCGCTGCATCGTTATTCATTCTGGGCTTGAAAAAGCTGGGATCACCTGCTACAGCGAGAAACGGTAATATCGTAGCGGCTGTAGGGATGCTGCTGGCGATCGCAGCGACAATGCTGGATCAGCATGTATTGAATTACGAGATGATATTGTTGGGCTTGGCGATTGGATCAGGAATTGGTGCGATCGTTGCCTACAAAGTCCAAATGACCGAAATGCCCCAAATGGTGGGTTTACTCAACGGTTTGGGCGGTGCGGCTTCGGCATTAGTAGCCGTTGCCGAATTCTGGCGGTTATTAGATAGTTCTCAGGCGATACCCCTAGATGTCAACATTTCCATCCTGTTGGATGTGTTAATCGGTGGTGTTACCTTCACAGGTAGTTTTTTAGCCTTTGCCAAATTGCAAGGTTTAATTAGCGGTTCCCCGATTACATTTCCATTCCAGCAACCATTTAACCTCTTGCTTTTGGGTGCTTATATAGTAGGTAGTGCCTATTTAATCATTACACCAGATAGCTTACCCATATTCTTGGGAGTGGTTGGTGTTTCATTGGTACTGGGTGTGATGTTCGTCATCCCCATTGGTGGCGGCGATATGCCAGTAGTAATCTCGCTGTTGAACTCGTTGTCAGGTGTGGCGGCGGCGGCGGCTGGATTCGTGGTGATGAACAATATGTTAATCATCGCTGGTGCTTTGGTAGGAGCATCTGGCTTAATCCTCACCGAGATTATGTGTAAGGCGATGAACCGCTCCTTATTTAGTGTGCTGTTTAGCGCTTTTGGTACAGGTTCTAGTTCTGGTGGTGCTGCTGCTAGTGGTGGTGCAACTGATCAAACTGTCCGCAGCATCGATCCTGAAGAAGGGGCGATGATGTTGGGTTATGCTCGTTCTGTGGTAATTGTGCCTGGTTATGGTATGGCAGTTGCTCAAGCGCAACATAGCGTCCGGGAATTGTCAGATCAGTTAGAAAAAATGGGCGTTGATGTCAAGTATGCGATTCACCCCGTTGCTGGGAGAATGCCGGGGCACATGAATGTGTTGTTGGCGGAGGCAAATGTGCCTTATACCCAGTTGTACGATATGGATGATATTAATCCCCAGTTCGATCAAGCGGATGTGGCTTTAGTAATTGGGGCAAATGATGTGGTAAATCCGGCGGCGCGGAGTGATACAAATAGCCCGATTTATGGTATGCCGATTTTGGAAGTAGATCGGGCGAAGCAGACGATTGTGATTAAGCGCGGGATGAGTACGGGTTTTGCCGGTGTAGATAATGAGTTGTTCTACAAGGATAAGACGACGATGCTTTTTGGTAGCGCTAAGGATATGGTGGCGAAGTTGGTTTCGGAAGTGAAGCAACTTTAAGAGGAACGAACCGCGTTCGCGTAGCGTCTCGCAGAGAAGGGCGCAAAGGACGCGAAGTAAAGAAAGAATTAGAGAGTTTGTTTGCCTTAGGAGTGTGATATTCCCAGGGCAATTTTTTTAGTTAATCAAAAAATACTTATGTCATTAGGGGTATTTATAGAAAATTTTTTTGTTTTAGTTTATGTTTAAATTAATTAAAGGTTAACTTGCCTTTTTTTATAAATTATTATTTTCAACTAATTTTACGAGAAGAATTATGTTAATCTTTGTGTCCATATAATTTTTCCATATAATCCGCATAATCCATTAATTTCTTTTGATCACATGAAACTATTAATTCTTTCAAATCAAGGAGTACGTCTAGGGGCATCGAAAATTTCACATCGTCATCATTTTGGTCAACAATTATCATTGCACGTGCCAATCTATAAAGAGTTTGTGACCATTGGAGCCAATAGTATTTTACAGGATAGTAATATATCTAGCATTTTGTTATGTAAATATAATATTGTTTCTATCTGCTACAGTGTTCTCAAGCTCTGGGCAGAGTAAAAGATTGCTGTATACATTAGGGATATAACAATACTTGTCTCCTAAATATCATCTACTATACGACAATTAGTATAATTTATAGCATAGTAGATATTTAACCGCCATCATGTGATCGCCCTCTTGTTCCTCTGTGTTCTCTGCGCCTCTGTGGTTCGTTAAAAAGAGCGATCGCCAAATCTCCACAGTGCGATCGCTCCCAAAAGACCGTCCTAGAGTAAAATCTGAGTGTCTCTGCGCCTGCTAGCTACCTTGCAGCTAGATCCAGCGCGAATACAATTGATTTCCGGGTTTATTGATACTTATCTACGACTAAATGCCCAAGAGGAAGAAATTTTCCAGACTGAAATTGCTCAATTTGAACCAACTCAACAGGAGATAGTTATGCAAATCGTCACCAGTTGGATGGAGGAAGGTATACAACAAGGAGAGTTAAAAATAATCCAGCGTCTATTAACAAAGCGAATTGGTGTAATTACTGCTGAATTACAAGAGCAACTGCGTGGGTTATCCTTAACTCAGTTAGAGGATTTAGCCGAAGCTTTACTAGATTTTTCCACTGAAGCTGATTTAGTGGCTTGGTTGCAACAGCAGTAATAAGATATGTATTCCACAATGTGAGCGATCGCTCTCTTTTTACTCTGCGCCTGGAGTGGTTCGTTAAAAAAGCGTAGGCGTTGGCATAGCCTCTCCAAGAGTTGCCCGCCGTAACCCTACGGGGATCTTGCTACGCGTAGAGTCTCCAAGAGTTGGCATCGCCTGAAAAATCTCTACTCTGCGATTATGATTAATTTGGAAAAAAATCAGAATCCAAGGTTTCATCAACAGAAAAAGGATAGTCTTTAGGAAAAAGAGACAGAGGAAGCCCTGTTTCAATAGATGCTTCTTTTCGAGCGTGTTGGTAACAACTGTCAAAAACTTCCGTGTAATAGTATTTTAAGCTAGGACTATCGACAAATGCTTCTTGTAACCTTTGACGATGTTCATAGATTGTATATAACCAGCTATTGGATCGGTTCTGCGGTTGAAATTTGTATTTGAGAAGGTGCATTAAAAGCACTCTAAGATTACTCCTTAAAGCATTTTTATCACTTCTTCCCATACTTTCAATTTCTTCAATTAAATTTTCTAACTCTAATTCTAAAAACTTTTTGTTTTTTAATAAATCAACAGTGTGTTCTAACCACAAGTGATAATCCTGTGCATAGAGACTATTGGTTTTAGGAACAGATTGATTGCCCATAATCTTCTCCTTTATAGATATATAATTTTAACATTACTTCTGTTATTTCAGAGTGTGCGTTAGCGTAGCTTACAGCAGGTATCGAGTGTCTGCGCCTGCTAGCTACCTTGCAGCTAAATCCAGCGCGAATACAATTTATTTCTGGGTTTATTGATACCTACCTGCGACTAAATGTTTAAGAAGAATAAATTTTCCAGACTACAAGAGCAACTGCGTGGGTTATCGTTAACTCAATTAGAGGATTTAGCCGAAACCTTACTAAATTTCTCAATGCAAGCTGATTTAGTGGTTTGGTTACAACAGCATCGATAAGATATGTATTTTAACAAGCGATGTCTGCGACGGGCTATTCGGCGTCGCACTTTTTTAGTTTTCGCGGTTCATTCCAAACAGCGTAGGCATTGGCGTAGCATTTCCAAGAGTTGGCATCGCCTGATTTTTTTTAACTAACTGTTCGTTTCATCGGGATTTCTATCCAGAACTCACAGCCATTACTAGGTTCAGAAACACACTTGATATTACCGCCGTGTTTTTCCACAATAATTTGGTAGCTAATAGATAACCCCAAACCAGTACCTTGTCCAGGTTGTTTGGTGGTAAAGAAAGGTTCAAAAATGCGCGATCGCATCATCTTTGGAATCCCACAACCATTGTCAGCAATGCGGATCAGAATAGTATTCCCTTCAAGGACTTCTGTACGAATCAAAATTTTAGGATTATCAATTATTTTTCCAGCTTTTTCTGAGTTTTCTAATGCATCAATCGCATTGTTGAGAATATTCATAAACACCTGATTCATCTGGGCTGCATAGCAGACGACTGGAAGCAATTCACCATATTGTTTAACTACCTCAATAGCAAAAGAATTAGTCTCTGGTTGCAGTCGATGTTGTAAAATCAACAAAGTACTGTCGATGCCTTCATGAAGATCAATAGGCTTCATTCCTGTTTCGTCAAGTCGAGAAAAACTTCGCAATGACAAAACTAGTTGAGAGATCCGATCTGCCCCTATCTTCATTGAAGTCAGAACTTTAGGCAAGTCATCACTAATGAAATCTAAATCCAGTGCTGCTGCTTGCTTTTGAATTTCTCCTGTTGTCTTAGGATACTGTTTTTGATAGAGGTGCAGTAATTTTAATAAATTTTCGGCATGTTCAGTAACATAAGTGATGTTGCCATAGATGAAACTAATCGGGTTGTTAATTTCATGTGCTACACCAGCAACTAACTGCCCTAAACCTGCCATTTTTTCACTTTGAATTAACTGGCTCTGAGTGTGCTGTAATTCTTTAAGAGTCTGGGTAATTTCTTCTTTTTGACGTTGAGTTTGTTCGAGTAATTCCGCTTGTTGAAGTCCTACCCCTAACTGAGTACCAATCTGCATCAGCAAATCTACCTCATCCTCTTGCCAATCACGGGGCTTGATATTTTGATAAGCTGCTAGTAATCCCCAGAGTTTCTCACCCTGAAAAATCGGCACAATCATATATGCCCTAGCCTGCATTAGCTCAAGCAAGGCAATATGACAAATAGAATAATTAGCGCTGTAAATATCTTTAATGACACAACTTTTAGCATTAGCAAACCTTCCGCCTTGCGTTTCTTGTAAGTAATCATCTGCAACTACAGGTAGAATTTCCCTTATTGGTGTCCAACCTTGGGCTAAAGACTCAGCAACAAATTTGCCACTCCAATCAGCCTGGAATCTATAGATTGTCACTCGATCAACTTCCAATAGCCGCCGGACTTCTTCTGTACTGGTGGCAAAGATGGTATGAATATCAAGAGACTGGCGAATTTTCTCCACCGTTGTGGCTAATGCCTTTTCTCTTTCGGCTGCTTTCCGTTCTCGTGCAGCAGCTTGAGCCAGTTTTTGGGTTTGCACCTGCATCTGTTTCAAAGACTCAGCTTGCTGTAATGCTACCCCCAATTGAACGCCAACTTGCGCCAATAAGTTGATTTCCTCATCTTGCCAATAACGAGGCTGGGAATTTTGATAAGCTACTAGCAATCCCCACAACTTCTCGCCTTGAGAAATTGGGACAAAAACTTCATTTCGTGCATACTTACCTGTTTGCTTTCCTTGTACAAGAACGCCTTCTGTCACAGGCTGCGGCTTAACCACTGGTGTCCAGCTATCAACAATAGAATCAGCGACAAATTCGCCACTCCAATCAGGATAGAAGCGATAAATTGCTACTCGTTCCACTTCTAATAACCGACGGACTTCTTGAGTTGTGGTTTTAAAAATGGTTTCAATATCAAGAGACTGACGAATTTTTTCTACGGTGTTGGCCAACGCCCTTTGCCTATCAGCAGCTTTGCTGATCTCTGCTGCTTGGATCTGCATTTGTTGGATAAATTCTGCTTGCTGCAAAGCTACACCTAGTTGTGTGCCCACTTGGGTAAGCAAGTAAACCTCATCTTTTTGCCAATCACGGCTTTTGGCATTTTGGTAAACTGCTAGCAAGCCCCAGAGCTTCTGACCGTGGTAAATGGCAATGATCACATAAGCTCTTGCCTGATATATTTCTAAGATTTTAATGTAGCAGTCGCTAAAGCCTGAATTGTAAATATCATTACAAACACGGTACACTTCACAGCGACTAAAGCTACCACCCTCTGTATCTTGTAAGTAGGTGTCAGCGACTGGAGGTTTAGCTAAATCTTTGGCGCTACATTCACTGACGTTTTCACTCACTTCCGGCCGCTGCAATTGCTCATGGATGAGGGAAATCCAACCCTCTGCCACTGATTCAAACACGAATTCACCACTCCAATCGGGATTGAAGCGATAAATAGCCACGCGGTCAGCATTTAGCAGCTGTCTAAGTTCTCCGGTGCTTGTGTGGAAAATGCTTTCCAAGTCTAGAGACTGACGAATTTTCTCAATGGTTATGGCTATGGTTCTTTGCCATTGGGCTGCTTTTTCTCTGGCTTTTGCTTGTGCTAGTTCTGCTGATTGTAGTTTTACTTGTTCCAGGTAATCTGCTTGCTGTAAAGCAACTCCTAAATGTTCGGCGATTAATTGCACAAACTCAATTTCTGATGCTTCCCATTGCCGAGGGCTACTACACTGATGAATACACAGCAATCCCCATAAATCTTTACCTTTCATCAAGGGGGCAGCTATATTGGCACGGACTTGGAATCTTTCTAGCATTTGGACGTGGCAATCACTGACACTAGCTTGATATATATCAGTCATTGCTTTAATCCGACCTTGCTGATATAATCCTGCAAACTCCGCAGCAAAGCAGTGGTCGCGCAGTTTGGCTGCTAGTGCCGAACCCCATTCTGCTCCCACGTCTTCATAGATAAATTCCCCTTCCCATCCCAAATCGGGATAAAAACGAAAGACACTAACCCGATCGGTTTTCAGAAGCTGGCGTACTTTAGTAACTGTAATTTTGAAGATGGTTTCTATATCTAGAGACTCGCGTATGCGGGCAATAACTCCAGACAAGGCTTTTTGTTGCTCATTCTGACGCAGAGAGAGTGTCACATCTGAATGAGATTCTTGCTGTTCTGAATTTGGTTCTATGGGTTGAGTAGTAGAGGAGTTTTCCATTCCCAGTGGGACTTTAAATATTGAAAGTCTTCTATCTCATGATTCCCCTAGCGATCGCAAAGGTAACAGTTATTTCCTGGGAATGCCAGAAAAACAGTGTAGGGACACGATATTATCGTGTCCCTATAAAAAGATTGTTCAACCACAAGCAAATTATCGCCGCTTGGGAGTGGCGCTGCGGCTGCTGCGTTTGTCATCATCTCGGCGACGGCGATCGCGCCAATCTGCCACGGTCAAATAACCAATACCACCAGTGACTACTACGAGCAGCACTACGGCAACTAAAGTTAAAATACTCAAGAATGGACTTTCCACGATGCCTCTACAGTCCGTTACGTCCCCAAACTACCATTGCAATTGACCAAGTGAACACAACTAACAGTGATACCCAACCTAGTGTCAAAATCTCCATAGTCCCGCTTTTCAAATAATTACAAAAGGTTTCTAATAATTATCATACAGGGATTGGGCAGGCTCAGATTTTTTTTATAAATGACGTTCTAAGTTTTGCGGGCGATGTCTACAATGGTCACTGAGCTTGTCGTACCCCTACGGGGAAGCAAGCTAGCAAGAGCGTCTCGTAGAGAAGTGCGGGCTATTCGGCGTCGCAAACGATACAACATATTTTCTTGGTACGCTAGTAGTTCAAGCATTAATAAAGACGAATGTAAAAAAATAGCGATCGCGCTTTCCCACTTGATAGTTTGGGAATACTAGGGTTATGCGTATATATTTCAAATCCAGCAACCCCTAGTATCATGCCGACATTTTTCAACTATCCTTTCCACTCTAACGGTTTTGTTGCCCACGGACATTGTTATCTCTGGAAAACTGGATTAGTTTGGCTCCACATTATTTCTGATGCCACGATTGCTCTGGCCTATTATTCTATTCCTTTCCTACTAATTTACTTTATTTCCAAGCGCAAAGACGTTCCTTTCAATGGAGTCTTTTTGTTATTTGGTGCTTTTATTATTGCCTGCGGTACTGGACACTTGATGGATATTTGGACGCTTTGGCATCCAGACTATTGGATTGCAGGTGGTTTAAAAGCTTTAACTGCCATTATTTCGATATATACGGCATTTGCGTTATTTTATCTCATGCCTCAAGCTCTAACACTACCTAGCCCTGCCCAGTTATAAGTTATCAATCGAGCGCTTTCAACTGAAATTGTAGAGCGCAAGTGCATCGAAAAAGAACTACGCCTTGCACAGGAAGTCACTCAAAACTCCAGCCAAGCCAAGAGTGAATTTCTCGCTTCAAAGAATGGATTTATTCATTTCCCAATCATATTTTTTGTTCTTGGGGCAATTACGACAAAAAGCAATTTATTCAAGATTGCGCGTTTCATAATTTACCTTATCCTTTTAGTTCCGAACACATAAATATCAAAGAGGAATTTTCAGAATATCTTGGTGTGTCTAAAAAATTTGGCATGGCACAGGCTCTCAATGAGTTGGGGATAGAATTAAAAGGTACACACTATCGTGGTATTGATGATGCCCGCAACATTGCATCTATCTACAGACAGATTAAAACTAAAAAATTAAGCTGAATAATGGGTAAGTTGTAACGTAGCATCTTCAACTGTTGCGGTGCATTACGAAGATCGTTGCTACAAAATTGGATATTTTTTAATTGAAAGTCTCAAGACAGGTGCAGCGATACCTTCTCTACGGAACGCTAACGCACCCCCGAACTAGACTACAAGTGTAATCCTACTATGACAGGAAACTTTTGTGAAAGCTAGATGGATTATTACAGCAGTTTCAGCAGCACTATTTTTCGGTGGTAGCCTGCTGACATCACTGCGTGACCCTTGGTTTCAGAACTTGCAGCGTCCCGACTGGTTGACCTTTGAATTCCTTATCCCATTTATCTGGATATTCATTTGGGTCTGTCTGACAATCTCAGCAATTATCGTGTGGGAGAAAAGCTCAAAACAGTCTCATCCTTGGCTGTTGATGGCTATGTACGCAGCGATCGCCCTCTTAACCTCCGTTTATAGTCCCATTGTGGTAGAACTTCGCAGCCTAACAGGTGGAATGATTGCTGGTGGCTTGGCAACGCTTCTCGTTTATATTTTGGCATTTTTGGTTAAGCCAATTTCCCAAAAAGCCTCCTGGCTATTCCTACCCTATGCTCTTTGGGGCCCTTTCGGTACTTATCTCACTTGGCTATTAATTCAACTAAATCAGAGCGCAGCTAGATAAAAGACTTAGGCAAAATCTGATTTGGTGCTGTTGCGATCAAAAAATATGAAACAACTTTTCAAGCAACCTGTGCTTTATCTAGCCTTGTTAGGGATAGGTAGCAAGGCTAGATGCGTCTCTACCAGAGAGGTCAGGAATGCTCGACAATTACCTACGCCAAACCCACAATCTCAAACACGTTCAACAACTGACGGCAATTACATGACTCAACCTGTCCAGCAGGTAGGGCCCAATTGCTGATAGCAAGGTGGGCAACTAACAATACACAGTACAGTGAGCGATCGCTGTCCGAACCAAGGCGTTACCAGCCAAAGAACCTACTTAATATGTAGTTTCCGCTACTCGTGCAGCATCAGATTAATAATTATTATTTCTAGCCAAAAGGATTTTTGGAGGAAGAATCTTTCTTGCTGGGTGAGTATTCAGAGCAATTCATCGCTTCTTCGGTGAGAACAATAGAAGGGTTGACTGCACATTTTAGATAATGATTATTGGAATAAAAGCTACAGTTTTTACAGGGAAGTTTGTGTAAAGCTTTGACGGGAAACACCATTTTATAATCTATAAATGCGCGGATTTTTCGCAATATTAGGAAAAAAACCATCCAACTAATTACAAAGCCAACAGGGGATAAAGATATCGCTATATCAGTAATAGTTAATTCATGCGTTTGTGCTTTATCCTTTGTTGCTTCACTCACTATTACTTGATGTAAATTACTATTGGCTGCTACAGTTGTTGGCAACATTTGAGGATGATACATATTATTTACCTTTTACTATATGTTTTTAGTGCCTTGATTTTTGATAGCCGAGTAACTAACTAGTTATTTGGAAAAATATCCTGACTATTACTGTGTCATCGGGATTAGGTTGGTAATACTGTTTCGTTGGGAATATATAGACGTTTTTTGAGGAAGAAAATTCAGCAAAATTTTATAAACAAGACTTGAGTTTACCTAAATAATGGCAAATTTAGAAATCTTCCGTATTAGAGATGTAAATATCAATAGATTTTGGGAGATAACGATATTTAGGGTTTATGTTTATTGATCTGTTTTTTAATTAACAAATCACTACACATTTTTCAGTAGCTCAACTTTTAATGGTGATAAGGGTTTAATTATAGGTTTAGCAAAATAAAATTTCCGGCATATCTGTCAAGAGTTTTGCTTATATTTTTAAGTTATATACCCAAGGGGAGAAATTAGATTATGGACTTATAACTAGATGCTTTTATGTTAAAATCTACGGAAAAATACTTTTAAAAGTTTCTAAACATTAAAACCATGCTACTTTTAAGTTATATTTATTAGAAAAGTTTTGAATGCAATTATTTTTGCATTGGCAGCTTATCTAGTAGGGGGTTTCGCTGAAGATGGGGCTTTTGGAATGCGTGTAAATGGCCCCATGCATTGGCAATGGTTAACTCTATTTTATTGAGTATTTTTGCTCAAATTACTTGACAACTAAGGTCAGGGCTATTTCATTCTCGTAGAGCCAGCCTCAGAATGAATTCTGAGTCTAATAGCTAAAGACGTCTTTAGACGACTGAGAAAAGCTTATCGCTCTTTTATGACTCTGACGAGATAAAAATCAGAAACATCATTAATTGAATTGGTATTATCCCAGTAAGTGGGTAATATCCAGCAAGTAGTTAAGGGACTTCCAGGAAATAAAATATACATTAAATAAAAATGATAATCATTACAATGGGGGGAGTCTTGGGTTGCCGTTGGCAACCCAAGATAAATATACCCAAAAATCTTTAGTCTACTTGAGTAGACTTTAGCTATTAGCCTGGAACTAAAGTTCAAGGCGGGTAAGTCAAGCCGAAAGTTTTGCTATTTCTAGGCTTTTGTTGACACCAATCAGCATTACTGTACCCTTACATAAATGAAAGCTGCTGTAAGAATTATGAATTACGGATTTTTAAAGACCGATGTTTGTAACGGACTATGCATAGTAGAACAATTAGCAATATAAGCGCTTTGATCATTGATGGCTCCACTACCTTCTTCACTTCCGTAGGGGTTTTAGGAGTAACGTTACATGGAATCTCAATGATCTGGGTGTGATCATAACCATTACCACTGCGAGTCAGATCGCATTCGCCTGTGCTAGTGAGAGACAAAGGTGGATTTTCTGAAGAAACAGATGCTTGAGCTGAAGAACTATCACCATCGAGTAGTAGAAGCAGAATTAAAGCAAGACCCCCAATTCCGAATATTGGCCAGAGTGGAAAGGAATCAGGACTGTCTTGTACCAAAACATCTCCTACAGAGGCAGGGGAAGTATCGAGGCCCATTGCTTCTCCGTCCAATGCTAGTGGATTATCACTCAGCAATATATCTCCTGGGATATCTTCTCCCAAGAGCTGACTAAATTCCTGTGGAATTGCGTTATTGGGACGTCCGAGTTCCCCACCATCTTCGGAATATGGAAAGGATAGTACTTCAAAAATCCTCTGTTGGAGTTGGTTTGGATTTCCAGAACTCAACGCATCCAAGCCTGTTGAGATTTTATCTAAATAGAAATTCGTCATCTCTGGCGACAGACCCAGAGACTGAATCTCGTCCTTAATGTTGGGGATTTTTGAGGCTTCCTCAAAGAGTAGTCGTCCGTATGACAACTTCAAGTCTATTAATCCATCACGGAGACTGACCGAGTTATTGGTTCCTGAGTATGGTGACCAATAGAACTGCTTGGTTACAAGTCCGAGTCCTTCTACTGGATTGCGACCAACAGGTTGTCCAAGAAGGTATTGAGATCCATCCATGATTGCGGGGGATTGGTTTCTCCAAAATGAGGCGTAAGGCACCTCAGAGAGATTGGGATTGTTACCGTAAAAGCTAGCGAAATTCTGGAAGTTTTCCTCTCCACCAGCTGCTCGTATCAAGAGGTCTTGATAGCTAGTCCCGTCGTTTGAATCTAGTAATCGTTGGATTACCGATCCAGTTTTATTGCAGGTCAGCCCAAATCCCACATCACATCCAGGAATGACTCGCATCTGGCTCAGATTCTGGTTATTGATTTGGTACTGGAGATACTCATACTCCAGTCCTTGTTGGATACCATAACGTCCAATATTGAGCTGTGCAAAAGCAGACTGACACGTAGTGAGTACTACTGCAACAGATGAGAATACGATGGTCGCAAACCGAACGGCTTTCTCTCCGAGACGCTCCGCGTAGCTTGCTTCCACGAAGTGGTACGGCATTGCAATTCTTTGAACGATTGATTTAGGCAAGATGCACCTCCACTAAATGACAGCAATTTCATTGGTTGTTCACGTCCCTCTTTCAGTCCGTGGGGTCGCAACAATACCGCAGACTCATCGAGTCTGCCAACAGCATTCCTATCCTTCGTAGCTAGAACACCGATTCAGTATTCCGAATCATGACCAAAAACTGGGTTTATTGAGGCTGAAACAAGGAGTTTTTGGTTGTAGAAGACGTTAAAACAGGGTTTATTTGCCTCGTGTTTTATTAATGAATCGGTGTTTTAGGATTGGGATTGGGAGAAAATTTCTTTACGAGTTGAGTGAGGTTTGAATCCCCCATCTATACTCATTTCACTCCCTACTCCCCAGTTCCAGTTCAACTCTTAGGTAAAGAAATGTTGATCGTGATTCCGGTACCTTTGAGATTTCCTGATGAGAGTGTGTGATATAAGACCAATGCCCGGTTTGGTTGGTCAAAAAGAAACCCACGACGTGTGGGTTTGATCTTCCCTTCTTTTACTAAGGAGACAAAGGCTTCTAAATACCTACGTATACCTTGACGATTCTCTGGACTAGTATTGAGATGACGCTTAATCAGCATCATAAAGAAGTCCAAACTACGATTTTCCTGTCCCTGAATCAGACTGCCCTCATCTAGGAAAGAACTTGCTATGAGCTTGCCATCAACTTCTTTAACCTTAAATAGGGTAAAATAACGCCCTTCTTTTTTAGGATCGTTTGCATAACAGACCCAAGAACCCTCTTGATTCTGTATAAAACCTTGTTCAGCAAGGTAAGAAAGCAAAGAATTACTTGCCTTTGTTTGTACTGGAGGTAATAAATCCTCAATGGGATCTAAAGAGCAAATCCTCTGCGTTGTTTTCCCTTGAGAAGCAGCAGGAGTCTCCTGGGTATAGACACGTAGGGGCTTGTCATCAGCCATTGCCATAGTAGACATCGTAGCGATCGCAGATATTTGGAGAGCGATCGCTCCAAACAAACGAACAATGATATTCATGTTTTTCCTGTTACTGTTGCTGATGTTGGTAATAATCGAGTAGTTACTAAATCAAGATTGATCTAGCAGTCCTAAATCATTTGTTAAATTTAAGTGTTTGCCTCATTTAATCGAGGTAGCTTAAGTTTTCAACAATGAAATAGGGCTTTTATATAGGTAATTAACCACAAAGAGAAATCAATATCTAAATAAAACACACAATATTAATGTCTGATTGACAAGACAAATTTGGCTTTTCGATATTTTTACATATACGAAAAAAAACTAACTTAACCTCAAAATTTTTGTATTTACTCTTGTCTAATTTTTTGCCGTTTTAAGAGGATTTTATACCTTCTTAGCTAGCTCTAATCATTCCTAGAAGAGGACTTTGTGAGCTATTTATTACCTTATATAAGCAGAATTTCAAAAGCTATGTGCTTTGCACGTTGGCGCTTTTGTGGATTTCCTTGGTGAGTTGAATAATTTTTTTTGGAGGTAGCGCACCTAACTAGCTGTTCCAGCATGTTTGCAACTTGATGTATAAAATAATATCTCCTAACAGTAAAATAATATTACCATGAGCTTGAGACATGCAACACTATTGTGGACAGTTATCAAAGTTGTACACGGTGAATTATAACTACCTCTTCATTAAATTTCATGGCAAATAGCTGAGAATTAAAATCAATTTACTTATACATCACTAGTACCGCAAGGCGTAAGTCAAAAGTCATGCATAATTGTATTCCAAGCTATTGCGCCATTTGAAATGGTATGTTTATTTTTGCGCTCGCTGTACTAGTATTTTAAAATCTAGTACTTTTGCTCATTAAGTTAGTAAAATTATGTTTTAAATATAACTTTACTATCAATGGTCATACGTATAAAAAATATATTATTATCGCTGGATAAGCCTGATTTTCTGAACTTGAAGCTACAAGCGATCGCATTAAATAAAGTTAAATTAGATTACTAAGTATAAAATTTACGATTTAGCAAGCTGTTGTTGCTATAGACCTTATAAGCGTCTAAGGCTCAGATTTCCAAATCGAAAAATTAAGTAGACCTATATATTATTGTCACAACAAAAGAGTATGTTCTTAAATTTGCCCTGTAAATAGAGGAATATCCTGAGTAAGGTTGATATATTTAAATGTTTAAGTGGTAAGAAGCTTTGACTACAATTAAGATATTAACTTGGTATTTTTACAAGCTTTGGCAGTATGAATGTGGAATTTTTTAACAGGATTCCTTTGATGCCTTTAATATTACTATGGCTGGCTTACACTCTTTTGGGATGGTATCTTGCTGCTCATCATATTATTTGGTTAGTAGGAGCTTTTGTCGCTGCTATGGTTATAGCTGTAGTGCGGAAAAGTATTTCTTGGTTAGAGCGTTTAGTTGAATTTGGGTCTAAAATTTTAGCTGTTATATTATTTTTAAGTATATCAATTGCTTTTGTAGCAACTTGGTCGCTATTATTAAGGCTTTTTCTCATACCCTTAGCAACTACGCTTTTAGCTGATTTGGAAATGCGCTTTTCTGGCTTCAACAAGCTAGATTCATTTTGGGTTTTAACAGTCATAGCAATATTAGGTTTGGTGATTGGCGAATTGATAGATATTTTACTTTTTCCCAGTAGCAGATACTAAAGGAGTAAGGGTAAAAAGAGATTTTTGTTATTTATTCCGTAAGGGCACCCAGATGTGCGCCCTTACTTAATTTTAAGTTTTAAGCGATCGCTGTCTCTAGCTATTTGCTAAAATAAAGCACGATTACCTACTATTAGTCAATCATTCTCTAGGTTACTATAAAATCCCACTCACGGAAGACGTTTTATTGAATCAGATTTTCTAGCCTATTACCAGAATTAAGACAAGCTAACAATGTAAATACTTCTGAAAAAAATCGGAGGTAGATGGGGGCATTTGGGTCTTAACAGCGAACTGGGACATAGTTCCTTGTTTCACATTAAGTTGCCATTCTTTTGAGAAGCATAGATGTTGTCTAACACGAGAAATTGAAGCGATCGCTGTATAGAGATTGCTCTGAATGTGGCGAGATGGATATTCCCGTTTGCAGGCATATCACTGATGATTGTCATTTTTGAGTCACATTTGTTTTGAACCATAGAGATATAGGTAAAACAGTGCAAAAAAAAGATGAAACAAAGCGGCGAGTCCCCACTCCACACTAATAAGGAAGTAATGTGAGTAGACGTAAAGACTACAGTTTGCTTCAGCAGTCAGCAACAACAGAAGTGGCAGCACCTAAGCCATCGCTAAGATTACCAGACGCAGTGGCTCTGATTGTCGGTATTGTTATCGGGGCGGGGATTTTTGAAACCCCGGCTTTAGTGGCAAATCAAGCAGGTAGTGATATTGCTGTACTGCTTTTTTGGCTAATTGGTGGTGTGGTATCTCTGGTAGGAGCGCTGTGCTATGCAGAGTTAGCCACTGTCTATCCCGATGTTGGTGGTGCTTACTATTATTTGAAACGTGCATTCGGGCAAAGAGTCGCCTTTTTATTTGCCTGGGCGCGGATGACAGTGATTCAAACTGGTTCCATTGCTCTGTTAGCATTTGTTTTTGGCGATTATGTTTCTCAGATATGGCGGCTAGGAACGTTTTCGTCTTCTATCTATGCAGCCATAGCGATCGCACTTTTAACTGCTTTGAACATCATCGGTTTGGAGCAGGGTAAGTGGACACAAAACTTGCTCAGTGCTGCGAAAGTTCTGGGTTTATTACTGGTAGTAATTCTTGGGCTTACCGCCATTCCTAATTCTGCCGCCCCTGTGGAATCTGCATCATCAGGAACGTGGGGATTGGCGATGGTGTTTGTGCTGCTCTCTTACGGCGGTTGGAATGAAGCGGCTTACATCTCGGCAGAAATTCAAGATGGACGACGTAATATTGTGCGATCGCTAATGTGGAGTATTGGCATCATCACTGCCATTTACTTACTCATCAATCTGGCTTACCTGCGGGGACTGGGATTAGCGAACATGGCCCAGTCAGAAGCAGTAGCCGCAGATTTAATGCGCTCTCTTTGGGGCGCACCAGGAGCCTTGTTTATCAGTGTATTGATTGCGATCGCTACTTTGGGAGCAACCAACGCCACAATTTTTACCGGAGCGCGTACCAATTTCGCACTGGGACAGGATTTTTCGCTATTTGGTTTTATGGGGCACTGGCAACAACGTCCTAGTAGTCCTACCCATGCCTTATTATTGCAAGCAGCGATCGCCTTAGCACTGGTTTTTTTAGGCACGCTCACCCGCAAAGGCTTTGAAACAATGGTGGATTACACCGCCCCGATATTTTGGTTCTTCTTCTTGCTTTCCGGGATATCACTGCTAGTATTGCGAATCCGCGAACCCCACATAGTGCGCCCATTCCGTGTGCCATTTTATCCTTTCACACCATTACTCTTTTGTGCCGTCTGCGCTTACTTGCTTTATTCCAGCTTGGTTTATACAGGTGTGGGAGCAGTTGCAGGTGTTTTAGTTGTCGCAGCAGGTATCCCCCTGTTGTTCTGGAATAACTATCGCCAAGGTAGGGCTTAAGAGGCTTCCAATTAAAAAAACAACCAATCGTTGTGTAGGCAAGGGGACAGGGAGCAGGGAGCAGGGGGGAGAAAGAAAAATATCATCTGAATAAATTGAATAAATTGGCTAATTTATTCTCTGGAAGTCCCTAATACAGTTTTGGATTTTGGATTGTGCAACCTAAACCTCAGACTATAAGCAATTCAAAATTCTATGACTATCAGTTGTTTTACTAACTACTGACCACAAGCTACTCAATCAAGGAGAAAATTCATGAACTTCAAAAGAATTCTGTTTTTAATGGTTACAGGGGTTAGTATTACCAGCTTGGGAATTGCTGGGTGTACACCCCAAGGGACAGACTTGGAAGTCGGGACACAACCTTCTACTTTGACGGGTCAGACCGAAACCGAAATACCAGCTGCGACAACTCCCACAACTCAACCACAAGAACGCCCCGGCGATGTTCCCTATGTACCTACACCACAGCCAGTGGTAGATGCAATGTTGAAAGTGGCAAAAGTAGGTAAGAATGATTTACTTTACGACCTTGGTAGCGGTGATGGCAGAATTGTTAATACTGCGGCACAAAAGTTTGGTACGCAGGGTTTTGGGATAGATATTGACCCCCAACGCGTCAAAGAAGCTAATGAGAACGCCCAGAAGGCAGGAGTAACCGATCGCGTGAAGTTTGTCCAACAAGACTTGTTCAACACTGATTTTAGTAAAGCAACAGTAGTTACACTTTACTTGCTGCCTGAAATCAACCTCAAACTTCGTCCCAAGCTATTGAGTGAACTCAAACCTGGTACTCGCATTGTCTCCCACGCCTTCGATATGGGCGATTGGAAACCAGATCAGACGCTGAATGTAGAGGGCAAAACTATTTACTATTGGGTAGTTCCTGAAAAAGTGCCAGCAAATTTGCGCTAGGGACTAATACCATTGCCCCTGAGATACCTCACCCTGGTTTTGCTTGTGCAAAACCTGTCCCTCTCCTTACTAAGGAGAGGGATGTCCGATAGGACAGGGTGAGGTTTTAGAGGACTTTTGGGTAATCGTATAACTTGTGTTTACACCGTAGCTCCTTGGCAAGGAGAGGAGTTGGGGATGAAATGTACTTCATGCAAACGAGAACCTTTATATTTTTAAATTACCTCTATTGGGGGTTGACAACAGCAAGTTTAGATGGATGAAAGAATAATCTAAAATCCAAAATTTTTTGACTGGTGCAAATTCAAGTAAGGGCAGCTTAGGCAGGAAATATGATAGGGTTAAAAGGAAAGAATGCTTTAATTACAGGTGCAACTTCAGGTATTGGTCAGGCGATCGCTATCAGACTCGCTCAAGAAGGGTGCAACATCGCCATCAATTATCGCAAAGACCCCGAAGCTGCGGCAGACACGGAAGAGATGGCATTGCAAAAAGCCTGCGGAAATATCGAAAATTGTGGTGTGAAGTCGCTACCGGTTCAGGGAGATGTCTCCCAAGAATCAGACATTGTTGAGATGGTCAACACCGTAGTAAAGGAATTTGGCAGTTTAGATATTCTAGTTAACAATGCTGGCATTCAAACAGAAAGTCCATCCCACGAAGTTACCACAGCAGACTTTGACCGGGTAATTGCAGTCAATCTCCGGGGTGCTTATCTCTGCGCCCGTGAAACTATTAAACACCTCCTGTCTGTTAATCGTCCGGGAGTGATTATTAATATTTCCAGCGTTCACGAAATTATTCCGCGACCGATGTATATAAGTTATTCCATTAGCAAAGGTGGTATGGAAAACCTGACCAAAACTTTAGCATTGGAATATGCCAAGCAACGTATTCGTGTCAACGCCATTGCCCCCGGAGCAACAGTCACGCCAATAAATCAAGCCTGGATAGATGATCCTGAAAAAAAGGCGATCGTGGAAAGTCACATCCCAATGGGGCGTGCTGGCTCCTCTGAGGAGATGGCAGCCGCAGTAGCTTTTTTAGCTTCGGATGAAGCCGCCTACATCACCGGACAAACGCTATTTGTAGATGGTGGATTGACTCTGTATGCTGACTTCCGAGAATCTTGGTCAGCTTGAGTGAGGTAAGGCTTGCGTACTTTCCACAATTGAGTCGATACATACCATTAGTGGAATTAAACGCCCATGACTAGCGCGATCGATAAGAACAGTCTGCTGGAAGCAGAAGCCTGGGAATTGTTGGAAAAGTCGGTAATCTATTACCAGGGAAAACCCATTGGGACTGTAGCCGCCCACGATCGGGAGTCAGATGCACTCAATTATGACCAGTGCTTCCTCCGCGATTTTGTCCCTTCTGCATTGGTGTTTCTCATGCACGGCAAAGCAGAGATTGTGCATAACTTCTTAGTAGAAACACTGAAATTACAAAGTCATGAAAAGCAGATAGACTGCTTTGAACCAGGAGCGGGATTAATGCCTGCAAGTTTCAAAGTACATTCTAATGGGAATGAGGAATTTTTGGTCGCTGATTTTGGTGAACTAGCGATCGCTCGCGTTCCCCCAATTGATTCCTGTATGTGGTGGATTCTCCTGCTACGCGCCTATGAAAAAGCTACAGGCGATTTGACTCTAGCCCGTCAGCCAGATTTTCAAGCAGGAATCAAGTTAATTTTGGATCTTTGCTTGGTACATCGCTTTTCCATGTACCCAACAATGTTAGTTCCCGATGGCGCCTTTATGATTGACCGTCGCATGGGAGTCTACGAACATCCTCTAGAAATTCAGGTGTTATTCTATGCATCCCTCAGGGCTGCTAGTGAATTGCTTTTACCAGATGGGGATGGCGATACCTACCTTGGCAAAGTCAATAGGCGATTGGGATCTTTGAAATATCATATCCGCAACTATTACTGGCTAGACCTGAAGCGATTGGGGGAAATTTATCGTTACAAGGATAACGAATTTGGTAAAGAAATTGTTAATAAATTCAACATCAACTCAGAATCAATTCCCAGTTGGTTGACCGAGTGGTTGCCCGAAACTGGAGGATATTTAGCAGGAAATCTGGGGCCGGGACGGATCGATTTTCGCTTTTTTGCTCTGGGAAATCTGATGGCTATCTTAGCTTCCTTAGCAAGCGTTAAAGAATCTCAAAGCATTATGAATTTATTTGCCCAACGTTGGCAAGACTTGATCGGCTATATGCCTGTTAAAATCTGCTTTCCCGCTTTGGAAGGTTTAGAGTGGAGAATTGTTACAGGATGTGATTCTAAGAACAGGGCTTGGTCTTATCACAACGGCGGTAACTGGCCCGTTTTGCTGTGGTTATTTACCGCAGCAGCACTAAAAGCAGGTCGAACAGAACTTGCCCAAGCAGCTGTAGCCATTGCCGAAAGGCGTTTATTTAAGGATAAATTCCCGGAATACTACGATGGCAACAATGGTCGTTTGATTGGCAAAGAAGCCAGAATTTATCAAACTTGGAGCATTGCTGGATTGCTAGCAGCCAAAAAGCTGCTGGATAATCCTGATTACTTGGAATTAATTAGCTTTGGAGAGGGTCTTGAAGGCCCAGGCTGTAGTCTGTAGATACTGATTGCCCCGCAAGGCTCTAAAGAGAATATGATTTAGCTATGTGATTATATAGGGTGTCTCTGCTAACTAGCTACACTGAAACAGCGATGCCTTACGGCAAGGCGCTTCTCTACCAGACGCTATGCGTAGCTTGCTTCGACCTAGGAATATGGGTCTACGCGAAACTGTTAGTAAGTATAAGTAAATAAATACCAGAGTTGTGCTAGGTAAAATCCTGATCAACAGATCGCAGCGATCGCACAGCCTCTTTTCTACCAGAGCCTGAGCCAACGAGTTACCCTGCGTCTGAATCCCCTTCTCAAATACCCGATAACTGATACACTATATAGTAAGAGGTATCTGAAGTGTCATACTTAGTAATATCACCAGATAGTCTTTGCATAATTAACACGTTTTAACGTGTATGAACCATGAAAAATACTTCAGATTTAATTCCAGAATTTGAAAAACTATTCAGACAAAAATTGCAACTAAATAATTGTAAACTTAGAAAGAAAAGACAAGAGAATAATTATGAAATTATTACTCCAGCTAAAGACATTTTTTTAATGTATTGGTCTGAATTCCCAGATGTAAACTTAATATATCAGGCTGTAGGGGTACGCACTCAGCAGACTAGTGTTTATGAACGAGCTATCCGCTCCCACATTAGTTCTAGTCTGAGTAGTATCCAGGAGAATCCTCACTCAGAAACACCATTATTGGTGAAATAACGAATACTCAGATAACACACAGAATATTTACTAAGCTCTCGCCAGTTTTATCATATAACTGACGAGAGTTGATCACCGAAAATCTGTTGCTCAAGACATAAAAATGCAATCCGAAAAAAATCAAGATCAGCTAGATTATAAAACTTTGTTAGCCAATGCAAAGCAAGCCTTAAAACTTGAATACCATAAATCAGCTGCTTTAGCGTCCCAACTGCAAGCTATAAAAACTCAATTAGAGCAAGTTCAAGCTGAAAACAAAACTCTCAGGGAGAGTGCTTACGAAGATGTAATTAAGCACTTTGAGGCGCGGACTCAAGCAGCAGAAGCACTAGTACTAAAAACAGAAGTACACCAAAGATTCCTTGAAGCCAATGGTTGCAATGATGATCAGAGCTTCGAGACTCTATGGGATAGTATTAAAAATAAGATTAAGATCCAAGATGGTGAAGTGAGAATCGTTGCTCAAAATGGCACTCCTAAATTCACTTTAACAGGCAGCATGATGACTTTGAGGGATTTTATTCAATCCCTCAAACAAGACCCAATCTCTAGAAAGTTTTTCTACAACTAAAGAGCCAAATTCATGGAAGCCTCTCGCTAGAAGCTGACAGAGATTGTCCAAGAAAGCTATTCATCTTCGTCTCCTGGCGGTCGTTCGCTCTCGCTTTGTTGGGCGTTCCACTCCAAAATAATGCGTTCCAACATCTCAGACTGCGTACAGTTATTAACATCGGCGTACATTTTAATCAACTGCCTCACTTCAGGACTAATGTGGCGAATCTCTAGTTGGTTACTTTGTGCCATGTCCATTAACTTTTAGTGTCTATTACATTATGTTTAACTATTAAACTATGTCTGTTGCAATAAATTTTGTTAATAGATATCTTGCAAAAACTTCCTTTCGGGTGAGTATGTGGCAACCTTAAGTTTATACGAATTACGAATTACGAATTACGAATTACGAATTATTTTAACCTGGCGGGGCTGCTTCTTCAAAGGGACGGATAATCGCCGGGGCTGGTGTAGCTTCTGGTTTAAAAATTGCCTGCAAGGCTTGTTCTAATGTTTGTGCCATGACAATCCGGTTTTCGTAAGCCACGACTACCCGCACCAAAGTTGGCAAGCTATTCTGTGTGGCTTCTAAATAGATTGGCTCGACATACAGCAGCGATTCCTCAATGGGAATGACTAATAGATTGCCTTGAATGGCTCTCGACCCCTGGCGATTCCACAGGGAAATTTGCTGGGAAATTACTGGGTCTTGGTTAATCCGCGCCTCGATTTGCTCTGTCCCGTAAACCAGTCTTTCTTTGGGAAAAGTATATAAAAATAACTTACCGTAATTATCGCCATCCGATCGCGCCGCTAACCAAGCGATTAAATTAGTTCGCTGTCGGGGAGTATAGGGTAGAAGTAGAATAAATTCCTCAAAGGCTACGGTGGGTAGACTAGTAATCAAATAGTACGGCTCTACCGGACGGGTTTCACTGCCATAGATTTCGTTAGGAATCTGCCACTGGTCTTCCCGGTTGTAAAATACCTGGGGGTCGGTCATGTGGTAGGTCATCAACCGCTGAGATTGAATTTTGAAAAAGTCCACCGGATACCGGATATGACTGCGGAGACTAACCGGCATGGCACTGAGCGGTTTGAAGGTGTTGGGAAATATTTTTGACCAAGTGGCAATAATCGGATCGCTTGGATCGGCAATATAAAAATTAACACTGCCGTTGTAGGCATCAATTACTACCTTGATCGAGTTACGAATGTAGTTGATCCCGTCGCTACCAGTATCTGAGTAAGGATAGCGATCGCTCGTCGTGTAGGCATCAACAATCCAGTAAAGATAACTGGGATTGCTTGGTAAATCTTGATTAGCAGCAGCAGCCACTAAATAAGGGTCGCTGTCAAATTTGAGGAAAGGTGCGATCGCTTGAATTCTTTGCTTGATATTTCGCCGAAGTAGCACCCTTGTATCTGGCAAAAAGTCCCGCGTCAGCACCATCTGCCAATCTTTCAAATATATGGAAAATAACCAGCGTCGCCACGCTGAACCGATTTCAACACCACCCAGACCATCGTAAGAGTTGTAAACATTATCACTACCACTGGGGTAGTCTAACTCTCTAACTCTTGTGCCAGTCATTACGTAGGTATTAGTAATCTCGCCGTAATAAATCCGGGGTTGCCCAATGGGAATACTGTCACGAATGGCTGCACTGGAAGTTGTCAGAGCGCTACTATCACCGCTAATATCTTTGACAAAATATTCTGGTAGCCCACCCGCCCCAACTGTATTAACTGGGCTAACAGTAAACCCGAAACCGTGGGTATAAATTAAATGGCGGTTAACCCATGTTTGAGCTTCCTGTGGTACGCCAGTGTAGTCTAATTCTCGTGCGGCAATCAGTACCTGCCGCCGTTCTGTTGGTTCAACTGGTTCCTGCTTAGGTTCTGGTGGCTTTTGGGGAGCAGCTGTCCGGCGTGAAGTTACATCTGTTTTGAGAGTATAACGGTCAATATCGGCATCGGGGAACTGATAGTAGGGCCGAATTTGTTGCAGTTGACGGTTGGTTTCTAATAGTGGCCGCTCATCCCACAGGCGAATATTGCGAATTGTTAAGTCATTCTTTTGAATATCAGCTTCAGTCAGTTTTCCTTGTGGGTTGAAGCTTCTAGAATCGATCGCCTCTAAATCAAATGCTTGGCGAGTCAAGGCGATAGTCCGTTGAATGTAGGGTTGCTCTCGTTGCAACTCATTAGGTTGAACAATTAAATATTGCACCACAGCAGGTAGAACAACATCAGCTGCTACAACTATTACTAAATAAACCCCTAACCCGTAAAATACCAAGGGACGATACTGAGATTTGGGTTTCCAGAAAAATGTTCGCCAAAGTAGGTAAAAGGCGATCGCTACTGCCAAGATGCACAAGACGGTGTAAGCTGGCAACTGGGCTGTCACATCCGTATAGCTAGCACCATAACTTACTCCACGGCTAGAATACACGAGTTCATAGCGACTTTGCCAGTAACTCAGAGCTACTACCAGCATCAACAAGCCGCCCATACCGAATAAATGACGCTGCTGCTGGGGCGAAAAACCAGGGAAAATCCCCTGACTCAAACTGTCAGCCGACAGTAGATAAGTGAGGGTAACGGCGACGAAGCCATACAAACATAATCCCATCAGCCAGAGTTCTAGCAGTTCCCAAAAGGGTAAAGAAAATACGTAAAAGCTGATATCTTTACCAAATAAAGGCTCAGTGCTGTTGAAAAGGGTGGGGTGGAAATATTGCAACACCTTTGGCCAGTGTCGAAATATGATGAACGCAAAAATCGGACTGAAGAAAACTGCGATCGCGGTTAGTAAAAATTGGGGATAGATTAAGATTGCGATCGCTACTCCCACAATTAAACCGAGATACCAGACTTGAGAGACAATCTGCCTCAATAGTTGCCAGATTGTCTCTGGTCGGAATAGGCCGGGAATGGGTAGAATACCCTGATTAACTGGAGAATGCCAGTAAGAAACAGCAATTTGACTATAGTGAGCCAGCATTAACCCGATCAACAAACTCAGTACTAGAGTTAGGGGTAATAACCCGCGCAATCTCATTTTTTTTAAGCGTTGCGGCGCAAGTATCCGGGCTTCGTTGCGTCTTGGATAATGAGGACTGAGAAAATTTGTTAATTCACTGGTGAGTTCTGCTTCCTCACGCCTGACTTCCTCAATTTTCAAAGACTGGGAATATTTTAGCCGTTGTGCTAGAGCCAGATTTAGCAATAGATAGGCGGCAGTTATCCCAGCCACCACTACCCACAAAACGCCACGAGTCACTAGCCTCAACAGAAATACTTGGAGATAGCCGACTTCCTGAAACCAAAAAATCTCTGCTCCCACGCGGGAACTCAAATCCAGGAGTAGCCACAGCCCGAAGAATGCAATTAATAGTCTAAAGCCCCATTTCCAATACATTTGATTCACCATCATTCATCCTTAGAACTCGGTTGTTGCAGTTCAAGGCACGAAGTTCCGAGTTCCCAGCCTCAAGCTTGCTGATTAGAAGTCTATTTTCCTGTTCTACCCTCCTTACTTGCTACTTGCTACCTCCCTAAAAGGCTTTCGGAAGTCCAGCTTGTTTTAAAACTTCGTTAGCGGTATGGCGTGACTTGATGGTTCGGTTCCGTCTACAACAAACCGACGATCTGTAATTGGACTGTACCAGATTTCATGATCTCCTTTGCCTTGCCGTTCAAAGTAGCACCCAACTTCTGAAAGCATCTTTTTCAACTCAGGAGTAAACGACGCACCCATCTATGAAGCCACCTTAATGAACTCTTGTCGATGGCTGGTTAACTCAAAAGTGATAGAACCCACATAGTCAGGAGGGACAATTTTGTTGAGAATGATCAGTTCTGGAATTATTTCTCGCAGCTTTTGCGTCAGAACCTCAATCGTAGAAGCTTCTGTTACCAATCCAGGTACGTCATCACTAGTTGCTACCCAAACTTCTGCGTCTGAATCCCAAAATGCTTCAACCTTAAATGTGATTTGTACCATCATCGAGTGCTAATACCATTTCTTTGTGAGGCTGCGCCAAACCCTTCTAACTTCTTTCTTTCTTTCTTTCTTTCTTTCTTTCTTTGTGTCCTTTGCGTCCTTTGCGGTTCGTTTTTCTTACTTCTTTTTTCTTTTTTGTATTTATATATGGTTTAGCGCATCTTCATACAGAATTGGTATAACAATCTAGTTATAGTTTAGAATATCCGAGTTCTCAGGATAAGCGTAGACGTACCATTACATACCAAGTCATGTCTACAACGGGCTACGCAACGCATTTTTTATCTATCAAAGTTCTTTTAGGGAAAATTACAAATAAATTCTTGGCTGCGGTGAACAGTTCTATCAGGGCACAACAATGTTGTGCCCCTACGCAAGATATTTGTGGTAGCTTTAGTTTGCAAGTTTGTGAAGATGGAATAATAAGGAAAATATTCGCCCTTGAATCACCATCATTCACCCTTGTATCTCAGATGTTGCTGTTCTGAGCATAAAGTTTCGAGATCAAAGGTCGAACTTCCGAGTTCAGAGGTCGAAGTTCCGAGTTCAAAGAGTAAACCATCGCCTTCCACTCTCCATCATTCACTCTTGTATCTCAGATGTTGCTGTTCATAGCTTAAAGTTTCGTGTTCTTATCTCGAAATTCCATGTTCCGAGGTTGAAGCTTCGAGTTCAGAACTCGGAACGCCGAGCAATTTACTCCAACATCCGAGTTCTGAACCTCAACATTGCACCTTAGAAGTGCGTAGGCGTAGCCCGTCGTAGACATCGCCGAGCTATTTTCTACAATGCTGCTGCTTGAGGCTTGACTTTCCGAGATTTACGGGCGAACCTTTGCCCCATTTCCTCAACTACTGCATCTAAACCAGCGCCTTGTCCACTAGCTTTGGCATAATTATACACCTGCAAGGCAGCTGCATAAGCTTCACTACCCACTGCTAGCGAAGTATCATCCAGCAACTCTTGTAATTGTGACAAAGACAGCAATACTGGATACAAAGCTTCAAATAATTGTACGTCTTTCCGCATCTCATTGAGGTCAAATGATCGCGGTAAAAACTCTGGGTTCTGTGTCGCTACCTCCAATGCAATGCTTACAAATGCGCGGCTTTTATCTCCCATCTTGGGTAAAGCTTTACGCTCCTCGTTACTTAAATCAATCAAAAATGGTAGTTTTTCTTTTATTGTGGCGATCGCTTGCAACACAGCATCTCTTTCTGATTGCGCTAGTGTTGCACTAATTGGGGCTGTGGACATAGAAATTAGTCTCCAATATGTTGCTTAACTTTAGAGTGCCCACATATACAATTTGAATTTCAATGCGACCAATAAAGATTACCAAGTTCAAAGGGTGAGCGATGTCTACGACAAGCCGCTTCTGTACGAGAGGCTACGCCACGCTTTTAACAATTAAAATTCTTCTTCCTCGTCAACTTCCTCGCCTATCAGTGGAGCTTGCGAGCTATGACGTACATGAAGCACAAAAACAGTATCTTCCCGAATAGCGAACAAAATTCGGTACTTATTTCTTGACTTAGCGTAAATAAGTTGACGGATTTCTTCAGTAAGTGCATCATTTTCTGGAGCTAGAGGCAACGTAGAGGCTTTTCTTGCAGAGTCGCAATAGTATCCATCAACTCCCGAAACCATTTATCCGCATAAACTGGGTTACGCTGTCTCAACCAAGAGTAAGCAGTATCAATTTCAGCTTTTGCAGTCTGAGTCACCCTAACTTGAAATGCCATACTTTTGCTGCATTTCTTGCTCAAATTCGCTAAGGGTACTGGTTCTACCAGCCTCTACATCTTCAAGTCCCTGCTTAATTGAGGCGATCGCTTCTAATCTTTCCAATGCATCCAGCAGTTTTTGGTAAGATTCTGCATCTTGAACCACAAGTTCGGTCTTACCATTAATTGTCAGCACTACAGGTTTGCCTGTCTGCTTCATCTGCTGTACGAATTCCAAGGTATTGCGCTTAAAACTAGAGAGTGAATGGATGTCTCGACTAATATTTAGCATAGAGTTTATTATGCATTAAACTTGCACTTAATTTAATGCTATCTAAAAAGCTTTTGTCTAATATAAATTTGTATAGTCAGGTCACAATATTGTTCATTGTTACACCCTTACTGCGTTTTACTTGAGAAAAATCGCACATCGCGTTAGTCTTCATTGACGTAACCGCACGCTGTAACATTAGGCGATGACAAATCAACTCTCTCCGAAAATTCCCTCTTGCACTTGGAGCCGTCCTATCGGCTTAGGTTGGGACAAACCTTATACTGTCCGCTACGCAAGTAATATCGATGATGGCCCTTGGCATGGTATGCCTTTAGGTGGCTTTGGTGCAGGTTGCATCGGTCGTTCTTCACGGGGAGATTTTAACCTGTGGCACATCGACGGCGGTGAGCATACCTTCAAAAACGTTCCCGCTTGTCAATTCAGTGTGTTTGAGTCCAATAGCACATCTTCCCAAGCCTACGCTTTGTCTACCCAAGCGCCCGATGATGGCACTCTCAAAGCTTGGCAATGGTATCCGACACTTCCCGCCACAAAGGGAACGGGCAATTATCATGTGCTATATCCACGTAGCTGGTTTGTGTATGAAAATGTATTTCAAGCACAGTTGACTTGTGAGCAGTTTTCCCCAATCTGGGCAGGTAATTATCAAGAAACTAGCTACCCTGTGGCAATATTCCTCTGGAATGCCCACAACCCCACAGATGCACCGATTACTCTCAGCATCATGCTGACTTGGCAAAATATGGTGGGCTGGTTTACAAACGCTCTAAAATCCCCTCAACTGCGGGTGCGCGATGATGGTAGTCCGGTTTACGAATACCAACCACGCTGGGGCGAAAGTCAAGGAAACTACAACCAGATAATTGAAAACACACAAAAGTTTGGCTGTGTTTTAGGTCGGGTTGGTAGTGATGAACCTTTGCAAGAAGGTGACGGAACTTGGTGTATTGCGACACTGAAGCATCCCCAGGTGGAAGTATTTCACCACAGCCGATGGAATCCTGAAGGAACGGGTGATGAGGTGTGGCAAAGCTTTACTAAAGATGGTTCTTTGCCTAATTATTTAGATACAACAGCAATAGAGAATACACAATTAGGAGCTGCGATGGCACTCCGTTTCACTCTCCAACCAGGCGAAACTCTCGAAATCCCCTTTGTCCTCGCTTGGGATTTGCCAATCACAGAATTTGCCGCCGGAGTTAACTATTACCGCAGATATACAGATTTTTTTGGTAAAAGTGGAAACAACGCCTGGGCGATCGCATCTACTGCCCTACAAGAATACCAAAGCTGGCGATCGCAAATTCAAAGTTGGCAAAAACCGATTCTCGACCGAGAAGATTTACCCGACTGGTTTAAAATGGCTCTATTTAATGAGCTTTACGACCTCACTAGCGGCGGTACTCTCTGGAGTGCAGCATCAGAACTTGACCCCATCGGTCAGTTTGCAGTGCTGGAGTGCCTAGATTACCGTTGGTATGAAAGTCTAGATGTGCGATTATACGGCTCTTTTGCCCTACTGATGCTGTTTCCAGAATTAGAAAAGTCGGTAATGCGGGCATTTGCACGGGCGATTCCTCAAGGTGATGATACACCCCGAATAATTGGCTATTACATGACAATTAAAGCAGAAAGCCCAATTGCAGTTCGCAAAGTAGTAGGTGCAACACCCCACGATTTAGGCGCACCGAATGAACACGTATGGGAGAAAACCAACTACACCAGCTATCAAGACTGCAATCTATGGAAAGATTTGGGTAGTGATTTTGTCTTGCAAGTATACCGTGATTTTTTGCTCACAGGTGCTGACGATGTAGAATTCTTGGCAGATTGCTGGAGTGCGATCGTTCAAACCCTCGACTACCTGAAAACTTTTGACATTGATGGCGATGGGATTCCCGAAAATTCCGGTGCGCCTGATCAAACCTTTGATGATTGGCGGTTACAGGGTGTCAGCGCCTATTGTGGTGGGTTGTGGTTAGCAGCGCTAGAGGCTGCGATCGCAATTAGCGATATTTTATTAACTTACCAGACAGGTGACACAGCAGAGTTGGCGGTTCAAAAATCCACTTATGAAACTTGGTTACAACAATCTCTTCCTATCTACCAAGAAAAACTCTGGAATGGGCAATATTACAAACTTGATAGTGAAAGTGGTTCCGATGTGGTGATGGCGGATCAATTATGCGGACAATTCTACGCTCGTCTGCTGGACTTACCAGATATTGTACCGAGCGATCGCGCTCTCTCTGCCCTAAAAACTGTTTATGATGCGTGCTTTTTAAAATTCTGCAATGGTGAGTTTGGTGCTGCTAATGGTGTTCGTCCTGACGGTTCACCAGAAAACCCCAAAGCGACTCATCCCCTAGAAGTCTGGACAGGGATAAACTTTGGCCTGGCGGCTTTTCTCGTGCAAATGGGAATGAAAGATGAAGCGTTTAGGTTGACGCAAGCTGTGGTGCAGCAAATTTATGACAATGGGCTGCAATTCCGCACCCCTGAAGCTATCACCGCAGCTGGTACTTTCCGCGCTAGCACTTACTTACGGGCAATGGCAATTTGGGGAATTTACTTAGTTATTAATTGATAAAACACACATACAAGCGCACAGCTATCATGCGTGTCAACTCAAGGTGAAAGCCAATCTAGAGCAAGCTTTTATAGCAATACGCTCGGGTTAAGCATTTTCTCTGTGTTCTCTGCGCCTCTGCGGTTCGTTAAAAAAATTGACTTTGAAAGAGTTGTAACCTTAACTGAACCGTATTAGCTTTTATAGCGGTTCCCGACCTGGTGATGTATGTTTTCAAAGCTACTAACCTTGATAAACAAGATTTTGGTGTACCTCAGTTGCTTGGGAAACGCTATATTTGCAGCAAGTACCCAATGAGGAGCATTTCCAGCTAGAGGCTGGAAACTAGATTTAGCTTAAGTTTTTAGGTTTTCAGTAGCTGCTAAAAGCCGTAATACACCCTAGACTATATTCTAATTATTTCTGCCTACCTACTTATGGTATATGCGTTGCTAAATTTAGCCTGTCTTTCTCTGAGAAAGCAGAGTCTAGATTTGTGATTTTATTTTCCGAGTGTTTCCGGAAGCGAAGGAAAATTTTAGTAATGGTAAGAGTTGAGCATTGAGAATTCAAGACTACTCTATGCCAACTATATCTTTGTTTTAGACCGAGGTATTCGTGTTGAGCAAGGCACCGATCGCGAACTCATAAACATTGGTAGTTTTGACTAGCATTTAGCCCAACTGCCACAGCATCCATAATCTCAACTTTATAAAAGTTTTAAAGATTAAGACACATATAGGACTCCGATTTTATTTTTGAAATCCACGTAGGGGTGTGTTAGCGATAGCGTAACGCACCCAAATCTTAGAATGGTGCGTTACGCTCCGCTAACACACCCTACAAGACTACTTAAATTTTTTCAAAAACAAATTACGATTCTTCTATAAGTTACTGTTGAATCAACTTAACAATATTATGTGTTAGTTAACTTTATCTCTATTAATAAGCTTTTGAATATTTTACTGACTTAACCTGCTATAGCAATCCGAATTGAAACGTGAGAAAATACTGAGATTAAAAGTACGTAATTATAGGCTTTTCAGCGATTTTTATCTCACAAAGGATTTAGGATTGCTATATATTTTTTTTATTCCAAGCATCTTGCTACAAGTATTTTGCTTTATTCAATTAATGATAATTCAAACCAGCTATCTCTATTACTACTAGCCAGTATTTTTTTCACAACTAGGCTATTTATCATTACTAGCTGATAATCATGAAATAATTCACGATAAGTTTACAGTGATTTTATTTAGATACGCTAAAGCTGTAGTTCTTGTAAATCAAGAAATATAAGGATAACAAATATAATTCTCTAATTGAACTTATTAATAAAATACGTTCAATCTTATGCCTGGAAAGTTTTTATTCTTTAAATTTTACTATTTTTATAACTTGTTTTACATCATAGTTAATGGTAGTATTTTCTAGCAACTCGACAATAATAAAGGGTTTAAATTGAGATTGTATGGGGGGTCAGACCCCTCATGAATTAGCAAAGTAGGACAAAATTTAAAGTTGCACAATCCGCAAGTACGTATCGAAATACATTCAGTAAATTTAACTTAAAAATCTACTAACTTAGTAGATGACATTAACGACAAAAAATAGTATAAATACGAATGGCGTTATTAAAGCTCAAAGATAAATAAATTTTTACCACTAATCGAAAAAATATGGAAAGTTGCCGGAAAATGCTTAATTAAGCAGTAGTAAGAAATACAGGCGTTTTAACAGAGAAGATTTATTGAATTAGGAGTTGAGAAAGTTTCAGAGGACAAAACTGCATCTACTAAGAGCTACGCCAAGACTTTTGTCCTACCAGTAAAATGAGAAGACAAAAGATAAATTTTTACCTTTCACTTACTAACAAGCTATAAGGAAAGTTTCCTCAATTCATCGCAGGAAATCTGGATAATTAAGACTGAGCAGCCAACAAAATTGATTAAAAACAATCAAGTTTTTAATCAATGGTTACTTCATGAAAAAAATCATCAGGTCAAATGCAGTCGAAACCTCAAGCCAAGGGGACAGTTCAGGAATGAATCTATATAATTTGTATCCCTACTACGAGCTAGCTCTTGCCAAAACTAGTTTATTAAGGGAGTTATCAGCCAAAATTACTAAAACTCTGCTCAATAGCGCCAAGGTAAAGCTTAAACAGCAGAGAAGTTTCAGCCTGTATCTTTATCATTCAAAGCTACGGGAGCCAATCAGAGTTTGGGAAAATTATGTACGTGTCTGTTGATTGATAGATTTTTATCCTTCGTCAACATCTAACACCGCCAAATTGCTGATAATTACCTGAAAGCGATTCAACAGCTGCAAAAAGGTTAGTGCAGTTTGTAAACCTCAATTTAAACACTAACAATCGCAGAAATTTAACTAGCTTACTTCATCCAAGATAACTAAACACTATGATGAATCAAGACATTGCTGGTATTAGTAGTAACTTAGATACAACAGTCAAGGCTCAACAATTTGACAAAGTAGTTGAAGCAATTATTGCTGGAAAGTATTCCTGGGCATGTGTTTTAATGCTACGTTTTGCTGGTTATAATCCTCTCCATTACATTCCGTACCGTACCTACAATCGATTGCTTAAAGAAAACTCTCAAACCAACAGAGCAAAACAACAGCAAAGTGAAAATCTAAAAATGCTGAAAGATTCAAGACCTGCTTATCTTGAAGTAGTTGGAAAGCAAAAAACAGAAATCCGTGGTGGTAGTTTAGAGCAGAGATTGGGACACCCAATTAACGAACATCAATCAAGGAAATCGCCATTAAAACCAGAAGGCAGCCAAGATATTTCCTTGAAACGCTGTGGAGTCAATTAAAAACAATTTGGAATCCAGAAATTCTGGCCTAGAGTTGATTGAGTATCTGAGAGCCTACTATGCTAATTTAAAATTTTTAGCATGGTAGGTTTTCTATAGCAGTGATTAATTTAATATTTATTTGCAAAAATCTGCCAAACTGGCAAATATATACTGAACGATATTGATAAACTAATAACAACTACAACTTCAACCAAAATAGAGGTGATTAGCGGCAACAAGTTAATTTAAAAAAATAAAATCAATGATTAGTTCTGACTATGAAATAAATCAAATTTATTACAAAAGTAGTCAGCAGTTTATGGAGTAAATAACTCCTATACCAAGACCAACGATACAACCGTTGCTACTGGTGGTTCTTTTTCTGAGGAAGTCTCAGCAAAGAGAATTTGGGGAGGTGGATTCCCCCAATCCAAATTTTACACAGCTTTCATCGACTGCAGACGATGGGAGTAATGCTTATAAAACTTTCTATCCTGTGGTTGGTGTTGCTTTAGTTAAATATTGCAAACGCTTAACACCAATAACAGGAACGGAAACAGAAAAGTTACGGTAAAATCGTTGTCGTGGCTGGTAGAACTAGTACCGCAAGGCGGAAGTCACGCATTCAAAAGTCAAAAGTTTTGTATATCAAGGCTTTTGCAAGTTTTAAAATGATAGCTTGATTTGCGCTGTGTTGTACTAGTAGGTCATACGCTTCTCTTTCTCTTTCGACTATTGTAATCCTAGTCCTCCCAACCTGGATTATCTCTGCTTTCTAAATTTTCAATTTATATAGCAACTACTGGAAGTTCAAAACTTGAATAGCTTCCAGTTTTTTTATGTGTATACAACTTATATCATGTCCGCTTGATTGCTTATTAAACCCGAAGAACCCTACCCCGCCAAAGCTATGCTTTGTCTCCCCTCCCGAAGAGCTCTTAGGGGTTGGGGGTGGGGTGTAATGACTGTGGTTAGCATAACTATTTATGCGGACATGATATTACGCATTGACAATAAATACTAAATAAATATGGAGCAAGGTTAAAAACCATATCTTTCGTAAGGGCACAGCATTGCTGTGCCCCTACAACATGGTCTATGATCGCAGAATACCGTCACACAACACCTTGAAAGGGCTAGTCCTAGTGTAAATAAAAATAGGGTGAGCAATTTGCCCACCCTACTTTTTGTAGAGAATGGTTAATCCAAAAATGAATTAAACCTTAGCTAATTCTGGCGTAGGACGCTTGCTGTTGCGAATTGATGTAATAGCCTCAGCATAATCCTTAGCGTTAAATACAGCTGAACCGGCGACAATTGCATTAGCTCCCGCTTCCAAAACTTGCCAGGTATTATTTGCCTTGAGTCCTCCATCCACTTCAATCCAAGGGTCAAGACCGCGTTCATCACACATTTGACGCAGCTTGCGGATTTTGGGTAATACACCAGGGATAAAGCTTTGACCACCAAAACCAGGGTTGACGCTCATAATCAGTACTAAATCGCACAAATCTAGAACGTATTCAATTAGCTCTAGAGGGCTACCAGGATTAAGTACAACTCCAGCTTTCTTACCAAGCTCTTTAATTTGCCCCAAGGTGCGGTGCAGGTGTGGGGAAGCATTATGCTCGCAGTGTACAGAGATAATATCGGCACCCGCTTTAGCAAATCCCTCTACATATTTTTCTGGCTCCACAATCATCAAGTGGACATCCAGTGGCTTGGTCGTAACCGGACGAATCGCCTCCACAATCAGAGGGCCTATCGTAATATTAGGTACAAAACGACCGTCCATGACATCAACATGAATCCAATCCGCTCCAGCCGCGTCTACGGCGCGAATTTCGTCACCCAGACGACTAAAATCGGCTGATAGGATAGATGGAGAAATGACAATGGGCTTTTGAGATAGGTTTTGGGTCATGGCTAGTGGGTTTTTAAGCGTCCTCGTCTGTAAGCATTGTAACAAAACATTGAGCAAGACTCATAACTTTGATCCCGGTCTTTTTGGGGAGTAGGGAATGAGGAGTAGCGAGTGGGGAGAATAATAACTCCTAACTCTGCTAATTTTGGATTTTGGATTTTGGATTTTTCCTTCAATCCCAAATCCAAAATTTAAAATCTAAAATTGAATGACTAATGACTAATGACTAATGGCTAAAAAACTAACCTGGATAATTTGGGGATTAAGTGCTTCTTGTCTGAGTGCGCCGGTAATTGCTTCGGCTTTAGAATCTGCTTTAGGAACTAACGGCATTGATGCTCTGAAGCTACACCAAGCTCCTTATAATTTAATCGGTCGTAAGATTGCTATTGGTCAAGTGGAAATTGGCCGACCGGGAATGTTTGGGTGGGATAAGGCGGTGTCTAAAAATCGCGCTATATCTTTAGCGGCGGTATTCTTACGCAATGGGCCAGCTAAATCAAATAATGGTGTTGACCCCCACGCTTACAATGTCGCTGGTGTGATGGTGAGTAAAGATAAAGCTTTGCCGGGAGTTGCTCCGGGAGCGCGACTGTATTCGTCTGCGGTGGGTTCCACTAAAAACATGGGTCAGCCAGAAGAGTGCTTATCAGCCCAGCACATAGCCCTACAAAATGGTGGCGATGTCCGTGCCATTAATTTTAGCTTTGGTGAACCTTTGAGCCGCGATCCTCGGCCAGAGGCTACTTTAGACGGCAATGCTTTACTAACTTTATGTGTTGACTGGTCTAGTCGCGTTCATGATGTTTTGTATGCGATCGCAGGCAACCAGGGTAAGGGCGGTATTCCCATCCCTACAGATAATTTTAACGGAATGAACGTGGCTTTTTCATCCCGCCGAAGGGGAGTTTTTAACAAAGTAGATGTGGCTAATCTGGCGGGCGCTAACCAAGGAGTGAGTGGAAGGCTAGCTGGAAGGGAATTTAATCTTGATGGGCGTCGCGCTATCAGTTTAGTTGCTCCTGGGAATAATATTCCCTTGCTCAATCCAGATGGCAAATTGAACAAGGTTACAGGTACCAGTTTTGCAGCGCCTCAAGTTACGGCTAGTGTTGCTCTGTTGCAAGAATTTGCTGATCGACAGATACGGACAAAACAACCCCGATGGAGCATTAATTCTCGGCATCATCAAGTAATGAAAGCTGTATTGCTGAATTCAGCAGACAAAATCCTAGATAGCGGTGATGGCTTGCGGTTGGGAATGAGCCGGACGCTAATTGATAAACAAAATCAAAACTGGCTAGATTCTGATGCTTATAAAGATCCCACAATTCCCTTGGATGCCGAAATGGGAGCGGGTCATTTAAATGTATTTCGCGCTTATCAGCAATTTAGTGCTGGGCAATGGCAGTCATCAGCTGCGATACCAGCCATTGGTTGGGATTATCGCACAGTCAATGCTGGAGCATCTGTTGACTATATCTTAGCAAAACCGTTAAAGCAGGAAAGTTTTGTTGCTGTTACTCTGAGTTGGGATCGATTGGTAGAACTCAACGATAAAAATAAAAACCAGCAATATGACATAGGCGAAAATTTTCGCGATCGCGGTTTGAATAATCTCGACCTATACTTAGTAAAAGCTAATGCTCAAAATTCAGATGCTGGTGCTGTTTGCTCCTCAATCAGCCAAATCGATAGTGTAGAACATATTTTTTGCCCCGTTGCTGCTGCTGGCAATTACAAAATCCGCGTCCAGTTTCGTCAAAAGCGAAATGAAGTGACTCAACCATATAGTTTAGCTTGGTGGAGTGTACCTATCAATTGAAATAGGCTAGCACAACTGTTATCTGTACAACTTACAGCGTTTTTCATTTATTTCAACAACACTCCCCTATCGGGTAGCACAGCCGTCTGTCCCTATAAAAGTTTGGTATTTCGTAAACTGAAAAGCGTGATTTTATCTTTAAAAACCAAGAGCGCTGGTTATTTGGTGATTAGGTAATCTACAATACTTTTATAGATAAATAGGAAAATTCCTAAGAATCGAGATTTTTCATAATTCGTCTGCATCGCTGCCTCAATTAGGAATTAGCAACTCTAATAGCTTGTGTTTAATTCCTCTGAGCTAATCACTTGCTGTTACAGTTTCTGTAACAGTCCCATTTTCTATTGGAGCAAATGCAATAGTTAATCATTGACACAGTTTCTGCGTCAACCATGAGCACAGATCGGGAATCTTTGGCAAGTGAGGTAGCAGAATGAATCGACAAAAATTTAGTGACGCGAAAGAAAATTTCCTGCAAAGACGTTACGGTGTTAGTCTGGGCAGACGTTATGCTTTGGCAGCTGCAAGTGTTGTTCTATTGAGTGTATTAGGGTGTTCTCAAGTCGAGAGTAACAAAAGTGCCCTCGCCCAATCTAGTTTACCTCAGCCAGAAACTCCATTGCAAAAAAAAACAGTCAACCCTGATACAAGAATAGTTGAGTCTAGCAACAAGTTTGGCTTCAAACTATTTTCAGAACTCAAAGATGATCAGGCTGAGAAGAATGTTTTTATCTCACCTTCGAGTGTAGCGATCGCTCTTGCTATGACCTACAACGGCGCTAGCGGCTCGACTCAACAAGCAATGGCAAAAACCCTGGAATTACAGGGGATGACTCTACCAGAAATCAACTCTTCTTACGCGGCGGCATTAAAGCAGCTTTTAGACAATCAGGATGCGAAGGTGCAATTGAGCATTGCTAACTCACTTTGGGCAAATCAAGATGTTAGCTTTGCGCCAGACTTCCTCAAGAGAACCCAGGATTTCTATCAAGCTAAGGTCAGCAATTTAAATTTTAAAGATGCCGCCGCATCTAGTATTATTAATAACTGGGTAAAAGAAAATACTAAGGGTAAAATCACTAAAATAGTTGAAACAATTGAACCCAATCAAGTGTTATTTCTGATTAACGCCATTTATTTTAAAGGTAATTGGAGTAACGAATTTGACAAAAATCAAACTGCTCAATACCCTTTTTACATTACATCTGGCAGACGAAAACAACACCCAATGATGTCACAGGAAGGTGACTACAGGTACTATGAAAGCGAACAGTTTCAGGCAGTTAGTTTACCTTACGGCAAAGATGGGAAATTCAGTTTTTATATTTTCCTGCCCAAACAGAACTCTAACCTTAAAGCCTTCTATCAAAACTTGAATGTTGAGAACTGGGAAAAATGGATGACTCAGTTCAACAAGCAAAAAGGGTTTATTCGCCTACCCCGCTTCAAAACAGATTACGAAGTTACACTAAATGATGCCTTGAAAACATTAGGCATGGAGGAGGCTTTCAGCAACAAAGCCAATTTTTCCGGCATGGGTAAAAATTTTGCCATTAGCCAAGTTAAACATAAAACTTTTGTTGAAGTGAACGAAGAAGGCACTGAAGCGGCTGCGGCTACCTCAGTGGGAATAGTCGCAACATCTTTGAGAGATGAACCAGAACCATTCCGAATGATTGTTGATCGTCCCTTCTTCTGTGCCATTAGGGATAATCAGACGGGAAGTCTTTTGTTTATGGGTTCCATCATTGATCCACAGTAAAAAATTTAGGCATTGCAGAACAGTGGGATGAATTGAGGGAAGCAGGGGGAGAATTTTGGAAGTTGCTAAATCATCCCGCAAATATGTAACATCAAAATTCAAAATTTCTTCATTTTGAATTTTGAATTTAACTTAAGGTAATGTCGCTTCAGAAATACTCAGAGTGTTTTTAGGGTCAGCTTTTGGAGAATCGTTTGCTGCAATAGGTGCAGTTATTTCCCCAGTGGCGCTGTCATCTATCTCGCTGCTTAGGCTCCCAGGACGCAAGGCGCTTAAAGCAGTCTTAATCACAACAGCTGTGGGTACTGCCACTATTACACCCAACAGTCCGCCAATTCTTGCGCCTGTTAAGACCGAAATTAAAATCCAAACTGGATTTAAACCAGTAAAGCTGCCTAAAATTCGGGGGGCAATTAAGTTTTCGAGAATTTGCTGTACAATTACTGCCGCTATCAAAACTCTCACACCCATTGAGAAATCTTGCAGTGCTACCAATAGTGTAGTCAGCGCGATACCTACAGAACCGCCAAAGGGGACGAGAGCCATCAGACCAATAGTTAGGCCGAATAGTAAACCAAATGGTACTTTCAGCCACAAAAAGGTAGGAATCAGGGCTGATGCCATGCAAGTCGATAAAATCAACTGGGTGATGAAGAAATTTTGGAAGCTCAGGCGGACTGTTTTAGAAAAAGGATCGCGAAATTTAGAGGGTAACCATTCCACTAAACTTTCCCAGAGTTCACCTCCATGCTGTAAAAGGTAGAAAGTCAAAACCATCGTCAAGAGAATATCTAGCAGACTAGTGACTGTAACTACCGCCAGATTTAAAACTTGTCCAGCGATCGCTTGCAATTGTCCCTTGACGCGATCGTTGATTTGCACTACCAGAGCATCAAGGTTAATCGGTAAACTATAAGTCTCAGCTTTTTCGTTTAATATCATTAACTGAGAGCGTCCAGAGTCGATCAACTCTGGCAAACGAGCTACCAGTTGTTGAGCTTGGGTAAGGGCTAACGGAAAAAGTGTCACACCCAACGCCAATAAAATCGATAAAGCCAAGAGAAATACTAGGATAGCGACTTGCTCTCGCCTAGCACCATGATGCTCCATCCAGCTCACGGGGTAGTTGAGCAGAAATGCTAGCACTGAGGCTCCGACTAAAATGACTATGAGAGAATGGAAATAATCAAAAAATACCGAAAGTGCCCAACCATTAAGAACTAGCAGCGGAAGGAATAACGCGATCGCCCCGATTCGCGCTATTGGTGTAAATGTTTGCCACCAGTCGAGTAGCTTACGTGTCTGCATTTTGAGCTGATTGCGAAATAGAACTAAATAAAATCTTTCTTTACAGATTATTATCTCTAACTATACGAGTCTCATTCATCCTTCTAGTTTAGGAGTTAGACTAACCCCAATGAAAAATTTTGAATCAAAAGAGAATAGGGAGCGGGGAGTGGGGAGTGGGGAGTGGGTAGAGACGCGATTTATCGCTTCTCTACTGGGGGAGCAGGGGAGCAGGGGAGCAGAGGAGCAGAGGGATAGTAATAATGCCCAATGCCCAATTCCCAAAACACAGTTGCTTTTATATTTGATTCCGATCATCGGCTTTTTTCCGTCCTTGTGGACTCTCTATCGGGGCCAAGGGAGTCGGGAACAACTTGCTATTAGCCGTATGTCTATTACTTTGGCGCTTACTTGGCTGTTGGGATATCTATTATTAGCTACCGGAGCAGCAACTTCAGATTTTTTTGGGCTACGTCTTTTTATCCTGAATAGCTTTCTCACGTCGGGTTACTTTTTAGTAAGTGTCTGGTTGATTTTGCGCCTGATGCAGGGCAAATCTGGGCGTTTACCAGGGTTTACTACTTTAGCCGAACGAGTGCTAGGAAAGTACTTATCTTAATTTTTTAGGGTGAGAATTTTTCAGTAGTTTTACCTATTTCCTAAAAAATTACTGTTGATTTATCTATATATCTAGTTAAATCCAGTTTATTATTGCCATACTTCAGTAAAACATCTCTAGGTTGACCCAAAAAAAGGAAAAATGCTGCTATAAGTGTTGTGGTTGACACTACATTAAAAAAATTAGCACTGATAATTAAGAGTTAGTTATTATGGGTTGATTTGTTTGGATGTTTTTAGTTTGCAAATTTACCGAATTTGATTAGTGAGTAAGTGTGAGGAAGTCTGTGACCATTCAAAGAAGTTCGGCGGAAGAAAACCAGTCGGGAAAAGCCTCAAAGTCCAGTAAAAGAATTCCCCTGTCCCATAACTCGAAATCCGGGCGTTGGCTGTGGTTTTGGGTAGGTATGAGTGGGATTGCAATGGTGTCAGCAACAGCAGGGGCGCTTTTGGCAGTGTCTTTGACCAGTACGCCTTTGCAACAAGCCCAGCTAAGTCCACAGGATGAAGCGGTGTTTGATGGCGATCGCATTTCTGGAGGTGTGCTGCGATTTTCAGAATTAACTCGCCCAGTGAATCTCTTGGTTATGGGGATGAGTGTACTTCCCCCAGATGTGCAAAACCCTCCCGAAGAAACCAAAAGCCTTAGATACCTGCCCCAAGTAAACTCCTTTGATGGTCTTGCCGATGTGATGCTCTTGGTCAAATTTGATCCAGAGACTAAAAAAATAGTTATGCTCTCCGTTCCCAGAGATACCCGTACAGAAATAGAGGGGTATGGGGTGAAAAAAATTAATGCCGCCAATGTTGAAGGTGGGCCAGCTTTGACTGCCAGAACCGTCAGTAATCTCTTAGGTGGGGCAGGAATTGATCGCTATGTGCGAATTAACGTTTTGGGAGTTGCCAAGCTGATCGATGCTTTAGGGGGCGTAACAGTCTACGTCCCCAAAGATATGAAGTACCAAGATGATTCTCAGCATTTGTACATCAATTTGAAGGCGGGTAAGCAGCATCTCAACGGTGAGCAGACACTGCAATTGCTGCGGTTTCGCCATGACGAACTCGGTGATATTGGTCGGATTCAGCGGCAGCAAATGGTCATGCGTGCCTTGATGGATCAAACACTTAACCCCGCTACTGTTGCTCAATTACCTCAAGTTCTTGATGTAGTGAAAGACCACATCGATACTAACTTGACGGTTGAAGAGTTAGTGGCGCTGATGGGTTTTGGGGTGCGAACAAATCGCTCTAATATGCAAATGTTAATGCTGCCAGGTCGCTTTAGCGATAAGAATGAATTTGATGCTAGCTATTGGTTGCCCAACAAAGATGGTATTGCCAAACTAATGGCTCAACACTTTGGTTTGGAGTCAGAAGAGGAACAGCAGGCGAGTGCGACTGATCCAGGCTCTTTGCGTGTAGCAATTCAAGATAGTACAGGTGGCGATCGCTCTAACCTCCGACCATTGATTAGAGCTTTGGAAAAATCTGGATATCGCAACATCTATGTGGCTAAGGCATGGGGTGAACCTCTAGAAGTAACTCACATTGTCGCCCAGCAAGGAGATGGTGACAGTGCCGAATCAATTCGTGACACTTTGGGGTTTGGCGAAGTGCGTGTGGAAAGTACTGGCAACCTTGGCTCGGATATCAGTATCCAAGTAGGGCAGGATTGGTTGCAACAAAAATCTATTTTGGAGGAGTTGCTGACGAAATAATTCGTAATACTCGCCAAAGGCGAGAAGCAAGCTACGTAATTCGTAATTCGTAATTAATTACACTGGCACAAATGTTGCTGAGAGCGAATTTACTAACTGGCTGAGTTCTTGGAGTTTTGCTGCTACTGCACCATTGGTTAATAATTCTTCTGCCTTAGCTAAACCCTCTGGCATATCTCCACAAATACCACTCCGCCATAGGTAAAAACCGCCATTCCACAAGGCTGTTTGCATTAGTTCGCCTGGTTCACCTGCTAAAACCTTCTGAATATCCGCCACCAGTTCTTCAGTAGTTCCAAGGGGTACGTTCTTGGTAGTAAAGCCGTAATCACGCGGCACGAGGTGCAATCGTTCTACCTCTTGGGATGCTACGGATGAAGATAAGCTGATAATCGCAGTGCGATCGCGCGGTAAGTCGCAACTACCTTCCAATCCTTTCACTAATGTAAATTTTGTTACTCCCCGCAGCCCCAAAGCTATCTGAAACATCCCTTCTGTCGGCGGATGCACAAACCCAGCAATTACGTGAGCATCCCCAGTATAAGGACACCAGATTAGCTCCATTGTCGCCAATGGCGGACGTTTGCCAAGTTGGTCGCGGTACTCCCAAATACTGTTAGTTAAGGGAAAATGCTGAGGTAGATAAATAAAGCCGATTCCCGTTTGCTCAAACACTTGCTGGGTTTTTGCTAGTGGTAGGCTAGTCCAATCGACTCCTAAACCCTGCCAAATATCTATTAGAGGTAATCCATACTTAGTTGGGAGGCGATCGCCACCGTGCATTACCACTGGTTGCCCAACTGCGGCGAGTAGTAAAGCTGTTACCGGACTAATTGGTGCTGTGCGTGTTCTGCCATCATAGGGGATACCAAGAGCGATCGCTGGTCGCCGAGAGACGATTGGTTGCAGTTTTGGCCCCAGTTCATGATATGCATCTAACATTCCCGCTAACTCTTCCCCTGTGGGACGTTTGATTCGATGAGCAATCAAAAACGCTCCGATTTGGGCTGGTGTAGCTTCACCCAGCAGCATCATTTTAGTGGCGGTGGCTGCTTGGGCGCGAGTTAAATTCTCGCTTGTGTGGTTTCCACTACCTACTTTTTGCAGTAATTCCCTAAATATATTGCTCATTTGTGCTTTGTGCTTTGTGCTTTGTCCTTTGTCATTTGTCCTTTGTGAATAACCGAAAATGACTAATGACTAATGACTAATGACTAATGACTAATGACTAATAACTAATAACGCTTAAGAAGCTGATCGCTGCTGGTCAATTTGTAATGGGATATTTTCTCGCACGAGTTGCCAAAAGTGCTTGATGGGGGGAATTTGAAGGCGATCTTGAGTTGTTACCATAACTACCCGACGGGTCAAACTGGAACCATCTGCTAAACCACTAGTACTATTGCTAGCTAAGGAACGAATCGCTAGGGTAGGGTCAAGACGAGCTTCTACTAATGCTGATTGAGGTAGCAAAGCTATCAATTCTCCTTGGCGCACTACTCCCCGGAAGGCATCTAGGGTATTTACCTCTAAAGCCGCTTGGAGTGTAGCTTCCATTCGCTCAAATCTATCTTGTATTAAACGCTGCATCCCATAACCATCTTTAAAAACCACTTGGGGATAACGAATTAGCTCCGACCAAGGGACTAATTCATATTGGGCTAGTGGATGATTGGCTGCGGTTAGAACTTCTATAGGTTCATCATAAAGTACTTCTACCACCATTTCTCTACCAGTGGTTAAGAAGCGATTATTCATCACAATTGCTAAATCCACTAATCCATCTTTGAGGACTTTCAGGGCGCGATCGCTTCCCAATGAAGTCACCCGCAATTGCACATTTGGATAATCATGGCAAAATTTTTGTAACACTGGGGGCAAGTAAGATCCACAAAGGGAGTGAATCGCGGCAATGCAAAGTTCTGGCTGTTTCCCGGCGATTAAATCGGCTAATTCTTCTGTAGCTGTCTGCCATTCTTGGCAAATTTTGCGGGCACGGGGTAGTAAACATTCACCTCCCAGCGTTAATTTTGCCTGACTATTTCTGTGAAACAGTTCTATACCCAAATCTGCTTCTAATGCCTGGATTTGGCGACTAATCGTCGATTGGGTAACACCAGATGTTCGCGCTGCTTGTTGAAAGCTGCCGGTTTGTGCGATCGCCAGAAAGGCTTGCAACTGCTCTAGGCGCATTTTTATGTAGCCTGAATTACATTTATAACTTTCATTAAAGTTAACGGTTTTTTACCTAAAATTTAGTATATTTTGTTACATGTCTTTTCTAAAAATTTATATTTATGTAAATCGGGCTATACTCCCTTTTTCGCAAATTATCCGCTTTGCACAAAATTTTTTGGTAAATTCCGCCAAAAAAGACTTGACTATTTTCTTCTGCAATATATAAATTTTTAAATAAGATTTTTAATTCATCACATTATAAGGTTTCAGTAACACAACTTTCTTTGCAACCTCAAGCAAATAGCCGTGCAACTTGCGAATACGGCTGCGATCGCGTCATACTTGCATTTACTAATTACGAATTATGTAGATTATTTCTATTCTGTCTGCTGCACCGCAGTATTAGGCTGCTGGCGTTGGGCAACCTGAATTAACAACCTCAATGCGTCATTCACCGTTTTATCATTAGGAAAAGCTTGGGCAACATCGGGATCTAAAAGTACTAAATTTGTTCCCTGACGATACCGCTCAATATACTTGCCTCTGATGCCTCCCTCCATTTGAGCAAAATCGTACTCAGAACGTAATTCGTCTTCCATTTCATTCTCAATTTCTTTGTTCATAAAACCTTTTCTCCTGACGGGTGGCTTTTCGAGCGCTGATAATTCGTACTTTTTCTCCTCGATCAGTGTGTGCAACGACTAAGAGTTGTCCAAACCTAGATACACCAATGATAATATAACGACTTTCTCCAATAGAATGGTCAGGATCGGGAAAGGTCACAGATAGCGGGTCGTTAAACACTGTTGCGGCTTCCGGAAAGGAAATACCATGTTTCTCAAGGTTTAACGCCGCTTTGTCTGGGTTCCATTCAAATTCCATGTCAAATGCTCTTGCCGTCTACTTAACTTCACTGGAACGCTCTAGCATACTAAATAACCTGTGACAGTTCTTTTGCTTTTTTTAGAAGCAATTCAGCCCTTGAAGTTAAAAAGCTTTCATAATCGTCTGTAAACACATTAATTGGGCAAAAATGCGTTGCCAATATTTGGTCAAGAATCTGATCATCAGTAGGCATTTCAGAACGATACTTACTAGGTGATTGATCTTTAATTTTGTTGTTATCGGTTCTGGAAAGCACTGAGAAGTTGGCCAGACAATTGATTTGTTCATCCTTATATTGATTTTCTAATCTTTGTAGATGGGCTTTAGGAAAGATATGATGAAACTCTTTTCGATTGCCTTGAGATAAAACATCCTGTAAAGATATATTTGTACCCTGAATAAAGTTTAAGGGTTTAGCCTGTGCTAGAAGGAGAATGAAAGTATTAGTTGCCACTGAAGACATTCTGAAGACATTTTTTGTGAAAAAATCAGTGCTGCCCGTCAAGAACGTAATCTATAGGGTACTCTGGATCATTCTCAGGAAGCCTGTAAGGGCCAAGATTTCTTTCAGTTCGTAGAGGATTTCTAGTTCTCCAAAGTAATACAGAGCCAAAAGGGAAACCCTTATAAATACTGTCTATAAAATAGGCAACGCGATTTGGTTCCCAAACAAAACCTCTTTGAAAAGATGGAATCTTGATTCTTCCTCTTTCCAAATCATTAATCAAGTCTTTAATAAAGTAATAAGTGTCAGCCATAAAAAAACGGACTCGCATTTAGCTGGTAGTTTTCGATAATAAAAAGACAAGAATATCTTGTCTTTATCGAATATACTCGGTTTGAGGACATATTGTAGCTCAAAAAGCCATAAATCCTTGATTGTGAGGATAATATTTATCAGAGGGTGTTTATAGTAAAATCCTTATAGAGTTATTTGAAAAATACCTTGAGAGACCATTTATAACTGTGAAATCTGGGTTTGACACAATTGCTGATACAAATCAGTCTTGTTGCCATTTGAAAAAATTTACCATTCCGCTAAAGCGATCGCTATTCCTTGTTGCAAATCTGGTGTAAGCTCGGGGTTATTTGCTAACTGCTGCAATTGTTGATATGTGGCTTCCCCATCCAAATTTTTCAGTGCCGCGATCGCGTGTAGTCTCACCGATGCATTAGAATCAGCTAGCAGCAAAATCAATGGTTCAATAGCTTGCATTTCGCCTAACTGCCCTAAAGATAAAGCGATCGCACTTTTTACACTAGCAATCTCTGTGGCTGGATGCTGCGTTAGCGTTCCGCAGGAAAGGCATCGCAGTATTTGCAATAATATTTTTACGGCTAGTGTAGTTTGCGGCTTTTGCACTCGCCCCAAAACTGTAACAATTTCTTGCCAAAGTGTCTCTGAAGTGATTTGATTAAATGCAGTTTGCAAATATTCCAAACTAGATGGTGTTCCCACCCAAACCAAAGCGCGGATGGTTTCTAATTGCAGTGGTAGCGGTGTATGGGGTGATATTAGCAGCTTAAATAATTGCTGGGCTGCCTCATCACAACCCATTCGAGAAAGGGAAACTGCGGCTGCACAACAAACATCAATATTAAAGTCGTAAAGCTTGGGTTGTAGTCTCGTCACCAAATCTAATGCTTCGCGTAAGTCAGAGCGAAAACCTAAACCAAGCACTGCTGCACGCCTAACTGTGGCGGCTATATCATCCAAAGCGTTTAACAAGACTGGTGGCACACGTTCGTCATGAAAGCTGCTGAGGGCTTCAATTGCAGCCGTGCGGATTGTTGCTTGTGGATCTTGCACTACACTCAATAGCGGTGTGATGGTTTCTGTTTGGGGAATGCAGGAAAGCGATCGCACTGCTAAAAGCCTTGTATCTTCATCTGCTAGAAGTTCAGTTAGTGAAGTAATCGCAACAGTACCCATTTGCGCCAGTGCTGTAGCTGCGATCGCTTTGAGTTCTTCATCCTCATTGGTTTTCAACAATTCAACTAAGGGTGCGACGGCTTCTGGGTGCTGAAATTCGCCTAAAGTTCGTGCTGCATACCAGCGTAATTCTTCCTCTGCATCTTCGTCTTCTAATATCTCAATGAGTGGTGGGATGGCAATATTTCCCAAGCGAGTCAACACCTTGGTGATTTCCCAGCGTTGCTGAAAATCGCCCATCTCTAAGATTGAAAGTGTTAATTTCAGCAGATATTCTCGATTTTTAACTATCTCTGGATACTCAGAATCTGTCCCTAAAATTAATTGTTGTAAATATTGAATTAGTGATGACCAATCAGCCGTGTCATGTGCTGTCTGGGCTTGCACCAAAAGCTGGTTGATATTACTCACCATACCCTAAATTGTGAATTATATGAATACAACAAAAGTACAAATTCGTAAATAAATCGCTGTTTTTATCTGCCCTTACTCTGCTTTTTAGTACATCATTACGCCAACACGCGATGTGCAACTTAATATTTTGACCTCACTTCCATTCCTCTCTTCCTTTAAGGAGAGAGGCTTTGAATTTTCCCCCTTCCCTCATAGGGAAGGGGGTTGGGGGGTTAGGTTTGAGTAAAAGTTGCACACGGCGTGCCAACTTTTATCGTCTATTAGCAAGGTTTTTAGCTCTGAGTTAAACACTAAAGTGCATACTACGAACTACGAATTACGAATTACGTTAGCGTAGCGGGGCGAAGCCCATTACGAATTATTTTAACTTGGCTTGACTATAACTGAATTACCCTCAATTTTGACGGCATAAGTTTTAAGCGCTTCTGTCGCTGGGCCTTTTTGCACTTTACCGTCAATGCCAAATTCCGAATCATGACAAGGACAGACGAATTTTTTTGTCTCAGCTTTCCATGCTACGGTGCAACCTGCGTGAGTACAGGTAGGGTTAACAGCAGTCAGATTTGCATTAGATGTACCGACTACCAACACAGGCCCAGCAGGTGAGTTTTTAGCCAGCAATTGACCAGTCTTATCTAATTCTGCCGAAGTGCCTACTGTTTGCCAATCCCTAGATACTGGAGTTGTTTGAGAAGAACAGGCTGCGATCGCTACAGGTAGAGAACTCGCTATCCCACCCAAACCTACCCAATTCATAAAATCACGACGTTTCATAGTTGCTGAATTGACTCCCTTCGATCATTTCAAATACCTTTCATTAAGGGCTTTACGTGGGTCATTGGCTAGCTTTGATGCAATAAATGCATATTATTTATCCGTTTTCAGCAATTTTACCAAAAAACCGTAACAATTTATACGATTTTAACAGAAATATGCCTTTAAGTTATAGATATCGAAATTGTTACATGAACATTATCTAAACCTGCTTGACAAATTTCCAAGATGTAAATGGCAACAAGTTTTCCTTAACTAATCACGGATTTGGAGTTTCGCTTTGAATGCTCTGAAGTAAAAATAATCAACCGTAAGCAAATATTAAGTTTTTATTTCCTAACCTTCGTCTGACTTTTCACGTTATGTGGAAAAGTCCACCAAAAACCTAACCCCCTAACCCCCTTCCCGTGGCGGGAAGGGGGGAAAATTCAAAGTCTCTCTCCTTAAAGGAAGAGAGAAATAGAAGTGAGGTTTTCCAGATGACCTGAATTGTCAGAATCCTTCGTAGATACAACACTTGATGGAACTACGGGTTGATTGATATTGGGCAATTATCACCATATTCAGTAATTTGCATTGAGAGTCAGATCATGACAGACACAGCAACTACTACTACTAGCCTCAACAAGTTCGAGAAATTCAAGGCTCAAAAAGATGGACTCGCCATCAGGGATGAGATAGAAAAATTTGCCGCCTTGGGGTGGGAAGCAATGGACGAAACCGATCGCGATCATCGACTCAAATGGGTGGGTGTGTTTTTCCGCCCAGTCACCCCAGGTAAGTTTATGATGCGGTTGCGGATGCCTAACGGTATTCTCACAAGCAATCAGATGCGTGTTTTAGCCCAAGTGGTGCAGCGTTACGGTGATGATGGCTGCGCTGATATTACTACGAGACAGAATATCCAATTACGGGGGATCAGAATTGAAGATTTACCAGATATCTTTAATAGATTTCACGCAGTTGGTTTAACCACTGTCCAGTCAGGGATGGATAATGTCCGTAATATAACAGGCGATCCTGTGGCGGGGTTGGATGCGGATGAGTTGTATGACACACGAGAGTTGGTACAGCAAATTCAAGATATGCTCACCAACAAAGGCGAAGGGAATCCAGAGTTTAGCAACTTACCACGGAAGTTTAATATTGCGATCGCAGGTGGAAGAGACAATTCAGTTCATGCTGAAATTAACGATTTGGCTTTTGTTCCAGCATTTAAGGAGGGGACAGGGGACAGGGGACAGGGGATAGGGCAAGAATTTTCACAATCACCAATATTCGGGTTTAACGTTTTAGTAGGTGGTTTTTTCTCAGCTAAACGTTGTGAGGCGGCGATTCCTCTAAATGCTTGGGTACTTCCCGAAGATGTAGTCGCTGTATGTAGAGCCGTTTTGGAAGTCTTTCGTGATCATGGCCCGCGTGCTAATCGGCAAAAATCGCGCCTAATGTGGCTAATTGATGAATGGGGTGTAGAAAAGTTTCGAGCAGAAGTAGAAAGCCGTTTGGGTGAATTATTATTACCCGCAGCAGCAAAAGACGAAATCGACTGGGAAAAACGCGACCACATCGGGGTATATAAACAAAAGCAACCAGGATTAAATTACGCAGGCTTGAACATTCCCGTCGGGCGACTGTATGCTGAAGATATGTTTGAAATCGCGCGTCTAGCGGAAGTTTACGGCAGTGGCGAAATCCGCTTCACAGTTGAGCAAAACATCGTTATTCCCAACATTTCTGACTCGCGTTTAGCAACATTTTTAACAGAGTCTTTGCTAGAAAGGTTTTCTATTGATCCAGGTTTGCTGACGCGATCGCTAGTATCCTGCACAGGCGCACAATTTTGCAACTTTGCCCTCATCGAAACCAAAAACCGCGCCCTGGCAATGATTAAAGCCTTAGAAGAAGATTTAACCTTCACCAATCCAGTCCGAATTCACTGGACAGGTTGCCCCAACTCTTGCGGACAGCCTCAAGTTGCAGACATCGGCTTGATGGGAACTAAAACTCGCAAAAATGGCAAAACCTTGGAAGGCGTTGACATATATATGGGTGGCAAAGTTGGCAAAGATGCTCATTTAGGAACTTGCGTCACCAAAGGCATACCATGCGAAGACTTGCAGCCAGTATTGCAAGATTTACTGATCAAAAACTTTGGGGCAAAACTCAAGCAAGAAGCCCTACTAGTTGGTAACTGCTAGTACTTATCGGGGGTATTCAGCATTGGGTAAAACTCATACTTCAAACTTCAAGGCTTAACCTTTGAACTTAAAGGCTTAACCTTTGAACTTAAAGGCTTAACCTTTGAACTTAAAGGCTTAACCTTTGAACTTAAAGGCTTAACCTTTGAACTTAAAGGCTTAACCTTTGAACTTAAAGGCTTAACCTTTGAACTTAAAGGCTTAAGCTTCGACCTTAAAGGCTTAAGCTTCGACCTTAAAGGCTCATCTTCTCCTACCTCTTCACCGTATTTTATTCAATTAGAAAGATTGGAATGCTTAAAAACTTATTTTCATTTAGCGATCGCTACCGCATCTTACATCAAACTTGGTTTGCTTTCTTTCTCACCTTTGTCTGTTGGTTTAACTTTGCTCCCTTCGCTACAACCATTGGCAAAGAGCTAAATTTAGCACCAGAGCAAATCAAAACTTTGGGTATCTGTAACCTTGCTCTCACAATTCCCGCCCGGCTAATTATTGGGATGCTTCTGGATCGTTTTGGCCCCAGAATCACCTACTCAATCCTGCTGATGTTTGCGCTTGTTCCTTGTTTGGCGACGGCGCTAGCGCAAGATTTTAATCAACTAGTCATCAGTCGTTTGCTGATGGGAATTGTCGGATCTGGGTTTGTCATAGGTATCCGCATGGTGGCGGAATGGTTCCAGCCGAAAGAGATGGGAATTGCCCAAGGCATTTATGGCGGTTGGGGTAACTTTGGGGCTTTTGGCGCAGAATTTGCCTTGCCGATACTTGCAGTTTCTACTAGCTTTTTCGCTGGTGGTGCTTCTAACTGGCGGTTTGCGATCGCACTTACAGGGATCATTACAGCCATCTACGGCGTAATTTATTACAACAGCGTTCAAGACACACCCACTGGCAAAGTCTACAAGAAACCTAAGAAAAATGGTTCTCTAGAAGTCACCAGTATTAAAAGCTTCTGGGCGATGATTGTCTCGAATTTTGGTTTAATTTTCGCTCTAGGTTTATTAGCTTGGCGCTTAGAACAAAAGAACATTCACTTCCTAACTTTGAGCCAAATGTATCTGGCTTGGTTGCTATTAGCAGGATTGTTTGCTTACCAAAGTTACCAAGCTTGGCAGGTAAACCGAGAACTTCTAACTGGTAAAAAAACTTACGCTCCATCTGAACGCTTTCAATTTGGTCAAGTAGCCTTACTCGAATTCACTTACATAACTAACTTTGGCAGCGAACTAGCAGTTGTTTCCATGCTTCCAGCATTCTTTGAAAAAACTTTTGCTTTAGAGCATGTTGTCGCTGCGATGATTGCTGCTACCTATCCATTCTTAAATTTGGTTTCTCGTCCCAGTGGTGGCTTAATTTCTGATAAATTTAGCTCCCGTAAATGGACAATGACAATTATCAGTGTCGGCATTGGTATTAGTTATTTGATTGCACATTTTATTAGTAGTAGCTGGCCGATTCCGCTAGCGATCGCAGTTACAATGTTTGCCGCCTACTTTGCCCAAGCTGGCTGCGGTGCAACCTACAGCATCGTACCCCTAATTAAAAAAGAAGCCACTGGACAAATTGCCGGTAATGTGGGAGCTTACGGTAATTTTGGCGGCGTAGTTTACCTGACAATTTTTAGCTTAACCGACGCTCCAACACTATTTAGCACAATGGGTATAGCTGCTTTAGTCTGTGCTTTCATGTGCGCCTTCTTCCTCAAAGAACCAAAAGGTTCCTTTGCCGCCGCATCTGAAGGTGAATTACCAGAAACCCCAACTAAAAACCCTATCTTCTTAACTAAAGAATAATCAACTAAAGGATGAAGTCAAAAAATCACCATCAAATCTGAATTAGGGAACTTTACACTTCATCCTTCTCTAACAGTCTTAATTCATAAAACTCCGTTTTTATTCTCTCTATGCTAAAAATTTGAAAAAATTCATAGAACTGATGCGAAAACCCTTTCTAACATTCTTCCCTTTGCGTTCTTCGCGTCCTTTGCGGTTCGTTTACTCATTCTCTTATTCCTATCTTCAGGCAGAATAATAGGGAAATTCAAAATTTTGAATGCTCTCTGCGGTTCGTAACAAAAAGAATTTCAATAAACCACATCGACAGAACTTACGCAAATTTATGAAAAAACGAACCGCAAAGCACGCAAAGGACACAAAGGAATAAGAGTTTTAAAGAGTTTATGCATAACACACAAATTCCTCAAACTGCCGCTACATCTGAGGTTGCACAATCAAAATAACAAAATTGTACAATAGCCATGAGTGAATTTACCAAAACCCTTTGTCCCTACTGTGGTGTTGGCTGTGGACTAGAAGTTTCACCCCCAGCCCAACATAACAAAGCAACTAATCGAGATAGCCAAGGAAATCCAACTTGGCGAGTGCGCGGCGATAAAGCCCATCCATCCAGCCAAGGAATGGTTTGTGTCAAAGGCGCAACGATCGCAGAATCTTTAGATAAAAATAGATTACATTACCCAATGGTGCGAGACTCCTTAGATCAAGAGTTTCGGCGCGTTAGTTGGGATGAAGCCTTTAATATCATCACAAAGCGCATTCAAACAGTACGCTTCACCCAAGGCCCAGAAGCCTTATGTATGTATGGTTCCGGCCAGTTTCAAACTGAGGATTATTACATAGCCCAGAAACTGATGAAAGGCTGTCTGGGTACTAATAATTTTGATGCCAACTCTCGCTTATGTATGTCTAGTGCAGTGGCTGGCTACATTCAAAGCTTTGGCTCAGATGGCCCGCCCTGCTGTTACGATGACTTGGAGTTAACCGACTGTGCATTTTTAATTGGTACTAATACAGCCGAATGTCACCCCATCGTTTTCAACCGACTGGAAAAGTATCACAAAAAGAACCGCAAAGTCAAAATGATTGTGGTTGATCCCCGTCGCACGCCAACCGCAGAAGCTGCTGACTTGCATTTAGCGATTCGTCCCGGTACAGATATCGACTTGTTAAACGGCATCGCCCACTTGTTGATGCGCTGGAACTACATTGATACGATGTTCATGGACGACTGCACCAGTAACTTTCCGGCTTATGCTGAAGTGATTCGGCACTATCCGCCAGAAGTGGTGGCTCGTCAATGTGGAATCAGCATTGAAGATTTAGAAACAGCAGCTCGCTACTGGGGTGAATCAGAGCGGGTACTGTCTTTGTGGTCAATGGGTGTGAATCAATCTTCAGAAGGGACGGCTAAGGTAAGAACTATCATTAACCTGCACCTGATGACTGGACAGATTGGCAAACCTGGGGCTGGGCCTTTTTCCCTCACTGGTCAGCCAAATGCAATGGGAGGACGGGAAGCCGGAGGTTTGGCGCATTTATTACCAGGTTATCGGGTGGTGAAAAATCCTCAGCACCGTGCAGAAGTTGAGCAGTTTTGGGGACTTAAGCCAGGACAGATTTCGCCCAATCCCGGTTTGACTGCTTGGGACATGATTACTGGGTTAGAAAATGGCGCTGTAGAGTTACTGTGGATTGCGGCTACCAACCCAGCTGTAAGTATGCCAGATTTGGAGCGAACTAAAAAGGCGTTGTTGCGATCGCCTTTCACTATTTACCAAGACGCATATTATCCTACAGAAACCTCTGCTTACGCTCATGTTCTGTTACCAGCAGCCCAGTGGGGTGAAAAAACTGGTGTGATGACAAACTCTGAACGGGTGGTAACTTTATGTCAAGCATTTCGCCAACCGCCAAGAGAAGCTAAAGCCGATTGGGAAATTTTCGCCGAAGTTGGACGTAGATTAGGTTTTGAGAAAGAGTTTGCCTTTGCTAATTCCGCCGAAGTTTATGCTGAGTTTGCCAAACTAACTAAAACTCGTCCCTGCGATATGACGGGTATCAGTCACGCACAATTACAAGCACAAGGCCCGACTCAATGGCCTCATCCAGAAGAGGGGAGTGGGGAAGATGAGGGAGATAAGGGAGATAAGGGAGATGAGGGAGATAAGGGGGCAAAACTTCTCCCTCATCCTCCTCATCCCCCTCATCCTCCTCATCCCAAACGCCTTTACACCAATCTCCGCTTCCACACCCCTGATGGACGCGCTCGATTTGGCGCATATTACTCAAAGGGACTGGCAGAACCACCAGACCCAGATTATCCTTTTGTGCTAACTAATGGAAGACTTTACGGACACTGGCATACCCAGACACGCACCGGGCGAATTGAAAAAATTTGTAAAATGCATCCCGAACCGTTTATCGAAATTCATCCCCGTGATGCTGCTCGGTTAGGTATTGTAGATAGTATGTATGTAGAAGTGCGATCGCGGCGGGGTAAAGCTAAGTTTCCTGCTAAAGTGACAAAAGCGATCGCGCCTGGTACAGTTTTTGTCCCCATGCACTGGGGTTCACTGTGGGCAGATAATGCCGAAGCCAACGCCCTAACCCATCCAGAATCTTGCCCCGATTCGCTGCAACCAGAATTAAAAGCCTGTGCTGTGCAGCTGATACCAATATCTGTGGAAGTTACAGTCAAAGATTATCAACTCCAGTCCTCACAATGGTAAGCTCCTAAGTGTACCGCTCAAGAGGTAATTAATAATCACTAATAGGTAATTTAGTCAATAATCAAAAGCCAATAGTGATTATCATTTTTTATAGCTCTCTACTATTGACCCATACCAATTACTATATCTAAAGGGTCAAAATCTCTAGTAACAAGAGGTTTGACAAGCGTAAATGGTAAGTTGTTTGATATGTCTAAGAGTTGCAAAACTGAATTACGAATTACGTTAGCGCAGCGTTAGCGTTAGCGAAGCGGTAGCGAGGAACGAGCGTCCGCAGGAGCGTCATTACGAATTATGAATTACTTTAATCCTCTAGATTTATCTATGGGATTTTATTTTATTTAAAAATCGGGTGCAGCAGATGAAAAAGTTAATGAGGCGAATTCTAGAAGCTACCAAAGATGAGAACTTCATGCACATCATTGAAAACATAGAAGTGATAGTTTCTAAAGTTCTATCTATTTTTATGGTCATCGTAATTTTGGTAGCGATCGCCGATTTGGGAGTATTTATTCTTAAAGAGTTATTTACAGCGCCTTATGCAAAGTTTAACACAACCCTGTATAAAATTTTTGGTCTATTTTTGAATATTTTAATTGCTTTAGAAATTTTAGAAAATATCACAGCTTATTTACGAAAACACGTTTTTCAAGTTGAATTAGTTATTGTCACATCTTTAATTGCTGTTGCCAGAAAAATTATTATTCTTGACTTAGAAAAAGTTGGAGGTATTGATATAATTGGTTTAGGAATTGCTATTCTGGCACTGTCAATTAGTTATTTGATAATTCGTCTCAGTAATGCCAAAAATACCCGTTAAAAATTAAAGATATCTGGCATACAATTTAGGCGTAACGCACCGTTCATTGATGGTTAAAAACCTTTAATTTTGAATACTTTCTTATGACAGATTTCTTTGAATTTGAAGCAGACTTTGTTGATTCCCTGCGCTGTATCCCCATGCAGGTGCGTTGTAAATTAGATACTTGTGGCATTAAGCTAAAATTGTCTGATTGGAATCAAATGACTACAGCCGAGCGTCAAGCTTTAGTCGAATTACCTTGCACTACAGAAACAGAAATTCAGTCTTACCGCGAGCATATCCAGCAATTAATTCTACAGCGCACGGGTCTACCAGCTACAAAATTGCCCATCGAGCCTCATCCCGCATGGCTAGACTCTGCCACTCTACCAGCCAGCATCCAGGAAAAAGCTCAAGAAATAGGTGTAACCCTGACACAGCAACATTGGGCAGGTTTAACGCCCTTACAGCGTTTTGCCTTGATTAAACTCAGCCGCCCGGGACATGAAAACAAAAACTTTAACAGAGCGATCGCAGAATTTAATCTGGTTTAATTAGCCAATAGTCATTAACAGAAAAAATCTGTAGAATGCATTACACTTTGTTAACTTGCTGCTCTCAAATGATACATTACAGCACAGTTAATGCTCTAATATCAAGTACGTCGGATTACTTATAATAAAATCTATCAATGTAGGTTGGTAGGTTGGGTTGAACGGCAGTGAAACCCAACATGAACATGGATCAAATGTTGGGTTTCGTTCCTCAACCCAACCTACAGATATTATAAGTGTTTAATCGAACCTGATATAATCTATCAGAAATTTACGCATAGCTTAACGCTTAACGTAGCTAACTCTAAATTAATATTTACTTTATAAACCACTATTAACTATTGGCTAATAGGTGAGGGTAACAAAAATATGGCTGCAAAGAAACTAAAGCAAGTGGCGTGGAAACCTCCTTTTCTACCAGACGCGCCGCATTAGCAAAAGCCACAGTCCGGCGGAAATAAACCTACTATTTCATTACAACCAGAAAGCCCAAAATTAAAGCATGTGTGAGTTTTGACTTTTGAGAGCCAGTTGCTTCTCCCTACAGCCCTTCTCAAGACAGGAGACGCTGTGTTTCGGCTCCGCTCAACATAAATTCGCGTTCGGGCATCCTACGGCAGGCGCTAGCCTCTCACGAATGGGATTCGGGGAGACGCTGCGCGTAGCAAGATCCCCGGAGGGGTACAACGCTCTTAACCCGCGCAACGCACTGGCTCATGATTGACTTCCGCCTTGCAGTCCTTGCCTCTCCCTTTGCGAGAATACCGTACTGGCTCACACAAGACCAGTGAAAATTATATATTTTTTGAATAGAACAAAATGCAGTAAAAAATACTATTTTTTGATAAATTGCCGTGGGTTTAATTTGCAGTTACGATGTCTTGAGTACACGACCGATACAATCTGATTTATCCGCCTAACAAGCCAGTTTTAGGATAAACTCTCAGCAAATGGAATACTTATTTACATTAGGTAAAACAATTTGAAATTTTGCATCTATAAATTTAAATTTCTTAGCAGTAAGTGAAGCTATAGTGGATTTAGCAATGCTGCTGTTAATGTGGCTAAGGTTAGTCCTGCTGCCAAATTATGTGAAGAATTAGTTTAGAAACGCACTTCTTATCGATGACAGGCAAACACGCAAGACATAATGCATTTCTGCGGCTAGTGTCTGGTAATGGGGCAGCTTTTGGATCAGAATCTCGCTACTCCCTGCCCCCCAGTAAAGAGATGGTAATTGGACGCGACCCCAGCTGCCAAGTTGTCTTGGATGCCATGATGTACCGAATGGTATCTCGTCGTCATGCAGTGGTTCGCCCCCTCTCTCTATCGCCAGATAGTAAATTCAGTTGGGTGCTTTGTGATTTGAATAGTGCTAATGGCACTTATTTGAATGGACAACGCTTGTATGAATGTCAGGAATTGCACCCAGGCGATCGCATTTCTCTAGGTGCTGATGGGCCGCAATACGTTTTTGAGTACGAGTATACCTTACTCACCCCAGCCACGACGGTTAACCAAGTTACACCATTACCTTCGGCGACAAATTACCACAGCCACACGCAATTAAAGCAGCCAGATTCTGTTAGCTTCACCCAGCTTTTTCCAATTATTTCCACTGGTAAAGATTTAACTCGTAAAGCTTACCTTGTACCGGGAATACTGACCGTAATCTTTGTAGTTTTAATGTTTGCTACAGTCGGTCAGCCCCAAGCTAATCAAGTTATCGTCGCAACTTACATCGCCTTCGCTGCCTACTATTTTGTTTACCAACTTTGCGGCAAACAAAAGCCTTGGTGGGTGCTAATGGCTGCGGCATTGGGTACGATGCTGATTTTGCTTAGTCCGTTGTTGGATTTATTTATCTTCGTGTTTCGTACAGTCCTGCCTGGAAACTTGCCCTCACCTCAAGAATCTACCACCTTCACAGAGTTGCTGGTGCGGATGTTTTTTGGCGCTGGTTTGATGGAGGAATTACTCAAGGCATTGCCTGTACTAGGGGCATTTGCCATCGGGAGAATTTTGTCTTCACCTTGGCGGGAACGCATAGGCGTCTGGGAACCTCTAGATGGTATTCTTCTGGGAACAGCTTCTGCTGTGGGCTTCACTCTCTTGGAAACTCTCGGACAATATGTGCCAGATATTACTCAAAATGTCACGCAACAGGTGGGTATAGGCGCTGCTGGTCAACTGGCGGGTTTGCAACTGCTGATTCCGCGAATTTTAGGCTCTGTAGCCGGACACATGGCTTATAGTGGCTACCTGGGTTATTTTATTGGGTTGGCTGTTCTCAAACCCAGTAGAAGTTGGCAAATTCTCTCTATTGGTTATCTTAGTGCTGCTGCGCTCCATGCTTTGTGGAATGCTACAGGATCAATTAATGCCTTGCTGTTGGTAGTTGTTGGGGTGTTATCTTACGCCTTTTTGATGGCAGCAATTCTCAAGGCACGGGTGCTATCACCGACGCGATCGCAAAATTTTGCTACCCGATTTCTTGGCCCAAAATAAGAGATGGAGCAGAGGGAGTAGAAAGAAGTGGGAACGGCGGCTACCCTGCTGGTTCTTTGTGTACCCCTACGGTGAAGCAAGCAACGCGTAGCGTCTCTAAGAGTTGGAGTACCGCTACCATTTCATTACAGCCAGAAAGCCCAAAATTAAAGCATACGTGACTTTTGATTTTTGACTTTTGACTTCCCCGTTCGCGCAGCGTCCCTAAGAGTTGGGGCTGACGCTACGCGAATGGCGGTAACAGGGGAGCCGGGAGAGAAGAGGATATCAAAGAACTCTTAAGCGTTGACTGTTGACTTTTGAATATTTATATCTTGGGATAGATAGCCTAATCTGAGAATTAATTTAATGTAAGGTTAATATAGGCTAACTATACAAAAATACTAATAATTAGTGAATGTTTAAATAGTCGCACAAGGTTACTAGCAGATAAATCTGCCTGCACCTGAAATTTATCTAGAAAACAGAGACAATTCATTCAAGTTATGCTTCATAGTGAGACTTGTTGATTTCATTGAAAGCATAAGAAGCGATCGCTAAACTAACCTTTGCTTTCTCTACTTCTGATAAAGCTGTCCACTCGCTATTTTGAAGATTACTGAGTGCAGATGCGGCGTTATGAGATTCGCTACTTCGCATAGCGTAAGCAAAAGGACGAGCTAAAACTAAAAGATCCTCTGTTCTCCAATTTGGTAGTACTGTCTGAACACACTCAACCAGTTGTTCACCAATCGATTGCTGGGCAGCAAGAATTTCAGCAGCTTTGGTGGCGATGGCATTGAGCAATGCTTGGGGGACACAGGCGGCAAAAGTAATAGATAATGTTTCTTGAAGATTAAGCACTAGTGCTTGTTGGGGATTGTGATTAGAGTCTGACTCCACGGAGACGCCAGACCAAAGTGTGTCTAGATGGCTATAAAAATCTTCCGATCGCGTTGTCAGTTCTTCCTCAAGCAAATCTTGCATTCCGAACTCTTGTTCTAATTCGTCAAAATAAGCTTCTGACTCTTCATCAGCTGGATTCCAGGGATAGGTAGCATCCTCTGGTTCCAGTAACACTTCTAATAATTCAAAATCTACTTGAGATGGCAAAGAAGAGAAAGTGTCTGAGTCGTTAATTTTATTAGCCATTTTTCATTGCCTCACAATTATTTGGTGGTATTGACAACTACAATTCCTCAGAAGAGATTTCCGCAAAAATAGTCGAATTTTTCTATGTTTCTATAGTAAAAACAAATTTTAAAGGTTGATGATAAAGACTCAAATTTATTTCTGCAATAGCTCTGCTAGGAGTCTTCAATAATAAACTCCCAGGTTTCAGCTCTAGCGCTTCCAAACTTTAACTGCATTCCCGATTTCAATGGGACTTCCTCTCGGAGGATTTGTTGCCAACCATTAGGGCCTAAAAACCAGGTTGTCCCGTAGGTGGAAAAATCTTGCAAGTAATAACTTCGCACCAATGTAGCATCAGTAAGAGTATTGCGGCAAAAAATTTCGGCGTGGCGTTTGGAGACAGATGGTTCGGGGATGACAATATCATTATCTTTCGTGCGGCCGATGCGGGTGACTCCATAACGTAGTAGCCAGATTTTACCTTTTGGGGCGAGCGATCGCAACGAAGCAGCCGGAAGCGGGGAACCTATATCAGGAATGGCTGTATCTGGTAGTTCGGTAATACCTTCATCTAGATTCTTAATTAGTTCGCCATTAAAATCTGGATGAAGGTAGAGAACAGGCAAAGTCCAAGCAGGTTGATTAAATTTATACAATGTTAACAACTCTTGCCTAGCCTGGGCTACGGCTTCATCAATTGGTTTGTGCGATCGCAAAGCTTCGGTAAAGGCTTGAATAAAGCTGTGGCTTTCTTGGTCAGCGATTTCATCACGCATCCCTAAAACCGCAGGCACACCATGACGAATCAGCACTTCTGCTAAACTGCTGGCAGGTATAGCTTGATGATTGATAGCAGCTGGTTGTGCGCCCCAACAGGCGTTGAAAACTGCTAATTTCACACCTGTACGGGTCAATACTTGCGCCAATTCTATCCCATTCAGGGGCATATCTGGTCGCAAAAACAGTAACCCCCCATCTGGGTCTGGCAAACCATGTCCAGCGTAAAAGAAAACATTGTATGCTCTGGTTTCTAATTCTTGAATTAACTCTTGTGGAGTTGGTTGTAGAAGTTGATTTACTATACAAGGTGCATATCTTTGGGAATTACCACCCACAGACGTATCTACAAGAGTTTGCTGTAAAATAGCAGCTTCTTGTTCTAGTTGCAGCTTGTCATCATGACCTAAAACCAGCAGAATATTTAAAGCCTTGTCAGTTCGCAAATAGGGTAAAGCGTCAACTTCAGTGCTGGTGCGACTAAATAGCAAATCTTGGGAGAGAGACATAGCCGATTGACCAGGTTCACGCTGCATAATTTCCCAAGGGAGAGCGATCAGATGGGGGTCGCGGATTTCTAGTCGGAAGCGCAAACGTGTATGCTGACCCATAGCAATACCGCGACTACGTTCTAGACTACCAAGAATTTGCCCATCAAATATCCAGCGCCATAAATTCATTCCCAAGTTTTGCATCAGACGACTGCTGTAGGGGCCAGTGGTTTGACCTGAAGGGGGAGAAATCGAATCTATGGGGAATGGGTTGGCCTTTTGAGATGTTGAGTTTGGGGAAATATCTAAGCGACTATGACCAGCAAACATCTGCTGCCATTCTTGCCAGACTTGATTGAGTTCATCAGGCCATACACAGTCACGTAAAACGTAGCCACTGGGATAGGGAGCTTTGACCACCCAAATGGCGAAGTTGTCAGTGCCAGTGTTTAGGAGACGGGCGATCGCCAAATTCAGGGATGGCATGGATTCATTAAAATAAAAACTAAAATAAATAATTTCAAATAAGAATTCTCCAAGGTGAAAACTTTCTACTTTTTTACCTTGTAAGTTTTTACTCTGATGTTACCTGTTATTATTCCAGGTTTCTACCAGTTTATAGATTATTTCATTAAGTTGGACTGCTGTCGTCGTCGGGTGGTTGAGTGACGGTTGTACATGGACTTGGTGCATCTTCTGGTAAAATAGAGACACCAAAGCGTTTCAGCTGTGATAAGTCCAGCAATACTGTTTCCGGCAAAGGTTTTAAATTTGATGGAACTGAGGAAGTTACTGCTGGATTATTAGTATTAGCTGGAGTTTGTGTGCTTTTATTAGCACAGACTCGCATAGACACGGAAAAATTTCCAGAAGCAGGTTTAGGATTTGGTTTTGTGTTGATAACTTCTAAAAAAGCTCCAGGGGGAAGCGATTGGTTGTTTCCCAAGGCAATTTGATTGTTGGTTTTAATTACCCAGCCAGGAGAAAGGTTAGCAAGCGATCGCGCTGCGGGTGTCGCTTCGATGGTAGGATTTTGAGTTTGTAATGGATTGGAAAAAACTGGAAAGGCTCGTGATGGCGATCGCAGTTGCCTCACGAACAATCCTAAACCACCTGCTGCTACCACAAATATTAACGGAACAATCCACTGTAGCGGTAAACCGGAACTTTTAGCAGGCTCAGTGTCTGGAATCACCTGAGTTTTGTGGTTTGGGCTACCTAAAAGTGTCGCATCTGTCGCTTTGGATGCAAAATCAATAGTTTTGGCAGAATAACTCTCTGGAATGAAGGCTTTAATCGTGATTTCTGGTTCCCAGTATTGGACTTGATAATGGACTAAAGCGATGGTGACATTATCGTGTCCATTCTTAGTGTTAGCGATTTCAACTAATCTATCCGCAACATTTGCTATAGGGACTTCCCCAGCTAGAATCGGCAAGATTTCTGTTTCCCAGTACTCCTCCACCCGATCAAAATCACTCAAACCATCGGATGTGAGCAGAAAAACAGCATCTTCGTCGAGCATAAACCGCCCAGATGTGGGATGCAATGAAGTGCTGGGCCCCATGCCCAAAGCCTGGACGAGAGAGCCAGCAGAACTTTGTTCTACAGCCTCGCGGTAAATGGCATAGCCTAGCCGCACCTCGCGGGAGGCAACATCATCGTCCAGGGTAACTTGATAACAGCCGTGGCGGGTAATCCAGTAAGCACGACTATCACCGACGTGGGTAATGTACATTTCATGAGCAACAGGCAATGCCATTACTAAAGTCGTGCCCATCCGCTGTCGCCCTTGGCGATTTTCACTGTCATTGCGCTGACTAATTTTGTCATTAGCAATTGCCACTGCCTTTTCTAGGTCATTAAGTAGCAGTGAGGGGTCTATATGGTCGTAGGGAACTTTTGTTAGTTGTTGTACCTGCTGCTGGATCGTTTCAATGGCTAAATTTGATGCGACATTGCCACCCTCGTGCCCACCGATGCCATCACAGACAATTGCTAAGGCTGTTGGCTGGGGTGGTTTGCTCACCAGAGTTCCACTGGGTGGACTACAGGCATCTTCGTTACGTTGACGGCTTGGCCCAGTGTCGGTTTTGGTGATAATTTTGATTGTGGGTGTTTGCGATCGCCCTAACCCAGCCAGTCCCCCATCTAAAACTCCGATTAATTGATCGGTTGAATTAATCTTTCCCTGAATTAAGGAAAGGCTAACCTCATTAACAAATTCAGTTATGGCTGGTTTAGCACCACTAACCAACTGCTGCCAAAATTCACCTAATTGGGGCAATTCTGGTGATGTTGCTGCATCGAAACGCAATTCTAATAAACGGACTAATGATCCTTCTACCCTTAATACATAAGAGTCAAGCAAGCTAGATGCGACACCTTCACTTGCAAGAGGTTGCCACAGATGAGCTATTTGCCATAACCAATTGAGTTGGCGCATCGATGTTGCATCACGCCAAGCGGTGGTTAACTCGCTGGCCAACTGCACTTGTTGGATTTTGTCATCTACTAATAATGGAGGTTTTTCTAAAAGTAATATTTCTCGATGGGAAGGCCCGTCACCGAGAAAAAGCACTCCATATACCTGCGGTACGTGTAACCGGTAGGGAATGAGTCTCAGGTAAGCTTTTAGAGGCTGTAAATTATCTAACTCAGGCGTTAGCGCTAATAAAGCAGGTTTCGTATCTAAAAGAAGAAATTTATCAAGGACTAAATAGCGATCGGCTAATATTTCTCCAGGGCTACCCACACTAGGGCCATCTACCACAGCCCAGAGGTAATTTTTGGTTAGGGGCGTGGAACATCGCAGGCAAAACTTGTGAGTCAGGGGGTTGGCAGCCTGACAATTTTCATTTGTACAGTAGAGCGTTGCCGCGTCATTTTCCATAGTTTTCGCACCGGGAAGCGATTGGCAATTTCTTTAACAGCATTATTAGGGACAATCTAGACCGCTCATCTTTCTTAAACTTGACATACCCAGACTTTAGATGATGATTTTAGCTGGCGGATATCAGCAGGTGCTAATACTTACTTATCCAAAGAATACGCTCCTAAGTCAACCCTACAGCCTCATCATAGCTTCTATTGCTCTGTGACTCTCCATCGCCAAAGCAACTAACTCCAACCCTGTTACCAAAGCATAACCCAAGCATAACTGCGCCCCAAGCTTTTGCTGAATTACCCCATCATCAAGAGGCAGATAATCTTGGTATTTATTTAGTTTATAAGTAGGATAGCAACAATTAACTTTAATTAAGAATTAAGATAATTAAATATACTTTTAGCAGAAGTACCTGACTAATGAAGTGGCTTTAAGCTGACTTTTGATGGTATCTGGAAACCTCTCTTCTATTTCTCTCTCCTACAACCTGACTTTTCACGTTATGTGGAAAAGTCCACTAAAAACCTAACCCCCTAACCCCCAACCCGTGGCGGGAAGGGGGAAATTCAAAGTCTCTCTCCTTAAAGGAAGAGAGAAATAGAAGTGAGGTTTTCCAGATGACCTGAATTGTCAGCTCCTACAACGAGGAGCAACTGCGCCCTTGCGGCTCTACCCACTTGTTCGCTCTTAGCCAGGACTTACGCAAAAATTGCTAAAAAGCTTAATTTATCGAACCGCCAAGACGCCTTCGCGCAGCGTCTCGTAGAGAAGAACGCCGAGAATTCGTGGACTGTGCGTAAGTCCTGTTAGCGTTAAGGCAGGGTAGCATGTGGCGTCAGAGACTTTTAACATTTTTGAGGGGTCTAAGTCCCTCGCTTGTTAGAAGCGACAAGTTTTGCGGTGGGGTTAAAATCCCCATTGCAAAACTTAATTACGAATTACGAATTACGAATTACGAATTACGAATTACGAATTATTTTAATTTTCCCCCTTCCTGCGTTGGGAAGGGGGTTAGGTTTTTCGTGGACTTTTCCAGATGATCTGAATTGTCAGAAAGGTTCAGCCAGATCGGTACCAACTCATTGGCTTATTGTTTGTCGTCAATTGCAACTTGGGGGACTCCCATGCTGTAGTTGGTAACGCGGGCAGATAGATTGTAGCTGATTTCGCCGAGTTGCAGGAGCGATCGCAGATAATGCTCTAAGTCTGACCCAACACGGCGCAAGTTATAGTCTGTGAGGTCTGCGCCACTAGATGCTTCTACTAGTTCATCAAATTTTCGATAAACTTTTTGCAGCGCATCTTCATTCCAGTTAAATTCGTTATCTGGGTCAATATCTAACGTTAAGACCTGTTCACTGGGAATCAGTTCGCCATCCCGGTCAATTTCGCCTGCAAAAATGCGGACATGCCGGGTTGTGGACTTAAGCAGCATCGGGTTATCCATAAAAGGGTGTAAGATTTGGGTGGATTACACTGAAATTATTGTAAACGGTATATTCAAGCTTGAATGCTCTCAATTTACAAGCTTTGAACGCAGTTTCAAAAGGGTATATTGAATGGGCATAAGTAAAAATATCACCTGTACTGATTAACTTAGTACTTCTGTTAGGAGTTGAAGACACAATTAGTAGCTAGTACTGACAGTAGTCCAATTATTGTCCTGTAAAAATTACTGTGAAAAGTATTTTTATTTGGCGTATACAAAGAAGTCAAAGCGGTGTGCTAATCTTACCTACTGCTAAGATTTTCGTACTCATGAAGCCTAAAAGCCAGTAGAATAAGGCACTCACCAGGAATAATTTGATCTGTGTACATTTTTTTATGGAGAACAAAAGTTTTTACCTTAATAATTCTGCTGATCAATTTCTTCGGATTTTTCTATTGCAAAAAACGTACATCAAGTAATTTTACTGGATAGGGCTACATCGACCTCTGGCTTTAATAAGTTCAAAAAAATTAAGCGATTTTACTTACGTATAAACACCAAAATCAAAGTAACAAGTCAAACTGTTATTGACGTTAACATAAAGTTGATGTAAAAAGCTTTAAAAAGACCGGACAACTTCTTACAGAAACTTTATTGTGTAGAATCTTAAAAACTGAATAATAGTTATGGCTTACCATAAGCTATATCTGGCACAAGAACATCAAAATCTAGATTGAAAATAAAACATAGGAGACTGAAATGGAATACAAAGGTGATTGATGAAGAAAAATTCTTAATTCAAGCACTTTGGATTCAAAGAAGATATAAAGAATTTTGCTGGGCATCTACCTCCTTACCCTCATGACCACCAAGTAAAGGAATCTCAATAGCTATGAACTCCAAAGCATTACCACGCCAAATAAATAATCTCGAAGTAGGTGTTTATGAGTGCGAAATCCATCTCAAATTCCGATTGATTGAGGAAAAAAGTCTATTAGGCGATCGCGAACAACTGTTACAGGTGTTACTTGATGCCTTGACCGAAGGTTCTGACGACTTTCTAGAGACACTGCAAGCGTCTGTTAAAGCGCAGGAAGTGTCCGAGTTCAAAGCCTCACCTCAAATGCGACGCCAGCTGATGCGCTTGCGTAATGCCGCTGAAAATCCGCCAACTTAAAGGTGTAATTTCAGTAGTGAAAAACCATGAATTGGGCATCAAATCAAATGTTGATCGCGTGGCCCCGTTGCAATAAAAACTAAGCAGCAAGTAGAATTCATAAAATATTGTGATTTCTAGTTTGTGAAAGTCTTATTTAGCAGCACAGAGTCCCAGGAACAGTTTCTTCTATTAAAAACTTTGTAGCAAAGGATACTGGTAGAATCTAAGAGCAAATTCAGCCGGGTGCATTTTACCGAGTTTTTATCAAAACATTGCAGGAACAAGAAAACCCTGTGTCTTTACAGATGGGGAATTGGACAACAGGCGCGAATTCCCTGAAAACCTAAAAAGCCAAAGTGAAAATAAATAACCCTTCTTTTAGCTTTTTATCTTAACTAAGTGCCTGATTTGCTGAAATACTTATGTTTTATCTATTACTGGTAATAGGTCATGGTTTAACAGCCAGTTACCTATTACCAATTACCCACAAGAAGAGGGCAGGGGGCAGGGGGCAGGGAGCAGGGGAGCAGGGGAGCAGGGGAGCAGGGGAGCAGGGGAGCAGGGGAGCAGGGAGCAGGGGAGAAGAGTTTTCCCCTCAGCAAGAGCAGCACCCCGCCCCTCTGCCTCTTTTCAATGCCCAATGCCCAATGCCCAATTCAAAAGCTGTCTATTTAGCAAGACCGTGTTCTAGGGCGAAACGGACTAACTCTGTACGGCTATTGGTGCCAGTTTTACTAAACAAACGGCTGACGTATTTTTCTACATTGCGGACGCTGGTTTCCAAGCGACGGGCGATTTCTTTGTTCATTAACCCTTCAGCGACCAAGTTCAAAACACTTTGTTCTCTAGGAGTCAAATCAATTTTGAAAGGGGCTGGCGATTGGGAAATAGCATTTCTTTGAGTTAACAATGCCTTAATTTGGGCAATCTGATTAGCTAGTTCAGCAATATCAGGGGTTTCAACGTCATCTCCGGTAGTTGAAGCCTTAGCGGCACGGCGGGCTAGCAAATTTTCGACTATAGCCACTAACTCATCTGGATCGAAGGGTTTGGGTAGATAGGCATCGACACCAGCATGATACCCTTGGATGCGATCGCCTGTCATGCCTTTAGCAGTTAAAAATACTACCGGGAGTGCTTGGAAGCGGGGGTCTTCTCGCAGTTGTTTCAGGAACTGATAGCCATCCACCTGAGGCATCATGACATCGGAAATCACTAAGTCAGGTGTATTCATCTGCATCCATTCCCAACCTTCAAGGGCGTTACTGGCGACTTGAACGCTGAAACCGCTCTCTTGCAAATAATCCTTCACGGCTTCCCGTATCCCTGGTTCATCATCCACCAGTAACAATTGTGCTGACATTTAAAATTCCCTTAAGTTTACCTTTTTCCAATTTAGCGAAAGTTGACAGTCATTGAACAAAAGGGATAAAGGAAAAAGCCATTGCTTGTTAAGGTTGAGCGATCGCTGGTAACTAGGGTAACTTATATCTTGCACCTGCCCAATCTCCTGCCAAGAAATAAATTTATTGGCTAATAGTCCAAGTCTACTCAAGTGGACTAATATCCATGCCACTAATAGGTTTCTAACCTATGGGGGTTTGTGGGTTATATAGTAAGTCGCTTTTTAGACTTATTTGAATTCAGTATATCTTGTTTTAATTTAAGTCTAAGTTGCGGTGCGCTACGCGCACCGCACTCTTATTGTCGTGTGCGATCGCACGAACCTTGGGGTGAAAAGCATTCCTCTGTCTGATAACCCGCAACTTGGGTTAATAGTTTCATCTAACGGCTCACCCTTGCCAGACTTCACTTGAAAACTTACCACAGGCGGTTGCTGGCTACGATTGATAATTGGTTCTACCCAAGCTTCCTTCTCTTTCTTAGTTGAAAGCTCAAAAGAACGTACTAAAGGCATTTCACAACCACAAGCCGGATTAGGACATTTCACAGTCCTTGCCCACAACCAAGCAATCACCGTCGCTTTGCCCTCGATTGCGAATAACTGCCGGAACATGACTGATTTGGTAACACTGGGGTTCTCGTTGACGCAATGTTCCACCTAATTGGGTAAATGCTTCGAGGAAGAAAGAAGCAATAAAATGAGGTTGCAACCGTCGCGCTTCTGCCCTTTCCATTTCTTCACGAATTTGCTGGATACCTTGTACTTGCTTGCCTTTTGTCAAATCCTCAAGTCTAACCATATTGCTGTGTTTTCCCTTTTGGCAGATGTCAGTAGCAATGTAGATACCAATGTTTTTTGGTCGGACATTGCTCCTTATGACCATAAGAGACACTAGACTGGTTAGTAGCTAGTATATTTACTGTTTTTGGCTGTGGTAGCTTGATGTTGCTTAGAAAATGGCGCTGCTTAATTAAGCGCTGATTTAAGCGATCGCACTAAAATCTAACAAAGCCTCACCCAGTGCTTCCAATTGTTCTAGAGAGAGACCCCGAATCTGTTCTCGAACCTGTTGTGGTAACTCTCCTACCCGTTTTTGTAGCTGTCGTAGTACAAGTGTTTGTGCTTGTTCCTGTTGTCCTTGCTCCTTCCATCGCTCGTAGCCAATGCGCTCGCCTGTGGTAATGTAACTCATGGTAATTGTTTAAACTCCTGCCAAAATTCTGTTTCTAATCCTTTCAGCACTATTTAATTAATGTGGCGGATTACTTCAGCAACTGACCAAGCTTGAGCGATCGCTCCTCTGGGCTTATGAGGTGCATCGCCATCAAAAATCTCAGAAATAGAACCAAGACAAGCGTCAAATAAGAAGTGATCTAGCAGAGGTTGCCAATCAAAAGGCAGCGATCGCTGTGGATAAAAACGTTGCCAAGCCCGAATATATGGCCCAATTAGCCAAGCCCAAACAGTGCCTTGGTGATAAGCGCGATCGCGTTGCTCTTGATTACCCTCATATCTGCCTTTATATTCAGGATCTCCTGGATCAAGACTGCGAAGCCCATAGGGGGTAAGTAAGCTGCCAGTTGCCAAATCTAATACTTGGCAGCCTTGCTGTTTAGAAAAGGCGCAATGGTGCAGCGACAGCGCCAAAACGGCATTGGGACGAATTTGAAAATTCCGGCGATCGTCCGGTTCAATAGTATCGTACAGATAACCCATCTGAGGATTCCAGAACTTTTGCAGCGAGGTTTTCACATGTTGTGCTTGTTGAGCATAACGCTGTGCTTGCTTAGTGAGACGCACTGGCTCACGATACTCAAGCTGGCTCAATCGTTCTGCCCACTGACTCAGCCAACATAAAGCTGAATACCACAGTGCATTGATTTCCACTGGCTTACCGTAACGGGGAGTGACGGGGTATGCCCCAATTACCACATCCATCCAGGTAAGGGCTACACCAGGAGCATCCCAACTAACTAGCCCATCGGTAGCATCGACCTGGATATCGAAATGTGTACCACCAACAAATGCTTTGTAGATTTGCTGTACTATAGGAAATTGCTCCGCCAAAAATTCCCAGTCTTGGGTAGCTTCTAAATAAAGTCCTAAAGTTTCAATCCACCACAACGCTGCATCAATACTGTTATAAATTGGTTCTCCATTGACATCAGGAAATGCATTAGGAATCAAACCGTGGCGACAATAATGCCCAAAAGTCCGCAATACTCCTTTTGCTAAGTCAAAGCGTTGTGGAACTAGTGCCAATCCTGGTAAGGCGATTAATGTGTCGCGTCCCCAGTCATTAAACCAGTGATAACCAGCAATTACCGTAGGGCCAGCAATTGAGGCTCGATAGACGATAAACTGATCACTTGCTTTAATTAGTTGTTGGCTGAGTGGGCATTGAGCATAGGGCATTTGAGATTCGTAATTATTCCCCTGCTCCCCTGCTCCCCGGTCACTGAGCGTAGCCGAAGTGCTGCTCTCCTGCCCCTCGGTCACTGAGCGTAGCCGAAGTGCTGCTCCTCTGCCTCCCTCTCTCCATCCAAAAATCTGTGAGAGCCGTTTTTGCTCTGCCTTCACGGCTTCTGCAAAGGTTTCAGAGGTAAGAACACCTGGCATCGGGTCGGGAAAACCTACTCGTGCTTCTAGAGTAACTGTATCTCCTGGTTGCAGTGTGACTACCAAGTAACCAGGACTGTAGAGGTCTTCCTTGTCGCCTAATCCCCGTTTTCTCTCCTCAGGGAATCCATAATTCCAATACCAAACTGCATCTGTTTGATATATTCCTTGTGTCCAGCGTAAGTGCCAAGGTATACCTAAATGCCCAGAATTTTTTGCTTGCAGACAGACTTGCTGTTCCCCAAGCAATTGTAAGAACTGTAATCTTGGACTAGCAGTTTGCTGGTGGTGAAAGTCACGTTCTGCTATTAGCAGTCGCAGCCGTAAAATCGCTGTATGACTTCCCTCATAACGATATTGGATCAAAGTTCGATGGCAAAATTGGGAGTGGGGAGAGACGCGATTAATCGCGTCTGTACTATGATTCTCTTCCCTACTCCCTACTCCCCATTCCCTACTCCCTTCCCAACCATAAGGCATCACCAATTGTCTGGTTAACTGCCAGTTATCTTGACCCCAAATCCATTTTGGAACTGGGTTAATATCAAAGCAGCGTAGCAATTCGTAGCCTGTCGGCTCAATCTGACCGTTACCCCAAAAATTCGTCCCCAGTGCCACAACGTTCCCTAATACTTCCAAGCTAGCTTCTAGATGCGAAAACAGCAGAGTCCGCTCAGAAGGAGGCTTTGTAGCGGCAAATAGCCAACCGTGATAAGTACGCGTGCGGACATCCGAAACTGTACCACTGGCAAAACTTCCTAAGCCATTGGTAAGCAACCATTCTCTTGTATCTAAATCAAGCATTTGCTACTCAAAATCGTTATGAGTATGATATAGTCGTAACAGATCGTAATTAAACTGTGAGAGCGTGGATGGGTGAGTTTTACTTGACCCGAATTCCAACGCTACTAAACCGATAAAGGAGAATTAGGTTAATGTCCCTTACTTACGGAACCGAAGGAAGCCTCCGCGTTGGTCAACAAGCTCCCGATTTCACAGCAACGGCTGTGGTAGATCAGGAATTTAAGACAATCAAACTTTCCGATTATCGCGGTAAGTATGTCGTCCTGTTTTTCTACCCACTAGACTTTACCTTTGTTTGTCCCACTGAAATCACAGCATTTAGCGATCGCTACGAAGAATTTAAGAAAATCAATACTGAAGTCCTTGGGGCTTCTGTTGATAGTGAATTCTCCCACCTCGCTTGGATTCAAACAGATCGTAAGTCTGGTGGCGTCGGCGACCTGAATTATCCTCTAGTCTCCGACATCAAAAAAGAGATTAGCGCCGCTTACAACGTTCTTGATCCAGCAGCTGGCATTGCCTTGCGTGGTCTGTTCCTCATAGATAAAGATGGTATCATACAGCACGCCACCATCAACAATCTAGCTTTTGGTCGCAGCGTTGATGAAACCCTGCGGACACTGCAAGCAATTCAGTATGTTCAGTCTCACCCCGACGAAGTTTGCCCAGCTGGTTGGCAACCTGGCGATCAAACAATGGTTCCTGACCCAGTGAAGTCTAAAGTCTACTTCTCTGCTGTCTAAATTTCGCTAGCTAGGATCTAATCCATCCTGTTGGAGTTGAAATCAACGAAAACCACAGATAAACAGAGATACACATTAAACAATGTCAACCTCGGTATCTATCTGTGGTTTTTTCATAAAATAGTATTAAATAATCAGGGATAAAAATATGCTTAGTTCAACTGATTTTAGTGGCTTATTAAATGAGCGATTCTTCCGCAATTTTTTACCAGTTCCAGCGACAAATAAACTCAGGTTGGGAGTAGGAACGCCAGATTTTAAACTGCCAGATATTACCAACGGAACTTTAGTAAAATTGTCTGATTATAAAGGCAAGCAACCGGTGTTACTCGCCTTTACTCGCATCTTTACTGAAAAACAATATTGCCCTTTTTGTTTTCCTGACATCAAAGCTTTAAATGAAAACTATGAGCAGTTTAAAAATCGCGGTATAGAAGTTTTAATGATTACTAGTACCGATGAACGGCAGAGTCAAATAGTTGTGAGGGATTTAGGCTTACAAATGCCCTTGCTAAGTGATCCCAGTTGTCGAGTGTTTCGTAACTACCAAGTAGGACAAGCACTGGGAGCGCCTTTGCCAGCACAGTTCGTATTAGATAAAGAAGGGAAACTTTGCTACTGGCATTTATTTTCTTTTTTGGATCACAATGCTAGCGTTGAGACTTTGTTAAAACAATTCAATTGAGTGTAATGTGTAAATGGCAATGCCCACCCTACTCATAAAATTGTGAGGTTTTATGGTGCTGACCCTTTATCATTCGCCGATATCTCCTAACTCCCGCCGCGTCTGGATTACTCTGCTGGAAAAAGGACTTGAGTTTGAATTAGTAGAGATAAAACTGGATAGAGAGCAGTTTAAACCAGAGTTTTTGGCAATTAGTTCCTTCCATCACATTCCAGCTTTGGTGGATGATGGCTTTAATGTAATGGAATCTTTGGCAATTTTGGACTATTTAGAGGCAAAATATCCCACACCTGCGATGTTGCCTAAAGATGCCAAGGATTTAGCGATCGCCCGCATGGTACAACTAGTAACTGTAAATGACTTTTGCCAGCAACCACCACCTTTCTACCTCAATTTCTCGGCTTGCCTGGAGGAGATCCAGAAAAAATCGAGAAGGCACAGCAAAAAATTACTATAGTGCTGAAGTTTTTTGAAAATTTATTAGACGATCGCCCTTATTTTGCTAGTCACAACCTCACTCTTGCCGAAGTTGTGGCTGGAACCGTAGTAAGTGTGCTGCCAAGTGTAGGCGTTTCCTTAAATGATTATCCAAAACTAAGTGCTTGGAACGATCGCTTAGTTGCACGTCCAACGTGGCAAGCTACCGAGACTACTCCGGAGGCAATAGAAGACTTGAAGTCCATCGTGCTGGCGAGAATGGCACAGTAAATTCATACCTAATTAATTTAGAGACGCGCAGCTGCACGTCTCTAAAATCCAAAATTTTTACAGCTTGACTTGCTGTAAATGACTGCGGGGATTATAAGTACGTATAGCCCGGATTTTTTCATAATATTCCCGCTCTTGCTGGCTGAGGTCTTTTGGTGGTGCGATCGCTACCTTCACCAGCTGATCGCCACGTCCACCCTTAGCGAGGGGCCAACCTTTGCCACGTAAACGCAGCGATTGACCAGAACGCACTCCTGCTGGTAGCTTGACATTAACTAAACCATCGGGAGTGGGTACATCAATAGATGCTCCCAAGGTAGCTTCATCTGGCGTGATTGGCACTTCGCACACCAAGTTATCGCCTTCCATTTGGAAGAACGAGTGCGGCTGAAATTCGACTTTTAAGTATAAATCCCCTCGTTGCTGAGTCATCGGGTTGATTTGACCTTTGCCCCGCACGCGCAGGCGAGTACCAGGTTTAGCCCCAGATGGGATACGAACATCAATTGTTTCGTTACCTAAACTGAAGCGCTTTTGCACACCGTTAAATGCTTCAGCAAAAGTTAGAGCGATCGCAGCTTCACTATCCTGGGAAGTACCTGCACCTGTATCACCAAACCCATAATCGTTAAAGTTGCCGCTAAAACCACTCGTCGCACCTGTAGAACTGCGGTAAGAGTAATTTTGTGAGTTATTTGAGTAATTAGTTTGTTGTGAGTAATTTTGTCGCCCACCGCGAGGAGTAGCCCCACCAAAGCGTCCTAGCAACTCATTAATGAACTCATCAAAATTTCCGTATTGACTGAAGTCAAAGCCACCCATATCAACACCAGTGCCGCCAGATGAGAAACCTTCACCAGCTTGTTTCCAATATTGACCGAATTGGTCGTATTTTTTGCGTTTATCTGGGTCTGACACAACTTCGTAGGCTTCGCTAACTTCTTTGAAGCGTGCTTCTGCCTGTTTGTTATTTGGGTTGACATCAGGGTGATATTTGCGGGCTAGTTTACGAAAGGCTTGCTTAATCTCCTCTTGAGTGGCAGTCTTACTAACTCCCAAAATTGCGTAATAGTCTTTGAAGTCGGTTGCAGCCATCTACCAGCCTCCTATAGAAATTCCTGTTATGTTTTTTTAAGATAAGAGATGTTAATTTGCCCGGTATAGTGCCAAGCAAAGAGAATCTGACTTTAAATTAACAAAGAATATAGAAATTCAAGTGTGGTTCTCGCTCAACAAGCGATCGCAATTTCCGTACTCCGATTTTTCTGATAAGCGGATCAGGCTGTCTAGTCCCTCTTCCAGGCTTGGGGGAGCATCCCGGAGTTGACGGTGCATCCGCAAGATAATTTCTTCAGGAACCTGACGCGATCGCCTTTTATTACGTGCTAAACACAGCCACACTGGCGTATCCACCCAAATTCCCGTAATGTGGGTAAAGCCCAAGTCACGGGCTAAAGCAATAACTTCACGGCGATGGCGGCGCTGGGCATTGGTAGCATCGAAAATAGCTGTATTATTTGTAGAAATAGCTTGCTGAAATTGCCGTCTTACTTCTTGCCAAATCACCAGCCACGGCCCCTGAATGGCTTGGGAACCGAAGAGTTGCCCCCGGATGCCATCCGTAGAAATCAGTGGCATCTGGGGGCATTCCGTCAGTAATTGTTTAGCGAAAGTTGACTTACCGCTACCTGGAAGACCAATCAACAAAAAAAGTGAGGAGTGAGAAGTTAGGAGTGAGGAATTAAAAGTCAGGAGTGAGGAGTAATCATAATTTTTAGTCATTAACTCATAGCTCCTGTACAGACGCGATTAATCGCGTCTCCTAATTCCTGTACAGACGCGATTAATCGCGTCTCCTAATTCCTGTACAGACGCGATTAATCGCGTCTCTACTCCTAATTCCTGTACAGACGCGATTAATCGCGTCTCTACTCCTAATTCCTGTACAGACGCGATTAATCGCGTCTCTCTACTCCTAACTATTAAATAATCGTTCCATCAGGAATTACAGCATTTTTCAGCACAACGACGATGCCACTGCGGATGTAGAAACCTTGACTTTCGCGGTCAGCTTCTTGCACGTTATCTTTATTGATAATTTTGACATCATGACCGATACTGGCGTTTTTATCGATGATGGCACCGCGAATAATCGAGTCAGCACCAATACCTACAGGAATGTCACCTTGTTCTACGTTGGATTGGCGTTCTACAGAAGCTTGGTAAAAATCTGCACCCATGAGCAAAGATTCTTCAATGAGGCAGCCAGATTCAATTCGCGATCGCACTCCCAAAACTGAATGTTGGATGCGGCAATTTTTCAAAATGCAACCTTCGCCGATAATTGATTCTGTGATATGGCAATCTAAAAGTTTAGTCGGAGGTAAGTAACGAGCGCGGGTATAAATTGGTGCTTTTTCATCGTAGAAACTAAAAGGTGGCTGGGGCTGCTGAGTCAGTGCTAAGTTTGCATGATAAAATGCCTCGATTGTCCCAATATCTTCCCAGTAATCATCAAAAAGGTAAGCTTGAACGTTGTAATCTTTAGAGGCATCAGGAATAATTTCTTTGCCGAAATCAGTCCTTTCTATACCTTCTCTCAACAACTTGAACAAAACCTCTTTTTTAAAGACATAAATCCCCATTGAGGCGATGTAAGGCTGTTGCTGGGCAAGTTCATTTGTTAATCCCAGTACGCTTGTATCAACGCGCATTTGGATTAACGCTTCACCTTTTGGTTTTTCGCTAAAATCGATTACTCTACCAGAATCGTCAATTTTCATTAAACCAAAATCTGAGGCGCGGCGCTCATCAATGGGGATGACTGAAAGAGTAATATCAGCCCCCGTTTCCCTATGGCGCTGGATAAACTCGCGGTAATCCATGCGGTAGAGGTGATCGCCTGAGAGAATTAGATATTCTTCTACATCCCATTCTTCCATTAACCATAGATACTGACGCACAGCATCGGCTGTACCTTGGAACCAGTTAGGGTTTTCTGGTGTTTGTTGTGCCGCTAGCACTTCCACAAAGCCTTCATTGAAGCCAGTAAAGTTGTAGGTACGGGCGATGTGACGATTCAGGGAAGCTGAGTTGAATTGTGTCAGGACGTAGATTTTGAATATTTCGGAATTGATGCAGTTACTGACAGGGATATCGATTAGGCGGTACTTCCCCGCTACTGGTACTGCTGGTTTAGCACGGAGTTTGGTTAGTGGGTAAAGTCGAGTACCCGCGCCACCACCAAGAATGATTGATAATACTTTTTTCACAAAATTTCTCCCGACTGCCTTTCAACTCTCATCTTCAGTTTAGGACTGTCTGCCACCACAGGTAAGGGGGGATCAAATATTCTCTCTTATGAATTTTACAGAATGCTACTAATGATGGATAGTGGGGCTGATAAGGAGAAAAATAGAACATTTGTATTAATTTAGGTAAAAAATATAGGAAGTTTTGCCTACACCGCCCTCGCGTAGGATTTTATATCTGTGAGAGACAGCTTGCAAGGGGAGAGGTAAGTAGTCTGTGACAAACCTCGTTATAAAAATAAATCTAAAAAAGTTATATGTGTAATCCGTAAAACATTATTTTTATAGTGTATTCACTTACAGTCAGCTAAAAGCCACATATTAAGGTAACTTCCTTAAGATATTTTAAACAGGGTAACAGATATATGCCGAACTTTAGAATGGGTTGGTTGCCAGATCGTCCAGATTTTAGAGACTATTGCCTAGAGAAGATAATCAAAGACTCTAAGAACATAGAAGGAATTAGACTCGAAAAAGCAACTTTAGTAAATGATTGCAAGTTACAAATAGAGAACGGGACAGGGGTTCAAAAGAACGGGAGGGAAGATAAAAAGCAAACTAGGCTGCTCTTACCTTTCAAAGAACCAACAGACCAAAGTTCGGCAAGTTTGCAATATCCAATAAATATACATTTACCTTCCCATGTCGATTTGCGGCAATGGTGTTCTCCAATTGAGCAGCAAGGAAACCTCAAGTCATGCACAGCAATAGCTGGCGTTGCCTTAGTAGAATATTTTCAAAGAAAGATAATGGGCGAAGATATAGATGTCTCCAGCCTCTTTCTCTACAAAGTTGCACGAAAATTGATGCACTTAACTGGAGACACTGGAGCATCGACCCGCTTCACAATGAAAGCAATGGCACTTTTTGGCATACCTCCAGAGGAATATTGGCCTTATGAAATTGAGAATTTTGACGAAGAACCACCTGCTTTTTGCTATGCCTATGCCCAGAATTATCAAGCACTTCAGTATTTTAGGCTTGACTTACCTCAACTTTCAAAAAAACAAGCATTAGTTCAAATCAAAGCTTTTTTAGTTGCTGGCTTTCCTGCCATGTTTGGGTTTACAACTTATAGTTCTCTTTTTAATAAGAAAACTGTAAAAACAGGAAAAATTCCTTATCCTACTATAGGCGAAAAGATGCTGGGTGGTCATGCAGTTGTTGCCGTTGGTTATAAGGATGATATGCTAATTGAGCATCCTACTGAAAAAAGCTTTACTACAGGAGCTTTCCGAATTAGAAACTGTTGGGGTGAAGATTGGGGTAAAGATGGTTATGGTTGGCTACCCTATAAGTATGTGTTAGAGGGTTTAGCTACTGACTGGTGGTCATTACTGAAGAATGAGTGGGTTGAGCAAGGGCAGTTTGGTTTAGGGACTCAAGATGGTATTCTTCAAGGTGACACTGACGAACCACAACCTGATGATCCTACGCTTATTACAAAAAAACCAGATGATAAGAAGACCATTAATTAAACAAAACCAGCTACTACAAAAATGGTAAGAAACTAGAAGCTTCACTCATTAAGTAGTATTCTAAGCAGTAACTTCTTCTCTTTTAATTAACAGAGCATGTACCAGATTGAGTATTCAGCCAGTCTGGTATATTTTTGTTTGTTTGTAAGTATTCTTCTAAAAAATTACAGCTATATTTTAACAAGTTTTCTACATCAGGTGTTATATTTTTTATGAAACTGACTTGCTGCCACCTCCAAAGTCTCACAGTTCCATCATTACTAGAAGAGGCAATTATCTTTCCATCACGACTAAACTCTAGCCGATTAACTTTGGCAGTATGTCCTCGTAGAGTTGCTATTAAAGGATTTTCTCCCTTGATAGCTTTATCTACATCCCATACTTTTACAGTTTCATCATCACTTCCAGAAGCGAGTATTTGACCATCAGGAGAAAAATCTAAGCCATATATTATACCCTTATGAACATCCTTTATTTCTGCTATTAATTGTTTTTTATTATTTTTAATATTCCAAATCTTTATTGTGCCGCCTATACTATTTAGATAACTAGCAGAAGCTAGTAAATTTAAATTCCTTCTTGGCAAACTGAATCTGACCATATATACAGGAACTTGCTCACCATGCGTCCCAACTTCTTCTAAACTATTTCTTTGCCAATTCCAAATTCTAACACTACCATCATAACTTACATAAGCGAGTTTTGAATTGTCATTAGGATCAAAGTCTAGACTATTAACTCGAAGAATTTCAGCGATATTATATCCTTCTTTTTGCAAGATATCTTTCACATTTAGTGTTCTAATTGATTGAGGTTCATTCTCTTGAATGTCGGTATGCCAAATTTTGATTACTCCATCCTTACTACCAGAAGCAATAATTCTATCATCTCGACTAAAACTAACATCATAAACAGTATCACTATGATCCCTAAAAGTTTTTATTAATTTATGCTCTTTCGCGTCTATATTCCAAAGCTTGAACGTTGCATCTTGACTTGTAGAAGCAAGAAATTTACCATTATGGCTAAATCTTACACTCCAAACACCTTTTTTGTGGCCTGGAAGATCATATAAAAATTTGCCATCTTTATCCCAAATTTTGATTGTGTTGTTAGCACTAGCAGAGGCTATTTTACCGTCAGGACTACAACTCACACCCCAAACCCTATCGTTATGACCTTCTAATCGATTATGCTCTTTCACAGTATAGATAATGGATTGTAGTTGCTTTACTTGTTCAGTATGTTTTCCACCTATCTTTTTTAATTCCTGTAGTGCTTGCACACTCGTCATTAATGCTTCAAGTTGCTTATCGGCATCAAGTAATGTGTGAGACACTTTAATCCATGTATGGACTTCTCCCATTTTGACTACTTCTGCATTATTTTTTTCGGATTTAACCCACAACCCCGCTAATGCAATTGATATAACTGCTAACACTGCAACCGCCTGGGTTCTTTGCCTTTCAGCTTTAATTTTGGCTTTTTCCTGTTTGACTTTTTCTCCTTCTGCCTTAGCTCTGGCTTCAGCCGCTTCTCGCAATCGGCGTTCTTGTTCTAATTGAGTTTGGATTTCTCTGTCGCGTCTCTCCAAACTCTTATGCAAAAATTCTGATTCTAATGGCGTAAGTCTTGGCTGAGTCTTATTCACCCACTCAGAAATTACAGCCAATTTTGCACCTGTCAATAGTGCTTCATCCGATTTATTAAATCTTTGTTGCCATTCCTGGCAATCTTCCTCTAAAGAACGACTGAGACGAATATTCTCCAGATTTTCAGCAATCCAAGTATTTAATAATTTCCACTCAGACAAAAGTGCTTCATGAGCAACTTCAACCGTCTTTTCATCGGTGATAATTAAACGTTGTTGAGAACCTGCTAGTAATTCTACAACCCGTTGTAATTGTTGTGGAGAATCTGAAATTACTTCTAATCTATCCCAGCTAGCACGCCGCCGCGTCACTTCCCCAACTTCACCTAACTGCACCAATTCCATAAACAAGCGACGCGCAAAGGCTTGATCTATAGTTGTTAAACTTTGATACAAAATTGTCGCTCGTTTGTCTAAAGCTCCTTTAACCCCGCCAATTTCCTCATAACCTTTACGAGTCAAAAGCGGCTCTGGCGATTCAGGTTCTTCAATGCAAACTCGCCACAACTCTTTGAGCGCATATTGCAGTATAGGTAATGCACCCGGACGGTTGACTACATCGGCGGAAATTTGCGAAACTAAACTATGCTCAAACGTGACACCATGTAATTTTGCTGGTTTTTCTATTGCTTCTTCTAACTCAGTAAAAGACATGGGTGTGACGATAAATGATGTGGGAGGAATGCTATTGATGAGAGTAATAATTTCTAAATAGTCAGCACATCTATTTAAGAAATCACCGCGAATTGTCAAAATTATCCGGCTTTCTCCCTCACCCTTTTTTACTTCTTGTGCTACTAAGCGGATAAAAGCTTTGCGTTCCTCATCGTCTTGACATAGGGTAAATACTTCTTCAAATTGATCGATAAATAATAGATGCGCTTTATTTTGCTGCTGTTGTCGAGTCAAAATATCAACGAGTTTACCTAAAGGATGTTCTCCTGGTGTAAAAGATGCAATTTCCCATTGACTGCTTCCTGGGAGGCGATCGCCTTTCAGTTGCGGCAACAAACCTGCTTTTACTAAGGAAGATTTACCACTACCTGAATAGCCAATTACAGCCAAAAAACGACTCTCTGCTAAACGCGAAATTAGGGTGCGAATTGCTTCATCTCTTCCACAAAAATATTGCGCTTGCTCTGATTCAAAAGCATAAAGTCCCCGATAAGGATTTTCCTGATTGAAAGCAACTTTTTCACCTGTAGTAATATCTTCTAATTGGGGATAAGTAACCAGAGTAATCGAACGTCCCCAACCCATGCGAATCGGCTCTTGTACTGAACCTTTAAGTTCACTGCTGATAAAATCAAACAAGCGATCGCCACTAATTCGCCTACTACTACCTACGTTTTCTACCGCCAATCCCTTAACAACTGCACCTGTGAAAATACTATATTCTTCACTCTTAATTACTCCGGCGCGTTCAAAGCCACGACACGCTGTAATTAAGTAATAATCTTTTTGCGAACTGAAAGCGTTAAGAGTTCTTTCTATTAACTGTCTTTCTAATAAATAGCCGCTATGACAGCAATCGAGTAGCATCACTAAACTACTCAATTGCGAATCTCGAATTAAGTCGTTAAGGCTATCCAGGGGAATGCCATATTTTTGTTCAACATTTTCGTTTTCCTTAAATTCAATCTGACAATCGGAACTTGCCAAATATCCCTTTTGTTGTCCCAAATTGTCGGAAATAGTAAAACCGTGTCCGCTAAAATAAATCAGCGCTTCATTATTAGCAGCTTGCTCTAGCAGGAATGTTCTCAAATCTTGGCCAAGTTGAGCGCCAGTAACTTTTGACGCTGCCATTTCATAGCCGTTTTTATCTTTATTCCAGCGCTGTGGTAGTCTTTGCACAGACTGAAAATCACCATATTGCTCTAGGAGTTGCGCGATCGCCTCAGCATCATTTGTAGTCTTCGACAAACGCGCTAATGATGGGCTAAGATACTCGGCGATGCCAATAACAAGCGCGTATCGTGCCATTTAACACACCTTAGGTTGGTAAATGCGGGATAATCTTGACAGACACAATGATGGCTGTGTTAGTAGAAACAATACCATCTATTATTTTTCCGCAAGCAAGCTGAAATTTTTAAGACACGATACAAAAATTTAACCGAGGTAGCTTATGTCAGAAGTACAGCAATTATTTTTCCAAGCAGATGGGGAGATTGAGCAGATTGAGATTAACGTCACAGCCACCGAAATAACTCAGGAAATTGACGAGGATGATGGCATAGAATACAAGGATGTGCGAACAGATGCGATCGCTCGGATGCAACAAGCTCGTCAAATGATTCGCTCCTATACTATCTATGCTCTTAGTGCTTTTAAAGACTTTAACACTGCTGAGATTGAGGAGGTAAGACTTAAATTTGGCATTAAGCTGGGTGGTAAAGCAGGTATTCCTTACATTACCGAAGGCTCTGCTGAAAGTAATCTGGAAATTGAGGTGAAGTGTAAGTTTCCAGAAAAACCAAAACCTGATTTACAGTAACAGCAAAAAATTATTCGCACAGTGTAGCGTTAGGCAATACCCATTAAACACCTAACTTCGGTGTATTTATTCTCCTATTAACCAAACCTAATTGCTGCGATCGCTTCAAATACTTCACCCAGGGTTGCTCTGACAACTGAGAAATGGCATTTGGTGACAGTGTTGCCGTGAAAATATCTTTGCCACTGGTAACACCACTAACCCCTAAACTTTCTAAAACAGCAGTTGCAGCAGAGCCTAAAATTGGTTCAGTATGGATGAAAACTGCCAAACTAGTTTCTTCTGAATCTTGAATATCATTCAGCACTGTAGCAAGAGCGGCATCTAGTTTCTGATAATTCATCAGCAACTCCTTGGTAAAGAGGGTAGACAATTTCTGTCTACCCTAAGTTATCAAATTTATAGGTTTTTATTGCCTACCCTTGTACAGAAATAATATCTACCTTTCTCAGTCTAATTACAGATTAGCTGCGTTAATCACTCCATAACCCCATTTCTCATCAAATGTACCTGGGGGTTTTCCAGGAATTGCACTATTTTTACGTAGCAAGTCTTTCACAGCAGCCGGATCAAGTTTAGGATCGCGCTGCAACAGCAGTGCCACTAATCCACTAACGAATGGTGTTGCCATACTCGTACCAGCCTGCACCACAAACTTAGAATTAATCATCGATGAACGGTCAAAACTTGCATCGGCGGAAAGCGTCGAAATAATCATCGCTCCTGGTGCTGCTACATCCGGCTTCTGTCCATCATTCCGTAGTGGCCCTTCACTACTGAATTCCGAAATAGTATGCAATTCTAACCCCATTTCTTGCACTTTGTTATCAATATCTGTGTACTTGGTTCTAGTAGTATAGGCGGTAACAGTAATTGCACTGCTGGCGGCTCCTGGCGAACCAATTTTTACCGCATCCTTCACACTTTTACCTGTGAAAAACACTGATGAACTGTCATCTAATGTCCACACATTCAAACATGTGTCAGTTGAAGAACAGTTGCGGACTCGCAGCTGCCAAATACCTCCCATGACTTGCGAGGGGCCAATACCGCGTATTTGCACAAAGAAATTATGGTCGCCGTTGGCTTTATCTGGCGCTGGTGTCGCTAATTGCACCCGTGCATCTGGTAACTGGTAATCTTGTGCGGCATTACCCTGAGTAATTATTTTTTGGAAGGGGGTGACAAAACCGTTAGGACTTTGCACAGACACTTCCAACTCACTGTCTTTAGAATACCAACCGTTTAACCAAACTATGCCTATTTGATTCAAAGGAACATTAAAGCGCATACCACGAGTGCGTCCACAGGGTATTGTCGCTTGACCATGAATATTGGCGTTCCCTTCGTTACCCGCAGCACAGCAAACAATTCTTCCTGGGCCAGTTTCGGCATCGATGACCTTTGATAAAGAATCGCTACCATCATGGGCATCAGCGTGTCCACCCAAGCTGAGATTTACCACTGCTGGGCGTCCCAACTCTCTAGCAATTCGGAAAATGTAACGCACACCATCAGCAATGTGGGCATCCTGTAAATCTGACCTGACGACAACTAATTCTGCCTCTTGTGCGACACCGCCATAGGTAGCATCGGCACCGGCGGCAATTCCCGCAACGTGAGTACCATGACCGCTAGTATCCTGAGAAATTGTCAGTTGCGTTCCTGTAAATTCACCCCCATAGCGGCCTTCCGTCACTCCTGGCCCTGGCAGTGTTTGATCCCAAATGTGTAAAATTCGTCCGGCAAAAGCGGGGTGTTTCGGATCAATGCCACTGTCTATAATACCAATGATTACTCCTTTACCAGTCAGTCCGGTCTGGTTCTTGAACTCCGGCAGTTTGACTGTTTCTAGTGCAGTGTCCATCCTCAAATGAAGTTTGCGTGATGGCTTAATCCGTTGGATAATATCTTCTTCAGATAAGACATCTAAACTCTCTATCGGTAAGAAAGCTGTCCGCACACTCCCAGAGTTTTGATTGACTTCAATATTATATTGTGATAGATAACTTAAGTCTGCATCAGGCTCGCAGTAGATAAAAACGACGCTCTTAGTTGGCTTGACTGGGCTTTTGTGGGCAATGATGCCAAGCGATCGCTTGTGTGTAACTAAAGCTTGATCTCCTTCGCTTTGATAGTCTTGAAATGCCAAAAGTAATCCGGGAGAAAGTTTTTCGTGCCTCATTTTTACCTCAAATTCATTTACTCAAATCTTGCACCAGTCTCAAAAACCGCCATAGGTTTCTAACCTATGGCTAATAGCGAAAGTCCTCGCTTAGTGGACTCAACTTTATTGATGGTATGGATTTACAGCAGTTTTCATGTATTTGAACCACATTTATCGTAGGGGCACAGCAATGCTGTGCCCTTACTGCGCGATCTATTTAACTTAAAATAGCTGTAAGTCCACTTAAGTGCAATACAGTTCAGTTAAGCATTTTTTCTTCTCTTTCTTCTCTTCCTTCTCTTCGAGACGCTGCGCGAACGTGTCCTTTGCGTCCTTTGCGGTTCGTTAAAAAAATTCACTTTGACAAAGAGTAAAGCCTTAACCCAAGCGTATTGCACTTAAGTGGACTTTCGCTATGAGCCAGAGAATAAATTCTCTGGCGGAAGATTGGGGAGGTGCAATATCTGAGTTTATCTATTTTTTTCATAGATAACATCAAATAAGTTTAGGAGGCAGGTAGTTAACCAACTTAGTACTGAGTACTAAGTGCCCAGTGAAGTAAAAAGTACTCAATTTTGCGTCCTACGCACTCTCCAACAAGGCGAAGCGGTCTCAGTTCAAGCAGAAGCAGTCTACGTTCAAGTGGGAGCGGTCTACATTCAAGCAGAAGCAGTCTACGTTCAAGTGGGAGCGGTCTACCTTCAAGTGGAAGCGGTCTACGTTCAAGTGGGAGCGGTCTACGTTCAAGTGGGAGCGGTCTACGTTCAAGTGGGAGCGGTCTACGTTCAAGTGGGAGCAGTCTACATTCAAGTGGGAGCAGTCTACATTCAAGTGGGAACAGTCTCTGACAATTCAGGTCATCTGGAAAACCTCTCTCTAAATCTCTCTTCCTTTAAGGAGAGAGACTTTGAATTTCCCCCTTCCCGCCACGGGTTGGGGGTTAGGGGGTTAGGTTTTTAGTGGACTTTTCCACATAACGTGAAAAGTCAGGAGCAGTCTACCTTCAAGCTTTTATCAAGATTAAACATATTATTTCTATAAATACCAATATCTAGTAATTAAATTCCGAAAAATTACTGCTATAGCTTGAAAATTTTATTAAAAAAATTGCGAGTTGTGCTGAACCGGAATGCAGTTTAATTGAGGCAAGCTAGCTCTATAACCATCTTAAAGGAGTAAATTTATGTCTCGGAGAAAACGTACCTCCCGCATTCTAGAAAAAGCTGAGTTAAGATCCTCTGGACTGAAATCGATTGTTCCAAGCATCAAATTTGATGATGATAATAATATAGAAAAACTCATTGCATCAATTGAGCAGTTACGTACAAAACTTGATGGTTATAATACCGCTCTGTCTGTGATTGACTCTTCTCAAAGTGAGATTGAAGAAATGGAAAAAAACTTAAGCAGTCTTTCAGAGAAGATGCTAATGGTGGTTGCGATCAAATACGGCAAAGACAGCCGCGAATATGAGATGGCGGGTGGTGTTCGCAATGGCGAACGTATTCACAAAATCAGGTCGAGCCGCTTGAAAGCTAGTGCAGCGAAAGTATCAGATGAAAATGCTAAAACCGCCTAGTACCGCAAGGCGGAAGTGAAAAGCCAAAAAGTTTATAGGACAGACTTTTTGGCGATTTGGAATGGGTGGTTTATTTACGCCCTACTGTACTAAGTAACTACGCAAAATTACAGTTATTTTCAGGTAAATAGACCACGCGGTAGGGGCACAGCATTGCTCATTGGTGTCAACTTAACGTAAAAGTCATGTCCCGCAAGGAACTGAAGTTCCTTGCTAATAGCAAAAGTCATCTGAAGATGACTAAATATAGCCAAAAATCTTTAGTCTACTGAAGTAGACTTTAGCTGAAAGCCAAAGAACTTCAGTTCAGGGCGGGTGAGGAAGCCAACGGTTAAGCCATTTCTAGGCTTTTGTTGACACGTATGAGCATTGCTGTGCCCGTAGGGCGCGGGTGTATTTACCATCAAAGAATGATTAATAAAAGCCTGAAACAACCTATTTTGGTAAATGCATACCATGATTAATTTGTACAGCGCGTAAGTCCTAAATTTGATTTATTCTTGCCGACTTAACCCGATTTGCTAATAACTGCTGGCAAATGACAGATTCTCTATCATAAGTAAGAGCCATAAAGAAGCTAATATTTGCAACGATCGCTTCTGAAGCTACAAAAATTTATTCATGCAAATTCAAACACCAGACTGGGTAAAGCACGCGGTTTTCTACCAAATCTTCCCAGACCGCTTTGCTAGAAGCAAACAGCCGCACAAACGGCTACTGCGTGAAGCCCGTTGGGAAGATTGGGACTCTATGCCAACACTCCAAGGTTATAAAGGCGGCGACTTATGGGGCATCATGGAGGGTTTAGACTACATCCAGGATTTAGGGATTAACGCGATTTACTTTACACCCATTTTTCAATCCGCTAGCAATCATCGCTATCATACCCACGATTATTATCAAGTTGACCCCATGCTGGGGGGCAATGAGGCTTTTAAAGAATTGCTAGATGCAGCCCATCAACGGAATATCAAAGTTGTTCTAGATGGCGTGTTTAACCATTCCAGCCGTGGTTTTTTCTTCTTCCATGACGTTTTAGAGAATGGCCCCCATTCACCTTGGGTAAATTGGTTCAAAATTGAAGGCTGGCCCCTTTCACCCTACAATGGGGAATTCCCTGCTAATTACGTGGGTTGGGCAGGAAATCGTGCTTTACCAGAATTTAACCACGACAATCCAGAAGTGCGGGAATATATTATGGAAATTGCCGAATATTGGATTAAATTCGGCATCGACGGTTGGCGATTAGATGTACCATTTGAAATAAAAACTCCTGGATTTTGGCAGGAATTCCGCGATCGCGTCAAGGCAGTCAATCCCGAAGCTTACATTGTGGGCGAAGTGTGGGGAGATTCCCGCGAGTGGTTGGATGGAACACAATTTGACGGGGTGATGAATTATCTATTTACTGGGCCAACAATTGCCTTTACAGCAGGCGATCGCGTAGTCTTAGAACAAGTCCAAAGCCGCGACTATCAACCCTACCCACCCTTATTTGCTGCCGAGTACGCCACCAAAATTCAAGAAGTACTGCAACTTTACCCTTGGGAAATTCAGCTAACTCAACTCAATTTGTTAGCAAGTCACGATACAGCCCGATTGATGACCATTGCAGGCGGTGATATAGGTAGTATAGAATTGTCAACTCTACTACTACTCACCTTTCCCGGTGCGCCCAGCATTTACTATGGTGATGAAGTTGGTTTACCTGGTGCAATAGATCCAGACTCACGTCGTGGTTTTCCTTTAGAGAGTAACTGGAATCAAGAAATTTTCAATACTCACCGTCAATTAATTGCCCTGCGCCACACATACCCAGCCTTGCGTACAGGTGATTACCAAGTCCTCCATGCTCAAGGACAAATTTATATCTTTGCGCGAACTTTAGGGACAGAGGAATTGATAATTGCCGTCAACGCTGGCACAAGTTCGGCAACAGCGAATGCAGATGTCATCAGTTTGCGTACTCAACCCAACAAGTTGTTATATGGTACTGCTGAAGTTGAGTGGAATAGTGAAGGAGAAACTGGGCAGTTGTCATTGACTCTTCCTGCACGTAGTGGCTGCATTCTGGGAGTAGGGAATGGGGAGTAGGGAGTAGGGAATGGGGGGATGAGGGGGATGAGGGGGATGAGGGGGATGAGGGGGATGAGGGGGATGAGGAGAATAACCAATGCCCAATGCCCAATGCCCAATGCCCCATGCCCAATGCCCAATGCCCAATCCCCCATCCCCTTATTTCCCCGCCACCATTGCAGGCATCAACACCGCATCAATAACGTGGATCACGCCATTGTCTGTCAAAATGTCTGTTTTGATGACATTGGCGTTATTTACCTTAAATTTACCATCGGCAGATTCAATGGCTACAATTGACCCTTCAAGCGTCTCTGCCTCATTAATTTGTATCAAATCATCAGACCGAACATCTCCACTAGCGATATGATATGCGACAATTTTCTGGAGCTTGGGGATATCTTGTAGTAGCGAGTCTAAAGTTCCCTCTGGCAGATTGGCAAAAGCTTCGTCAGTTGGTGCAAATAGCGTGAAAGAACCAGGACTTTTTAGAGTTTCTATGAAATTTGCAGCTTCAGCAGCCTTCACCAGAGTATTGAAGTTTCCCGCGTTGATAGCAGTTTCCACAAGGTCAGCCATAAGGATGTGTGACTTTAGTCAGGTAGTATTATAAGTAACTTATATTGACTAGAAAGCTCTTAGCCTCTATCAACAGAGAGGTTGCTAGCGATTAAATACACAGCAGCAGATTTATCAGTACTGCTACACTGGGGAATGACCCCAAGAACCACTGATTATGCTAAAGCGTTCTAAGTTCGAGACAACTCAGTCTCAGATTATGCACCGTTCTGAGGAGCTAATTAGTGCAGCCTCAAATCGTTACCGCATTACGGTTCAGGTGGCAAATCGTGCTAAACGTCGGCGTTATGAAGACTTTGAAAATAACGAAGATGCGATGATGAAGCCAGTACTAAGGGCAATTATCGAAATGTCCGATGAATTGACTCAGCCAGAAATTATTGGCGAACTATAAGATTGAGTGCTGAGTGCTGAGTGCTGAGTTAGGAGTTAGGAGTTAGGAGTTAGGAGTTAGGAGTTAGGAGTTAGGAGTTAGGAGTTAGGAGTTAGGAGTTAGGAGTTAGGAGTTAGGAGTTAGGAGTTAGGAGTTCTGTGAGTTCTGTGAGTTCTGAGTTCTGAATAAGGCAGATTCATATTTTCACTCAGCAACGCCTAAAATATAGCTTTTCCTAATCAAATGAGGTAGATCATAGCCCCCTCATCGCTTGCGGGGAGGGGGTTGGGGGTGGGGTTCTTGTACCTACTCAACTGAGAACCGCTATACTGTTCTATGAAAAAGAAAAAATTTCTGTTTAAATCAATTTTCTCAAAACTCAAAACTCAGCACGGGCTAAACGCCCCGCTAACGCTAACAGCAATACTGCTTGCTTTAATGGTAGTAGGTGTAATTGTTTTGGGTTCAGGGGCGGACAAATCAATACATAGAAATTTATTTAGTATCCAACCTGCTTATGCTCAGAGAATCACACCTAGCGATGTTTGGCAGCTAGTATATCAGCAATTGCCAGATTTCCCACGAGAAAATAAGTATATCAGCAAAGAAAATGGTCAAGTTGCCGAAAACAACACCTTAATAAATCGCGTGATTAGATATCACATTTATACCAAAGGGCGGGCCCCAATTTATCGCTTAGATTGGAAGCTGACTTTAGCTGATTACCTGGGTGCGAACGAAATTATGTATGATACTCCCTATCCAGGCAATGATACACTACGGGAAAATCCGATAGAAGGCGATCGCAAAGCCATCAGCCGTCTCACCCGCAGCCAACGAAATGCCCTAGTGCAAGTCTTAATCAATATATTTAACCCTACCCAAAATACCCAATCTCCCACCCCCAACACCACACCCAGTCCTAATACATCAACCACCCCACAACCAGCCCAACGAGGAGGTGCTGAACTACTCAAATGACCAAACCCACAGTCCAAAATCTTCCTTTGCGTTCCTCTGCGTTAAACCTCAGCGTCCCTCTGCGTTTAAAAAACTAAACTATGGAACGCCTTGTAAAAACCGGATATGGTTGGCGTATAGGCCAGAACCCCGATGCACCTGAATTTAAAGGTTTAGTCGGTACAGATGATTGGGCGATTGAGTTAACCGAAGCCGAGTTGAATGATTTTTGCCGCCTACTAGCACAGCTAGCAGACACCATGAAACAACTCGCAACTGAATTAATGGAAGAGGAAAAAATTGCTTGTGAAGCCGAAAGCGATTTATTATGGATGGAGGTAGAAGGCTATCCTCATGCCTACAGTCTGCGCTTCATCTTGAATACAGGGCGATGTGTAGAAGGGAAATGGGATGCTTCTGCTGTTTCAGATTTAGTGCAAGCTAGTGGGATGCTTAAGGTTTTTTAAATTTGCCTCTTGCTTATCCTAAAGTTTTGCTGTATGATGATAATTCTGACCGGGGCGTAGCGCAGCTTGGTAGCGTGCCACTTTGGGGTAGTGGAGGTCGTGGGTTCGAATCCCGCCGCTCCGATTGATGATAAGCCATGCCTGCTAGTCTTTTCAAAAGATTGGCAGGTTTTTCAATCATGTCTACGAGATGATAGCAAATTCTTATACCATTTCTTTGTGAGGCTGCGCCAAATTTTCTTTCTTTCTTTCTTTCTTTCTTTCTTTCTTTCTTTCTTTCTTTCTTTCTTTCTTTCTTTCTTTCTTTGTGTCCTTTGCGCCCTTTGCGGTTCGTTTTTCTTCCTTATACTTCAGTCCTAATATGGTTTAGCGCATCTTCATACAGAATTGGTATTAGCACAAAATCATTCCAAAACTTCACTACAAATAATAATTGGAATCGGCACAGACAGTGTAGGTATATTATTATTTAGCCATTCGTGCATATTATGTTGTCGGTAAATTTGCACCAATTGATTAAACAATTCCTGACTGACGAAACCATTAGCGGTTGCTGGTGTTACCAATTAGTAGGCGTAGTTCTTTAATGTTCGTGAGGCGTTGTGCAATAGCGGTGAAGCCAGAAATGAAGAAGTAACCTACCGCAAAATGGGCTGCTGCTGATGAGTCGAGAATGCAGTTGATTTGGTCTACTAATTTTTGATTGCGATTATCTATAATATCATGTATAGGCATAAGTTCTATAACTAGTAGTTGAATAAAATTATGAGTGATTCAGAAGGTATAGAGAAACTGATTGAATCTAACGCTAAAGCAATTCAAGCATTGACAGAGCAATCAAATCAACTCATTCAATCTAACGCCAAAGCAATTCAAGCATTGACTGATTTATCTAGTAGCATTTTACCGAGACTAGATGAGATGCAACGGCAAATGGTTAATACACAACGCCAAATGATTGATAATCAAAGAAGAATCGATGATAATACGGCAGATATAAGAGAGTTAACGCTGGAAAATCAGAGAATTTTGAAATATCTAGAATCGGGAAAAAAATAATTTTGCTAAGGTGCATTAAATTTATTTAATGCACCATATCCATAGTTCAAGATGCTAAAACTTCGCTAAGGATAATAACTGGTAAGCCTGGAATATTGCGAAAGCCTTTATCGTTAGTTATAAATTGGTTACAATTAACAGATAAGGCTGTAGCGGCATGAATAGCATCGGGTGTTTTGAGGTTGGTAGTAGCCCGGAGACTTGCAGCTTGTCTTAGCACAGGTTGGCTGATAGGAACTAGTTGCATATTTTCCGACAATAGCAGTTCTTCGTAAGCATTGAGTAAAAATGTATCATTATTTTTCAAAGGAAGAACTAAAGCTTCCATCAATATGAGTTCACTACTAATAATTTGAATTTCTCCTGTCTGAAACTTTAACCATAGTGGTTGCAGCAGTGAATAATATTCAGGGTTCCACTCTCCGCTATAAATCAGTACTGGTGTATCTATATAGATAACGCCAGAAGAGGGAAGTATTAGCTGTCCCATGAATCCCGTTCCTCTTGCAGCTGTCTATCTATTTCTTCAGCAGTTTTTGGTGTGCGTTTAGCGTGAACTTCTTCTATAATTTCTATTGCAGAACGCCGTTTTATTTTAGGCTTTTCTGGCAAAATCACAAATACATCAACGCTGTCACCAATCTCGGCTTCTGGAAGTTCTATTTCTATTTTGTTTCCTGGTAAAACTTTAGTTGTGATGCGTAAAGCTGCTTGCATGATTTTTTCAACCTTATATAGTTAGGATATTTTCGTAAATATCTGCCAAAAATGTGTAGGTTGGGTTGAGGAACGAAACCAACGTTTAGGGGGTTTTGTTGGGTAACGCATTGCCTCAACCCAACCTACGAATATTCTAGTCTATTGTTCTACAAGCCATACAGGGCGGCGACTCGTTCATCTATTTCTTTCTCCCATATTTCACAGTTAACGCCTTTTGCGTCTAGGCATTTTTGGACTAGTTGAGATATGGCTTGGCGTTCTGTAGTGGAAGCGTTGGGGATGGGAATTTTTTCAACATATTGGCGTTTGAAACGCAAGTAACCCCCAGCCCCTTCCCTACTAGCGTTGGGGAGTAAGATTCTAAAGCTTCTTTCTTAAAAGGAGAGAGGTTAGAGTGTATTGCATATACGAGAAACGCTATAGGTAAGCTTGTAGCGGGAAGGAAGTAATAATAAAATTGCGTTCAGTCGGTGAATTCGCTAAAAAATTTGGTATGTTACTCATGCTCAGACGCTTACGCAACCGTAAAATTTTCTCGGTGGCTATGCTTGTGCTTGTTATATGCTTTACTCTGTTAAGTGTGCGTTCATTTGGGCAAAGAATTATGACATCAGCACCCCAATTGCTCACCGACCCATTTTTACAACTGCCAACTGAAACCTCAGTGCAAGTAGTTTGGTTTACTGAGTTTGCTGGTGTTAATCACACAGTAACTTACGGGGAAAATCTTAAACAAACTGCTAAGGCAAATACTACCAAACTCACTCGCACTCGTGAAGACCAATACTCAAGAGTTGCAAACCAAATCAAAGATGGCCAAGTTTATCAAAAACCCGTCTGGCGCGATATTTGGCGACATGAGGCTGAGGTGACTGGGTTAACTTCTGGTTTGTGGGTAAATTATCGCATTACGAGTGTGCGAGAAGACGGCGAAACTGTTAGCAGTGATGTTTTTAGCCTCGCAGCTACTCCAAAACCGGATACACCACTAAAAATTTTACTCACCTCTGACCATCAGTTAAAGCCGATGACATCTGCAAATCTGCAAAAGGTGGTAGAAACAGTTGGACGGGTTGATGGAGTGTGGTTTGCTGGTGATTTAGTAAATGTTAGCGATCGCGCCTCAGAATGGTTTGATGATAATAGTGGTGGTGCGTTATTTCCCGGTTTACAAGGTCGTGCTAAATATGAAATGACGCACTATGATGTTAAGACTACCTACACTGGTGGACAAATTATTCAACATGCACCCATGTTTACTTGCATTGGCAATCATGAGGTGATGGGGCGATTTGCCAGGATGGAAAGTTTAAATGATGAATTTGATGATACAATTCCCCGTGCCGTCGCTCAAAAAATCTATCGGGACAAATCTTTAATAGATAATTCTTTTAATACTAATACCTACGAAGAGATTTTCTCTTTACCCAAAAGTAAAGAGGGTGGAAAAAGATATTATGCAGTTAGCTTTGGCGATGTGCGTTTGGTAGTACTTTACGCTACGAATATGTGGCGAACTCCCAGTTTAAATGGAAAGCATAGGGGTAGATATCAGGAAGCCGAAAAGGATTTAAATAATCCTGAAAATTGGGGTTATGGGCAGGTGATTTATGAGCCAATTGCTAAAGGCAGCAAGCAGTACAATTGGCTAGAGGCAGAACTCAACAGCCCTGAGTTTAAACAAGCAAAATACAAAGTTGTGATGTTTCATCATCCGCCTCATACTTTGGGTGATAATATAGTTCCTGCTTATACAGAACCAGTTCAAATAATTGAACGGGATGATAATAATATTAAAGCAGTGCGTTATGAGTACCCAAAAGACGCAGATTATATTATCCGCGATGTTGTTCCTTTACTAGAAACGGCTGATGTGCAATTGGTATTCTATGGGCATTCCCATTTGTGGAACCGCTTTGTTAGTCCCAGTGGAATGCACTTTCTAGAAACATCTAATGTGGGTAATACTTACGGCGCTGCTTGGGGTGACAGAAAGCGAGAAGTGCCAATTGGATATCAAGAGGATTATGTTAAAGTTGGTGATCCTAATGGGTTAGAACCGATAGTGCCAACAATTTCCCCTTTGTTGGGTGAAGATGGGAAGCCGATGCCTTATATTGCGAGTAATGATATTACGGTTTTTAGTATCTTTGATACGGGGACGGGTACGATAAGTAGTTATCGTTTTGATACTCGCAAGCCTGATTCGGAAGTATTGAAGTTTGATGAGTTTAAGTTGAAATAGTGTAATAAGAGAAATCTAGGTTACGCATTGAAAACCTGAAACCTCGTTTGCGTAGCGTGCGCGAAGCGCACTCCCCCTTAAAAAGGCTTGTCATTACATTACTCTCATTTGTTAAATCTTGGGCTTGGTTACTATTCCCGCCTCGGAATAAATTCCTCTTGCTTATAGCTTGCATTCCTCTCAAGAGGACTAAATACAAAATTTTCAGCCATGTAGATGACTATCATAATTGAAAACCTGAAACCTCGTTTGCGTAGCGTGCGCTTCGCGCACTCCCCCCCTTAAAAAGGCTTGTCATTAGATTACCATCATTTGTTAAATCTTGGGCTTGGTTACTATTCCCGCCTCGGAATAAATTCCTCTTGCTTATAGCTTGCATTCCTCTCAAGAGGACTAAATACAAAATTTTCAGCCATGTAGATGACTATCATAATTGAAAACCTGAAACCTCGTTCGCGTAGCGTGCGCTTCGCGCACTCCCCCTTAAAAAGGCTTGTCATGAGATTACCATCATTTGTTAAATCTTGGGCTTGGTTGCCATTCCCGCCTCGGAATAAATTCCAAGGCTAATAGCTAAAGTCCTCTCAAGAGGACTAAATACAAAATTTTCAGCCATGTAGATGGCTATCATATCTAAAATGGAGAATTTTAGTCCACGCTTAGTGGACTTTAGCTATCAGCCTAGAACTTCAGTTCTGGGCGGGATGTCGGGTGAGTGCGATACTGTAAAAAAAGGGGGGGATATCTTCTGCGTAAGTCCTAAGATCATAGACTAGCGATCGCATCGGCAACTAGCTTAGAAACAAAGGGCAAAATTGCCTGACTCTTAGCTTGCGCTTTCCCTTCAGTAAATACTACTAAGAGGTAAGGGCGCTGTTCTGGTAACTCAATATACGCGGCATCATGGCGAACTTGACTTGTCCAACCTGCTTTTGACCAAATTTGAGCATTTTCAGTCAGTCCACTACCTAAAAAACCTGTTACCTGATTTTCCTCGGTGTCAGTGGGTAAATCGTTGAGAGGACGTTTGAGTAAAGCCATCATAGCTTGCGATCGCACACTTGAAACCGCCACCCCACCTACAATACTATGCAGTAACCTGGCGATCGCATTTGTGGTCAACATATTGCGATTTTCCAGTAACTCTCCCACAAACGCCCGTTCTCGTCCATAAGGGCCATCACCCCAAGTTTTTTGACAGACGTTAATTGTCTCTATTTCTTCCCAACCCAAAGATTGGTAATAGCGGTTAACAATATTACGCTGATATTTCCACGTTTCAAAGGGCCCAGTTGGCAATTCTGGCCCTGATGTGGTACCACTCAGAATATCCACAACCAAGCTGGTAGCATCATTACTAGAATCTACAATCATATCGCGCAAAGCTCTTTCCAACTCTTTGGAAGTTTGAGTCATGCCTTTTTCTAGCCATTCATTTACCGCCACCAGGTAAAATAGCTTGACTATACTAGCGGGATAAATCCGTTCAACACCGCGATAAGTGAAACCACGAACTGGATGATCCCAAAAAGCGTTGGGAGTCAGCGCACCACCAGTATTTACTAGCACTGGTGGATCATAAACAACCCAAGTCAGGGCAATTTGATTCCGGGCTAAAGTTGGAAATGCTGCCCAAGTTGCATCTAAAATGCCATTACCAATATTTTCAAGTTGTTCGTCTTTATTGAAAAAAATCATTCTCTAATAATGTCCTTTAATCTAAAATCCAAAATCCAAAATCCAAAATCAGGGGAGTATCAGTGTTTAGCTGACCTGAATTTATATGATTCTCCTGAATGTACGCGTTTAGCAACTCAAGCTGCATCTGGGAGACATTTATGGGTAACATCAAATCATCAAAATTTAGCGGTTGAGGTGTATTTGTCTGAGGATGACTATCCGGGATGGGTATCCCTTTCAGATTTTGATTCATTACAATCTGCTACTGTACATTATCAGGCTGCAACATTTTCTGAATCTGAAATTAAAAAACTGCTAGCGGAGGTCATCGCCTTTACCCAAAAAGCGATGCAACAATCCAATTATTACCTTTGGGGTGGTACGGTTGGGCCAAATTATGATTGTTCTGGGTTGATGCAGGCGGCGTTTGCTTCGGTGGGTATTTGGCTACCTAGAGATGCCTATCAGCAGGAAGGATTCACTCAACCAATTACTATTGCAGAATTAACCGCCGGGGATCTGGTATTTTTTGGAACTAGCCAAAAAGCAACCCATGTCGGGCTTTATTTGGCGGATGGTTATTACATCCATAGTTCTGGGAAAGATCAGGGACGGGATGGGATTGGAATTGATATTCTCTCGGAACAGGGAGATGCTGTTAGTCAGTCGTACTATCAGCAGCTGCGAGGTGCTGGTAGAGTTATCAAGAGTTACGAACCACAGAGACGCTGAGGGCGCTGAGGCTTATGAGGAGTGGGAAGGTTTATCAAGGGTTGAGTGAGGAAAATGGGGCGATTTCAGCTATTGTCCCAGATGTTTCGGTGGTGCTGCCGATACATGATGAGGTGGAAAGTTTGCCGCTTTTACTAGAAGCGATCGCATCTACTTTATCTTCTAGTCAGATAAATTATGAAATCATCTGTGTGGATGATGGTTCTACAGATGGTTCTGGGGAATTCCTCAAGAAGGAGGCGCAAATCCGCACAGATTTAAAGGCGGTGATTTTGCGTCGCAACTACGGACAAACTGCGGCGATGGCTGCTGGATTTTATTATGCAGTCGGTAAAGCGATCGTCACTTTAGATGCTGATCTCCAGAATGACCCGGCTGATATCCCCATGTTATTAGCAAAGCTGGATGAGGGTTACGATTTGGTGAGTGGTTGGCGGCAAAAACGCCAAGATGGTGCTGTAAATCGGTTACTTCCTTCCAAAATAGCCAATTGGCTAATTCGTCATACTACTAGCGTGAATATTCATGACTATGGCTGTTCGCTGAAAGCATATCGTGCAGAACTGTTGGCAGATATGAACCTCTACGGAGAATTACACCGATTTTTACCTGCTTTGGCTTACATCGAAGGAGCTAGAATTACTGAAGTACCAGTGCGTCATCATGCCCGTCGCTTTGGTCGCAGTAAATATGGGATTTGGCGGACATTCCGGGTGTTGATGGATTTGTTAACCATTCTGTTTATGAAAAGATTCCTCACCCGCCCGATGCACGTTTTTGGGCTGTTGGGCTTGATTTCAATGGTTTCGGGGACAGCGATCGGAATTTACTTGACTTTCGTCAAATTGGCTTTGGGTGAGATGATTGGCAATCGCCCTTTGCTGATTTTGGCAGTTCTCTTGCTGGTAACTGGAGTACAGTTATTTTGCTTCGGTCTTTTGGCAGAATTACTCATGCGTACATACCATGAATCCCAAGGGCGGCCTATCTATCGCGTGCGAGAGGTGGTAGCAAAAAAGGTTAAGTAAGGTAACAATGGGCATTGGGCATTGGGCATTGGGCATTGGGCATGAGTAAACAGTCAAGAGTAAATATTGGTTTACTCCAAACTCCAAACTCCAAACTCTTGTACAGACGCGATTAATCGCGTCTCTTTTGACAAAAACCTCATTAAATAGCATCTACCTTGAAAGCATTTAATACCTTTGATACCGAACTGCGACGCAACCTGCTGATTTTATTTACAGCAGGTTTATTATTCTGGTCGAGCATATCTTCGCTCTTACCAACCCTACCGCTTTACATCGATCATGTGGGCGCAAGCAAGCAAGAAATTGGGATTGTGATGGGCAGTTTCGCCATTGGTTTATTGCTATCTCGCCCGATGCTGGGACGATTAGCCGATGAACGTGGTCGAAAAATTACCTTATTGATTGGTACGATAGTAGCTGCGATCGCACCCTTTGGTTACTTGGCAACTCAATCTCTTGGGTTATTAATCCTGGTGCGGATTTTTCACGGCATTAGTGTTGCCGCTTTTACCACTGGCTACAGTGCCTTAGTCGCAGATTTAGCTCCCACTGAAACTCGTGGCGAAATCATTGGTTACATGACCCTAGCAACTCCCCTTGGTTTAGCAATTGGCCCTGCCTTGGGTGGGTATTTGGAAGCTACAAGTAGTTACGGGATATTATTTCTCTTCTGTGCCGAATTGGGTTTTGTCGCTCTCTTGGAGATTGTACAAGTCACGAATCCGCCAGTACAGACACAACAGCAAACTGAGGGAAACGATCGCAACTTTTGGCAAATTTTGGGCAGTCCAGGAGTGAGAGTTCCAACGATAGTTATGTTGTTGGTTGGTTTGTCCCTCGGTGCTGTACATACTTTTGTGTCGTTATTCCTCAAATCCACTGATGTAGACTTCAATGGCGGACTGTTTTTTACAGTTGCGGCAATTTCTAGTTTTAGTATCAGAGTCTTTGCTGGTAAGGCAAGCGATCGCTTTGGTCGTGGTTTATTTATCACCTTTGGTATTTTTTGCTACGTTTTAGCCTTAATACTGCTGTGGCAGGCTCACAGCGCGATGTTTTTCTTACTGGCTGCAATCGCTGAAGGTGCTGGTGGTGGTACACTCATCTCCATGATGGTCACGATGATGGCAGACCGCTCACTGCCACAAGAACGGGGTCAAATTTTTGCTATATGTATAGCTGGACTTGACTTGGGAATTGCGATCGCTGCTCCTCTTCTGGGTATCATCGCAGAACAGGTAGGCTACCGCGATATGTTTGGCTACGGTGCTGCGATCACTTCTGTTGCACTTGTTCTTTTCCTTACCCTGTCGAGCAAAAACCTATCCAACTCCCTGCGCTTTGCACTAGGTCTAGCTCCAGATGCCTACGCCTTGAAAAACTTAAAAGTTAGGAGTGATGAAATTTAACTCTTCACTCCTAACTTTCAACTGTTAACTTTTAAAAACGGGCGAGGAGGGATTCGAACCCCCGACACCGTGGTCCGTAGCCACGTGCTCTAGTCCACTGAGCTACACGCCCTCACCGACAATCTATATTAACACGTTCTAACTAAATGGCGCAAGATAATTTTTCATCTAATTTTGCCAACTTAACCCATCTAGATCAACACGGACAGGCGCAGATGGTAGATGTGTCTGATAAAGCACCCAGCGTCCGTCAAGCAGTAGCTGCGGCCAATGTGCGAATGCTGCCAGCAACCTTCGCCGCCATTCAAGCCGGAAATGTTCCAAAAGGGGATGTATTGGCAACTGCAAGATTGGCTGGGATTATGGCAGCCAAGCAAACAGCCACTTTAATTCCTCTCTGTCATCCGTTGCCTTTGCAAAAAATCGCAATCGAAATTATACCCGATCCCCAACTACCTGGTTATCAAATTCAAGCCACAGTCAAAACCAAAGCTGAAACTGGTGTAGAGATGGAAGCCTTAACTGCCGTTTCTGTGGCTGCCCTGACTTTATACGATATGGCAAAAGCTTTAGAAAAGTCGATTCAAATTGAATCAATTCGTTTAATCAGTAAGAGTGGCGGGAAATCAGGAGATTATTAAGAGCCAGAGCAATAAGCTACTCTATTTTGGGGCATTGGGGATTGGGCATTGGGCATTGGGCATTGGGCATGGGTATTTGTTATTAATTCTTCTCCCCCTGCCTCCCCTGCCTCCCCTGCCTCCCCTGCTTCTTCCCCCACTCCCCACTCCCCAGTTATGGAAGATTATCAGGATCAATGCCGAGATTACGCAAATATGCTGCTAACTGTTCAGCGCGTTGACGTTCTTGTTCAGCACGTTGACGTTCTTGTTCTAGCAATAACTCAGCCTGTTCTGCCCGTTGATTGAGTTCCAGGGAATTCAAAAACCTCTGTCCATCTGGACGGTAAATTACTAACTCTCCAAGGCCTGTTTGAAATCTAATTCCTAAACGGGGACTAAACCAACCATCCATTTGCCATAGCTTATTCAAATGGTTATTTTGCCGTAACCAGCCATCTAGCTGAAAACTTTCAGGGTCGTATAAATAATATTCTTCAACACCGTATGTATCGTAAAACTCCAGCTTACGCTCCATCTCCTTGGTATCATTACTATAAGAAAGAATCTCAAAGACTACTTGTGGTGGAATATTATCTTCTTGCCACTGACGATAAGAACGACGTTTTCCCTTTGGTCTACCGAAGACAACCATCACATCAGGTGCAGTGGGTGTAATCAGCCGAGAACGGACAGGATACCAAAGCAAATCTCCCGCAATCAAAACATGATCATTATTAGCAAACAGAATCTCTAAATTCTCCTTAATCAGGACAATCCAACGATATTGCTCTGTGTTGTCTGCCATTGGTTTGCCGTCGCTATCTGGATAGAGGAGATCGGGGTCTATTTGCTCAAAGATCGTCATAGAATTTAACCCATCGGCTCTTGACTTTCAATTCGATTATGACTGGTTGTAAGGGTCTAATAGCAACCACTGCCACAAAAACCTTAGAATAAATAGGGTGAATTTAAATCTGTAACAAATATTTATGCCTCCTCGTTGGCCTCGCAAACCCGATCGCAAAGACCCTGATTACCGCAAGATCGATGACCGGATGAATTTTGCTGTGCATGTAGCGATCGCTGCTACTATCAATTCTGGCTTGTGGTTTTTCCACATATTGAAAGACACTACTTGGGAGTGGCTGCCTTGGGTGACTTTAAGTTGGACAGGAATAGTGTTGGTGCATCTGATTTATATTAGTGCGATCGCTAACTACACCGAAACTCCACCAAAATCCACCTGAAGATGGATTACTCATGCTGGGGCGATTGTAACCTCTGGTAGTAGGATTAGGCTGTTAATTGAGCCATAATGTAAAAAAGCCTGAGATTTCGCACTTTTTCTTAATGTAGGGTTATTTTTATGGCTAAGACTAACACCACAGAACTACTAGAAGCCCTAGCAGCTGAAATTGGCGAAAGCGTCTACATAGACGTTGCCAAATGGCATCTTTATTTATCTAATGCCAAACTGCATACAGTTGTTGCCGAGCAACTGTATCCCTTAATTACTTCCAACGCTGTCAATGAAGACCGAGTTTTACAAGTCTTGGGATCGATTCCAGTAAAAATTGGCGGCGGGAAACGTGAAGTTCCTTTAATCGATTTACTACCCCTGCAATGCCAGGTGAATTTAGTAGATATTTTGGAAAAATATCAACGTGATTTCTAATCGCTAAAACCAAGATTATCTTAGTTGGACAATTTTATTAATCAGCATTCCCTGATTCGATTTTAGCTTCGGGATTAAGTAGATATTTGCTGTGTCTATTTTATAAAAACGAACTCCACAGATACACAGAGATAAATCTTGTGTAATTTATGTGTGGATATCTAATAAAAATTTCCTTTAACAATTAAGGAATTTCCGCGTTCAAAATCCGTTGAGATTTGAGCGAGTTTATATTGAGACTCGCTTTGAACTTCCATGCAAACTCATTGAGGCAATTTCTATGCTTTTACAAGTCAAAGATAGTGGCGAATTGGTAAAGATTGTTGAAATTCAGGAATTAATTGACCCGAATAATGATGTTGTTCACGCAAAAGACCAAGAAGGTCAAGAAGAACAGCAAGCTGAAACTTTTAAAAAAGAAAATCTCGTTTTTCCTTCAGGTGAAGTTTTACCACGCTGTTGGTTAGATGCTGACTATAGACACGACAACGCTTAATGATTTTAAAATCAGATAATTTGTAATAGTAGGGTAGCACATCTGTGCTACCCTACTATGTGCCGGATTATAACGCAGCTTTTTCTTCTACCGTCACTGTTTCATTCTCCTGAAATTTAGGGAAAAATGTCTTAGTAATCCAGTCAGTTAAGATGTGAGACAGTAATCCCATAGGGCCAGCAAACAAACACAGTGCAAGGGAGTGAATTGTCCAAATACCTGTTTTTTGCCCTTCCCAATAAATCCAGCGACCGACGAATAAATCCATCACTAAAAAATGAATCCAACCCGTTGCAGCAGCCGTTTCATCTGTAAAAAATCGCGCAATATCGGCTAATTGGGGATTCGATAAAGCTTGGGCATTTTCTGGCGTAATGCTGTTGATAAACAAATACACATACGCTCCAGCTAAAATCACAAAGGGCAAATATGATGACATAATCTGCCGTGTAACTTTCCAATTTGGCAATAAAATCATCAACGCCCAAAAAGGCAATACGAAAAGATTGGCAACGTTAAATAGTTGAGAGATAGTCATACTTTTGTAAAATGAAGAGTGAGGGTTTAAGTTAGGAGTTAAAAGTTAGGAGTTAGGAGTTAGGAGTTAAAAGTGAAAAATTAGGAACTTTTAGTTATTAGTATTGTTTTTTATTTTTAATTAACTAATACAGAATAGCGGAATAAATTTACCATTCTAAGTTGCTCCAAGCCGCGTAATAATCAATAGGCAAGGGGCAAAATCCCCTTGTTAAAGGTAGGCAAACTTCCGCCACAGTGTACTAGTTATTCCTAACTCCTCTACAGACGCGATTAATCGCGTCTCTACTCCTAACTCATAAAGCTACAAGTCGTGATTCTATTTCTGAAGACTTCAAATCACGACCGATCAAAACTAAGCGGGTTTGCCTGGCCTCTTCGGGTTTCCAGGGGCGATCGTAAAATTTATCAAATCGAGTTCCTACGCCTTGCATCACTAGGCGCATGGATTTATTTGGCACTGCCACAAAGCCTTTAATTCGGTAAATTTCTTGTTCTTGTGCTAATTTCTCTAACTGCTGTTGCAACTTTTCTGGATCAAATGTACGATCCAAAATTAAATTAGCTGAGGTAATTTCTTCGTCGTGGTTGTGGTCTTCTTCTGTATCGTGATGACTGGGACGAGAATCTAAATTGTCTTCCACTGCGGCTTGGAATCCTAATAATATAGATGCATCGAGTTGAGAACGATTGCTCTCGACAATCTTCACCACTCTGGGCAATTCTTGCTTAATCAATTCCTCAACTCTGGCTTTTGTCTTTGCATCTACCAAATCAATTTTATTTAACACCACTAAGTCTGCACAAGCAAGTTGGTCTTCAAACAGTTCTTGCAAGGGTGTTTCATGTTCTAGACTATCATCTGCTTGGCGCTGGGCTGCGATCGCCTCTGGATCGCTAGCAAATGTCCCTGCTGCTACCGCCGCACAATCTACCACGGTAATCACAGCATCCACAGTGGCGGCGTTGCGAATTTCTTGCCAGCGAAAAGCCTTCACCAGTGGTTTTGGCAAGGCTAAACCAGAGGTTTCAATCAAAATGCAGTCGATGCTATCCCGCCGCTTGATTAACTCTTGCATCGTCGGGTAAAACTCTTCCTGCACGGTGCAGCATAAGCAGCCATTGGTTAATTCAAAGATATTAGTGTCGCCCTCACCATCTTCCGGGCAAACTTGACAGGATTTTAACAATTCGCCATCAATACCGAGTTCGCCAAATTCATTGACTAAAACGGCAATGCGGCGTCCTTGATTGTTTTGTAGCAGGTGGCGAATTAGACTGGTTTTTCCACTACCTAAGAAGCCTGTGATCACTGTGACAGGAATTTTCGTAGCCATATTTTTGCCTGATTTACTCAGTATGGTAAGTTTTAGAGGTTACAAACTTAAATACTGAGATTAAGCTTGGTTTGAAGATTGACTTAGTTATTTTACAGCTATTTTCAGGTAAATTAACTCGCTATTTAGGGGCACAGCAAGGGCAAAATTTAACCCATCTTTGATCAGATGGGTTAGGAAGATAGGTGATGTTGAATTATGCCTAGATTGCATCCACCAATTCAAAACGTATCCGTTTACCAACCACTCTGGCAGCACGCTCAATGGTGTCTAAGGATACAGATGAGTTATTGGGGTCTAACAGCCGATCAAGAGATGATCTGCTAGTTTTCATCTCTTTTGCCATTGCTGCCTTATTCAACTTTTTTTCTTCCATTGCTTTGCTAATCTGCCATGCAATAACACGTTTAGCAGCAATTAGGTTAATTTCTTCAAGTGTCCCTTCCTCTTCAAGAAGGTCATCAAGAGACGAACCAACATGTGGATTTTTGTTCATCTTTGCGCCTCCGGTTTTTGCTTGCGTTCTAAGGCTAACTCCAATTCTTTTTGTGGAGTTTTCTGAGTTTTTTTGATAAACCCATTGAGAAGAATCATTTTTTCGTCATAAATGCAAAACAACACACCAGCTTTTCGACCTTGAGGTAAATTTGTACGTACCTCAAATAGCCCTTTACCCATTGGACGGCAAGTTGGCATCCCAATTGGCCATCCAATCTCTACTGTTTTAATATCAGCACCAATTAATTTTCGATCTTCTTTGTCTAAGTCCTTTAACCAATCACGAACCGGTTCTGTACCATTTTCGTTTTTATAGAACTGTGCAGGAATTCGTTTTTCTTCCATTTATATCAAATTTCTCTAAAAATACATAAACCTGCAAAAGCAGATATTGTAGCTTTACAGAGCTATGTTTAATTAGATAAATTTGACATCACATTACTCTTGTACCTTTTTTGGTACTAATAGTCAACAGTAGACATAAGTTACTTTTCACCCATTTACTCTAAGGGCGATCGCCCCAATCCCCCAATCCCCAATCCCCAATGCCGTCAAGCCAGCGTCGATGGAATCATACCAATTTTAAAAAAGAATGTCACAGATACGTAACCGCTCAATAATCCGGGGTAAATCACTCAGTGACAAGGCTCAAATGGCGTAAAATCATTCCTCAACTTGTAGTTCGCCCCGATTTATTGAGCGGATACACAGATAACAGATACAAACCTGAAAACCAGATTAAAAATAATTGAGGGGCAATCTCCCCATGTTTGCTTTCACCAATAGAAAGCAGTCACAAGGCTATTGCCCCTAAATATTTTGAGCGTTGATTGCTCTTTCCCCAGAAACACTTATGAATTATCCTTCATCAGGCTATCTGAACTTATGACTCCACACACCATACTCCGCAATCTCAACACAGTTACTCAGCAGTGACGAGTTCAGTGCTGCCGCGTGTCCGTCGCCGTGTGAGGCTGTTGTAAAGCATTACCCCGATCGCCTTGATCAAATTGCCTTCCAATTCTTGGAACATCATCATGTTCGTGCCAAAGGCGGCGTTAGCTTCATCAACTATGCGATCGGTTGTCGCCTCGTCGAGGGGTAATTCATCCAAAGTTTGACGATATTTGGCTTTGAATGCCTTCTCATCAGGAATCTCTGGAAACTCATAAAAGGCTGTTCCTTGCCCATCAGACAAATTCATCGCCGTTACAGCAATATTTTTGAGAATTTGTCCCCCGGATAAGTCACCCAAGTAACGAGTATATGAATGAGCGATTAACAGTTCCGGTTCTGTGGCAGATATTTCTCGAATGCGCTTTACATAAGCTTCACCTGCGGGAGATAGCTTGATTTGCTCTCTCCAGTTAGCACCAAAGTAATAACTCAGGTCTTGCTCTAAGGTATACTTGCGGTTTAGCTGAGGAAAGTTAATTTTAGAGAGAATTGGGTGCTGGCGATGCTTTTCCATTTCCTCTTCCATCGCTGAGTAGACGAAGTAGAAATTAGCAACAAGTTTCCGGTAAGAGTTTTTCTCGACTACTCCTCTTAAAAAGCACTTGACAAAACCTACATTTTCTGCCATTGTGTGGGCTTTCTTAGTGCCTACACGTAATTTGGTTGCTAAATTGCTGCTCATGCTAAATTTCTCAACTTTTAATAAAGTTAACTGCCGAAGTTTTAATTCACTAACGGCTAAAAAAGCCATTAAAACGTTACCTTAAAACTATTTGATGAGAATTTATATTAAAATTTTTTAAGTTCAAATAATATTGTATTTTTTTACACGATAAATAGACTCAGTGAATATAATTTTACATTCTAGCGTTTTGATATTTTTGTTGGTATTAGCTAAATTTCGCTTTCATTCTCAGCTTTACAGAAAAACACTTGTGATTAAACACGGATTATATTTGTTACAACTGACTCTCGGCTGGTAGCATTGCAAAGTGTAAACTAATACAGATAAAAATCAAAACTAGGTTGAGGGCATAAAAGGAATAATTAGCTAAGATGTGAAGACTTTACTGATAATGTAAAAATCAATACTGGCTTCATGAAAACTTTACAATAAAAGGGCATAAATTACGTATTATTACGTAATAGGAGCTTGATTTAGAATGAATTTCTAAAGAAAAAAAGCATGTCGAAATTGCTGAATAAAGTCTTAGGTGCTATTTTTCAGTGTGATTGTGTGGAGTGTTTAAAAATATGGTTTCATCTATAACTCGGACACCGGGCATTTCTGGGGGTTCTGCTTCCGAAGTTGATGCATTGGGCAAAGGCATTGAGAGCAGTTTTGCACTGAATTTAATCCCATTACCAGCAAATCCCTTATTTGGTACAGATGGGATTCGCGGACGAGTCGGAGAATTACTAAGTGCGCCCCTAGCATTACAAGTTGGTTTTTGGACGGGGATTGTTTTACGTAACCATGCAACTCAAGTAGGGCCAGTCATTCTTGGACAGGACTCTAGAAACTCTAGCGATATGCTGGCAATGGCTTTGAGTGCAGGGTTAACAGCAGCAGGATTAGAGGTCTGGTATTTGGGATTATGTCCCACTCCTTGCATTGCCTATCTCACCAGCATCAGTGATGCCATCGGCGGAGTGATGATTTCTGCCAGCCACAATCCCCCAGAAGACAATGGGATTAAGATTTTTAGTGCGAATGGTGGAAAGTTACCGCAAATATTGCAAGCAGAAATTGAAGCCGGACTGCGTGGCAAGATATCACCGATCGCTAGAGTTAGTAATTGTGGACGGCATTACTCACGTTTTGAGTTAGTGGGACATTATGGCGAGGCGTTGAAAAAACCCTTGAATGGTGCCCTAAATCTTCAGGGAATGAAGATTGTTTTAGATTTGGCGTGGGGAGCAGCAGTAGGATTAGCACCATCAGTATTTAGAGAAATGGGGGCAGAGGTGATCTGCTTACATAACGAAGCAGATGGCGATCGCATTAATGTTAACTGCGGTTCCACCCACCTAGATATTCTTGCAGCCACAGTACAAGAACACAACGCCGACATCGGTTTTGCCTTTGATGGCGATGCCGATCGCGTCTTAGCGGTAGACAATACTGGCAGGCAAGTTAACGGCGATTACATTCTCTACCTATGGGGACGCCACTTACAACAAAATCACCAACTGCCAGACAACCTGATTGTATCTACAGTCATGGCCAACTTAGGCTTTGAGAAAGCTTGGCAAAAAATTGGGGGTAACTTAATTCGTACCGCAGTCGGCGACCAATATGTGCAAGCCGAAATGCAGCGAACTGGGGGAATGCTAGGCGGCGAACAATCAGGTCATATTCTTTGCCGTCATTATGCTGTTACTGGAGATGGCTTGTTAACAGCATTACATATAGCAGCTTTGGTGAGAAAGGCGGGTGTTCCCCTTAGCGAATTAGTAGATCAAAGCTTCCAGACCTATCCACAATTATTGCGGAACGTGCGAGTTGTTGATCGCGATCGCCGTTTAGGATGGCAAGATTGCCAACCTGTGCAACAAGCGATCGCTCTTGCTGAAGCTGCAATGGGTGATTCCGGCAGAATTTTGGTTCGCGCCTCTGGTACAGAACCAGTAATCAGGGTTATGGTGGAAGCTGCCAATGCCGAACTTACCAACTACTGGACAAATGAATTAGTTTCAAAAGTCCAACAGCATCTGATGGACTAAATTAGCTATTATCTCAGCTTTTAACAAACGTCAATACCTTACAGCTTCTACAAATTAACTACCCTTGGTTATCTGTAGAAGCTGTGGCATTTATATTTGTATTGTTAGATCATGCCCGCCCAATTAATTGTCAACAAAACTCACTGCATCCGCATAATCAGTACTGACATTAGTTTAACGTGTTATTATTTACTTCAAGATTCTCTTAGCTATTTGTTTTAAGATAATATAATGCTTGTTTTTATTATCCCACTTAAAAGTGCTAAAGTTTCCAACTCCTGGGAGCGTGTCACCCAATCATTTGAAAGATGCATCAAATCAATTTGCAATCAAACCTGTTCTGATTTTCACGCTATTGTCGTTTGCCATGAACAGCCAAAAATAGATTTTAATCATCCCCAAATTACGTACATTACAGTTAATTTTCCTCCTCCCAACGAGACAAACCCTATAGCTAGAGGAGACACAGATAAAGGGCGAAAAATCTTGAAGGGATTAATGTATGCTCATCAATTTTCTCCAACTCACACTATGGCAGTTGATGCAGATGATTGCATCAGTAACAAATTAGCCGCATTTATTAAGCAACATCCTAACTCTAATGGATGGTTTATCAATAAAGGTTATAAATATAAAGAAGGTAGTAAATATATATATATTAAAAGAAAAAATTTCTATTCAATGTGCGGCACATCCAATATTATCCGATATGACTTAAATTTTTTACCAGAAAATGCCGAATATAATCGCGGTTATGGATACTACAAATATTATATAGACCACGGTAAAGTCAGAGGCGTATTAGAAGGCAAAGCTAAACCTATTGAACCATTACCATTTCCCGGAGCAGTTTACATTGTAGAAACAGGAGAAAATCTTTTTTATGGTTCAATGAAGTTAAACTTCAATATTTTTGATCGAAAATCCCTAACTCAATCAGTTAAGGATGAATTCGGCTTGTACACGCTATAGCCATTGCAATCCATTTGTATGTAAGCTATAGATTATTTTTTAAGGCTGATAGGCTACAGCGCCACTATGCCGAAATCAAAGTCAAAAAATCAAAAATCAAAAAAACAGGGTGAAAAAGAAGCTTCTAGTCTTAGCCTCAAAGAACAGTTAGCCCAAAAGCGCAAAGCAGCCCAAGCACGTAAAGAACTCACTAGCTTAGTCACCACCGCCACCTTTGCCAGTGTCTTAGTTGGCATTCTACTTTTTTTCGTAGGTGGAATAAAAGTGGCAGTCCCTGGCGTCTTAGGGATATTCATCATATCCCTTTCCTACAAATACCCGCGTCAAGCGCTATATGCCTTCATCATTTACGTACCTATTGGGGGTACTATCACCTACTACTTGGGCAATAGTCCCATACTCCAATTAGCTAAAGATGCCTTTTATGTTCCAGCCCTAATTGGACTTTGGCAGACTTGTCGTAAACAGGGGCTACCCCTAATTATTCCCCAAGGCATTAAAACCCCACTTTATATTGTCTTGGGTTGTAGTCTGCTAACGCTGTTGTTTATCAATGGTGGACAGCAGTTTAACCCGCCTAGTGTAGGACTATTGGAAAAAGCACCCCAAGAAATACCATTAGGCATGGGCATTCTGGGACTGAAAGTATTTTTAGGCTATGTCCCCCTACTTGGTTGTGCCTACTATCTAATTCGAGATAAGCGGGATTTTCTATTTTTATCGCGCCTCCAGATTGTCCTAATACTGATTTGCTGTGTGTTGGGATTTATTCAATACCTGTTACTACTAACTGGTGTATGTCAAGGCACTAGAGGTCTTGAAGGAAATGCCCTATTTGTCACATCACTAGAAGCCCGGTGTTATTTTGGTGGAGCGCTCTTATATAGTCCCGAAGAAGGAGTCATTCGCCTACCAGGGACATTTGTAGCTCCTTGGCAGTGGGCATGGTTCTTAATTTCCAGCACCTTTTTTACCTTTGCCACCGGCTTCACCGACCCCTCCCCAATATGGCGACTGATCGGTTTAGGTACTTTAGTAACAGTCTTTATTAATGCTGTAATCTCTGGACAAAGAATCGCCTTAGCTTTAGTACCAATCTGCTTCGGGATTTTGCTATTGCTCACTGGTCAACTTGGCAACCTTAAACGATTTATCCCCATAGGGATAGGACTTGCCCTAGTTCTGGGAATAGCAATGGTGACTAACCCTGATGTAGTGCAACAGAGAACCGAGAGTTTTACAGGTCGATGGGAAGCTTCACCACCTCAAGATTTTATCGTCCAGCAATTTGAAGAGAATTGGAAAAACGTAGACGGCCCACTGGGAAGTGGTTTAGGACGAGCAACTAACTCTGCCCGCGTAATGGGTAAAACTAAGCTGGTGGAAACCTACTACCCCAAAGTACTTTTTGAAGTTGGAATTTTTGGAGTGCTAGCTTTTCTGGCTTTGGTAACAAGTTTAACAATTATTGGCTTTAAAACCTATCGCTCCATAAAGAACCGTAATTTCCGCAGTTACGGAGCAGCTTTGTGGGTGTTTATATTGTTTATTAGCTACAACACCTACTACTATCCTCTGGATGTTGATCCGGTTGCTGTCTATTATTGGTTTTTTGCGGGAGTTCTTTTTAAATTGCCAGAACTGGAGAAACAAGATATAGAAGATGCCAACCCTCAGCAAAAAAACCAGAAAAAACGTCTAAAAACAATTTAAATGAAATAAAAATGGCAAAAGTTATCATAGGAGGTCAAAAACACCTCAGCATTCCAAACCTACCTCGAAATTCTCGGCATACACTTATCCGCCCCAAGCCTTTCCCCGCAGGCAGATATCCTATAGATAAAATTTGGTATCCTTTAGGCAGCTTTATGGCCTGGCAACCTGTATGGGGAAGATACCAGGCTATTCATTCTTTCAACAAAATTTTATATACAAACAAACCTTGGTTTCTCACCTTTGAGGATCATCGTGTTTTATATAGAAATCCTCAAAATCAAGGCGAAGCTGTAATTTATGAGTTATTAAATAATCGTTTAGCGCTAGATAATTGCCAAAAAATTATCGCTATTTCTGATTATGCCAAGTTGAGATTAATTAACCGGATACAAGGTTGGAAAATAGAACAAAAAGTAAGTAAAAAATTAGATGTTATTCATCCAAATTTTCCAGTTAGGGTTAACCAATCAAAGCTTTATCAGCAACAGCAAAATCTCCAGCTTGTATTTATAGGAAATCACATTGCCCGCAAAGGCGGAGTTGTTGGTTTAAGACTCGCTAAAAAAGCTGAGAAATTAGGTTTACCTATTACTTTACATATAATTTCAGAACTGGGACATGGTTCAGGAGTGCCGACGGATTTCCCCGATCGCACCAAATATGTAGAGGATTTAAAGTTATTGAATTTAAATAACGTTGTCTTTCATAAAAATATTCCTAATGAGAAGGTTATTGAATTATTATCGCAAAGTCATTTTCAATTAATGGCAACATTGCATGATACTTACGGCTATAGCATCATAGAAGGTTTTTCAGTTGCAACTCCTGCGATTACAACAAATGTATGCGCTTTACCAGAGTTTATTCGTCATGGCGAAAATGGCTATATTTTACAGTTACCAATTAATGAAATTAGGCACTGGAGTAATTGGCTACATGGAGAAAAAACTAAAACTAATGAATATTGGGAAATTTTAAATAGCACTTATGATTATTTGGCAGAGCAAGCATTGCAACAAATAATTCAATTTCTTGATAGAAGTGATAAGCGAGAACATTACGAATTTTTAAGTGCAGGAGCGTTAGCTCAAGCGCAAATTGTGCATAACTCTGAAAAGCAAAATGAGTTATTTGATGATCTTTATGCAGCAGCAGGAGTTTGAACAAGAATTCAGAATAGGACTTACGCAAAAACCCTCTCAAACTCTCATTCCTCCGTGACGCGCCAGTTGCTTCAAGTCTCTTAACCGCAAGGGCGCACTGGCTTCTCTGCGCCCTCTGTGGTAGCCTGCGGCAAGCCGATGCAGCGTCTACGTTTTCCGTTACCCGTGCGTAAGTCCTACAGAAGTCAGAATTCAGGAGCCAGAATCAAGACGCTCGTTCCGACGCTCGTTCCGACGCTCGTTCCGACGCTCGTTCCGACGCTCGTTCCGACGCTCGTTCCGACGCTCGTTCCGACGCTCGTTCCGACGCTCGTTCCGACGCTCGTTCCGACGCTCGTTCCTCGCTAACGCTACGCTATCGCTAACGCTACGCTATCGCTAACGCTACGCTATCGCTAACGCTACGCTATCGCTATCGCTAACGCTACGCTATCGCTAACGCTACGCTATCGCTAACGCTACGCTATCGCTAACGCTACGCTATCGCTAACGCTAACGCTACGCTATCAGTTGGGGATTCAGACTCACCACTGATTGAAGAGCGCTAAGTAAGTAGGCGAGAATAAATTAAAGAAAGTTAAGTAATGTAAAAAATATTGAAATTACTTCTTAGTGAGGACTTTAGTGCTTATTTGAGGACTAAAGTCCTCACTACGAACCTTTAATTATTTACGCCGCTCTACTTAAATCTGCATATTTAGTGGGGGTACAAAAACGCCGCTTATTCATCCGCCAGTCATACAGAATACCCAACTGAATTATGACGACTGACGCATGTATTCTGTTTCGATAAGGTTATTATCAAAGTAGAAAAATCACTTAATAAAAATCATGGATAATTGGCCATTAATTACTGTGGTTATCCCGACCTATGGTCGAGAGGAAGCCCTACGGGATAGCATTGTAGATGTTTTGAAACAAGACTATCCAAATTTTGAAGTTTTAGTAGTAGACCAAACCCCAAAACACCAGCCAGAAATTCAAGCCTACCTAGAAGAGATGGCGGGGGCAGGTAAAATTAAGTGGTTGCGCTTAGATTGGGCAAGTTTGCCAGGGGCGCGGAATTATGCAGTGCGGCGGTCATCTGGTGAAATAATATTATTTATTGATGATGATGTTCAGCTAACCCCAGAATTGTTAGCAGCCCATGCAAAAAATTATTTGCAAAATCCAGAAGTGGGGGCTGTAGCCGGCCGCGTATTTGACAGAATGAAATTGGGTGATTCTGGAGGAGATTTACAGATTGAATATCTGCCTCCCCAAGCTATGGACCCAGGAATTGCTTGGTATCATATTGATTTAGTACATACCATCAAACCTCAGCAAGTACTGACAGCGAGGGGTTGCAATATGTCATTTCGCCGCGAAATCTTTACTAAGTATGGGCTAAGGTTTGATGAGAGGTTTCGTGGTAGTGCAGTACGCGAAGAGTCAGATTTTTGTTTGCGGGTGCGACAGACGGGGTATAAAATTTGGTACGACCCAGAAGCCCATTTGGTGCATTTAGGCGAAGAAACAGGGGGTTGTCATGATATTAGTATGCGATCGCTCAAATATCAACTCACCTTTTATCACAACCATTTCCTACTAGGGCTGAAAAACCTTACTGCTACTCAAGCTTTACGCTTATACGCCCGTTTATTTGACTGTCATGTACTGGGACGCCCACCTTGTCACAAAAGCGGTTCCCCCATCAAAATTGCCACTCGCACTATTTTCTACACTTTGGGTTTTTTCAAAGCCTTGGGTACTGTCATTGAATCACTATGGAACGATGGTCAAATTTACAGCCGATTGGATGAACAAGTTTAGTTAGGAGTTAGGAGTTAGGAGTTAGAAGTTAGGAGTTATGAGTTAGGAGTTAGGAGTTAGTGAATAACAAAGAATAGCTGACAAAGAATAAATATCAATTAATAAATATCAATGAAAATCTTAGTTGCTAGTCACACTTATATCGTAGACCTCAACTGTGAAAAACTACGTGCTTTATCTCAACTAGAACCGGAAATTGAAGTAACAGTTGTAGTCCCAAAGCGCTGGAAACCAGGTGGCGTACAAAATAGAATTATTGAAACTGAATACCGCGATGAAGGCACATTTAAAATAGTTCCCGTTTCTAATTTCAGTCAAAATCATCAGGGACTCCTTACCTTTGGTGCTGATTTGATCTCTTTGTTAAAAGAATTTCGTCCCCAAATTATCCAAGTTGAACAAGGGTCTAGGGGGTTAGCTTATACTCAGATGATTGCTTTAAATCAGCTATTAGGACTCAAGGCAAAAAATGTATTTTTTACCTGGTGGAATTTACCATATCATCTGAAATTACCAGTTGCTTTATTAGAAAAATATAACCTCAATCACAGTCACGGCATTATTTCTGGCAATCAAGATGGAGCAGAAGTTTTAAGGCAACGGGGATATAAAGGGGCAATTAAAGTTATGCCGCAACTGGGTGTAGATGAAAGTTTATTTACTCACAAAGCTCAACCCGAGTTAGCAGCTAAGTTGGATATTAAAAAAGAAGATTTTATTGTAGGTTTTGTTGGACGATTTGTGCAAGAGAAGGGTTTGTTAACGCTTTTGCAAGCCTTAATCACTTTGAAAGATAAACCTTGGAAATTACTTCTACTGGGACGAGGAGAGTTGCAGAGTCAATTAATCAAAATCGCGGCAGAAAATAATATTGAAGAACGATTAATTTTGGTAGAAAGTGTTCCCCATAACGAAGTTGCAAACTATATTAATTTAATGAGTACTTTAGTACTGCCTTCAGAAACAACTTACAAGTTTAAAACCTTAACTTCTGTTGGCTGGAAAGAACAATTTGGTCATGTGCTAATTGAAGCGATGGCTTGCCAAGTACCTGTGATTGGTTCTGATTCTGGTGAAATTCCCTATGTAATTGGTGATGCTGGTTTAGTATTTCCTGAAGGTGATGCTCAAGCCCTTGCTAATTGCTTAGTTCAATTAATGGATAAACCAGATTTTGCTCATACTCTGGGTGAAATCGGCTATCAAAAAGCAATGATTAAATATACAAATAAAGCCTTGGCTAAACAGCAATTAGAGTTTTATCAAGATTTAGTGATTAGTCATTAGTAGACTTCTTGCATAAATCACAAATAAGAACCCCACCCCGCCAAAGCTACGCTTTGTCTCCCCTCCCCGCAGGCGGGGAGGGGATTAAGGGGTGGGGTGGACTTTTGCAAGATATCTAGTGAATAAAAAATGACAAATAACAAATGACAAAAAAATGAAAATATTACAAATTGTTCCCTCAATTTCTCTGATTTATGGCGGCCCCAGTCAAATGGTACTAGGATTAGCTCCAGCTTTGGTAAAAGAGGGAGTGGAAGTTACAATTCTCACAACTGATAGTAATGGTGATAATGGTCAAATACCTCTGGATGTTCCTTTAAATCACCCAATTAAACAAGATGGTTATGAAATAATTTACTTTCGTTGCGCCCCATTTCGTCGCTACAAATTTTCCCTAGATTTATTAAACTGGCTAAAAGGTCATGCTCACGAGTTTGATATAGCACATATTCATGCTCTATTCTCTCCCATAAGTAGTGCTGCTGCTATTGTGTGTCGTCAGCAAAAGCTACCTTATATTTTCCGTCCTTTAGGTACTCTCGATCCGGCTGATTTACAAAAGAAAAAACAATTAAAACAGCTTTATGTCGCAATCATAGAACGTCAAAATTTAGCTGGTGCAGCAGCAATTCATTTTACCAGCGAGCAAGAAGCTAAAATATCAGAAAGATTTGGAGTATCTACGCCAGATTTGGTGATTCCCTTGGGTGTGATTCCCCCTCAATCGCCCGTTAAAAATGTATATAGTCAGTTAAAAATACCAGAGGATGTGCCTTTAGTATTGTTTATGTCACGAATTGACCCGAAAAAGGGGTTAAATTTGCTGATTCCGGCGCTAGAGAAGCTGTTAGCGGTTGGTTATAAGTTTCATTTTGTCTTAGCTGGTACAAATCCCCAAGATCCAGATTACGAAAAAAAGATAATATCCCAAATTCAAAATTCACCACTGCGATCGCACACTACAATTACTGGCTTTGTCACTGGTGAGCTAAAAGTTAGTTTACTACAAGCTGCTGATTTATTTGTCTTGCCTTCCTACTACGAAAATTTTGGGATTGCTGTAGCTGAAGCAATGGTAGCAGGTATACCCGTAGTCATTTCTGACCAAGTACATATTTGTCAACAGATACGTGATAGCGAGTCGGGTTGGGTGGGTGCAACAGATATCCAACCACTGGTAGAGTTACTACAAGAAGCTTTGCAAAATCCCGCAGAACGCCAACGCCGGGGATTAAACGCCCAAAAATATGCATTGGAAAATTTTAGCTGGGATGCGATCGCTAGGCAAACAATCCAAGCCTACCAGAAAATTCTGGCAAACAAATTAATTTAACAAGAAAGAATTCAGGAGTTAGGAGCCAGGATTCAGAATTGAATTTCAGAATTCTGAATTCTGACTTGTGATATCATGTTCGCTTGATTACTTATTAAACCCGAAGAACCCCACCCCGACAATCGTCGCTTCGTCTCCCCTCCTGCTTGCGGGGAGGGGATTAAGGGGAGCCAGTGCGGTCTTGGGGTCTCCCCAAGTGGAGCATCTGGCGTGTGGGGTGCAATGACTGTGGAAATCATAACTAATTATGCGAACATGATATGACTTCTCTTTTAACCCAACGCAGACAACAGCAGTTTTTGCCAAATAGGCGCTAGAACTGCTTTGACAACAATATCCGCAATCACAAAACCAATCCCAATTAACATATAAGTTTTCGGAAAGGGAGATTTCGGAATTTCGCCTCTGATGCGAGTTACTAAATTTAATCCTAATGCAGCTAAAGCTACACCAGTGGCGATAAACCCAATTATCCGCAAAATTGACCACGGATACCACCCTAAAATAGCTGCTAACCAAGGTTTAGCACTAATTTTCACTAATTCTGCAACATAAAAATTCATGTAGTTCAGCATCCAAGTGCCGAATATCAATGCCATGCTACTTAAAGTGACAATACAGAGAATACAAAAAATCCCGTAGTGCAATAAATGGTCTGGTAAAAATAAATTGAGTGAACCTTCCATACCTTCTCCCGTGCGAATCCAGTGCAACATTTCTGTAGTGTATGACTGTCCACGGAGGATGACTTTTGCTGCTGTTTCTGGTGCGTTCGCTGTTGCTACAATTACAGCAATACTCTGCAAAACTCCCCACAGTAACATCCACCAAAAAGCACTTTTATATTGTTGACGACGCACTTGTAAAAAGAAAATGGGATAGGGGACAGCAGCACCTAAAATCGGCATCAACCACGGAACTCCAAAAACAAAACTCGCAGTTGTGCTGAAGATAACACCAATAACCAAAAAAATTAATATCATCATAAGTAATTCAAAATCCAAAAATAATAAACATATTTGTAGTCTTTATTCTGACTATTTGCTTTATAAAAATTCAATTTTTAACAGGTTAGAAACTTATGACAATATTGTATCTATGCGAAGAAATTTTCTCGTAATGCTGCAATAATGTGGAAATGTTGCAACTAAATGAGCCTAGACATGCAATAGTTTATAGTCAGATATCGCCCTGATACTTGCAGTCTTCTAGTAAAGAAAAACCTGTAACCAAAACATATTAATTTAGAGCATATATGTGTACTTTAGTCAATAAATTTTACCATCCTCTCGTCCCTTATCCGAGAGTGCTGACAACCTAAAATTTTGTTTCAAACCGCTAAACTCCGATTGGGGAATAGGGGTTTTATGTCATGATGGCAAAGTAGAACACGTATGATCTTTTAACTACAGGGAATCTCACATGGCTCTCCGTCTAGGTGACACAGTACCCAACTTTACGCAAGCCTCAACACACGGCGACATCGATTTTTACCAATGGGCAGGTGACAGCTGGGTTGTGCTGTTCTCTCACCCTGCTGATTTTACACCTGTTTGCACAACAGAACTCGGAACAGTTGCCAAGCTAAAACCAGAATTTGACAAGCGCAATGTCAAAGCGATCGCACTCAGCGTTGATGACGTAGAATCTCACAAAGGCTGGGTGGGAGACATTGAAGAAACTCAAAGCACCACCCTCAACTACCCAATTTTGGCGGATGCTGATCGCAAGGTTTCTGAGCTTTACGACATGATCCACCCGAATGCTAATGCGGCTGTGACAGTGCGATCGGTTTTCGTAATTGATCCTAATAAGAAACTCCGCCTAAGTTTCACCTATCCTCCCAGCACGGGACGTAACTTTGATGAACTTTTGCGGGTAATTGATTCTCTGCAATTGACTGATAACTACAGCGTGGCGACACCAGCTGACTGGAAAGATGGAGAGGATGTTGTAATTGTCCCCTCACTGAAAGATCCAGAAGTACTCAAAGAAAAATTCCCCAAAGGTTACGAGGAAATCAAACCCTATCTGCGGATGACTCCTCAGCCTAACAAGTAAATCTGAAAATGATTTCGGATAAAAAAGCAAAGACGCAAAGTTATATCTTTGCTTCTTTGTTTATTTGGGTGAGAATATAGTCAGTGGGCTAGCTGACAATTCAGGTCATCTGGAAAACCTCACTTCTATTTCTCTCTTCCTTTAAGGAGAAAGACTTTGAATTTTCCCCTTCCCGCCACGGGAAGGGGGTTAGGGGGTTAGGTTTTCGTGGGCTTTTGCACATGACCTGAATTGTCAGTGGGCTAGGCATCATAACCTGGAGGAAATCCCGATGTTTTCATCCCCTTTGGTTTTGCAAATTCCGTCATCAATGCAAATGACAGACGAACAATTTTTTGAGTTCTGTCAAGTGAATCGTGATTTACGCATTGAGCGAAATAAATTTGGAGAATTGGTAATTATGCCTCCTACTGGTTCAGAGACAGGAAACCGAGAAGTTAATATCTCAGGACAGCTATGGGTGTGGTCAGAACAAGATGGTACAGGTATAACTTTTAGCTCTAGTACAGGATTTAAGTTATCAACAGGTGCAGAACGCTCTCCAGATGCCTCCTGGATTAAACTAGAACGGTGGAATGCTCTATCTCCAGAACAACAGCGAAAGTTTGCACCCATTTGTCCAGATTTTGTAGTCGAACTCAAATCTCCCAGCGACAACCTCCAGACTTTGAAGGAAAAAATGGAGGAATATATGAATGAGCCAGGAATACAGTTAGGCTGGTTGATTGACCGTAAGCAGCGTAAAGTTTATATTTATCGTCCTGGATTGTCAGAGGAATGTTTGGATAATCCTGCTACCGTTAGCGGCGAGTTGGTATTACCTGGGTTTATTTTGAATATAAGTAAAGTTTGGTAAAAAAGTTTTATTTAAATTTAGGCTGGCGACGATACAGCAATTGAAATTGGTAAATTGGCGTGACATCTAAGGGTAATTGAATGGTAAAAGTGCTACCTTTACCTAATTGACTCTGTACGTTTAACCTACCTTGGTGTGCATGAATAATTGCCTGAGCGATCGCTAATCCTAATCCAGAACCACCAGTTTTACGAGAGCGATCGCTATTCACTCGGTAAAAGCGATCAAAAATCCGAGTTAGTTCCTGGTGGGGGATACCAATACCTGTATCTTGAACCTGAATCACAGCATAATTTTCACTACGATCTAAGACAACAGTTACCTTTCCAGATTGTGGCGTGTATTGAATTGCATTGATAATTAAATTAGAAACCAGACGATAAAGTTGCTCAGAATCACCTACGATATTTAGAGGTTGCTCGACTCGCATTGCAGATGTTAGTGTTACTTTGGCAGAAAAGGCGATCGCTGCAAATTCCTCTATTAAGTCGCTGACAATATCATTTAAGCAACATTCATGTCGTAATGGCAGAGGTTGCCGATCTAGGCGAGCCAAGAGGAGCAAATCTACAACTAAAGAAGTAAGTCGATGATTCTGACGCTGTATAGTTCGCAAAATGTCCTGGGCTTCGATTTCATCCAGTTTCGGCATCAACAACGCTGATTCCACTGTTGCTTGTGTTGCAGCTAAAGGTGTTCGCAACTCATGTGCTACATCGGCTGTAAATTGTTGGATTTGTCTATAGGATTGATAAATAGGTTGCATCGCTAATCCTGCTAACCACCAACTAGCAACACTAACTACAACCATAGTTGTAGGTAATCCCACGGCTAAAATTAATTTTACAGCATCCAGATAACTATTGAAATCTTCCAGACTTCGCCCCACTTGGATGTATCCCCAATCACGATTGTCTTGAGTGTGCAGTCCAAATGAAATTTGGTGATATGGCTTACCTTTGCTATCTTTGAGAGTTTGCCAAAGTTTTTTGTTAAAGACTAGAGAAAGTTCATCTGGATGAGAACCTGCGATCGCAATCAAGCGTCCTGAATTATCAAAAAAACGTACATAGTAGTAGCCTTGATGAATTGCGCTGAGAATATGCCTTTTAGAACTTGACTGCTGTTGAATGCAGCTTTCCCCAATTACACAAATATTTGGTAAAAGCTGCTGTACAACTGGTTCAACGCGTCCGGGTTGCTTTAGTTTCAGTTCGATCGCGTCGTGTATCGTTCCCGCGACAGATTCCAGTTCTCGGTCTAATGCTACCCAATGAGCATGGGATACGGCTTTGTATACGCCGAATCCGCATAGGCTTAAAATCACAGCCATGACGAGTGTATACCACAAAGCCAAACGTACTCGCGTTAGGTTAAAAAGTTTATTTTGATTCATAACAAAACATCATTGGCAGCCGCTTGAACCTATAGCACAAATGCAACAAATCAGAAAAGCAAATAACGATATCATAGAAACATGACTAAATATCTTTAATCAGAAGAAAAATGTTGCCATAAACCGCATTATATTGTAGCAATGAGGTTAAAAATGCTGAATAATATTGAAGGCATATATCGTAATAGTCGAGTGGAACTCACTGAACAATCCACTGATATAGATGAAGGAACGCGAGTAATTGTGACTTTTATGAGGTCGAATCAGATTGACCTAGCTTCTCAGGGAATTAACAAATCGCAGGCTAAGATTTTGCGATCGCATCTAGCAACCTTTGCAGATGATTGGGATAGCGCAAAAATGAGTATCTATGACGATTATTTCACTCTTAAAAACGGGGACTTTCATCGGTGAGATTGAGACGATATCCCACACCATGCATAGTTTCAATGGGGTTTCCACAACCACTATTAGCTAATCTGCGGCGCAGCAAACGTATTTGAGCCGCCACCACATTACTAACGGGTTCTGCACTCACCTCCCAAAGCTGATTGCGAATCTGTTCAGTTGTGACAATTTGGTGCGGGTGCTTCATCAAATACTCTAGTAGCTGGAATTCTTTATTAGTTAAAGGAATTACCTGTTTATCCCCCTGATGGTTCTGAGTGACAACCGTACTGTTACCGTAATCGAGAGTCAGATTGCCAACAGTTAACTCCTTGGATTGAAATTGAGGTGATCGCCTCTGCAAAGCACGCAACCGCGCCAACAATTCCGCCATACCAAAGGGCTTCACCAGATAATCATCAGCACCTGCATCTAGTCCAGCAACTTTATCTTCCATCCGATCTTTGGCTGTCAGCATCAAAACCGGCAGAGGATTACGTCGTGTTCGTAGCCGAGTACACAGTTCTAACCCAGACAATCCTGGCAACATCCAATCGATAATAGCTAGAGTGTACTGCGTCCACTGGTTTTCTAGATAATCCCATGCCTCATTACCATCTAAAACCCAGTCAACTACATACTTTTCCAGGTTCAATGTACGCTTAATTGCCGAACCCAAATCTGGCTCATCTTCGACTAGCAGAACTCTCATATAATTTACCAGCCAACGATTAATTTGTATCTCCTAGATTGATATCATAAGAACCACCTTCACCTCCTCAAAGTTTAAAAATCTATGATTTACCATCAAAAACTGTAGATTAGTAGATCCGAAACTGGGCTACACCTACGGGAATTTCTGCATCACTACCAACAAATTTAGCAGAAACTCGGTAGAGCCAAGCATTTGAAGTTCCCGTCCGGTTTACTCTATTCATATCAATATTGAGTATATTCGCAGGGGCGACAAGTTGGGCGAAAGCGATCGTAATCTTGCGATCGTTAACAGTGGTATTTGCCTGAATTTTTCGACCAGATTGATCAGAAATACTGAAATTATTTTTTACACTTAAACCAGGTGGAACATCGATATTTATCTGGGTAATAGCACTGCTATTTTGAGGAATTTCCAATTTGAAAGTATGTCGAACAGTTCCCCATTTAATTTGGGGAAATTGCACTGTGCTAAGAATATGAGGAAAACTCTTATTAGCTGGTATCTGACTTGCATAGACAGCAGAGAATGAAGCTGTAAGTGTCAAACTAATCGCCGTTGTAAAAATGAATTTTTTCACGATTTCAAATCTCCAATAAACCAATCTTGTTAATCTAGTATCAGACTCATTATTTTTAAATAAATCTGCTATTAACTAGCTTGATAGAGATAGATGAAATCAAGATGAAATTTAGGTGCGTCCCACTTTTAAAAAAATAGCTGACGATTGGAAATGACGGCTACACTAAGAAAACCTACTTATGCAGGTTTAAAAAATTTAATTTTTTCGTTATTCCACGCAGGTAGATTTTACTTGTGTAGTAGCGAATTATATTCTAATACGGTTTAGTTAGTTCTAAAAAGCTTAAGCTAGGTAGGTTTAGTTTCGTTCCTCAACCCAACCTAAGATTATCCTTAACCCATATTGAATTATATTCGCCCAATACTTTTAAGACATCCTCTGAGAATTGCTTGCAGATTTACTTATTAAAACTAAAACGACCGTCTACTTTTTTGCCGTCAACATCCACAAGCATCTTCACTTGATATTGACCAGAAGATTTTTCTGGTAGCAAAACAGTATAGTGTTTACCTTCTTGGTCATAAGTAAGGTTTAAAGTTTTCTGGCTTCCATCAGGTGTCTGAACTTGAGCTTTAACTTTGGCATTAGATATTGCTTCGTGATTGTCGCCTTTTTGTAAGTAAAAATCCATGTGAGTTCCATTAGCTTCTTTCTCAGCTACAAACTCTAAATGATAGGCTCCTGTTTCCACAACTTGACCTCCTTTAGATTCACCATGCTGGCTAGATGTTTTGCCAGCAGGCGAAGCTGGATTTGAGGTAGAAATAGCTGGACTTTTTTCGGTAGTAGCTACTTGATTACTGTTACTACAAGCTCCAAAAAAAAGCAGCCCTACACTTCCTATAACAATCAAGCTTGATTTTAGTGAAATCATTAATTTCCTCCGGGTCACAAATAATAAACAAATATAAAAACCCATTTATGATACTGGGGTTTTAGCTACATAAATTTTTTGTACTGATATAGTATCTTTAGGAACCAAAAACTTCCTAAACTGAGAATACAAAGCTGGAATAACTAACAGTGTTAATGCTGTAGAGGTAAACAAGCCACCTAACACTACTATCGAAAGGGGTTGCAAAATTTCTTTACCAGGGCCACTCTCAACTACTAATGGTGCTAATCCTAAAGCTGAGGTAAAAGCTGTCATCAAAATGGCGTTTAGCCTTTCCATTGAACCTTGAATAAGCACTTCTTTAAGAGGCACTCCTTCCCTACGGGACGCTTTGCGAACAGCAAATTTGGTATTGTAATTATCTACCAGTAGCAAACCATTACGAGTAGCAACTCCAAATAGAGTGATAAAGCCAACTAAGGAAGCAATAGAAATCACACCATCTGTCAAAGCTACTGAAAATACTCCTCCCACCAATGCCAAAGGTAAGTTAATCATAATCATGATGGTAGAAGGAATAGATTTGACTGAAAGATACATAATTACTGTAATGACGACAAAGGCGATCGCACTGGAAATTAAGATATTCTGAGTGGCTCGTTCTTGCGCCTCAAATTGCCCTGCATATTGAATATAGTAACCAGAGGGAGGATGCACTTGTTGGTTAACTTTATCTCGAATTTCATTGACAATAGAGCGCAAATCTCTACCGCTAGCGTTAGCAGAAACAACAATCAAGCGGGAAACATTTTCTCTATTGATAGTGTTAGGCCCTGAGCCATTGTTAATTATGGCAACTTGTGCTAAAGGAATCTTTTGACCATCAGGAGTATCAACTAATAAATTGCCAATGGTATCCAAAGTTTGACGTGCATCTGGTTTTAACCACACAACTAAGTCAAAAGTTTGTTGTTTTTCCAAAACTTGGGAAACTACTTTTCCATTGAGGGCAGTTTCAATAATTTCGGAAAGTTTTCCTACCGTTAAACCATATCGAGAAGCGGCTTGGCGATTGAACTTAATTTGTATTTGTTCCACTGGTACTTGAGGCTCAAGTTGTAAATCAACAATCCCATTAACACTTTTCATTACTTCATTTACTTGGCTCCCAATGATGCGGAGTTCTTCTAATTCCGAACCAAAAATTTTGATAGCGATCGCACTTCTCACACCAGACAAAACCTCATCCATCCGATGAGAGATAAAACCTCCAATATTCGGCGCTACCCCTGGTAATTTAGCAAACTCTTCCCGCAGCTTTTTAATACTCGCCTCCCTATCTTCCATCCCCGCTTTACTCAACTCAATATCTAAATGTCCCAAATTCACCCCTGCTGCATCTGCATCACCAGGCGCACGTCCAGAACGCAACTGCACGTAAGGAAATCTAGAGTCTCCCTTCAGCGCATCTTGAAGTGCTTCTCCAGCTGCATTGGTAGTTTCCAAAGATACACCAGGATAGAGAGTCAGGGTATTTACCAAAGTTTGCTCTTGAAATTCTGGTAAAAACACTCTTCCAAAGGAGAGAGCAATCACAGCAGATGCTACTAAACTGGCCGCAGCTAGGGTTAAAATAATTCCAGAATGCCGCAGAGAAAATGTTAACAGGGGATGATAAAGCTTCTTAAAAAATCTTGCTATCCAAGGCTCGGTTTCTGGCAAGTTACCGTAAGGCAATAAGATGGCACATAATGCCGGAGTCACCGTTAATGCTGTGATACTAGAAGCAATAACTGCCGCCATATAGCCTAATCCCATTGGGATAAAAATACTACCTTCTACACCAGCCAAAGCAAAAACTGGAGAGAAGACAACTATGGTAATTATGGTGGCTCCAAATACCGAATCGCGTACCTCTTGACAACCGTCAAATACCACATCTAAAACTGGGCGCGGATTAGAAGAGTATTTGTTTTCTCGTAAGTTACGATAGACGTTTTCGGCATCGACAATTGCATCATCAACTGCTGAACCAATTGCAACTGCTAATCCTCCCAAAGTCATAGTATTTAACCCTTGTCCTAGCCAATTTAGTAACAATACTCCTATTAGTAAAGATAAAGGTAAGGCAGTTAGACAAATAGCTAGATTACGCCAATTCATCAAAAATGGAATGAGGATAATTGCAACAATAAGACTGCCTTCAATTAAAGCTTCTCTAACATTGGCAATTGAAGAATCAATATAGTTTTCTTGTCGGAAGGTAGGGGTGATATTAATATCTTGTGGTAAGCCAGTTTTTACTTCTGACATCGCCTCTTCTATGGCACGGGTAACAGTAGGAGTATCGGCTTGAGGCTGTTTATTAATCATCACAATAATTGCCTTTCGACCGTTAAAACTGCCATCACCCCGTTTGATAGCTGCACCAATTTGGACATCAGCTACATCGGATATTTTCACAGGTGTACCGTTGCGGGCAGTAATTGCTGACTGCTGTAATTCTTCAATAGATTCAATCCGTCCAATGCCTCGAATTAATTTTTCTCGATCGGGGGTAATCAAATAGCCACCCGGTGCATTAACATTGGCAGCAGATACAGCTTCCTGCACATCTTCTAAAGTGACATTAAATGCTTGTAACTTCTCTGGGTCAATTAATACTTGATATTGGCGAGTATCGCCGCCATACGCTATAACCTGACTAACACCTGGAACAGCCAAAAGGCGATTTGTTACTTGCCAATCGACAATGCGCCGCACTTCCATCAAAGGAGTATTTTCAGAAGTGAAAGCGTATTGCAGTACAGTACCAATGGGGGAACTGGTGGGGGAAATTTGTGGCGTTTCCACTCCTTCAGGAAGCTTACTAGAACTCTGTTGCAATCGCTCTGTTACTAATTGGCGAGCTTGATAAATATTACTTCCCCAGTTAAAAATTACTTTGACAACGGAAACTCCGGACGCACTAGAAGAACGTACTGCTGTAATTCCTGGAGTACCGTTAATTGCACTTTCAATTGGTAAAGTTACTAAAGATTCAACTTCTTCTGGTGCTAGTCCTGGTGCTTCAGTTTGAATTTCAACTTGGGGTGGTGCAAAGCTGGGGAAAACATCCAACGGCATTTGGATAATTGTCCGAAATATCCAAAGTGTTAGGACAATTGCACCCAGAATAACTAACCAACGGCGAGCGATCGCCCATTTAATAATCGCACTCAGCATTATTTGTAATTCGTAATTCGTAATTCGTAATTCGTAATTAAGATGGTGTAAGGTTTTTAGACATTTCAAATGGGTGGTTTATTTATGTTGTGCTGTGCTAGTTGAAGTTGATTGGTGCGACGACTAGACCAAAAAGCACCTCCCATAAAAGCTACTGTGGCTAATGCTGCTCCTCCTGCTCCCAGCAGCCACAGTGGTGCTGCCTCTGTTGTACTCTGTCTAGGAGTTTCCGTGTGTTCGTCTACTTTTGGCTTAGTATCACCACGCAAAGACTGAGCATAAAGCTGAGGCGATCGCACAGTCACGATCAAATCCTCCTCGAATAAGCCAGTTTTGACCTCAACCATATCCCCAGAGGTTTGACCTAAAGTAACTTCAACAGGCTGATAGGCGTTGCCATTTTGTACATAAACCTGTTGTTTGCCATTGGCTTCAACTACAGCCGCGCTCTTAATTGCTAATCTGGCTGGTGATGTTTGGTTTGTAACAACTTCTAGTTCTGCAAACATTCCTGGTTTTAGCACTCCACCAGAATTCTCCAGTTCAGCTTGCACTGGTACGACTCGCGTTTCTCCTTCCACCACAGAACCAATTCGGGTAATTCGTCCGACGAAGGTACGGTTAGGCATAGAAGCAACTTTAACGCTTACCTGTTGACCACTTCTTACCTGATTCAAATCTTTTTCATAAATATTCGCGGTGGCAAAAACGCGACTGTCATTGATAATTGTCATCAACTTCCCACCCGCATCTTCAAATGATTGACCGAGGGTAACTTCCCGATCGGCAACTTTGCCAGAAATTGGAGATGTCACGGTAACAAGTCCTTGAGCATTGGCGCGGTTTCCTAATTGAGAAAGCCGAGTTTGATAAATACTATTACTTAGTTGGATACGAGACTTTGCTACCTGAACGGCTGAATCAGCGCGTTTTAGCTGATTTTCTGCCTCAATAACGTCCCGACGACTGGCAGCTTTAGCAAGGTCGGCTTTGGCTTGAGCTAACTGAGTTTCCGATTCAAGAGCGTTACGACGTGGTAAAGCGCCAGCATTAACTAACCGTTGATCTTGGTTAAACTTTTCTTGAGCAAAAGCCACTTGGCTCTGTGCTTGAGCTATTTCAGCTGCGGCTATTTGTTGATAGCGATCGCGGTTTTGTTGAGCTAGCCTTAAATCAGCCTGCGCTTGCTGTAAATCAGCCTGACCTTGGGCAAGTTTTTCCTGGGAGTTAACCCGCAGTTCCACCAGTTCAGGGCTGGATATAACGGCAACTGGTTGACCTTTTTTCACCATGACACCAGGTTCTACCAATAACTCAACCACTTTCGCTTGAGAAATTGGTGTATTTACTTCCACTTTTTGGCTGGGTAGAGTTTCAATCTGTCCAATAGTTTTAATACCAACAGCTAGCTGCTGGCGTTTGACAGGTTCAACTTTAATTCCTAGCCGTTTGGCTGTTTGGGCATCAACTTGAATAGAACCAATAGCACCAGTTGTTTCACTTCCTCCTTGAAATTCATTTCCGTGTCCAGCGTGAGCTAAAACAACTGCGGGACTAGCAAGTAACAAAATATTGAAAAGTGTCCCAGAAACACAGCGAATAACTGTAAGTGGTTGGGAATAGGAGTTAGGCATCGCTATCAAAAGTCTTTGGATACAGAGGCAGAGAAAATACAGTGGTTCGGTCTCACTACCCAGTCTTTCATTAAGAAATGAAATTAGGATGAAATTGGGCTGTGTAGGCGTAGCCCGTCGTAGACCTGACTTTTCACGTTATGTGGAAAAGTCCACCAAAAACCTAACCCCCTAACCCCCAACCCGTGGCGGGAAGGGGGAAAATTCAAAGTCTCTCTCCTTAAAGGAAGAGAGAAATAGAAGTGAGGTTTTCCAGATACCGTGAAAAGTCAGATTGTAGACATCGCTCCTGAAATAACCAAACACTTACCTGAAATTCCCAACCGCAAATGCATATTGGTTACTTGCCGATTTACACAGATACTTATAAAACTTCCGCAAAAACCATATTACGAATTACGTTAGCGCAGCGTTAGCGAGTCTTCTCCCAAGGGGAGACGCCAAAGGCGAACGAGCGTCATTACGAATTACGAATTACGAATTACGAATTACTTGTTGTACCAAGCTTTTCGCCACTGTTGCATTTGTTTAATCTCTATATCTTGGGCTTTAACAATTTCTTGAGCTAATTTCTTGATTTCAGGGCGTTTAGACTTACTTAAGGCATTTTTTGCCATTGTTACAGCCCCTTCGTGGTGAGGAATCATCGCATTGATAAAGCGCAGATCAAATTCGGTATCGGCTGCACCTAAGTCTTGACTCATCATCATAGTTTTCATTTGGTCAGACGACATTTCCATCATGTGGCCCATTTGACTGTTGTAAGCCATTGGTTTATCTCCCGCCTTGGGATACCAAGCTTGTCGCCACTGCTTCATCTGAGTGATTTCTTGGTTTTGCGATTTGATAATATTGTCTGCTAATTTTTTGATTTCAGGACGTTTTGATTTCTGCTGTGCAACATTCGCCATTTCCACAGCCCCTTGATGGTGCGGTATCATAGCATCGATAAATCGTAAATCAAAATTAGCATCGGCTGGGCCTAAATCCATTCCCATGCTGTGATTCATGCCACCACCGTGATTCATCATCTGCTTGTCATTAGCATTAGTGACAGTTTCCTTTAGGGCTTGGCTTTGGTTCTGGGAAGCAGTATTGGTACAGCCTGTGATTAACCCACCGCCTGAAGCGATCGCAGTCAAGGTTAACGCCAAAAACCCATTCCTCAAAGATAGCAGTTGCATAAATCTCACCTAACAGTTTCCTAATTCTATATTTACTTCTTAGCTTTGCAGCCAGAAATGAAATTAGGATGAAATCTAAAGAACCCCAACTTCCTTGATAAATAGGGGTTCTTGTTGTTCATTTATCACTCAAAGTTGTGTAAGCTTCATTAACTAAGTGCATTTTCTCTTGTGCTTGTTTTAGCAGTTGTGGCTGATTAACAAACAAATCTGGATGCCATTTTTTTACTAAAGTTCGATAAGCCTGCTTTACCTCAGCCTGAGAAGCATTTGTTTGCAATCCTAAAATACTATAGGCGCGAGTAATCTTATATTTTTCCGTCTGGGTTTTTGGTTGATTGGGTGCTTTGTTGCTTTGAGTTGTATTTTGCTGTTTGCTAGTTTGGGAACCAGGTGATGTCTGACGACAAGCCTTAGGGCTACGCATCTCTGCTTTCATCCGCGCTATTTCCTCATTGAGTTCCCACTCACGAAATTTCGTCTCCACTTCTTCTGGACGTGGAGAGGGAGAAGCTTTTGGCGGTGGAGAAACAGATTTTACCCTTGTCTGAGTATTCTTAGCAGTATTTTCCTGTTGTTGCTTAACACCAGTATCTTTTTTAGGAGAACCTTGAACTTTCTCTGGCTGTGGTGAATATTTTCTATTGGTATTACTGTATTTAGGTATTTCTTTATAAGGTTGATGATTTGAGGATATTTTTACTTTCTCTAACTCTTGCAGCAACTGATTAAAACCGTTTTGCAATTGCTGCAAACTTTCACGTTTATTAGTAATTTCTAGTGGTTCTTGACTAACTTCAAAACAAATTACTTTTTCGGCTTTCTGTTCATATTCAGCCAAAATAGATAATCCTTGAGTACTGAAGCCAGATAAATAATCTTCAATTGCAGTTATACAAAGTTTAGCAACTTCCTGATGATAAGATTCCTTTGCTAATTGATCGTCTTGTTTTTGGATATTTTTATTTAGCAAATAAGAAATACTCCCGACGACAGCAGCACCAACTGGGCCGCCTAACAACCAACCAATACCACCACCAACAGCAATAGAACCAGGTTCGCTCAAATCATCAGTATTACTTGGCTTTGATGGTAATATTACTTGTGGTTCGCTAGGAAAGGGAATTATTAAATCTTGCGGTCGCTCTTCTTGGAAAAATTCGTAAGCTTGATAAAGCCATTTCACCGCAGCAAATTGTAATTGTGTCAGGTCTTTTTTAAGAGTATTTGTTTGCCAATATTTAAAGTTACTTTCTGCCAATGCAACTGCCGCATTAGATTGATATTTTGTGAGTAGATTGGGTAATGCTAGCCAATCGCGTAACTCTCCCACGCTAGTAAAAAAACCTTTATAGATTAAATTAGCGGCTTTTCGTTTAATTTCAATTTTAGTATTTTCTTTATCATCAAAGGATTTTATTTCAAGAGCAATCGGGTCAATTTTAGCTTTTAATGAGTATTGGATTTCAGAAGCGATCGCTTGCACTCTTGGCAAACGCACACTACCACGATCTGGTTGCAAAATCCCCACAATATTTTGTAAAGCTGTTTCAAAAGCCGCTAACCCGCTACTATTGGCAGCCGCAACATCGCCTTTTAACCTGGCTCTTAAAGCAGGTAAAGCATCAACGCGATATAAATTACTAAAACCTGGAGGTAATTCGGCTCTAAAGCTTTCTGCAACAAACAGCAAGCGATTTTGAACCTGTTTTTGCTCGTCGGGTTCGAGTAAGTTAAGAAAATTAGCGACAAAAATAACTGTTTTAATACCGCGATCTAATAACCAATCTCGTAAGTTCTCCCGCTCACCTAAAGTCATTAACTTACGTGCATCTAATAATTGTATAACTAAATCTGCACTTAAAAGTTGTTCTCTGACCAAATTATCTTGTTCATCTCTATCATTGGTTCCTGGTAAATCGAGAAATTCTACACCTGTTTCTAAAAAGGGATGCGGACAAAAAAGTTCTACAGATGCTACATCTTTTCGCATCTGCCTATTGCCATCAAGAATAGCAAATTGCTGTAAAATTTCTGTGCCACTGCGATATATTTCTGTACCATCTACCAACATGATGCGAGTTCGTACATCAGAACCATACTTGACAGTAATCGCTGCGCCTGTAGTGGGAATTAAATCAATTGGTAAGGTGCGATTCCCTAGCATGGCATTAAGTAAGGTAGATTTGCCATGATTAAAGGGGCCAAATACCGCAATCCGAAAGCTAGGATTAACGAGATGATTGCAGATGGTAATTATATCTTGATGCAGTTGCGATTTGCGTTCTAAATTCAGTAATGCAGATGCAGATTTGAGAGAATCTGCTAAATCCTTATAACCTTCATACTGTTGTTGCATAGTTCCTCGTTCTCAGCTTCTAGCTAGTCATGCATATCGTTTTATGTTTATGCTAGGCATAATTAAACATATAATAAAATTTTAGTTCGGACTGAGCAATTTATCGTTTATAGGAAAGCTTATTAAGACTAAGCTTCTGACACCATTATTTTTTGTTAGAGGATGTTTGAAAAGTCCTCTTGTCGGTAGCAAAACGTTTTAGATACCCCTAAATCCCCCGATAAATTGGGAGACTTTGATTCTTCTCCTTAAAAAGGGGGGCTTTGATTCCGGTTCCCCCCTTTTTAAGGGGGGCTAGGGGGGATCTAGAAGTACTTAAAATCATAACCAATTACTTTTCAAACAGCCTCTTAGGTTGCGCCAAAGTTCCTTTCTTTATTTCTTTGTGTCCTTTGCGCTCTTCGCGGTTCGTTGCTAATTGCCAAAGTCAATTATTTTAACGAACCGCAAAGGACGCAAAGAACGCGAAGGGAAGAAAGAAATAGTTAACTGAATCGTATTGACTTATAGTTAGGGGAGGCATAGTTCAGAGCTTCCCTATAAGCATTTTTAGCTTCTATCTGGGAATGAGAGTAATAAACTATTATCAACTATAATAAGCTAATAAATTGCTATACGCCGCCTCGATTTTTTGCAACTGAGCTATTACATCTTCTTGTAAATTTTTTAAACGATTGAACTCACCCTCACGATTTATTTCGCGGGTTTGTTTCTGCTTGACTAGATTATCTAATTCAGATTTCCGAGATACAATATCATCGTTAATCCGCTTACTCACTTCTCTTTCGTAAGAGTCAAAACACTCTTTAACGGCATTGTATACAACCTGAGATTGCTCATGTGCGACTTGGGGGAGATGTTTAACTAACTCTTTCTTCGCCGTTTTAACTAATTCTTTACGCGCTTGATCTGCTTGCAAAAATCCTACTCCTAAACCTAGCAGTGCAAACCCGATGGGGCCAAGAAAAATACCTGTCACTGCTGTAATTATCCCGCCAATGCCAATTACAGTAAAGTAGTTTAACAAGATATTTTTCCAATCAAATCCGGCTCCTGCTAGTGCGAAACCAGCAAGATTTCCCTTAGACAGTGATAACAATCCCATTGCCCATTTTGCCCAGCTGGGAGAGTTATCTTCTTCAGCTGTAGTAGTGGCATTTACTTTGACGTTTTGTCCGGTGAGTTTTTCTGTGATTTGATCTGTGACTTGACTGTAAGACGCGCCATATTGTGAAGCACTCCGAGAAAGTTCTTTAAAAGCGGCATTGATATCTTTTTCAGCAGTTAATGTCCAAGCAGCAGATTTGTCAGTGATATATTGCTCAAAGGCTTTTTGCAGTGCGGTGTTAAATGCTTCTCGTTTACCACTACTGAGAAAATCAAACAGATTTAATTCCGGCTGATAGCGCAAGAAATCGGTTTCAAAAGTATTACCTAAATTTAAAACGTAGCCGCGAAAAGATTCGGAAATTGTTCTTGCTTGAGTGTCTCTTGTATTGATAATTTCTTTTTGGAATTCATCTCGAATACCTGTGAGTTTGTTAAACTCAGGTTCCACTGAATCAATCCGTTTTTTTAATTCATTTACATCTTGATCGAGTAATGGTATGCGCCTTGCAACTGCTTCGCGGGTATGATTGCAGGCAAGTCTTGCCAAGGTTCTCACTTGACGGAGTTCTGCGATCGCACGTTCTCTGGTAAGAAAAGTATTAAGCGCTTCCATAAACTTCGGAAAGCCAGTCCCCTCTAAATCAGCTTGGGGATTTTTTAACCGTCGTCTGAGTGCTTGAATTGACGAAAGCTCAAACACTCGTTCGTCATAAATATTCTGACCTTCTACAGTACAATATTCTGCTAAATTCGCGTTAAATACTTGCCGCAATCTATTCTCAGATGCTTTTAATTCTTCCACATCATCAGGATCAATCAATGATTCCCGCACCTGATCCCAAGCGTTAACTAAGAAGAAAACTGTCAATCCTCGACCTTTGATATAATTTTCTAGGTAGCGACGCTCACCCAAGGTACAAGGTTGAGAAGCTCTCATCACAAACAAAATTGCATGGCAGTTATTTACATAACCCAAAGATAATTCATTTCGCGCTTCTGTATCATTCAATCCTGGACTATCGACAATTTCAATTCCCTTTTCTAGTAGCGTTAAGGGATACTCAACTACTGCATAATCAACATCTGGAAATGCTTGTTTTTTCTCCTGCTCTAGTTTTTTAGCTTCAGCCGAATCAATGGTATATTTATATTTAAAGTTTTGAAAATCTAGCTGTTGCGGACTTTTCCCATCATTAAAATGAATGGTAACTTTCTTTTCTGGCCCATAGCGTAAAACTGTTAACACTGCGGTACAAGGGTTAACATCACTTGGTAATAAGTTTTCCCCAATTAAGGCATTGAGAAACGTACTTTTCCCGCGTTTCATATCGCCCAATACCAAAAGGCGAAATACACCTTGCCGGAGGTTTTTACTAGCTATTGTAATATCTTCAATATCTCGCTCTAAACTGAGTTTACCTGATGAAGAGTCTCCAGCCAACTCAGCTTGATTAATTGTTTGGGCTAATTTACTTAAACACACAGAAATCTCCGATCGCACTTGAGCAACTCGCTCTAAATCTTGGATAAATCTGTCATTTGCTACTTGATCAGTCATAACAATACACCTTAATTAAAGATTGGTTTTTTTAGATTCCAAAAATAATTTGTAAGACATCCACCCCAGCGCACCAACAATGATAAACCCAGCCAGCACTGAGGCTAACCTCACTGCAACCAGCGCTACCACACCAAGAACAAACAGCTTCCCACCCAGAATCACTTTTTTCATCCAAGGTTTCTGGGAATTTTCTGGTTGATGCTTGACAGTTTGATGAAAAACCGCATCGGTAGCATAGATGTTACTTTCCATTTCCCGGAGCCGCAATTCAACTTCTCGTTCTCGTAATATACGTTCTCGGTGTTCAAGTTCTTTTTCACGCTCGCTTTCAGATGTCATCAGTATCCACCCCGTCTAAGACAAAGAAAAGATGTTAGTATTCGCTCGTTATTCATGCTGTATCGTAACTCACGTAAATATTTAACAACCCCAGTAAAATTACTATTTTAATTTTCATTGCCTGCTAAACTTAAGTTGGAGTTAAATACCACAAAATACACCTGCTTTCCAGAAAATTGTGGCGAAAACGAATATTACCGTCTCACCAAAAGAATGACTTGCGTAAGAATAAGAAATACAAGCCAGTCGGGTAGACAGGAAAACCTAGAGGAAATCATTATGTTTTCATCCCCTTTAGTTGTGCAAATTCCTCCTTCAATGCAAATGACAGACGAGCAGTTTTTTGACTTTTGTCAGGTTAATCGTGAATTACGCATTGAGCGGAATCAATTTGGAGAAATATCAATTATGCCCCCCACTGGTTCAGAGACAGGTAATCGTAACTTCAGCATCGCTGGTCAATTATATGTTTGGGCAGAAAAAGACGGGACAGGTATTTGTTTTGATTCCAGCACAGGATTTAAGCTCTCAACGGGTGCAGAGCGATGTCTGACGACAAGCCACTCCGTGTCTACGCCTGATGCTTCCTGGATTAAACTGGAACGGTGGAATGCTCTCTCCCAAGAAAAACAGCAAAGATTTGCCCCCATCTGTCCAGATTTTGTCCTTGAACTGAGGTCGCTTTCTGATAACCTCCAACCGTTGAAGGAGAAAATGGAGGAATATATGAGGGAGCCAGGAGTACAGCTAGGCTTGCTAATTGACCGCAAGCATCGCCGAGTCTATATTTATCGTCCTGGTGTACCAGAGGAATGTTTGGAAAATCCCGCGACTGTTAGCGATGAATCGGTATTACCTGGGTTTGTTCTGAATTTGAATAAAGTGTGGTAGGAGCAAATGAATACCTAAGTCTTAAATCATTAGTAGAATCCCCAGTTAATGCTTGCTGAATTCAACAGTAACAATGGTTTGGGAGAGAATAAGAAATACAAGCCAGTCGGGTAGACAGCAAAACCTAGAGGAAATCATCATGTTTTCATCCCCTTTAGTTGTGCAAATTCCTCCCTCAATGCAAATGACAGACGAGCAGTTTTTTGACCTTTGTCAGGTTAATCGTGAATTACGCATTGAGCGGAATCAATTTGGAGAAATATCAATTATGTCCCCCACTGGTTCAGAGACGGGTAATCGTAACTTCAACGTTGCCTTACAGCTAGGAGTTTGGGCAGAAAAAGACGGGACAGGTATTTGTTTTGATTCCAGCACAGGATTTAAGCTCTCAACGGGTGCAGAGCGATGTCTGACGACAAGCCACTCCGTGTCTACGCCTGATGCTTCCTGGATTAAACTGGAACGGTGGAATGCTATCTCCCCAGAAAAACAGCAAAGATTTGCCCCCATCTGTCCAGATTTTGTACTTGAACTAAGGTCGGCTTCTGATAACCTCCAACCGTTGAAGGAAAAAATGGAGGAATATATGAGGGAGCCAGGAGTACAGCTAGGCTTGCTAATTGACCGCAAGCATCGCCGAGTCTATATTTATCGTCCTGGTGTACCAGAGGAATGTTTGGAAAATCCCGCGACTGTTAGCGGTGAATCAGTATTGCCTGGGTTTGTTCTGAATATGAGTAAAGTTTGGTAGTGTACGCATCATTTGATTTTAGGCAAATCAGTTGTAAATTATGCCACCGCTATAAGCCAAAATTTTTATAGATACTCACACAGGTACAGTCAAAATGGATATTAAGAATGGCTTCGTCGGTGCTGTTGGCAACACACCTCTGATTCGCTTAAACAGTTTCAGTGAAGAAACAGGATGTGAAATCCTCGCTAAAGCTGAATTTCTCAATCCTGGCGGTTCCGTCAAAGACCGCGCCGCACTTTATATCATCGAAGATGCAGAAGAGAAAGGTTTACTCAAACCCGGTGGCACAGTTGTAGAAGGAACTGCTGGTAATACTGGCATTGGGCTGGCGCATATTTGCAACGCCAAAGGCTACAAATGCCTAATTATTATTCCCGATACTCAGTCACAAGAAAAAATAGACGCACTGACAGCACTAGGCGCAGAAGTTCGTCCCGTTCCTGCTGTACCCTACAAAGACCCAAACAATTACGTCAAACTATCTGGCAGAGTCGCTGCTGAGTTGGAAAACGCTATTTGGGCGAATCAGTTTGATAACTTAGCCAACCGTCGCGCCCACTACGAAACCACAGGGCCAGAAATTTGGACACAGACAGATGGTAAAATAGATGCATGGACAGCTGCAACTGGTACTGGTGGTACTTATGCTGGTGTGGCGTTGTACTTGAAAGAACAAAATCCGGCGATTAAATGCGTTGTTGCCGATCCATTGGGTAGTGGACTTTATAGCTATGTCAAAACCGGCGAAATCAATATAGAAGGAAATTCCATCACCGAAGGCATCGGCAATGGTCGTGTCACAGCCAATATGGAAGGCGCACCTGCTGATGATGCGATTCAAATCGATGACCAAGAAGCTTTACGGGTAGTTTACCAACTGCTGAGGAAAGATGGGCTATTAATGGGCGGTTCAACAGGTATTAATGTTGGCGCAGCTGTTGCCCTAGCGAAACAGTTGGGGCCAGGACATACCATTGTCACCATCTTATGTGATAGTGGTTCCCGCTATCAGTCGCGGATATTTAACGCTGAATGGCTAGCCTCAAAAGGACTTTCAATAGATTAGTTATGGGGAATTGGGCATTGGGCATGGGGCATGGGTTATTTATTCTCCCTCATCTCCCTCATCTCCCTCATCTCCCTCATCTCCCTCATCTCCCTCATCTCCCTCATCTCCCTCATCTCCCTCATCTCCCTCATCTCCCTCTCCTCTGCGCCTCTGTGGTTCGTTAAAAAATGTCAAACATAGCTCAACCATCAAACTTCCCTACAACAGACCAACCCTCTTCTCCTAAATGTGTGCGGGTTTGTCAAAATCGCACTTGCAAAAAGCAAGGTGCAGTTAAGGTTTTAGCAGCTTTTGCAGCCTTGCCAATCCCTGGTGTAACAGTAACGGCTAGCAGCTGTTTGGGACAATGTGGCAATGGGCCGATGGTGCTGGTATTACCCGATATGGTCTGGTATAGCGGCGTTCAACCCGATGAAGTATCTCTACTGATAGAAAATCATTTGCTAGGTGGTCAAAGAGTCCAACAGATGCTCTATTATCGGTTTCATCCCCAGAAATCAAACTAATTAATAATATCAATCTCTGCAATCTTGTTGACTGAAGTGAGGCATCCAATGAATATCCAACAGCTGCGTCAATCCTTAAAACAAAAGTGGCTAAGTTACTACGAGCAAAATATTTCCTGGCTGGTCAAAATGCGAATTTGGGGCACTTACGATGGTCTGCGCCGTCCTTTGTCCGGTTTTATTTTGGCAACACTGTCTGTTTTAGAACCCCAGTTTGATGAAATACTTGCTTTTATGCTGGATCTGAATAACGATCCAGATAAAATAGTCGCCGCTTTAGGTCTTAACTTCAGTCCTGATGAAGAGTTACGTTTAATAAAATCAGACCATTCTATGGCTATAACCCAAGTTGAAAGCGAGTCGCCAGAGAAGCATTCTGAGGATAAATATCTGTCATCGGTTGTAACTGCCAGCAAGATTGCCTCTCATTCTCTTGCCAATACTCTAGATTCCAACTTGCCACGCGCCGATCAAGTTGTGCGATCATTTACAGCTACTACTGAGGTAGTTCGCACACGCAAACCTGAGTTGATAGTAGCAAATGCAACTAAAATTGCTCCAGATACTCCGGCAAAAACGCCATCCTCCGGTTTGCTAAGGAAATATCAACCAGTACGCTGGCACTCTGGTCAGTTACCTTCAGGAGCATCGGCGACAATGACCAGTGAGGTTAACAGCAAAGCTAAAATTATGCCATCTATGGCATTAGCTACCGAAGTTAAGAGCAACGCGCCATCTAGCCGAATCCCTGTGGGCGCATCATTGGCAATTACCACTGAGATTTCTAGTAATGGTAAACCAGTGCGATCGCTAGCAACTACTACTGAGGTTAAAAGCAACGGCAAACATCCGAATATTCAACCACAAGATGTTAAGAGCAAAGTGAATCTACCAACCACAAATGCCCGTAGTATAGCTTCTTGGGTAGATGAATTTTGTTACGGCGTTAGGAATAAAGAAGATATTTTGACTTGAATTACTTATGGGTAATCATGAGAAACAAACGGGATTTCTATAACTTCACCTTCTGTTTCTCCCACTTTGACTTTCAACCCCACGCCACCAGCTTTAGTGCGAATGTAACCTAGTCCAAAGTAACCATCAGTGGTTTCTGTGTAACTGGTAAGTTTGCCGACCTTTTCATCTCCAACTGCGATCGCACTTCCAACTTCCGCAGGGGCACTGAGTCGTATACCCAAAAGGTGTTGTTTTACACCTTTATATGTATTTAATCGGGCGATAGTTTCTTGCCCAATATAGCAACCTTTAGTAAAAGAAATTGTTTGCCACAAACCAACTTCCAGAGGATTGTAATCATCTGTGAGTTCTGCATCTGGGGCGGGGCGGCCTTGTAATATTCGCAAAGCATCCCAGGCGCGATCGCTCATCTCTACCGCCCCGGCTTCTAACAATTTGTTCCACACCGAAGATTTATCAGTATAGGGGAAAGTGAAGGTGTATCCGGGAGCGGCTAACCCACTACCCACAGCAATCCGCACTCCTTCAGCCGAAGCAATGGTGTATACTTTGTGACTACCGTAAGGTTGCCCGATGAGTTCGCCAATACCCAACTTTTCTAAAACAGCGTCGCTTCCTGGGCCAATGAGGCTGAAGGTGTTGGTGTATTCTGTAATATCAGATAATTCCACCTTATCGGCATAGAAAATATATTTATCCAGCCATTCCATGAGATATTGGCGGCGGTTGGGTGAAACTAGCAGGATTACTGCATCTTCTCTAACGTAGGCGGTTGCTAAATCAATTGTTCTGGCTGTGGAAGTGACGAAAACAGTATCACAACCTTGTCCAGGCTTGAGTATTTGGAAATTGTTAGTACTTTGGTTGTGTAAGAAATTGAGGCGATCGTCGCCAGACACTTTGATGCGTCCCCAGGCGGTGCGATCGCATATTGCAACCCCAACTCTGGCGGCTTGGATAGCTGCTGCGTCTTTATCGTCAATTGTAGATGTTGGCATGGTGATGAGAAGTTGCCCTGTTTCAATGTTGTCGCACTGGAAATCTTAGCAAATAAGCGTTTGCGGCTTCAATGCATCTCCGGTTTTCTTGTAGCGTATAATCAAATCAAAAGAAAGTGCCGAACAATAAAAACTTATGAAACGAACTTTTACTGCAAGTGTATGGCAGGAAGGTAACTGGTTTGTGGCACAATGCTTAGAGATTGATATTGCTAGTCAGGGCGAGACTGAAACTGAGGCATTGGCTAATCTTGAAGAAGCTTTGTCACTGCATTTTGAACCACCAGTAGCTACTGTTCTTCCTCAAATTAAGACACTTCAGGTAGAAATAGGTGCCGCTTAAACCATTACCTTATCGTGAGGTTAAGCGTAGATTAGAAGCAGCAGGCTTTGGGGAAGTTAGCCAAAAGAGTAGTCATATCATGTCCGCATAAATAGTTATGCTAACCACAGCCATTACACCCCACCCCCAGCCCCTCCTGCTTGCGGGGAGGGGAGACAAAGCTACGCTTTGGCGGGGTGGGGTTCTTCGGGTTTAATAAGCAATCAAGCGGACATGATATCACGTAAAGTTTGCCAAATCTACCGATGAAGGAACCCGTACTGCGATTATGCCTCGTCATCGAGAAATTACTATCGGTACGCTGGGCAGTATTTTACGACAAGCTGGGATAACTGTAGAAGAGTTTGAGGTTTTGTAAGGGCGGCGTAGGGGTGAAAGGGGTTAGGTTTACACTACGGAAAGTACCTGTAAACATCTTTCCTGTGTAATACCCTTAAAAAAAGCACTACACTCTCTGATACTGCAATTCCAACTCTGTAGTCTCCAATTCTGATGCGATAATAGTTACCATCAGCTTGGAGTTTTTTAATATTACTTATATTTGATAGATTTTCGGCGTTTTCTACTTCTTCAATAACCGCCTTAATCTTTTTAAGTAAGGCTTCATCCCGAATATTATTTAAATCTTTTTCAAAGCTTTTTCTGAACTCTATATTCATCCTTTACTATCCAAAATTTTGAAAATAGCTTCGCGGCTGACAGTTTCAGTATTTTCACCTTCTTTAATAGCCCTTTCTAAGGCTATATCTTCCATAATTTCTGCGAATAAATCATAAAGTACTTCTTTCTGCTCTTGAAGTACCTCAACAATTACTGTTTTCAACAGTTCTTTAAGTTTAATTTCATCTAAGTTGATTTCTGGCATATATCCTTTACTGGCTCCGTTTTGCCTGATACTAGCACGCTTCCTATTTCATTTTCTATATATGCAGATGAATGGAGAAGCTGCCGTTACCAACATCGCAATTTTGTTAACAACTTGCGATCGCCTTTAGTATGACAGTGTAATCACTGAGGCAAATATTTTCATTAGTAATTGAAGCTGTACGTGCTTTAGCTAAACTTTCCCTCACATAAATTATGTCCTCTGAACAGTTCCAAGCAGCGCACGACAGCATATACAACACTGGCACACGTCTTTTACAGTACCTTCAGGAAATTCGCCAAGGTCGCCTCAGCGAAGGAGACGATACCAAAGGTTTGCAGAGTGTCGAGAATAATATCAACAAAGCTTTACAGGCATTGAAAGATCAGAAGTATCAGGTAGCTGTGATTGCAGCAATGAAAGCTGGCAAGAGTACTTTTTTGAATGCTGTGATTGGTGCTGATGTTTTGGCAAGTGAAGCAGAAGCGTGTACAATCTGCCGTACTGATATCCGACCAATTTACACTATAGCTACACCAAGATTGCTAGAGTATCGACAGGGGCAAAGAGAACCTGTTGTTATTAAGGTATTGACGCAGTAATTCAACATCAACAAGATGTCATTATTGGAAAAACACCAGAAAAGAGAAGTGGTAGTTGCTGTCAACCTGATTATTATGTTGATGTGCCGATTCGAGGAGATGTTTATGACATTGACTTAAAAGAAACAGCAAGATTAATTCAGCAAAAGATAGATGAACAAGTTTCGAGAAACCAACACCTACTAGAGCGAGTTATTGATAAACAGGTAGCAAAAGACTTCAAAGATGCAGAACAGCAAATTAATGCCTATATGAATAGGTTTAAAGAGCAGTTTGACTGTGTGTTGAGAGAACGGGAAACTAGAGAAACCGAAAAAGAGCAAATTCTTGCAACCGTTGAAGCTCAGAAAGCAAAGCTTAATAAATATTTGAGCGAATTTCCTCCTATTCAAGCATCTTTAAATACTTGGAAGCCAGTATAAACTGTTAGATAGGTGGCTAAAACAGTCTGAAAAAGCCTCACCTTAGTTCATAAGCCCACGCAGTTGGGCTTTGTTCGTGTATTCTATTTTGAGGGCTTCAACTCTCTGGCAATTTAGCAAACGCCTCCTCAACTAACTCCTTGGCCTTACCATCCAAACGCAGCCAATCGACTTCACCCAGTTCATCAATTAAACTAGTATCAATAACAGCAACTTCCTTCTCTGGGGTGTATTCAAGAAAACACACTTCGTAACACAGTTCCCACAAATCGATACTCGCTTCTTGCTGTTGACGCTGCAAACGTAGATGATATCCTGGATGGGGCATCGGCAGACGAGCCAGAGTCTCTCTGATTTCATCTGCTTCTTGGGGTGTTGCAGTTTCCATTTCTTGCAACAACTCAGTCACCAATGCTTTGATTTCATCAGTGGTGCTAGGCGGCCAAATCAAGACATCGTGGTAAGTTCCCGTCCAGGAAGATTCATCAAGGGACTTGCGGATATTGTCGATAACGCGAATGAAAGCAGGCTGCATGAGGATTTCAGCCTGCTGCCATGCAACTGAGTTTGTTATTTTAGGTGGCATTGGTAGTAAACAGGGGCACTAAAAGAAAAATAAACAGTCTGCGTTTATTAAAAAGCTGCGTTTTTAATCTAAATCTTTTCTCAAGATAGCGGATTTCATTGAAGAAAATTTGGAGATATTTATTACCAGCTGGAAAATTAGGTAATAACTCTGGGGAGTGAACATGATAGGCAAGCTACTAGACCATCGTTACCAAGTAATTCGAGTCCTCGCAATGGGAGGATTTGGTCAAACCTACATTGCCCAAGATACTAGGCGGCCAGGCAATCCCCTCTGCGTTGTCAAGCACCTCAAACCCGGAACTGACCCTAGAGTTTTTAATACTGCTAAACGTCTGTTCAACAGCGAAGCTGAAACTTTAGAAAAACTGGGCAATCATGACCAAATACCCAGGCTGCTGGCGTACTTTGACGAAAACCAAGAATTTTATTTAGTACAAGAATATATTGAAGGACATACCCTAGCTGAGGAACTTATATCTGGTAAGCGCTGGAGTGAAAGCCAAGTAATTCAACTATTGCAAGAAGTTCTGGAAATTCTCGAATTTGTCCATCGCCAAGGCGTGATTCACCGCGACATCAAACCGGATAATATCATCCGTCGCGCCTCAGATAATAAGTTAGTTTTAGTGGACTTTGGGGCAGTGAAACAACTGCGTACACAACTGGTAACAGTGGGCGGACAACCCTCTGCTACAGTAGTTATTGGCACTCCTGGCTATATGCCCACAGAACAAGGGCAAGGTAAACCCCGCCCCAACAGTGATATCTATTCCCTCGGCATTATCGCCATTCAAGCACTAACAGGATTATCACCAACAGAATTGCAAGAAGACCCAGAAACGGGGGAAATCATCTGGCGTCATTCAGTAACCGTGAACCATCGGCTGGCGGCAGTGTTGACCAAGATGGTGCGTTATCACTTCAAAGACCGCTACCTAAACGCCACGCAAGCACTGCAAGCATGTAAAGAGGCGATTAATCCAGTACCAGCACTTTCCACACCTCAAGAATCCGCCAAAAATTCCAGTTACCAAGCAGCTAAATCCCAGCCTCAAGTATCTCGGCTGCAAACTGTTGCAGTTGCACCAGCAAATCCTGTCCCCGCTAAACCTGCGCGTAAAGACTCTGACAAATCCGACCCATGGCCGATATTAATTGGCATATTATTGGTAGGTGGTGCGGCTGCTTTGGTAGCAAATGTATATCCAAATGTGAAAAATTCAGTTTTTAATTTTACAGGTAACGATACTGCCTTAGCAAACAAATGCTCGGCTGTTGTCGTCAGAAATTCTAATATTCGTTCTGAACCTAGTTCGATAAATTCTGATAATATTGTGCAAACAGTTGCCGATAACACCAGTTTCGAGGTGACTGGCAAACGGACAAAACGAGGTTGGATAGAAGTTAAACTTAAATCTGGTCAATTGGCTTGGGCACGCTCGAATGTGATAACCAATAATCAAGAATGGGCTTCTTGCCTGCGCGAAAAAGGCATTGCAACTACGATTGTAGATGATAGTAGGTTGATTGCAACTCGACCGGCTCCCAAGGCAAACCCAAAATCTAGGGATGTAGTAACTGCATTACCCGAAAAGCCGAAAGGGTCAACTGACGATGCTGGGAAAACAGAGCGATCGCAGCCTAGTGATAACAGTGTTAATATTATAGAACAAGCAAGACAGAAGTATGAATCAGGAGATATAGTTAGAGCGATCGCACTTTTAAGATCGATTCCAGCAAATGCTGCTTCTGGTATCCAAGAGACGGGCAAAATAATTGCCCAGTGGCAAGAAGATTGGGCTAAGGCAGAGGCATTATCTGATGAGATCAACAAAGCAATAGATGATGGTAAATGGGATAAAGTTTTAGATTATAGAAACCATCCAGAAAAGTTGCCTAATACTCAATATTGGCGAAATAGAATAGAACCATTATTTAAACAAGCAGCCGAAAATCTGGCAAAACAGGCACTTACTGAGCTAAAAAATCAAGGTAATCAAAAGAATACCCAACAGAAACTTCCCGATAGTAACCAACCTGCCACTAAAGAGAGTCATAATGCTACAGAAGCTCCGAAAGACGGTTTGTAATATCAAAGTTGATTAACCATCCTGTTTAAACATCTATTGATAATGAATAATAGATAATTTTATTACCTTTATTTATTACCAATAGACACGAAGATAAGGAAACTGTGGAAGCTATACTAACGTTGTTAGTTTACACTTTCGCTCTGACTTTGTACTGCTGTTTGCGCTTCAGTAGTGAACCAACACCTAAAGCGCCAAACGCTAATAAACCTAATCCAGAAGCAGGTTCAGGTATGGTTCGTCCCTTAGATATAGCCCCAGTCACGTTGTCCAATCCGAAACCTTCTCCTCCTTCCAAATTGTCAGTTCGTGATATGAAAGTCACTTTACGAATGTCTTCTACAGGATTAGTAACAAACCCAAAGAAGCCATCGTTGACTGTTACCGGAATGGTGTCCAAAACTCCACCTATATCCAATACAAGGTCTAAATTCAGTCCTTCTCCATCATTTGCATCAAAGAAATCTGCTCCCCATCCAAAAACTGGAGTATTTAAAGTTAAGTCTACTTTGGTAGCCCCAAAATCAGTGAATACTGAGGCATGGTTTGTACCATTATTGTCGTCGTACTGGAAAAGGGGCACCTCAATCAAGTTGCGGAATGCACGATTATCGCCGACTTGAAGGAGTGTGAACTCTCCAACGTCAATAGGGGTGGTTCTGAATTCTGTATCAGAAGTAAAACTTTCAAAATCTTCAACGAATGTGTCACTTCCTGAGACAGAGGTGTTCCAATCAGTACGTGAAGTGAAAATTGTAATAGCCTTTGCCTGTTGCGTGTCAAGGCTTAACAAAGCAAGAATTGATGCTGTGGCAAAAGCTAGATGTATCCTTTTCATACAAACTAAGTGTTGTTACCAACGTAGATTTCCATGATATATTAGTAACTTTTGCAACATTTATATCTATTCTTCATGCAAAGCATAAAAATTTTCCAAAAAATTCATCCCAGCTTCAAGATTGACAATTTTTTTAATCCCTCTGAACTTCAAACGGCTGTTTTTGAATGATTAATAATTTATGTAAAAGCAAAGCATCTAGGTGAGAATTTAACAGTGCTAACCTGTATACTTTTCACCTAAATGCTTTTGTCCAACATTTTTTACTTACACTTACTCACAATTGTAGTAATTGCTATTTCTAGTAACAAATATTTCCCACTAGTGCATTTCGTCGTATTCTGGGGCTTCAACTCCTCTTGCTTCCATCCGCGAAGCAGGCAGAAACTCAGCGCGACGGACTGGAACCAAGGGCGGCGTATTTCCTTGGTAGGGGTGAATCACTTGTACAGTACGGGCTGGACGCTGCCGTGGTGAGAATAAAGCCAATACCCCAGCGACGACAACACCACCACCAATAGTGAGAGTTGCGCCTCCCACAGCCCAAAGCACAGGTGAAGACCACCAAGAATTTTGCGGCTGGAGTGCTGTTGATTTTTGTTGGTTATACTGCTGGGCTTGTTGCCACTGCTGCTGAGTATTGAAATTTTGAACTTGACCTTGGAGCTGTTGATTTTGCAACTTCAGCTGTTCATTGTCGTTTTTTAAACGCTCCAGCTGCATTTGCGTGTTCAGCTTCTCCATCTCCAGACGCTGGTCAGTATTGGGAGCAGTCGGTGGCTGAACCTGACCGGGATACATTGGTTGTCCATAAGGCCCATAAGGATACAATTGTGGCTGCATTCCCGGCGCTACTACAGTCCCTGGCATTTGCGGAGCAACAGCAAAGTTAGGCTGTAGGGGGGTATTTGTTCCTTTGAGCAATACGAGAGCCGCCAGCCCAGCTACAGCAACCCCACCGATAAACGCCATACTCTCACTCATCGCCTTTGCTCCTCAATTGCGACCTAATTATAACCATTTGTGATTGACTCACTCTCACACTCATAAATTATGCCTACTTGACTTCACATAATACTCAAACTATAAGCGACCGGATCAGCTAGTTTTTTTACATGATGATATCTGATGTTAATATTCAAAACCATAACGGTCAAATTGTCTACCAAACAAGCATAGAAAAACTGCGCTGTTATACTTTTTTAATCTACTTTATTGGTCTAATCAACAGGAGTATTTGTGCTGGTGCTGGTGGTCTTGATGGCAGCCTTGAGACTTTGGCAAAATTGGGCGATCGCCGAAAGTCCCTGCTCTGGTGTGCCTTGGGCTAACAGTTTCACAAAAGCGCTGCCTACGATCACTCCATCTGCGCCCCATTCCCTTACCTGATAGGCTTGTGCAGCTTCGGAGATCCCAAAGCCTACAGCGATGGGTTTATCAGTAACACCACGAATTTGTTTGAGTAAATCGGACACCCGGATTTCCAGTTGCGATCGCACCCCTGTTACCCCTGTGACGCTGACTAAATAAATAAAACCTTGAGAAGAATGAGCGATCGCTTCTATCCGTTGGGCAGAACTGGTGGGAGCTACCAACAAGATTACATCAATTCCCATCTCACTAGCTGGTTGGAGCAAGCCTGCTGCTTCTTCTAAGGGTAAGTCAGGTATTACCAATCCTGCGACTCCAGCAGCAGCAACTGAAGAGAGGAATTTTTCAATTCCACGGTGCAGAATTGGGTTGTAGTAGGTAAATAGGATAATAGGCGATCGCAATTTGGGAGTAATCCCTTGCAACATTTCTAGCACCTGCTCTAATTTCGTACCCCTTTGCAAGGCGCGAGTAGCAGCAGCTTGAATTACTGGCCCATCAGCTAGAGGATCGGAATAGGGTATACCCAGTTCTATAATGTCGGCTCCACCACGATCTAGAACCTGCAACGCTTTTGCTGTTGTTTCTAAATCTGGATCGCCAGCAGTAATAAACGGAATTAAAGCGCACTCACCATTTTGCCCAAGGGTTTCAAAGCAATCAGAAATCGCAGTCATTAGTCACTAGTACAGCACGGCGTAAATAAACATACCATTTCAAATGGTGCAAAAGCTTGTAATAGAATTATGCGTGACACTTCGACTTCGCTCAGTGTTAACTTTTGACTTCCGCCTTGCGGTACTAGTCATTGGTCATTAGTCGTTGGTCATTTGTAACTCAACAAAAGACAAACGACAACTGACCAATGATAACTTTACACCTGAGATTGCTCTTCTTGTTCTATTTGGGCTTGAATTCGTGCTAGTTCTTCGGGAGTAAGCTCATCTAACCGCTTTTGCAGGAAGTCTTGCTCATACTGTTCCCGTTGTTGGTGGTAGGTCATTTTTTGTCCCACCGCACGGAAAAAATAGGTGGCTAACCAGCCAACTAACCCACTGACTAGTAAGACTTGGCTCCATATACCAGCTTGCTGATTATCCAAACCGACTAGCTGCAATCCTACATAAGCCAAGCCGCCAGCAATAAAAACGCCCAAGCCAATTCCAATAGCGTCAATCCGTCGCATGAGAGTTATGACCTACCAATTTAGTTAAACTTCAATTTGTCGCCGTTGGGGTCGAAAATTTAGAAACGGCGATAGAACCAATAAACCCGGAAAGAAGAAGAACACCAAAAAGTACATAAAGGTACGCTCGATGGAGGTAGCTACATACCAACGCTGCTTCAGGTACAGCAAAATAGCAATTGGGATTACCAGAAGGTAAGCTCCAGCCAAAATCAGATACAGCAGGGCGACAATCATAAACTTTCAAGTCTTAAGCATCTGTTTTCCATCATAGGCTGAAGAGCGAAACTGAGGAAAGTATAGTTATGACGCTTTCAAAGAAGAGGCAGGGGGCAGGGGGCAGGGGAGACAAGGGGACAAGAAGTGAGAACTTGCAATAAGTCTTTCCCCTTGTCCCCAATTCTCCTTGTGCCTTTGTCTTCTTCCCCTTGCTCCCTGCTCCCTTGCCTCTTGGTCAACATAACTCAATACAGTTCAGTTAAGCATTTTTTTCTTCTCTCTGTGTCGCGCCAGTTGCTTCTCCCAAGGGGAGACGCTGCGCGAACAAGTCGGGGAACCGCAAGGGCGCACTGGCTTCTCTGCGCCTCTGTGGTTCGTCGTTAAAAAAAATGACTTTGATAAAGAGTTTTAGCCTTAACCCAAGCGTATTGCAACATAACTACCCCAGAATTCCTCGTTTATGTCCAGATTGATTGACAAAAGGTAGTATTATGCTAAGATACTAAATCTGCCATAAAAAATGCTCTAGCAAGACAAGATGGAAAACTCATCCAGATTGATTACGAGGAAACAAGGAAAACTTGTAACTCTAGAAAACAATCGCCCAATCTGGAAAAAATATTTTCAATCTAGTTGGACAAAAGACACAATTGATGGTGGAATAGATGAGGAGGTATTTGCTGCCTCCAAAAAATAACTAGTTATACTAGTTGCCAAACACCTGCGGGGGTGTGGCGGAATGGTAGACGCTACGGACTTAGATAACTGAGCCTTGAAGGAGAAATCCCTCAAGTGAAAGCTCTCAAACTCAGGGAAACCTAAATCTGGTGACAGACATGGCAATCCTGAGCCAAGCCCAAAAATTTTAGATTTGCGATTTTAGATTTGCGATTAGTCGACAATCCAAAATCCAAAATTAAGGGAAGGTGCAGAGACCCGACGGGAGCTACCCTAACGTTAAGCCGAGGGTAAAGGGAGAGTCCAATTCTCAAAATCCTGACTTTGCTAAAGCCATCAGGTAGCAGTGAAAACTGCGGGAGAATGAAAATCCGTTGACCGTAATAGGTCGTGTGGGTTCAAGTCCCTCCACCCCCATCTGACATATGAAAAGACTCCCATATTTTGTATAGGAGTCTTTTCGCATACATAATGAATAGATGAACTCGCCTGTACAGTTATTTACTTGCTGTGATGGTTATAGGGGTTCCCGCATGGGTAATACCATTTCACTTTAATAATGAATGATACAAATACGCTAGTAAGGGCTTGTCTTTGCCATGCCCCTGCGATAAATTTATATGTATCAAGGTTTTCGTGAATTGGTATAAGGTACAGAAAAAAGAATTAACTACAGATGAACACGAATAAGAACACGGTAATGCCCATTGGTGTGAACTTAACGTAAAAGTCATGTCCCGCAAGAAACTGAAGTTCCTTGCTAATAGCAAAAGTCATCTTCAGATGACTAAATAAATATACTCAAGAATCTTTAGTCTACTGAAGTAGACTAAAGCTTGTAGCCTTGAACTTTAGTTCCAGGCGGGTGAGTCAAGCCTTCAGTTAAGCGCTTAAGTTGACACCTATGGGTAATGCCGTGTCCCTACCCATGTAGCTTATGCAAATGAGAATCGCTATAAGAGTAAGCAGTTCCACTGGAGTATTTGATAAAGGATTAAACAATTTATCTTTAATACTTTATCTATAGCCGGAGTTTATCAAATTTGTGTAAAAAGATTACTGAATTTCTCAAGAATAGATTGATGCTACTGTTCACCAAGGTTAAGCTGGTAATAATATGAACATGAAACCTTTTTATCCTGATAACTGAAATGACCGCTAATAGTTTATCAATTAGTCAGGAATATCCCCATTGTATTACGTCTCACTCTAGACAGGTAAATGTGCAAATTGCACAAGAAGAGGTTTATACTTTCTTCATAGAAGCTGTCAACACAATGTCGCCAGATGAAGTTTTACGCAAATTCAAAGCTTTATTTATAGACGGACTCGATTCAGAATATTGTTATTCTATACCTGGAATATACAAGATTTTTTTAGATGATAAAGAAGATGATTTTCGTAATACACTTAAGCGGTGCATATATATAATAATTAATACTTGGAAAACTAACAGAAAAGATAAGTATATCCAAGAATTAATTAATTTATTTGCTATTAAAAACCTAGAATTAAAAGCTAATTATTTTCCAGCAATAAATATCTGTAAAAGCTGGCTAGAGAATTTTATAAATAGCAAAGACTATCAAGAAATAAAACTATTTGCTGCTAAACATGACGAATTATATAAAGGTCATTGGGCTAATCGCTACACTTCCTATTTCTTAGTTGCTCAATCTGTTAATGAGAATAATCCAAGAGAGCAACAAGAGGCTGCCAGAAAGCTTTCTAGACAGATTAAAGATAAATATAAGTTTGAACTGGCAATGTATATAGCTCGTTCTCAATCTGCCGTCTCAAGCACAACACGCTACAAAAATCCCAGTGTCTTGGGAGATAATGTTCTGCGTTTAATAAAAGCGATTGTTTTAAAAAAGGGTGTATTTAGCCATGAGAATATTGCCAATATATTTATTAAGCAAACTCAAGGGCAAACCCTTGAACAATTTAAAATAAGTATAGAAAAATATCTATTTTTTTCTGTAGATAATCAAGAATTAGTTAAGACTTTGCGGCAGCAGTTTGCAGAAAATTTATCTTTATGGAAGAAAGATTATAATCAAGAAATTCTCACTAAGGAATTATTTTTGAGAACCTGTAATCGAGTTATTGATTGTTTTACAACAGAAAATGGTAAAGAACCTTCGTTATTATTTATACTATTGCTTACCCAAGGTCACTCTTTAACATTAGTTATTATCCTGTTAAAGACTATTTTGATTTGTAGAAATTCCCGTAGGCATTTAGAGATTAAAATTGCTCATCTGATTCGCTATTACGAAAAATATCCTGAAGATGAGTGTAAGTGGGTAATCAATTTTATGGAAATTTTTAATATAACGTTTGCAATTTACGCAGAAAATGTAGAATACAACTTAATTAAGATCGAAGAAGACCAAAGTAGTAATCCGCAGTTAAATCTGGATGCTTATCGGGTGTTTTCACAGATGAAGGTGGATAGACAAAAATGAGTGTCGTCTGATTCATGATTTAGCAAGGCGTTCGTCTAACCAAGCCAAAGCAGCACCCGCAGTTTCAGCTAGAATACTAATGAGGCGATATAGAGCGATCGCACTAAATACTAGGGCAGATGGAAAGTGGTGTCGTAAAAGTTCATACGCAGTCGCTTCAAAAACACCTAACCCACCAGGCGCACCCGGAATCACAAGCCCCAACAACCAAGCGCAGCTAAAAGCCCCTAATAACAAAGGAACTTGATTCACATTAAACGAACCCAAGGCGAACATAGTTAATATAAACCCAGTGGCGCGTAGTCCCATAAAGCCCAATTCTCCTAACAAAGGCCGTAAGGGATAGCTTTTAAGACTGAAGGGAACAGTTGGTTCAGTCGTGACAGCAGACTTTTTTGCTTTCAATTTGTACAAAAAGCGAATAACTGGGTTTAAAAACCAAGGATGAATCGCACAAAGAACTACCGCTAAACTCAGCAATTGTAGTATTTGCAGAACAAAAGTACTATTAGCTGCTGCAAATTGGCTACTGCATAAGACAATGATGATTAAAGCAGCCGCTAGCATGAGTAGGGGTTCTAGCAAAACGCTTAAGGTGGCTGCACCAGCAGAAACATTGGCATTTTTGGCGGCTACAATTCGCCCGTAGTAATGCCAGATATTACCTGGTAAATACTTTGCTATGTTCGTTTTTAGGTAAACTTGGATGAACTGGGGAGGCGATACAGGTTGATTTAAGTCTTGCAGAATCCAAGTCCAGATCCAGCCTGCCCAAGTATGCGCTAGTAAAGTTACGCCTGTAGCGATCGCTATAATTGCCCATCCTACCCCATCAATGCGGATGGCAGTCACTCCAATCCAGTTATCCTTCAGAGCTTTCGCTAAAAAAAACAGCGTTGCGCCCAAAATTATCCAACGTGAAAATTGCTTCATCAATTTAGTAATTTAACGGTTAGAGCAACAAGGGGCCAATGCCTCAACTATTACAGTACATCAGCTACCTATTCAAAGCTTTTGAAGTATCAAACAGGTTGATGCAGTTCTTTTTACGAAACCTATATTACTTTATTTTATATCTCTCTAGAGTTAGATAAAAATATTATTTTTGTAGTACTTAAAATGTAGCCTGCGCTAGAGGTCAAGTGCATTTTATTATTCATATCCTTAAAAAAGGTTATCGAATGAGCGAACCAAGACAAGCACAATAACTTGCTGACCACTCCAAAGATTCAGCAAACTCTTAACTTATTAATATTTTGGTAAGGAGGACTACGTGAACACTGTGAGACTATTCTTGAAAAAAATAAGATTGCGCCAGATAGTAACTATCTTTTTAGCTGGACTATTGTTGATAGTTAGCACTGCTTGTAGTGGGGCAAATGCTCAAGGTGCAAATCCACAAAATCCTGCTGTACAAGCTGGTGGAGCAAACAATCCTTATAAGAATGGTGGAGACAACTATACCAACAACAGATTGTCTACCGATCCGAAAATAGCAAACCCAAAAGCCAATCGGGGACACGACCAAGCTAGCTTACAACCAGGTTCGGAATTGTTGATTGCTACAAATAGAGAATCCGAGATACTTTATCCTGGTGCCGAAACACCAGCAGGTCGAGTCCAGAAAGAAGCAGAACTGCCAATCATCACAGATAAGGACTTCCAACAACCTGAACCAGGTGGTTTGATTCAGAATGAACCAAACGTAGGAGATCGGATTCAAGACCGGATTGAGACTGTAAAAGAGAATGTTGAAAAAGCTTCGGGCTTTTTGCAAGATAAGGGAGATGAAGCTGCTGCTAGACCTGAATTACAGCCAAATCCAGCAGTAGGCAGATAGAACTCTTATTTTGTCTGAATGCTTGGAATGCAAAATTAATTCCAAATGCCATCTTGGTTGAAGTTTAACTTAGTCACAAAAATGCACGGAGTAGAAGTATGAAAAAAGCAATGAATTGGCTCAAAAGCATTCGTCCCTTGAAAGTTTTAACTGTTTTTTTTGCAGGAATATTCTTATTTCTGACACAAGCTTGTGGCGATCCAGGAGTAGCAACACAACCACCACAGCCTGAGCAGCAATCAGGTTATACCAAACGATACGATCCCACAAAAGATTATCCACTCTCTTCTCCTGCTGGTGGGATAAATAACTTTAGTGATGTAGATCCTAGAGCGACAGATGAAAAGGCAGCGAATGACAAAGCTGATGCGCTGGCAAGAAATGCTGAAAAGAGGATTGATGAGAAAGGGGTTGAAAGTCCAGGGGAATATGTCCGCAATTTCAAGGAAGGTACACCCTTGGGTCAAAGAGGGAAAAATCTGGGTGAAGATATCGGCAGTTCAGTTGAAGAAGTTCGGAAAGGTGTTGTTAAGGGGACTCAACGAGGAATTGAAAATCTTAAGGGAAATACCCAGAATGCAGCCGAAGATGCAGGCAATGCAGTGAAGAGAGCAGTTGATTAAAATTAGTTCTTCAATCTCCTGCAAAAATATGAAAGCGCCCACAGAGCTTTAGTCTGGGGTTATCTAAAACAAAGCCTGCATAAGCAGGCTTTGTTTGATGTCGGCTTGATTGCTTATTAAACCGGAAGAACCCCACCCCGCCAAAGCTATGCTTTATCTCCCCTCCCCGCAAGCGAGGAGGGGATTAAGGGGAGCCAGTGCGAGTCTACGATCGCACCCTTGAACTAAAAGGCTTTGTCAAACTCAAGCGATCGCTAATTAATGTGAGTTCGATGAACCTCTCCCTGCCTCCTTCAACGTTATCGTCTGATACTGCCTGTACCTACTACCTTCTGTGATCCTTCAACGATTTGGTAAAGTTTCTCTTCAAATTTTTGCATACATGCTGACCAATCAAAGTCAAGTATGGAGGGGCGAGCGTTCCGAGTCATATCTGCTTTCAATTCGGGATTTTCTAAAATCGCAATCACCCTTTGGGCAAAGTCTGTGGGGTTGTTGGGTTGGGCAAGAAAGCCGTTACGTCCAGGAGATACCTGTTCTGAGGTTGAGGGTGCAATAACTGCAACCAGAGGGGTTCCAGACGCTAGCGCTTCGTTATTTGTAGTGCAGAAGTTTTCCGTAATGGAGGGATTGACAAAGACATCGGCTCTGGCAAACCAACCTAAAAGTTCTGTACCGTGAGACTCGCCCCATACAGTAATACCCGATCCAAATTTTTCGGCACGCTGACGAATTTCCTCATCTAGTGGGCCACTACCAACAATCACCAGATGAACATCAGGGATTTTGGCAGCGATGAGTGGAAAGATATCAAGCAGTTGGTTGACATTCTTTTCCGGGGTGATGCGTCCGACAAACAAGAGAGTTGGTCGGTTGTCGTTAGGAATAGGGTTGTAACAAATGTTTCGCGGGTGAAATTTTTCGCAATCGATGCCTTGATAAGGAACGTATTCGGCACGTTGGCATTTCAGTTCTTCGTATTTAGTGAGTTGTTCTTTAGAAGAAAAGTAATTGTAGTCATAAGACTCACTAAATTGCTTGACTAAAGCGGGAATGATCGGCCGAACAAAGTTAAAGAATTTATCCCCAAAGTAATATTTGATATATGCAACAATATCTGTATGGAAGAGTGATATTGTTGGCGTGCCTGTTCGTCTTGCGTATTCGGTGCCGATTGGGCGACCATAACCTTGCAAGAAAAATGAGTATAAACCTCTCATTTGCGCGGCTTCTTCAACTATGATAATATCCGGCTGGAATTTCTCCAGCAACTTGGTATCGCTCCAATGGCGATAGTTCAATGGTTGAGGCAGAGACTTGTAAAATAGCAGTGGTTGGGTGGGGAATGCGTAAGCAGAGAAGTTGGGAAAAGACTGAATTTCATTTAAACCTGGCATGGGGCGATCGCCAACATTTTTGGGATAGCGATCGTTGATTTGCGGATGGATTAGAAAAACCTCATGTCCCTGCTCTAGCAACCAACGAACCCGTTGGTGGACTGCGACGGAAACTCCAGTTAAGAAAGGAGCGTACAATCCTGTAAACAGTGCAATCCGAAGTGGTTTCTTAGTCATAAAAAAAGGAATCTTTCACGAAAATGCTGGTTTTGAATTTAGAACTTACGCAGGAAATGCTTCATGAACATCCTGATTATTTGGCTCAAAGATTCTCACTAATATAGTTAGACTAAAGATTTACGCCTTTTCAAATAGCCGAAGTTATTGATTGTTAAGATAATGTTTTTAAACCTGGATTAGAAACTATCAAAATCTCCAAAATAATAAGTCAAAATTCCCCTTAATATATTTGTCTAAACCCTTGCCATGAATACAAATACACTTAGGTAATTAACAAGCAAAAACGTGTATTTTAACAAAGGTTATAACTCAATACAGTTCAGTTAAGCATTTTTTCCTTCTCTCTGTGTCGCGCCAGTTGCTTCAAGTCTCTTAACCGCAAGGGCGCACTGGCTTCTCTGCGCCTAATAAGGTTCATTAAAAAAATTGATTTCACAAAGGGTTTTAGCCTTAACCCAAGCGTATTGGGTTATAACTAATATAGTTCTACTAAATATAAGATTATATAATTTGAAGACTAGGGAATGTTTAGTGTAATAACTTTCATGCCCTAGTTCATATTTAGCGATTTAGTTCAAAGAGAAACCTTGCTATCAATAGGCTGATCTAACCATTGATAAGGGCGATATTCGACTAGGCGGACATTCCAGGGCCCTTGAACCCGATAGGAAACACCGCGCCAAGTGACTGTTGAAACCCAGAGGGATGATAGCATCGCTAACCCATAAACCCACTGTGTCAAGGGAATCGCAATTAACATTTTGATGATTGTAGCAGCTGATAATTTTGCGTAGACGTGGAACGGCTTGCCGATAGGCATCGCCTGGTCATTAGAGCGAACCACTCGCTGTATCTCTAATTCCAACACAAGCATTATTAAGAGTAACCCTACAGTATAGACACCATAGCAGCCTAACAAGAGAGTCGCAGCTTCCCATTTTGCCTCTAACAACGACTCAAGAACTAAAATGATTAGTGCAGTAGGAAACAAAATGCTAGAAACAGCTTCACTAACTAAAGCTAACCAACGTGGGTGATACAGTCGAGAATAAAGGATGAGCCGCTTGAGATAATCTATTAAGTTGAATAAATTAGTCTCTTCACGATTTACAATCAGCAGTGAAGGCACAAACTTTACCTGCAACCCCTGTTTTTTGAGGATGTCGTGCATCATAAAATCTTCGCCTAAAGCTTGTCCCCACTTATCTAACAGTTCTGTTTGGCGAAGTACTTCTGTTTTCACAGCTAAAGTACCACCCCAAGGAATCTGGAAGAGAAACATTTGCACGACTGTGGATACATTGCCGACGTAGCGCACTATAGATCCCCAATACTTACCTGTCGGTACATACCAACGATTACCTGTTGTTGCCCCTACTTTCGCATCCCCCAAAGGACTGACTAATTCTCTGAGCCAATTTACATGCACTATAGTATCAGCATCTACTAAAGCAACCACCTTGTAGGAATCATCCAACTCACGGACAGCTTGGATTAAAGAACTGCATTTGAGACTACAATTGTTGCGTACTATTCTCAAAGGGCTGATTTGAACGTTGGTCGCTTCTTGCTCTGTGATGGTTTCACTGGCAATTTTCCAAGCGGGGTCTTCGTGACTATCAACGATCAATTTTAAATCATACTGTGGATAGTTTTGGTTCAGGAGCGATCGCAAACATCTAGGCAAAAACGGATCGGCTCCGCGTAGGCAAAGAATCACTGCTGTTTTGGGTAACTGATCATCTGGTAATAATTTTTTTTTAGATGAGCGCAGATACCATATAAAGACAAGCGTTAAACACACCTGAATAACCAACCAACCCGTCAAAGACTTAGACAGAAATATCGCCAAATCTTCCATTAAATTTTTAGTCTCCGGTAGAATATCGGCTTGTTTATATGTAGGTGTGATCTAAACCGTAATTCTCAAGAAAGAGAGGTGACAGGGAACAGGTTACAGGAAATAATCTGTACCCTGTAACCTGTCCCTTATTCCCTTTACGAATCCAGGGAATATTTCATGATGATGTTGACTGTTGTATTTTTGTTTACAACAAAACTGGCATCACGAAACTTTGGCGAACCTGTTTGTATAGACACAGTTGGATTTTTGGAAATCCCAAAACCTTCTTTGGGAATACCGAAAAAGTCTTTATTGAGTTTGCGATCGCCATTTTGATCGTCAACTACGGCGACAGCATAAGTTCCAGGCTTCAAACCGGAAAATTCTTTTTTTACAGAATTGCCAGTAATCTTAGCGCAGCCACTTTGAGATCCACTAGAATTACTCATCGGAAATCCTTGTTCATTTGCGTAAACTCTGAAGCAAATCTCACCTTTTTGGTGATGTATTCCATTTACCACAACATTAAGTGTTGCAGTTGGCTCTGCATTCACTGTTTTAGCAAAGCTGAAGCTCACTAAAGTAGCAAGCAAAACATGACATTGAGATAGTTTCAACATAGTTTTGTGGGGAATAATAGGTGATTCGTGGGTTGAGAAAAAGCTGTATTTACCAGCTTTGATTTTTTAACTGATTTGTTCAAAGTGTGACTTGCTGTTTTTTAATTGATGCTGCTTGCCAACCTTTCCAAAGTTTTTGCACCACCATTAGCAAATCTTTCAGCAGAAGATATTCTGTCCCTTTTAACTGCTGATGTAAACTTCTATGACAACACAGCCGCTCATACAAACTCAAGGGACTCCGCCATATAGAGAGTAAATACTCCCAGAATATTCTCCAATGTGGCAATAAAATTTGTCCTTTCTTTGCTGAATCAAACCACACTGCATAGGCATAAAAATCAGGCAGCATACTCAATGAGTGTTTTTTTCTGTTGTTAGTAAACAACAAATAATTAGGAAAATACATACTCATTGATTGTTGTGGATGGCTTTTGGCAAAAAATAGGTATTCAGGAATTTCATAAAACCTACCGAGAATACCAAGTCTTAACAAGAGAATTCCATCTGCATTACCGTAACCACCCATAGGCGGTATCCTTCTCAAGGCACTGGCGCGAATTACACCGTAACATTGATAACATAAATACTTGGTCAGCAATTCGTGAAAACGCTTGTGTGGTTTTAGTGCATCTGCCTTGAGTTTGATATCATAGTTTTGCAGAAAACTCCCCTTTTCATCAATGAAATATGTCTGGGAATGACACAAGATTATAGTAGGATCTTCGTCAAGCACCTTAACACACTTCTTGATAAAATCTGGAGCATGTAGATCATCATAGGCTGCCCACTTAAAGTACTCACCCGAAGACAATTTAAAAACTTGATTGAAGTTACGGGCGCAACCGATATTCTTGTCATTGCGGTAGTAACAAATACGTTGGTCTTGCTCGACATAAGTTCTACAGATTTCTTCAGTTTTATCTGTAGATGCATTATCTGAAATAATTAGCTCAAAATCTTCAAAGGTCTGAGCCAAGAGTGAATCAATGGCTTCTTTGAGAAATTTTTCACCATTATATACAGGTAATCCGATGCTCAATCGTGGCTGATTGCTACTCATAGAAAACAACTATTCTAAAAACTTGTGGATTATTAGATGCTTAATTGCAGATAATTCTTAGGCAGATGCAACGTAATAATCCAAAAGTAAAAAGTGAGAATTTAGTAGGTTGGGTTGAGCATAAGCGTTACCCAACAAAGCCTTGATAATGTTGGGTTACCCTGCGGTATCTTGCTACCTTCCTCAACCCAATCTACTATTATAATTCTTATATTCTCCCTACTCCCCACCCCCAAAAGACTATTTCATCAAGCTTTGAATATCTGTTTTTTGCAGCCATTCATGTGTTCGCTGCATTCCTTCTTCTAGGTCAATTGTTGGTTTATAATTTAACAGGTTTTGTGCTTTGGCAATGGAACAAGCATAGGGACGAGTCATAAAATCTATCGACTCTGGTAAGATATCAACTTTTTTGCGAAAAAGTTTTTGTCCTTGAACGCGTAGCTTTAGAAACAACTTGATTTCATCTTTCGGCAATGAAAGCGGTGCTGATAAACCTTCGATTGCTGCTAAACGCATAAAATACTCTTTCCACGAAGTTTCTTGTCCATCGGTGATATTAAATATTTCACCGGAGGTTTCTTTTTCTATCGCAATAAAAATTCCATCAATCAAGTTATCTATATATACATGATTGATTACTCCTTTACCTTCGTTGGCATAGGCAAATAATTTTTGACGCATCATCAGAATTGGTCTGACTATCCAGGGAATACTTCCTGGCCCGTAAACATCTCCGGATCGAATAATGATGATGCCAAAATCTGAAGTATTATTGAGTTCTAATAGTGCTTGTTCAGCTTCTATTTTCGTTTGGCAGTATGGATTATTTTCGCCAGATAGTGTCCCGGATTCTGTAATACCATTAGGATAGTTGAAACCGTAAACCATCACACTGGATAGATGCACAAATGTTTTGACACCAGCTTGTTTAGCGGCTTTAGCTATATTGACCGTACCGCCAACATTAACATCACGAAAACGGTTAATTGCGCCAGCTTCTTCGGCAATTTGCTCTGTATGTAAAACGATATCTACTCCCTGGCAAGCTTTTTGAGCAATAGCAGAATCCGTAATACTCCCAATAATTACTTCAACACCTAAATTCTGTAATTGTTTGTTCTGTTCTGTAGAACTTTGCAGTCCACGAACATTCATTCCTTGCGCTATAGCTAACTCGGCTGTACGCAAACCGACAAGTTCATCAATCCCAGTGATTAGGAGGGTTTTGTTTTTGAGGTTCATAAATTTGGGCTTATTGTTAAATAGGTGAATTTGATTTATTAGATAAAAAGTTTCAAATTTATACCGGATCGGAATTTCGGTAAAGACTTTTAACCTAATATCTAAAATGGGTATAAAGAGCAATTTTTCTGTGGAGAGCTTGCACCAAGGCTTACTTATGAGCCTATATCAAGGCAAAATAATTTGATTGTTTTGCTGCGAGGAATAGCTAGAAAATATCTCCCGGATCTGCGGAGCGGAGTTTGTTGATAGCAAGCGCTCCTGATGCTATACACATCAAAACTGTTGAAGTTAAGACAATGAGTGCATTATTAATGGTCATAAATATTGGTAATTTAGTTGCTTCTGCTGCAAAGCTATATAACAAAACAGAAGTAATAAATCCTGGAATATAACCTAAAATTGCCAAAATAAAAGCTTGTTGAAATACCACATTTAATAAATATTTGTTGGCATAACCTATGGCTTTTAAAGTGGCGTAAGCAACGAACTGCGTAGCAATATTGCTGTAAAGAATTTGATAAACAATAACTACACCGACAACCGCAGCCATTGTCAACATCAAGTTAAGAATAAAACCAATGGGTGTTCTGACAGCCCAATATTTTTTCTCAAACTCAATAAAGCCTTGGCGTGTAAAAACTTGGACATCATTAGGCAAAGTTGCTTGCAAATTTTTCAGTACTGCTTCTGCATCAGTACCAGGTTTGAGGGAAATCAAACCGATATCTATCATATCTGCCGGACGAGTATTGGGATTTATCCTCAAGAAAGTTGAGTCACTGACAAGTAAATTACCGTCTACCCCAAAGGAAGGCCCCAAGCTGAATAAGCCACCAATTCTGACTCTATAGCCAATTAATGAATTGAAGGGAAATATTTCAATTGTCTGTGTAGTATCTCCCGCATCAAATTTTGTAGCTATTGGGCCAAACTCTGGGCGAGAACTCCGGTCAAAAAGCATGACATCGGGAATTTTGAGTTTATCTAAATTTTTCTCAACTTCTGGGATGTTCATCACAGGTCTACCGGGATCGAAACCAATAACGTATATTGAATATTTCTCACCGGTTGCCGGATTTTTCAGTTTGGCAAATTGCAAATACATGGGGCTAACTGACTCTACGCCATCAAACCCCAAAGATTGGTACAAACGAGTCCGCGAAAAACTTTGATTTGAGGTCAAAGATTTATATTGCGAACTAACTAAAAATAAATCTCCTTTGAGATTCTGATGCACTGCGGTTGCACTTGAATAGAGGGCATCTTGAAAACCAAGTTGCACAAACATTAGCAGCACAATAAAACCAATTCCAGCTACAGCTACTAGTAAACGAACTTTTTGCTGCGCTAGCTGTAGCCATCCTAAAGGAATTTTGAAATTCATGGATTTATTTATTAGTTGTTATTTGTCATTTGTCATTTATGAATGACCAATGACTAATGACTAAATCTGAATGGCGACATCCACTTGTAGGTTAGTTAAACGAGCCACCCGCTCACTATCTGCGGGACTATCGATGGAGATTTTCACTTCAATTATTCTGCGGTCTGTATCTGAGCCAGGGTTTAGGCTGAAGATGTTTTGCTTGTCAACTTGCCAACCAATCTCTTTTACAGTTCCTTTTATTGTTCCAGTAAATGCAGTGCTGGTAATTGTGGCTTTTTGTCCTACACGCACTTTTTGGACATCGGTTTGATACACCTCTGCAATCACATACATTTGAGATGTCTTACCTATTTCAGCAAATCCTCTGCTGGTGCTGATGACTTCTCCGGTTTTGGCGTGAATTTTCAAAATTTTGCCATTTATGGGAGATTTGATGTAACTTAAATCCAAGTCGGCTTTTGCTTGTTGAACAGAAGTTGTTGCACTGTTGACTTCGGTTTGTGCGACTTGAACATCTACACTACGCACTTCGCTAATACTGGTGAGTTGGGCTTGTGCTTGCTTGCGTTGTTCTTGATATGTGTCTTGAGTCCGCTTGAGAGTGGCTTGGGCTTCTGTTAGCTGCTGCTGTGTAGTCTTTAGTTGCAATGCTTTGGTATCTGCTACAGAAGCCGCGATCGCACCTTGTCTATATAATTGCTGATAGCGATTATTCTCGGCTTGAGCATTGTCTACTTCCGCCTGGATACGGTCGATTGTCGCCTGTTGTGTAGCAACGTCTCCTTTATATTGTGGCTCTAAACCGGCGATCGCTGCCTTTTGAGCTTCAATATCTCCGGTTTTCGCTCCAGATTTAACCTGCGCTAGTTTAGCTTTGGCAACTTGCAGTTGGTCTAAAGCCTGTTGCAATGCGGTTCTAGAACGACCATAGTTTTCTAGATACGCCAGTACTTGTCGTGCTTTAACCGTATCTCCTTCTTTTACCAACAGTCTTTCTACTCGCACCCCGTTATTGGAAGCGGGAGCAGTCAAAGAAGTAACTTCGCCTTCTGGTTCCAAACGCCCCAAGGCTGTCACAGCAAGTTTTGCAGGAGCGACTGCTTTTGGAGGATTTGCTTGCGGTGTCACAACTTTAGGTTTAGACCAAAACGGTATCAAACTATAAAAAGCTATTAATCCGGCCGCCAAGGTGAGAGAAGCTGCTAAAATTACTTGCGATCGCCCTACGGGTTTTGTGAATAATCGGCTTTCTTTATTTACTGCCATATTTTCATTCCAATTCTGTTTTCTAGGGGATAGCCTGGTTATATTTAGTCGATTAGATATAGACTCATCCGCAAATTACTAAGAGGGCTTTTCCTCTAAGGTTTCTACCTTAATAAAGTGGATGGGTCTAAATTGGTTTTATATGAATTGTTGTACGCTTTTGCCGCCCAAACTCACTATTGTGGCGTGAAAATTAATGGTGTGTTACTTCAAAGCTTCCTAAGTTATATCCTAATTTGACATCTAATCCCGTAGCGTAAAATACAATAGGGCTAACCAGAAAACTTAACTTTCAAGAACAACGAAGCGCTAATAAAATGATCTCAAAGTTGGGATAAACTTGTTATTAACAATAGCACAAAAGTTGATTTTTGTCAACCGATTAGCTTTGCATAAGTCCTGATTCTCTCACTAAAATATTTCATCACAGTCAGGTTAGAGACTGAATAAATTTGCTCATTACTAACCCCTCGTCTGCTAATTGAATACCAAAAGATAGTTCGTTATTAAGCAGATTTGATATTACTAACAGATTATTATTATTAAGGTTGTGTATTATAAGACATTCTTATCAGCTTTGCTCATAGTAATTAAAGGCATGAAGCGATATATTTGGTGCGTTATACCAATTCTGTATGAAGATGCACCTATAGTGCAAGAACGAACCGCCAAGTACGCCAAGAAATAAAAAATTAAGAGATTTGGCGCAGCTTCACAAAGAAACGGTATTACGTCAACGCATATCTAAAAATACACGAGTCCACTGTGGCGGAAGTTTGTTTACCTTTAACAAGGGATTTGGCCTCTTGTGATTACCAACATACTTATAAATCTTCTGCTTCGTTGCCATCCCGTCTTGGAATAAATTCCAAGGCTAATAGCTAAAGTCCTCTCAAGAGGACTAAATACAAAATTTGAAGCTATGTACATGCTTATCCTTAATGAAAGGGAAAATTTCAGTCCACTTGAGTGGACTTGGACTATGAAAAGCAGAACTTAAGTTCTGGGCGGGATGTCAATCAGTGCGACACTTTGACTGTTACCTCTGTAGCTGCGCTTTATAAACGCCCTTTTGAAGGATGTAATCATAATTATGTTTACCAAGCAACATACTAAAAATTAACATTTGCTTTATAAATAACCGCTTTGCATCTTAACTTGACTTATATTGAAAAATAACCCAAAACTTTGATTCAATTATGATGTTTCTCTGAGAAAACATACTTATGGTTATTCAATTTATCTATGTATTCATGGAATTGTTACTTACTAGACAACAGATTTGCATTGTTAACTTAATCCAGTACAAATTTTTGGCTAACCCGTAGATAACAAAATATCTCACACATTTATATTGTCATAAATTATACTGGGATGCGGAATTTTATTTAAAATTGACATAAGTAATAGTGGAGGCTTCTTTATAAAATAACTTTAAAGGAATGATTTAGTTTATGTAAAGTGTGTTATTGTTTTTATTAATTCAATGCTTAAAAGCAGTTAAGCAAACTAGTTATTTAATTGTAATTTTAAAATTAAAAATAACTAAATATAACTGCTTATGCATCAGCTTCTGATCGTTTAGTTACTTTTAAATTTGCATTATCTCGGATTAAAGGTGGTGTCTTTTCTGTAACGAACTTGTCAACTTTACTGGGTCAAATCCCATAAAATATATTATCCTGGACGTTGAAACTGGCTATGACGTTGATCAAGATACAGAACGTTGTCATTAATAACAGCTATGTTGCTGTAGTTAGGCTAGATAATCAAACGGGTTCAGGCAAAAAAAGCGTTTCTGTTTCCTTAGCTACTCTTCAGTTTTTATTGTTCCAGTGGGATACCATTGCTCAAAATCTCTACTATTACAAATGCATTGAATTCACTGGTCAAGCAGCTATTACACTCCAAGACTATTTTACCAGTTTTAACAACGTCATCGACCTATTGCCACAATATCAAGAGTCTAGCGTTGGATAACATTTTTTTGCGATCGCAGTGTGCCAAAGTCGCCTGGAAACATAAGGCTTTACCCCGGCAGTATGTATCGTGTGGTGTCGATTTGGAGACAAGCATTTAGCAAAGATAAGATAGCTAATTGCTTACAAAACGAGAGTTTTTCATTAATTAGTAGGCAACAGAATTACTGTAGCTACACAATCCACAGTACTAACTATGCCCTATGTCTGCTTATTCGATTGATACTGCCTTAGCGGAGTTAGAAAGCCTTATCAATAATTGTGAAAAGGCTGTGATGAGGTCTATAGAGGAAAAAAAAATGAAGTCAGATAAATCAGATAAATCAGTGTCAATCAACAAAATTAACAGACAATTACAACACAATCCTATAGCCATTGTTGGGATGGCTTCTCTATTGCCTCAAGCCAGAAATTTGCGGGAATACTGGCAAAATATAGTAAACAAAATTGACTGTATTACTGATGTTCCTTCCACTCACTGGAGCGTCGAAGATTATTACGATCCCAATCCCAGAACTACTGAAGATAAAACCTACTGTAAAAGAGGTGGGTTTCTTCCAGAGGTAGATTTTAACCCGATGGAATTCGGCATACCACCCAGCATTTTGGAAGTCACAGATGTATCGCAACTATTAAGTTTAGTGGTTGCGAAAGAGGCGATGGAAGATGCAGGTTATGGTGAAAAACGTGAGTTTAACCGCGAGATGGTTGGGGTAATCTTAGGCGTGGCTATGGCCAAGCAATTAGGAATGCCACTTTCTGCGAGATTGGAATATCCGATTTGGGAAAAAGCACTTAAAAGCAGTGGTTTATCTGATGAAGATACGCAAAAAATCGTTGAAAAAATCAAAAGCGCTTATGTGAAATGGGATGAGAACGCTTTCCCTGGAATGTTAGCTAACGTAGTCGCGGGTAGAATTGCCAATCGCCTAAATTTTGGCGGGATGAATTGTGTAGTTGATGCCGCTTGCGCTAGTTCCTTCGGTGCTTTAAAAATGGCAATTAGCGAACTAGTTGAGCATCGTTCTGACATGATGCTGACTGGTGGCGTTGATACCGACAACACCATCATGGCTTACATCTCATTCAGCAAAACACCGGCGGTTTCTCCTAGTGAAAATGTCAAACCTTTCGATGCTAAGTCGGATGGGATGATGCTGGGTGAAGGTATCGGGATGATTGTCCTTAAACGGTTAGAAGATGCGGAACGGGACAACGATAAAATCTATGCCGTAATTAAAGGTATTGGTACTTCCAGCGATGGGCGTTATAAGAGTATTTATGCTCCCCGCAAAGAAGGTCAAGTTAAAGCCTTAGAACGTGCTTATGAAGATGCCGGTTTCTCTCCCGCTACTGTTGGTTTAATGGAAGCACATGGCACCGGCACAATGGCTGGAGATCCGACAGAATTCGGTTCTTTAAAAGACTACTTTGATGTACATGATGACAAAAAGCAGCACATCGCTTTGGGTAGTGTGAAATCGCAAATCGGACACACAAAAGCGGCTGCGGGTGCGGCGAGTTTGATTAAAACTGCTTTGGCTTTACATCACAAAGTATTACCGCCCACAATTAACATTACCGAGCCAAACCCCAAACTCAACATTAAAAATTCATCCTTTTATTTGAATACCGAAACTAGACCTTGGATTCGTCCAGAAGGGGAAGCACCAAGACGCGCAGGTGTAAGTTCCTTTGGATTTGGCGGAACCAACTATCACGTCGTTTTGGAAGAATATGAAGCCGACCAAAACCACGCTTACCGCTTACACAGTGATGCTAGTGAAGTGCTGTTGTTTGCTCCTACAGTAGACCAATTGTTGAGCAAATCGGAAGAGATTTTAGGTAAGTTGCGATCGCCAGATGCACCTACACACTACGCACAATTAGTCAATGAGTGCAAATCGCCACAAATTCCCCTCTCTGCTGCCAGATTTGGGTTTGTAGCTGAGAATCTCGAAGAAGCTTGCAAGTTTCTGCAAACTAGCATTGACTGGCTAAAACACAAAGGAACAGCAGCATCTTGGGAGCATCCCCAAGGGATTTATTACCGTTCCTCTGGTATGGAGTTGGGCGGAAAAGTTGTCTCTCTATTTTCTGGTCAAGGTTCGCAATACTTGGAGATGGGCCGGGAACTAGTAATGAATTTCCCTTTGATGCGCCGTCTTCATGGCTATATGGATAGCCTGTTAATCAAAGATAATTTGCAGCCGTTGTCAGAAATCGTTTTTCCTCATCCTGTGTTTGGAGAGGCAGAAAAAAATGTCCAAATTGCTGCCTTACAACGCACAGAATACGCTCAACCAGCTATCGGGGTGTTGAGTGCAGGGATGTACAGCATATTGCAACAAGCTGGGTTCAAGTCAGATTTTGTTGCCGGTCACAGCTTTGGTGAACTGACAGCGCTATGGGCTGCGGGTGTTTTGAGTACAGAAGATTACTTATTTCTGGTGAAAGCTAGGGGTCAAGCAATGGCGGCTCCAGAAGACCCAGATCATGATGCGGGTAGTATGCTGGCTGTCAAAGAAGATATCAGCAAAGTGGAAGCAGTGCTGAGACATTTTCCCCAAGTTGCGATCGCAAATCAAAATTCTCCGACTCAATTTGTCTTGGCTGGGCCTACCGCAGAAATAGCGAGAATCAAAGAGGCTTTACACGAGAAAGGATATACAGCTGTATTGTTACCTGTTTCAGCAGCTTTCCATACACCGCTAATTGCCTTTGCTCAGAAATCCTTTGCGATCGCAACCAAGTCTGTCAAATTCCAAAGTCCAAAAATCCCTGTTTACAGCAACGTCACCAGTAAGCAGTATCCTAAAGAACCCCAAGGTATTCAAAAAATCCTGGAAACGCATCTTTCCAACTCAGTGCTGTTTAAACAGGAAATTGAAAATATCTATGCGGCGGGTGGTACTTGCTTTGTGGAATTTGGGCCGAGAAGAATTCTGACTAACTTGGTAAAAGATATCCTTGGCGATCGCCCACACATCACCGTATCTTTGAATCCTAGCACTCAAAAGAATAGCGATCGTTCTTTGCGAGAAGCAGTTGTGCAATTGCGTGTGATTGGTCTGGCTTTGAATAACCTCGATCCTTACCAACTTCCCCAAACTATACCCCCAATTGAGACGAAGAAGACATTAAATGTCCGTTTAAACGGGATAAACTACAGATCCGAAAAAACCAAAAATGCCTTCGCTCTAGCTTTGCAGGATGGGCATAAAGTCACATTACCCACCCCCGAATATTCTGATGCGGCTCCTTTATTTAGCAGCCCAGGTGTGACTCCAACTCTCGCTGCGATCGAGACTAACGGACATAAAAAATCCACCGCAACAATGAACGGTGTCATCACCCAACCAGAGCAACAAATGAATCCTGTGACCCTTTCACAACCAGCCCAGGAATCTAAGATGCAACCAACGCCAGAAAAACTTACAAATTACCAACAACTTTTAGAAAGTTTAGAATATCTCCTGACACAGTTCCAGGAAAATCAAGCCGAGAATTTACAAGTTCACGGTACTTATCTCAACCATCAAATGGAATACGCTAAAGCGTTTTTCCAACTGATGCAGCAGCAGAATTCTTTGTTGAGTGAAAGTAAATCAACAGCCGAAACTGCCAAAATGAAGCTAGTTGTCATGGAAAGCTTAGAGCGTAGCATGATGCAGTTTCACTCTCAACAAGGTGAAACCCTACGCATCCATGAACAATATCTTCAAGAACAGTTGGAATATACTAAAAACTTTTTCCAACTCATACAGCAAGAGTATTCTCAAATCATCTCTGGTGAGGGAGCAACCCAACTAACAGAGAAACTAAGTAATTTCACTCCCTTCAGCACAGAAACAACTGTTAGTGATGCACCAGTACCTGCTACTACCAAGATAGTAGAAAGCCAGCCTTTGCCTGTAACTGAGCCTGTAGTTAAAAATGGCTTAAATGTTACCCAAGAGCCTCTCCCGGCTGCTGTAGAGCCTGTAGTTGAAACTCCTGTATCCCCAGAGACACGAGCAATTGAGACGCGATCAATTGAGACGCGATCAACAGAGACGCGATCAATCGAGACGCGATCAATCGCGTCTCTACTGCCCACACCGCATTTCGCCACTGTCGAGACAGTAGAGCCACCTGTCCCAGTAGTAGAACCTCAAGCCGAGGTTGTAGTCAAAATTAGCTCACCTCCAGAAGTTGTTGCATTCACCCCAGAACCAGCACCTACAACTGCTGCACCTGTATCTGGCGCAACCATCGATATTGTTGACTTGGATAAAAACCTCTTAGCCATCACCAGCGACAAGACCGGCTACCCAGTCGAAATGCTGGAAATGGACATGGACATGGAGGCGGATTTAGGAATTGACTCCATCAAACGGGTGGAAATCTTAGGGGCGCTACAGGAAATGTACCCTAACCTACCCAAGCCCAATTTAGAAGAACTGTCAGAAAAACGCACCATCGGTCAAGTTGTAGAGTATCTGCAATCCCATGCTTCCAAAAGTATTACTGTAGAAATTGCAGTTCACGAAGTACAACAAGCAACCGAGATTTCAGTAGAGGCTGCACCTGTAGTTGAGGTAGTAACTTCACCTGAACCAAGCGTAGTTGTCGCATTCACCCCAGAACCCGCTACAAGTGATGAATTTGCAGACTTAGGTCAAACCCTGTTAGCTATTACCAGTGATAAGACCGGCTATCCAGTAGAGATGCTGGAACTGGAAATGGACATGGAAGCTGATTTAGGGATTGACTCTATCAAACGGGTAGAAATCTTGGGGGCGATGCAAGAAATGTACCCCAACTTACCCAAGCCAAATATCGAAGAACTCGGAGACCTCCGCACCATCGGTCAAATAGTCGATTACCTACAGCAGTTGGCTGGAGGTGAAAAAAAAAAGTCTGAGCCTGAGTTTGTCCAACAACCACCGGAATTAGAGCATAATATCCAGCGCCATCCCGTCAAACTCAGAACCCTCGCACAGCCCGATTATTTGGATTTCACATTACCAGAGGGACACATCGGTTTAATCACCGATGATGGTTCCCTCACCACTTATAAATTAGCTGAATCCCTAATCGAGAAAGGCTGGAAAGTAGTAGTTATCAGCTTCCCCCAATCGCTCATCGCCCAACAAGCGCCCTTACCCGCAGGAGTAACCCGCGTCACCTTAGCAAACTTGAGTGAAGAACATCTCCAACAACAATTGCAAGCGATCGCATCTCACTGCGGAACGATTGGGGCCTTCATCCACCTACATCCGATGTTTGTAGGAAATCACACCGGAAGTATTTCTTATAACGAGCAAGAAAAGGCGATCGTCAAGCACATATTTTTGATGGCGAAACACCTGAAACCCTCTCTAAACGAAGCCTCACGTCATGGGCGTAGTTGTTTCTGCACAGTTGCTCATCTTGATGGAGCCTTCGGCTTAGAGTACAAAGTCAATTTCGGTGCGATCGGCGCTGGTTTATTCGGATTAACCAAAACTCTGAGATGGGAATGGCCAAAGGTATTTACTCGTGCGATCGACCTAAGCCCCAGACTTGACGCTAAACAATCAGTACAAAACATCATCGCCGAACTTCACGACCCCAACCTTTATATAAGTGAAGTTGGGTATGGTTCACAAGGACGAGTCACCATTATCGCCGATTAATTAGTTTTTTGATATAGCAGTCTTATTTGAGTTGTGAAAATTCCTGTTTTTAACGAACCGCAAAGGACGCAAAGAGCGCAAAGAAAAGAAATAAACAGAGAATTTGACAAATTTTTTAGGACTGCTATAGCACGTTACTTTTTACTTCCCACTACAAGATTGCCTATTTCTCTTACTTTGCGTCCTTTGCGCCCTTTGCGGTTCGTATATCAAAAAAACCCAATTTATGCAGGTATTCATGAGGATTTATGACACAAATAGCCCAGCTTAGTCCATCATCTGTCTTTGTCGTGAGCGGCGGTGCAAAAGGGATTACGGCTGAGTGTACTATCAGATTAGCCCAACAGCAACCCTGCAAATTCATCCTCCTTGGTCGCTCCGAACTATTAAAAACCGAACCAGATTATGCTCTAAATTCTGATGAATCCGCATTGAAAAAATGCATCATGGAAAATCTTCTTTCTCACGGAGAGAAGCCTACACCCATGAATGTGCAAAAAATATATAACAAAATTACCTCCAGCCGCGAAATTAAAAAGACTCTAGCAGCAATTGAAAAAACCGGAGCTAAAGCAGAATATATCAGCGTCGATGTCACAGATACGCAAGCTTTACAACAAAAACTTGCCACTGTTGTACAACATCAGGGCCCAATTACAGGAATCATCCACGGCGCGGGAAACTTAGCTGATAAGTTAATTGAAAAGAAAACAGAAGAGGATTTTGAAAAAGTTTACACCGCTAAAGTTCAAGGTTTAGAAAATCTGTTAGCTTGCGTTAACCCTAATCAACTTCAGCATTTAGTTTTGTTTTCTTCAGTCACAGGATTTTACGGAAATCCTGGACAATCTGATTATGCGATCGCAAATGAAATTCTGAACAAATCAGCCCATATATTTAAGCAAAGTTATCCCTCATGTCATGTAGTCGCTATCAACTGGGGCGCTTGGGACAGTGGGATGGTGACAGCAGAATTAAAGAAGATTTTTCAAGAGCGAAAAATCGAAATTATTCCCATTGCAGTTGGGGCGCAAATGCTCGTTAAAGAAATGGATAATACCAATCATGCAACCTCACAAGTTGTTATTGGTAGCCCACTAGTTCCAATGGCTACAGAGCTAGATTCAGAACTACGAACTTATCGTATTCGTCGCCAAATGACATTGGAGGCTAATCCATTTTTACACGATCATACTATTGCTGGTTCTCCAGTTTTACCAGCAACTTGTGCAATGACTTGGATTATCAATGCTTGTGAACAATTATATCCAGGTTATCGGTTATTTAATTACCAAGATTTCAAAGTTTTAAAGGGGATTACTTTCAATGAGACATTAGCGAAGGAACATATTTTAGAAATAGAAGAAATTTCTAAAGTTAATCTTGAAAGAATCGAACTTAAAGCAAAAATTTCGAGTAAAAATCCAGAAGGCAGAATCCATTTTCATTTTAGCGCTCAACTCAATCTCCAGCGAGAAATCCCATCTGCACCCACTTATGAATCTCTCAATCTTGAAGAAGATAATATCATCACCGCTACAGGAAAGGATTTTTACCAAAATGGTGGAGCCACATTATTTCATGGCCCCGCTTTTCAAGAAATCAAAAGAGTTTTAAACATTAGTCCTGAAAAAATTACTACAGAATGTCTTTGGCCAGAACTCAGCGCACAGCAACAAGGACAATTCCCCGTCCAATGGGTAAATCCTTACACAACAGACTTGAGTATGCACGCCTTATGGGTTTGGACACAACACTTTCATCAAGAAGGTTGCTTACCAGGAAAAGTAGAAAAGTTTGAACAGTTTGCAATGATACCACATAACGAAACATTTTACGTTTCTTGTGAAGTCAAATCTAAGACACCAAGTAGTGCGATCGCAAACTTCATCATACACGATCGCCAAGGAAAAATATACTCACGAATGCTCGGCGCTCATGCCATTATTTGGTCAATGAAAATGCTCAGAAGCTAGTAGTTTTCCTTTACCACTCAACATCTACATAGCAGTCCTAAATGATCTGTGAAATTCTTTCTCTTCTTCGTGCTCTTTGCGTCCTTTGCGGTTCGTTAAAAAGAGTATTTATCACAACTCAAATAGGATTGCTATAACTTGCCTCGTTTAAAGTTTGGGGAACAGCGTAAATCCTGCCTTTTAATTATCTCTTGCTAAATACCCAAACTCGGAGCATATAAATCGTGGAAAAAATAGCCATCATCGCATTATCATGCCTATTCCCCGATGCAAAAAATCCTGAAGAATACTGGCAAAACATCATTAATCAAAAAGATTCGACATCCTCTGCAACCGTCGAAGAAATCGGAGTAGATCCGACAATTTTTCACAATCCAGTTAAAGGTACACCAGACAAAACTTATTCTCTCAAAGGCGGATACATCCGCAACTTTCAATTTAATCCATCTGAATACAATCTACCATCAGAATTTGTTGCTGGTTTAGATAACACCTTCAAATGGTCATTGTATGCAGCTAAACAAGCAATTGTACAGAGTGGTTATTGGGGTAATCAAACTGTTCTTGCAAAATGTGGCGTAATTTTAGGTAATTTGTCATTTCCGACAAAATTATCTAACCAGCTATTCTCTCCAATTTACCAGCAAGCTATTAACCCTGCTGTCAGAGAACTTTTGCAGTATGAAGATTTTGATTTAGCTGTCCCAAGTGCAACCAAAGCATCTTTATACAATGCGATGATATCTGGCTTACCAGCATCTATCGTTGCTCAAGCTCTATCCCTATCCCAGATTAATTTATGCCTGGATGCTGCTTGTTCATCATCATTTTATGCGATTAAACTAGCATCTCATTACTTATGGTCACATAAAGCTGATGTCATGTTAGCTGGAGCTATCAGTTGTGCAGATTCCCTATTCGTGCGGATGTTATTTTCCGGTGTTCAAGGGTATGCAGAAAACGGTATCAGCCGCCCCTTAGATAAATCCTCTAGAGGGCTAATTCCCGCAGATGGTGTTGGGATGGTGATGCTGAAGAGATATTCTGATGCCGTCAGAGATGGTGATAATATTCTCGCCACTATTTGCGGTAATGGACTCTCGAATGATGGCAAAGGTAAACATTTACTGAGTCCGAATCCTAAAGGACAAATCTTAGCTTTTGAGCGAGCCTATAATGAGGCGAAATTTAGTCCCAAAACCATCGATTATCTAGAGTGTCACGCCACTGGCACATTACTAGGAGATACAACCGAATTTAACTCCATAGAAACATTCTTTGGTCAAAATCAAGCTGCGCCTCTGGTGGGTTCTGCTAAGGCAAATACTGGTCACTTGCTAACTGCTGCTGGCATGGTTGGCTTGACTAAAGTGATTTTGAGTATGTCTCATGGTGTAATTCCACCAACCATGAATGTTTCTGAACCTTTAACATCAGAAAAAAGTACAATTTCCGCCGATAAAATTGTTAGAACAGCTACGGCGTGGCCCAATAATAACGCACCAATTAAACGGGCAGCTATTAGCGCTTTTGGTTTTGGCGGCACTAATTCTCATCTGATTTTAGAACAAGGAACTACAGCAGAATCAGTTGAATCAACTCCGCCTGTTCCAACTACCAAAGTTGCTATTGTCGGCATGGATGCCTTTTTTGGTAACTGCAATGGTTTAGATGCTTTTGAACGCAGTATTTACGATGGAACACAGCATTTTACTTCTCTACCGCCTCAAAGATGGCATGGTATAGAAAGTCAAGAAAATATCCTGAAAGAGTACGGTTTAGCAGATGGAAAAGCACCACTAGGGGCATACATCAAAGATTTTGAAATCGATACTTTATCGTGCAAAATCCCACCAAATGAGATAGAGAAATTAAACCCACAACAATTGTTACTCCTCAAGGTTAGCGATCGCGCCGTGAAAGATGCGAAACTACAGGAGGGTGGCAATGTGGCTGTGATTGTCGCCGCCGAGACAGAGTTCTCTGTGCATCAGCTACAGCAAAGATGGAATCTCTCTTGGCAAGTTAAGGATGGCTTACTCAACCAAGGAATTTCTCTACCTGCTGAACATCTTTCCCAACTGGAAACCATTGTCAAAGATAGCATCCACCAACCAGTAGAAATCGGCGAATATGTGAGTCACATTGCCAACATCATGGCAAGCCGGATTTCTGCTTTGTGGAATTTCACTGGCCCTGCATTTACAGTCAGCGCTGGCGAAAATTCTGCCCTCAAAGCGTTGGAAGTAGCCCAAATGCTACTTGCTACTGGAGAAGTAGACGCGGTGGTTGTTGGTGCCGTAGATTTAGCCGGTGGTGTGGAAAATGTCTTATTCCGCAGCCAATTTGCACCAATTAATACGGGTGTAAATACATTGGGTTATGACCAACAAGCCAACGGTTGGACGGTTGGCGAAGGTGCGGGTGCTGTCGTCCTCAAGCGCTACGAAGCCGCTAAAGAAGACAATGAACGCATCTATGCAGTAATTGATGCCATGAGTTTCGCACAAGGTAATTCTACTTTGAGTAACGCTTTGGTAAAACCTGATGCTTCAGCTATCAGCAATGTCTGCAAACAAGCTTTCCAGATGGCAGATATTCAACCCACAGAAGTTAACTATGTGGAAGTCTTCGGTAGTGGCATTCCCCAGGAGGATGAAGCCGAAATCACAGGTTTACTGCAAGCTTATCCAAAAGTGGGCAATGGTTTGCATTGTGCATTGGGCAGTGTTAAAGCCAATATCGGTCACACCTATACAGCATCGGGAATTGCTAGCTTAATCAAAACCGCTCTCTGTCTTTATTACAGGTATATTCCCGCCACTCCCAAATGGTCTGGTGTCAAAACACCGCAAGTATGGGAAGGTAGTCCTTTCTATGTGGCAATGGAATCAAGACCTTGGTTTGTCGATAAAGGCGGCACACGCAGAATAGCAGCGATTAATAGCATGGGTATAGATGGGAGTTACGCCCATTTAATCTTATCGGAGGAACCCAGCCAAGAGGAGCGCGATAACAGATATTTGCAACAAATGCCTTTTCATCTGTTCCCTATAGCAGTTAGCGATCGCTCCACTATACCTGATATCCTAAACCATCTCCAAAAATCCATCGAAGCTAGTTCTTCTTTATCAGCTACCGCCAGCCAAACATTCGCTACCTTTGAACAGCATTCTGATGCAAAATACGTCTTATCAATCACAGGACGTAACACAAAAGAACTACTCAAAGAAATTGAATCTGCCCGCAAAGGTGTAAATAATGCCTTTGATAACGGTACAGATTGGCAAACACCAATAGGAAGTTATTTTACAGCGAAACCATTGGGTAAAACTGGAGCAGTTGCTTATGTTTATCCCGCAGCAGTTAATTCTTATATCGGCATTGGTCGGACTGTTTTTCGGTTATTTCCTAAAGTCTTCGAGGACTTAAAAAGTAACAATCTCTACAACCGGGCTGCCGATGTTGAAAAATTGGTTTATCCCAGAAGTTTACCTAAATTGACAACCAGGCAACTAGAAACTCTCGAAAAGCAATTGTTAGATGATTCACTAGCAATGTTTGAAAGTGAAATTGCCTTTGCTAGATACATGACGGCAATTTTCCGAGATGATTTTCAAGTCAAGCCGAAATGCGTTTTTGGGTATAGTTTGGGTGAAACTAGTATGATGGTTGCCCAAGGAGTTTGGAGTGATTTTGAAGGCGGAAGTAACACCTTAAACTCATCACCTCTATTTGGTGATAAGTTATCTGGGCCAAAAAATGCTGTGCGTGAATATTGGGGATTAACAGATTCACCAAACAACAATTTTTGGAATACTTATGTTCTCATGGCTACTCCATCTCAAGTTAGAGAATGCCTGAAACATGAGAATCGCGTCTACTTAACTCAAATTAACACACCAGAAGAAGTATTAATTGCTGGTGAAGATGCCGCCTGTAAGCGAGTGATTACAACTTTAGGTTGCAATTCTTTCCCCGCTCCCTTCGACCATGTGATACATTGTGAAGCGATGCGATCGCAATACGAGGAAATCAAGAAGGTAAACACCTTACCATCCCAAAATCTTCCTGGTATTGTGTTTTATTCTGCCGCCGATTATCAACCAGTTGCACTTGAAAGAGATGCAATTGCTCACAATATCGCCAAAGGATTGTGCCAAGAACTTGATTTTCCGCAATTAGTTAATCGTGTCTACGGTGATGGAGTCAGAATATTTTTAGAAGCGGGCGCTGGTAGTGTCTGTTCACGATGGATTGATAAAATTCTTGGCAACAAAGAACATATCACAGTTTCTTTGAATCGTAGAGGGATGGATGACCATGCTTCGATGGTCAAAGCATTAGCAAAACTACTCAGTCATCAGGTGAACGTAGATTTATCACCGTTGTACAGTAAAGCCCAAGAAAGCGCTAATTCAAATAAAGCAACATTGAGAACAGTTACCTTGGGTGGAAAAGCGATCGCAGCTACAATTTTGAGTGACGATAATCGCAAAATTGTTGAAAATTTGGTTGAGGATATTAAGTGCGATCGCTTCAAAAAACAGCATCAAAACATACCTAATGTCCAACAATCTGAAATCACAGATTTTCTTAACACTTCCAACCAAATAACTCAACAAGAAAGTTATTCCCCTAACATCTTGCCTCAGCTAAAAGAAGTCAAACCGAAAAATATCATTGATAACGTTTTTGAACCGAGAGAACAATTACAATCTTCTGAGTCAAGCGCAATTAGACAGCCAATTTCTCTTTCTTCCCCGCCAGTCATAACTCGAAAAATTAGTAGCATCATCAGCATGTTCGATTTAAATAAGACTCAGTATCAAAAGCTCAATGCTAATAATTCAAAGATAACCAAAGCACACAATGCCTTCTTACAAGCTAGACAAGATTACAGTCAGCAAATGAGTGAAATAATTCAATTGCAACTAGCTTGTGCCCAAAACTTACTTAACGACGAATCTTAATATCTCATACCAATTCTTTCTCAACTTACACCGACTAATTCTTAACTTATCTCTTCCTTTGCGCCCTTTGCGTCCTACCCTGCGGGAAGCCGCTTTGCGTCTATGCGGTTCGTTTAAAAATTATTACGTGCATATTCAGAGAGAATTGGTATAAAAATGTAGACTCCTTCAACCTTATTATCCATTGTTTGTAATCCGAGGGATAACTGCCGTGACAACCGTAGATACGGTACTAAGTAAACACGATAATGGCCTTAACTTCTCCACCTGGTCTTATAACAAAAACCAGGTTTGGAAAGGTTCTTTAGAAACTGTATCTTTTGAGAAACAAACCATCAAAGATAAATTGATGGTATTAAATAAACCCTGCTACATCGTGAAAGTTGCCGGAAAAATCGGTGTCACTAATGAGGGGTATTTATCCCCTGGTGATAATGGCACAACAGCACAAGTAGAACTGCTAACATTTGCAGCCCCAATCCGCATTCAACAATTTGGAGATCCCAATTTTCTCTCCTCTTATGGAGTGAAATATGCCTACGTTACCGGCGCAATGGCTGGCGGAATTGCTTCCGAAGAAATGGTCATTGCACTAGGAAAAGAGCAAATTTTGAGTTCCTTTGGTGCAGGTGGTTTAACTCCAGACCGTTTAGAAGCAGCTATAAATCGCATTCAACAAGCTTTACCTCAAGGGCCCTATGCATTTAATTTAATTCACAGTCCCAATGAACCTGCGATTGAACGCCGGGCTGTGGATTTATACCTCAAATATCAAGTGAGAACAGTAGAAGCCTCTGCATTTCTCGACTTGACCCCCAACATTGTTTATTACCGCGTTGCTGGATTGGGGTTGAATAACGCCAATCAAATTGAAATCAAAAATAAAGTCATTGCCAAAATTTCTCGCCGAGAAGTTGCTACTAAATTTCTGCAACCAGCACCAGCGAGAATACTCAAAGAACTCCTGGAACAAGGGTTAATTACTGAGTTACAAGCAACCCTTGCAGCTAAAGTTCCAATGGCTGATGATATTACCGTCGAGGCTGATTCTGGAGGTCATACAGATAACCGTCCCCTGGTTTGTTTATTACCTTCTATTATTGCTTTGCGAGATGAAATTCAAGCACAATATCATTACCAAACACCCATCAGAATCGGCGTTGCAGGGGGAATTGGAACACCACAATCAGCATTAGCAGCTTTCATGATGGGCGCTGCTTATGTAATGACCGGTTCCATTAATCAGTCATGCGTTGAATCTGGGGCTTGTGAACATACCAAAAAGTTATTAGCCCAAGCAGAAATGGCTGATATGATAATGGCTCCAGCAGCAGATATGTTTGAAATGGGAGTCAAATTGCAAGTTCTCAAACGGGGTACGATGTTCCCCATGCGAGCGCAGAAATTATTTGAACTCTATCGCGCTTATGATTCCATTGAAGAGATTCCTTTAGCAGAAAGACAGAAATTAGAAAAACAAGTTTTTCGCAAAACTATTGCTGAAGTATGGGAAGGAACTGCGGCTTATTTGTCCCAAAAGAATCCTGAGAAACTTGGGAAAGCAGTCAATAATCCTAAATTGAAAATGGCGTTGATTTTCCGTTGGTATCTAGGATTATCTTCTCGCTGGTCTAGTTCTGGTGAAAAAGGTAGAGAAGTCGATTATCAAATTTGGTGTGGCCCGGCAATGGGCGGTTTCAATGACTGGGTACGCGGTTCCTACCTGTCTGAACCAAATAATCGTCAGGTAGTTGATGTTGCTAATCAAATTATGACTGGTGCAGCCTTTTTGTATCGTGTCCAAAATTTGAAAATTCAAGGGCTACAAACTTCCGATTATTACAGTCAGTATCACCCTGTTCGTTTTACATCATTGTTGGAGATTTAAAAATGACTATAAAACAGTCTTTTACAGCAGACGATATTCAAGTATTTTTGGTATCTAACTTAGCTAAGTTACTAGGAGTAGCAACTGATGAAATAGATGTCAAAGAACATTTAGAAAACTATGGGTTGGATTCAGCCCAAGCAATGATTCTAGTAAGTAACTTAGAAAAGTTGCTAGGATTTCAACCATCTCCATTGCTACTGTGGCATTATCCAAATATTGAAGCTCTTTCACAGCGTTTAGCTGAAGAAGTGCAAGATGGTTCACCAGTTCAAGATACAGGGGTGGCATCCTCTAATGCCAATGCTGCACCCTCTGTTCTAGATTTAGCTGCTGAGGCTGTTCTTGACCCCACCATCCATCCCGGTGCTGCATCTAATGTGCTTGTGGGTGAACCCAAAAATATCTTTTTAACTGGAGGAACCGGCTTTTTAGGAGCTTTTATTATCCGGGAATTGCTACAGGAAACCAATGCGGATATCTATTGCTTAGTGCGTGCTGCTAATGCCGAAGAAGGCAAAAGCAAACTCCAAAAGAATCTGGAACAGTATGCAATTTGGCAGGAAGAATTTAACTCCAGAATTATTCCTATTGTCGGCGATTTATCTCAGCCATTGTTAGGTATTGGCTCTGAACAGTTTCAAATTTTAGCTACCGATATTGATACTATCTATCATAGCGGTGCTTTGTTGAATTATGTTTTTCCATACTCAGCATTGAAGGCAGCCAATGTTTTAGGAACTCAAGAAGTTTTGAGATTGGCTTGTCAAATTAAAGTCAAGCCTGTACATTACGTTTCTAGTGTTGCTGTTTTTGAATCCACTGCTTATGCTGGCAAGGTTGTTAAAGAACAGGATGAATTCAATCATTGGGAAGGTATTTATCTTGGTTACTCTCAAACTAAATGGGTAGCCGAAAAGTTAGTTAAAATTGCTCGTGACCGTGGACTTCCTGTAACTATTCACAGACCACCACTGATTTCAGGTGATAGCAAAACAGGCATTTGTAACACACATGATTTTATCAATCTGATGACCAAGGGCTGTCTACAAATGGGAAGTTTCCCTGATGTAGATTATATGTTGGATATGTCTCCTGTAGATTATGTAAGTAAAGCGATTGTTTATCTATCACGGCAAAAAGAATCTATAGGTAAAGCTTTCAATTTACAACATCCCCAACCCGCCGCTTTAAAAATGCTAGTTGAGTGGATACGCTCTTTTGGTTATTCAGTTGAGATGATTCCATATCAACAATGGCAATCAGAGTTAATCAATAATGTGACTTCTGCTGACAATCCTTTATACACTCTGCGACCCTTTTTACTGGAACGCTGGTCTGATGAACAACTGACTATTCCTGATTTGTACTTACAAGCTAGAAGACCCCATATTAGCTGCCAAGATACTCTCCATGCACTAGCAGGCAGTTCTATTGTTTGTCCTCCAATTGACTCTCAATTGTTTATGACTTATACCGCCTACTTGATTCAAAGCGGTTTCTTAAATATCGCTTAGTAATTCAAAACTTGCGTAGGATGTGTTAGGAACGTAACGCATCATCCCGAATACTTCGGTGTGTTACGGCTTGCGTAACGCACCCTACAAAATAATTTGATTTAGTCCATTTTTTAAAACTCAGTACTACTGAATAGCCAATATTTCAGATGCCAGCAACAACTCAAACACTAACAGCGGCAATATAATTGCCCTGTTTTTTTATGCTCAATCATGTAAATTTTTAGGATTCACCCCTTGACAGAAGCAATTGAGGATAGAATGGTTAGTGTTGGGCATAAAAGTTTGATTTTACCTGCTGGCTGTTGTGAGTAATCAAAAGCCAGCGCTAGTAGTTTGAAATAACCGAACTTCTTTAATGCTCCACTTATTCGATGTATAAGTCCTAAATTTACGTTTGGACTGCTACATCTATCAAACCCATCACACAAGCATTGGAAAGGGTAATAACTCAAGACATTTCTTGTCGGTTGAGATATTACGCGTACTTAATTGTAGAACGAGAACCACTGTAAATGCAACGCAGCTTCATTAAGTTGAATTCACCAATATTCTTACATGAACACAACACATCAAACTCAGAGCAAAAAAACTGCTCTTATTACTGGAGCAGCCGGTGGTATTGGCTACGAATTAGCATGTATTTTTGCTGCTCATGATTACAATCTGGTCTTAGTAGACAGAAACGGGTTAAAGCTTGTAGAAATTGCAGCTAAATTCCAAGAAGAATTCGGAAATTTTGCCAAAACTATTGTTAAGGATTTATCTATATCAACAGCTCCTGAAGAAATTTTCACGGAGTTGCAACTCGCCGATATTAATGTTGATGTGCTAGTCAATAATGCTGGATTTGGTATCTATGGATTATTTCACGAAACAGACCTAGCTACTGAATTGGAAATGCTACAGGTAAATTTGGTGTGCCTCACCCATTTAACCAAGCTATTTGTAAAGCACATGGTAAAGCAAGGTGAAGGTAAAATATTAAATGTTTCCTCGGCTGCTGCTTTTCAACCAGGGCCTTTGATGGCGGTTTATTTTGCTACTAAAGCTTATATCTTATCTTTTTCTGAAGCGATCGCTAATGAATTAGAAGGTACAGGTGTCACTGTGACAGTTCTTTGCCCAGGCTCAACCGCATCTGCTTTTCATGAAAGAACCGGAATGGCTGACTCTAAGTTGCTCAAGGGTAAGAGGATGATGCATGCACAAACAGTAGCCGAAATTGGTTTTCGCGCCTTAATGAAGGGCAAAACTATTGCGATTCCTGGGTTTATGAATAAACTACTTGCAAAAAGCGTCAGATTTGTACCTAGAAAACTGGTAACAAAAATTGTGCGAAATATGCAGGAAGATAAGTAGGGGGCATGGGGCATTGGGCATAGGGCATTGGGCATTGGGCATTCACTAATGACTAATGACTAATGACTAGGATTAATACTGCCAACACTTTAAATTCCAGCCAAAATTCTCTACGGCAACAGCAGCAACATAATTGTTAGCAGGCACTAGTTCAAAAAGACTCCAGTCTTCAGTTATCCGTAACTTAGCTGGTTGTGTGGGAGTCAACGATACTTCAATTTGCTCTAACTGAGCTAGTCCGTCTCCAGTTGCTTTTAAATAAGCTTCCTTACAAGTCCAGTAACGGAAAAATACCTCTTGCTGTTGGTTTGCAGATAGCGATCGCAACATTTCATATTCTCTCGGTAAAAAGAACCGTTTGGCAAGAGCTTCCAGATCAGACATCGGGCGAATATATTCTAGGTCTACACCAATTTGGCGAGTGCAATTCACCGCACACAAACCCAACCTTTGGGAATGAGACAAGTTAAACGCCAGTCCACTATCGGCAAATGTATCTGCTAATACTGGTTTGCCACGGTGTTGATAATTAAACTCCACTTGTAGCGGCTGGATACCCAAATAGCGACCTAATATAGTTCGGAGAATACCACGACCAGCAATGAAACGCTGCCGATGTTCCTGAAAATAGAACCGTTCAGCACGAGTTATTTCGTCACTGGAAAGAGTCGCTGCTAAATTTTGCAGTTGTGGTTCTGGTTGGTCAAGTTCTATGCGCCAGAGATGAATCTCATCCGGTAACAAAGTTAAATCTGTCGGTGCAGGTAGCCAGAGATGATTCATTATAATTCGTAATTCGTAATTCTTATCTTTGCCATTGATTGAGCCAGCGCACTTGACCAATCCAGTCAGCAGCTTGTGTTTCTACAACCAGACAATCTAAAGCAGTAATCAAACTAGATAGAGTCCAACTATTTTGGGCAGCTAAAATAATACCATTATGGTTAGGATAGCTTTGTGCCAAAACTAAAAAATCGCGGATATTGAAAGTAAAAATACACCTTCCTCTAGCAGTAGCCCCTAACAACTGAGTTTCATCAGTTGCATCTAAGGGCATCCAATATGTGGGAGTTCGGGTGACATCATGACCCTGATTAAGCAAAGCTAAATGTAAAGCTTTAATTGATGTATCAGCATCCAAATGTAACAGAGGCTTAGACATTGTGAACTGATTCGAGAGCTACTTCAGATGCGATCGCCTCATCAATTTCTTGCTGATGAGCAGCATAGAAAGCCAGGGCTGCATTCACCTGAGCCTCACTCAAATCATACTCAGCAGCAATTTGTCCGGCAGATAATCCCCATTGTTGAGCTGCGATCGCCAAAGTCTGCACCCGCAAGCCAGTTCCATTCAGTATTGGCACTACTAAACCACTAGCACCCCGGCGGTAAGTAAGCTCAGGAAATACAGGGTTGTCAAAATCCTCAGTTAAAATTTCGACCTTTTCAGCTACAGCAGAGACAATAAATTGCTCAAGAGAAATGCCAAGGCTTGCAGCATATCTTTGGGCTTTTTGTCGTAACAGTGGGGGCAAATTAAAAGAGTCAGATGTCATCAATATATTCTACCTAGCTAACTAACAATAATAGGCATCACCGTGCCAAATTCGGTTTTTTGTACGCTAAGAAAATTTCAAGTGCCTGAAACGACGATTTTTCGTTCAAACTAGATCAAAACTAGCAGCATAACCATAGTTCTTTCACCAATATAATAATTATATAAAGCACTTCTTAAAAAGCTTACCCCATCTTAGTTTCAGTCTTAGCGTACAAGTTTACCGATTTGGCACGGTGATGCCTTATACCAATTTTTGATTTTAGATTTTGCGAAAACGAATGACAAATGACAAATGACTAATTACGCTGTTGCTCCAACCATTGTAAAACCCGATTCCATGCCCACCAAGGGTCAGAATCGTTTACTTGGCGCTGACACTCTTTGCTACTCAAATAGCCAACATGACCGCCATACTGAGTGAGTAATAAATCTATTGCAGGATTGCGATCGCACGCTTCTTCTAATTCTGGTATGATAGCTGGGTCAAAAAGTGGGTCATCAGCAGCATATAAAATCAAAGTCGGTTTTGAGATTTGCGGCAATATTTGTAAAGCACTACTAGCTTGGTAATATGCTTCCACAGAAGGAAAACCTAGTCGGTTAATTACCAGTTCATTGTCAAAACCCCAGATACTGTTCGCCCGTTCAATCGCTTCTGGGTCAATACTTCCAGGATGGGCATCATGTATTCGCCATGCTAGTTTTTTTAAATTCTGTGCAATCCCCGCTTCCAAATATCTGCCAAAGGGCTTTGTAACTAGATAAGATAGCGATCGCTGTGAATCTAAACTCGGACAAATTACCATACCACCGCCAATATCGCCATCTTCTAGTCCTAAATCTTCATGCTCCCTAATCACCTCACCAGCAACCTTTACCGCCCAGAGTGCCAATTGCCCTCCTAAAGAATACCCTGTAAACAAAAATTTACTCGGACATCCCATTGCCTTAGCAGCAGCAGCGATGCGAACAAAATCTTCCCCCTCATACAATCCATCAGAAGTTAGAGTCGGGGACAATTTGGCAGTTTTGCCGTGGGCACGCCAATCAAATAACACCACAGCGTATCCTTGAGCATAAGCCTTACGTCCTAGCACTCTCAAATACCATTCCGTCTCTAACTCTCCAGTAATGCCATAAGTACCGATAATCGTGCTGTGAGCATTTTCTGGGATGGCAACCAAGCCAAAAATTGGCACACCTTGGCCACCAATAAAGATTTTTTCGTGATAAGACGGTTCTGGTAATAAAGTAGTACTTTTCCAGTAACGTTTTCCCCACAAAGCGGTGTATACAGTCATCATCAGACCGTTTTGTAAAAACCAAGACGGATTGTAGGGGGGAGTATAACACATCATAGACTATAAGATTTCATGTAATTGAGTCTTGATTTCACAGTCATTTAATCTTAATATTTATGTAAGATTTAAGAACTTTTTTAGAATCGATTCAAAAATCTTTGTATCTATCAAAGGTTGTTAATTATCCTTAATAAGTAGTAATAATTTTTAAGAATGCCGAGGATTCTTGTCATAGACGATGACCCAGCGATTTCAGAACTAGTTGCCGTCAACTTGGAAATGGCTGGCTACGATGTTAGTCAAGCTGAAGACGGCATCAAAGGTCAAGCGCTGGCTCTCCAGCTGCAACCAGACTTGATCATGCTCGATTTAATGTTGCCCAGAGTAGATGGGTTTACCGTTTGCCAACGCCTGCGCCGAGACGATCGCACCTCTGAGATTCCCGTGTTAATGTTGACGGCTTTGAGCCAAACTCAGGACAAGGTGGAAGGCTTCAATGCTGGCGCAGATGACTATCTCACCAAGCCTTTTGAAGTTGAAGAACTGCTGGCGCGGGTGCGGGCCCTTTTGCGGCGGACTGACCGCATTCCCCAAGCAGCAAAGCATAGTGAAATTCTCAACTATGGCTCACTCACTCTCGTTCCCGAAAGATTTGAGGCAATATGGTTCAATGAGACGGTGAAATTGACTCATTTGGAATTTGAGTTACTTCACTGCTTATTGCAACGCCACGGTCAAACAGTTTCTCCTAGCGAAATCCTTAGAGAAGTTTGGGGCTACGATCCTGATGACGACATAGAAACGATTCGAGTTCATATTCGCCACTTGAGAACCAAGCTAGAACCAGATCCCCGCCACCCCCGCTATATAAAGACAGTATATGGTGCTGGATACTGTCTTGAATTACCCGGTGTACCTCCAGCAAATGAAGGGGCTTCAGTAACAGTAGTTGAATGAAATCACGCTAAATTCCCTTAAACTTTGCCATCACTTAGGCAAGAACTCTCCGAAACTCTTATTCCTTACCGCTTAGTACAGCATTTCCTTAATTCGTAGCGAATTAAATTTGGCAATGAATGCGTCGGCCGCTTTGTTAATGCGTGGGCGGCCTTGTTAATGCGTCGGCTTGCATTGTTAATGCGTGGGCGGCCTTGTTAATGCGTGGGCGGCCTTGTTAATGCGTGGGCGGCCTTGTTAATGCGTGGGCGGCCTTGTTAATGCGTGGGCGGCCTTGTTAATGCGTGGGCTTGCATTGTTAATGCGTGGGCGGCCTTGTTAATGCGTCGGCTTGCATTGTTAATGCATCTCAATGCAATGCCAATGCGTTCCCCTGCATTGGAAACGCTACGCTTTTACGCAAAACTGTACTTAGTTAAGGTTATTGGTAGAATTTACTAGTGTGTAGAGATGTTGTAATGCAACGTCTCTACAAAGGTAATCCACAGGGAAATTATTTTAAGAGTTTTAAATTAGGATTTCTTCTCAACAGCTTAAAATTAATCACAAAAAGTGATGAGAGAATAGGGTTTTAATATAGCGATATTGTAAGCGATCGCAGGTGGGCGGGTAGTGGTCAAAAAGTTTTTGAAATAAAATTTACATATTTTATTGATTATCGTAACAAAAATTAGTCAATAAGTATAGTATTTTATCTATGAAAGCAATTTAATATTTATTTAATATTGAGGCTTGTGAATCAACAACATTGACATATAAAGCTGTAAGCTATTATTCATCCGATTAAATTTGGCAATCAATAAAACTTGCAATTTATGTAAGTTTTTTCAGTCCAATTTTTGAACCATCTTTGGTCTAAGCCTTCTCTATTGGAAATTCGTATTCAGCGACTCGCCATGTAGAAAGGCACCATAGCCTGCTGCTTTGCAAAGAATTAAAGTTTTCTTTGCCTAATTTTCATGGCAATAAAACATGAAACTTACTCAAAGTAGCTGGGAATTTTTACAACCCAAAATTTATTTTGCTGTTTTTGTAACCAAAATCCCAGTATGTCATTGACTAATACAATCAACTTTAGAAACTTACAAGGCGATTTATTCGGTGGTTTAACTGCTGCGATCGTTTCGTTACCTCTAGCGCTGGCATTCGGTGTTGCCTCTGGTGCTGGGCCTGTAGCTGGTCTTTATGGTGCAGTTTGCGTCGGCTTTTTCGCAGCCTTATTTGGTGGGACACCAACCCTAATTTCTGAGCCAACCGGGCCAATGACTGTAGTTATGACTGCAATTGTCGGTTCCATGACCGCAGCTAACCCCGAAAACGGCTTGGCAATGGCATTTACCGTAGTCATGCTAGCGGGAATATTTCAAATCTTCTTTGGGATATTTAAGTTGGGTAAATACATTACCCTCATGCCTTACAGCGTGATTTCTGGGTTTATGTCTGGGATTGGCGTGATTCTGATTATTTTGCAGATTGCTCCTTTTGTCGGACAGGCAAATCCTAAAGGTGGCGTACTGGGGATGGTACAAAATCTGCCTCTGTTATTAACTAAGATTAATCCTGCCGAAACAGCTTTGGGCTTACTGACACTGGCAATTATTTTCTTCATGCCACGCAAGCTTAAGCGCTTTGCTCCTCCGCAGCTGGTAGCATTAATTATCGGAACTATAGTTTCTTTGACCATCTTCGGCGGTACGGATATCAGACGAATTGGGGAAATTCCCGTAGGACTGCCGTCATTACAATTGCCTACCTTCACTCCATCCCAAATGACAATCATGATTGTTGATGGGGCAATGTTAGGGATGTTGGGTTGTATTGATACTCTACTAACGGCAGTAATTGCAGACAGTTTGACCCGTACCGAACACAAATCTGACAAAGAATTGATTGGTCAAGGTATTGGTAATCTAGTATCTGGTTTGTGTGGTGGGCTACCTGGTGCTGGTGCCACGATGGGAACGGTAGTTAATATCCAAACTGGTGCTAGAACAGCTGTATCTGGTTTAACTCGCGCCTTAATTTTGTTAATTGTAGTTTTGTGGGCTGCGGGTATCACTCAACCTATCCCAATGGCGGTGTTGGCTGGTATTGCTCTGAAGGTGGGGGTTGACATTCTTGATTGGAGCTTCTTGAAACGCGCTCATAAGGTGTCGCTGAAAGGCACAATCATCATGTATGGTGTGTTGTTTTTGACCGTATTTGTTGACTTAATTGTTGCCGTCGGCGTTGGAGTCTTCATTGCTAATATCTTAACTATTGATCGCCTCTCGGAATTACAATCTCAGGAAGTGAAGGTAATTAGCGATGCTGATGATGCAGTTATCTTGAATAACGAAGAGAAAAAATGGCTTGATCTCGCTAATGGACGTGTTCTGCTATTTTACCTGAGCGGGCCGATGATTTTTGGAGTATCCAAAGCGATCGCTCGTGAACATTCAGCAATGGCAGACTCTGATGTGTTGATTATGGATTTGACCGATGTACCAATGTTGGGTGTGACTGCTTCTTTGGCAATTGAAAACGCCATCAAGGATGCTAATGAACAAGGTCGTAATGTATTAATTGTTGGTGCAACCAGCAAAGTCAAAAAGCGCTTAGACAAGTTTGGCATTTCGAGGTTTGTACCAGAGCATTACATGTTTGTAGATCGTGTAGATGCACTTAAACAAGCCGTTGCTTTAGTTAATCGTCATGCAACTGATGCTAATACTTCTGGCGTTAGTACCTACACTGACACCTATTCGTAATTTGTAATTCGTAATTCGTAATTCGTAATTAATGATGCAATTACGAATTACGAATTACGAATTATTTTGAAATGAATCAGAAACACAAGCAAAAACATGATTTTTTCAGAACCAATACTTAATTCGTTTACCTGGTTAAATTTTCTCCCCGTAGGTTTACAGTCTCCTTTCCTAGCAACAACTAACGAGGCGGAATATGCTCCTATTGTGCTGACTGGAGTATTGCTAAGTTTAGTAGTAATTTATCTGGCTAGTAAAATTGGTGGCGAATTATTTAGAATGATGGACTTGCCCCCTGTATTAGGAGAATTAGTTGGTGGTGTGGTTGTGGGTGCTTCTGCTCTTCATCTGGTAGTGTTTCCCGACAGTGGAGCAGCTGGTAGCGACTCCATAATCATGACTATCCTACAATTCATTAATAACCTTAGTGCTGATGCAGTCACATCAATCTTTCAAAGCCAGAGCGAAGTTGTTTCTGTGCTTGCAGAACTAGGTGTGATCATTCTGTTATTTGAAATTGGTCTAGAATCAGACTTAAAAGAGTTACAGAAAGTTGGTTATCAAGCAACAATTGTTGCTTGTGTTGGGGTAGCTGTTCCTTTTGCTGCTGGCACGGCGGGACTGATTTTATTGTTTCATGCCCCAGTAATTCCAGCAATTTTTGCAGGTGCAGCGCTCACAGCTACTAGTATTGGGATTACCTCCAAAGTATTGTCAGAGATTGGGCAATTAAAATCTCGTGAAGGCCAGATTATTGTCGGTGCAGCAGTAATTGATGACATTTTAGGCATCATTGTATTGGCAGTAGTTGCAAGTCTTGCCAAAACTGGTGAGGTTGATATTTTCAACGTCATTTATTTGATTGTCAGTGCTACAGTCTTTCTCATTGGCTCGATTTTATTAGGGAAATATTTCAATCAGAGTTTTGTTGCCATTGCTGATAAATTGCAAACGCGAGGCAACTTAATTATCCCAGCATTTATCTTTGCCTTCTTTATGGCTTTTTTGGGTAGTGCCATTCATTTAGAAGCTATCTTAGGCGCATTTGCGGCTGGCTTAGTTTTGGATGAAACGGATAAACGCAAAGAGCTAGATGAGCAGGTTAAACCTGTTGCTGATATGCTAGTGCCAGTATTCTTTGTGACGGTTGGCGCGAAAGTTGATTTAGGCGTTCTTAATCCTTTAGTTCCAGGAAATCGAGAAGGATTAATTATTGCTACCTTCTTAATTGCGATCGCAATTATCGGTAAAGTTGTCACAGGTTGGTCGGTTTTTGGTCAACCTGGAATTAATCGGTTAGCGGTTGGTGTGGGGATGATTCCGCGTGGCGAAGTTGGGTTAGTGTTTGCCGCCATTGGTGCAGCTAGTGGTACTCTTGATAAACCATTGCAAGCTGCGATCGTTATTATGGTGATTTTGACAACCTTCTTAGCACCTCCTTTATTGCGGTTTGCATTCAAACAATCGCCAGAAGAAAAAGAATCTCTAAAGGAAGCAAATTTAATAGGCTAGTGCCGCAGGGCGGAAGTCAAAAGTCAAAAGTTTTGTATATCAAGACTTTTGCAAGTTTTAAAATGGTGGCTTGATTTACGCGCCCGCTGTACTAGTTACTTTTACCTTCAAACACAAGATAGGTAAAAGAGACGAATTTTATTTTCTCTTTTACCTTCAACCTTTATCTTATAGGCAATTTCCGTGTTAGAAGCTTGCATATTCGCAACAATATTTTGCGGATTTTTCGGCATCATCCTTAAAAAGAACCTCGTTATGAAGATCATCTCTATGGATGTCATGAGTACCGGGGTTATCGCCTATTACGTGCTGATTGCATCACGAAATGGTTTATTCACACCAATTATTTCCAACGTCAAAAATGTCAGATACGCCGACCCAGTTCCCCAGGCGGTCATCTTGACGGCGATTGTGATCGGATTTTCGATTCAAGCGTTAATGCTGGTCGGCGTTATGAAGCTGGCACGGGATAATCCGACTTTGGAAAGCAACGAAATCGAGAAGAACAATACACCATGAGTAACATTACGTTGCCTGCGGCGGGCGTAGCCATCGCATGGATTACACTACCGTTTTTTTTGGGGTTCGTCATTTATTTGCTCCCAAAAATTGACAAATATCTCGCACTGTGTGTGGCTTTTGCTTCAGCAGGATATGCGTTGCAGCTATTTGTCACTCAGTCGCCACTGACACTACAGTTAATAGATAATTTTGGCGTTATTTTAACAGTCGATCAATTAAGCGGCTATTTTATATTAACTAATGCACTGGTGACGGCAGCAGTCATCCTCTACTGTTGGCACAGCGATAAGACAGCTTTTTTTTACGCACAACTGATCATTTTGCATGGCAGTATCAATGCCGCGTTTGCCTGTTCAGATTTGATCAGTTTATACGTGGCGTTAGAGGTAAGTGGTATTGCTGCGTTTCTGTTGATTGCCTATCCCCGAACTGACCGATCAATTTGGGTTGGCTTACGCTATCTGTTTATCAGCAACGTGGCAATGCTTTTTTTTCTGGTTGGCGCGGTGCTGGTCTATCAGGCGCATCATTCCTTTAGTTTTGCAGGTTTGCGCGTAGCACCTCCAGAGGCGCTTGCGCTGATTTTTTTGGGACTCTTGACAAAAGGAGGAGTTTTTGTATCAGGATTATGGTTGCCGTTGACTCACTCCGAATCAGAAACGCCAGTGTCGGCGATGCTGTCGGGAGTTGTGGTAAAAGCTGGTGTCTATCCATTAGTGCGGTGTGCGCTGATGGTAGAAGAGATTGACCCAATAGTGAGAATTTTCGGAGTTGGCACCGCGCTTCTAGGAGTGTTCTATGCAGTCTTTGAAAAAGATACCAAGCGAATGCTAGCGTTTCACACGGTTTCGCAGTTGGGCTTTATCCTCGCTGCCCCGTCCGTGGGTGGTTTTTATGCGCTGACGCACGGACTGGTCAAATCGGCGCTTTTTCTAATTGCCGGGGCTTTACCGAGTCGAAATTTCAAGGAACTGCAACATCAAGCGATCGCTACCCCAATCTGGATTGCCTTGGTAGTAGCCAGCTTCTCGATATCCGGCTTTCCCTTATTGTCCGGCTTTGGGGCGAAGGTGTTGACGACAAAGAATTTGCTGCCTTGGCAAGCGATCGCTATGAATGTTGCAGCCCTTGGAACAGCAATATCCTTTGCCAAATTCATATTTCTGCCGCGTGGGGGAAAAGCGGAGGTAAAGCCTGGTTTCTGGGCAGCCATAATTCTGTTAATCGGTGGGCTGTTCCTAGCTAATATTGCGTATTACGAGGCGTACACCGTTGCGAATATCATTAAACCCCTCGCAACCATCGGCATTGGATGGTTAGCGTATTTACTAATTTTTAAACACTCAGTACTCAAGCTACCGCGTGTCCTTGAACAATTTGACCATTTGATCGGTGTAATGAGTCTGATTTTAATCCTGTTGTTCTGGAAGGGATTTGCATGGTTGGGTATTTAAATCTAATATTGCGACTGACTATCTGGTTTTTGCTCACTGCCGATTTCAGTGTGGCGAATATCATCATTGGCATCAGCATCGCACTTCTATTGCCGGGTGGTAAAACAGCTAAAGAATCATTAAAAGATTGGCTGCGTGTGCTAGGTGAGATCGTAGTGGCGATTCCGCAGGCGTATATTGAGGCATTTCAAATCATCCTCCGCCCGCATAAATACGAAGATATAACGATGGAACAAGTTAAACCAGGACGCACACCAGGGCTTGTATTCCTAGATATATTTTTAATTACCTTTACGCCAAAGACCATTGTCTTGAAATACCACGAAGCAGGCTGGTACGAAGTACATTGGGTGCGACGGAGGAGAAAAGTATGATCCTAAATCTGGTATTGATTGCAATGATTTTGGCAATGCTCATCCCCATGTATGAGGCATGGCAAGATGATGATATTTGGCAAAAAATGCTTGCATTTGCCAGTGTTGCCACCAAAACTTCAATCATGATCCTGGTGGTATCCGTCTTCCGTGATGATTGGATGATTGGTGTTGTCGGGGTCATCATCCTAAGTGTGGGAAATGCTGGCTTAATGTTGCTGGCTCATGTAATCAAACGAATGAATGAAATATGATTGACTTTTTCAGCTATATATGCATAGGCTTAGGACTTTTCTTCTGGTTTTGGGGAACCTTTCCTCTGCTGGGCAAGCGATCGCTATTGTTCAAACTCCATAGTCTTTCGGTTGCAGACACCCTTGGCTCAATGAGCATCATCATCGGGCTGCTCTTAAAGATACCTAGCGAATGGCCGCTACTCATCCTCGCTCTCATCTCCTTGGCCATCTGGAATACAGTGCTGGGGTATGTATTGGCTTACTGTTCTAGTAGCGAGGGTAACTATGAATGATAGCTATCTCTATATCATCATCGCCCTGCTGCCGTTGGCTGCGTGTATGGTGGTATTTCAGGTCAATCCATACCATGCGCTGGTAATTCGCGGCATATTGGGAGCGGTGGCGGCAATGGTATATGCGGTTTTAGGAGCGCCAGATGTTGCTTTAACCGAAGCATTGGTGGGTACTATGCTGGCAATTACCCTTTACGCGGTGGCAGTGCGTTCATCCCTGGTGATGCGTCTTGGCTTGGTCAAAGACGAGGCGATCGAGGCAGATGACGAACAGCATTTTGGGCAACTGATGGATGACTTACGCACAATTTTTCGTAAACGCCAGATGCGTCTGGAACTTGTTCCTTACCCAAATACCCAAGCTTTGCAACGGGCACTGATGGATAAAGAAGTCCATGCGACCTGTGTCAGACGAGAACACGCTGATCCAGACCAGGTAACAAGTGAGGACGAAAAACAGTTTTATCACACCGCCATTAGGGTGAAACGCATCTATGAGATTATGCAATCCGAACTTGCATCACCAGCGACAATCCTGAGTTATGTAAGTACACCAGATTCAGGGGAGGAGCATAAATGAAATGGATCTACATAGCAGCAGGGATAGCGCTGTTTATAAAAATGCTTATCTTGCCGAATTCAGCGCCAGTTGTACCGGATTTCTCGATCGTTGAATCAATTGTTAAAGATGGTGGTATGCCCAATGCGGTAACAGTGATCATTCTCAGGAATCGGTTGTATGACACGATCTTCGAGGTGGTGGTATTTACGATCGCAATTATGGGTGCATACTTTCTGCTGGCGAATGAAAAGCCGTCCTGCGCGATCTATCGTTTCACCGATCAACCATCCATTGTGCTGGCGCGTCTAGGAGCAACTATTGCCGCGTTGGTAAGTATCGAACTAGCTATTAGGGGGCATCTCAGCCCTGGCGGTGGTTTTGCCGCAGGGGTAGCGGGTGGAACTGCGATCGGGTTGATTGCCATTACCTCTTCACCGGAGTGGATGCAAGGGATTTACCAGCGCTACCATGCCGCTACATGGGAAAAAGTTTCGGTTCTTGTTTTCATTGTACTGGCGGCTATAACTCTGGCTGGAGTGGAGTTACCGCATGGGGAAATGGGCGCACTTTTCAGTGGAGGGATTGTCCCCTTGCTGAATATCCTAGTTGCAGTCAAAGTCGCCTTGGGATCGTGGGCTGTGATTTTGGTTTTTGTTCGTTATCGGGGATTGTTGTGAGAGTTACTCAATACCTAACCTAATTTTTTTAACGAACCGCCAAGGACGCCAAGTACGCAAAGGAAGAGAAGAAACAGAAGGAAGAAATGCTTAACTAAACTGTATTGTCAGATAAGGGACTTCAAGTTAGAAAAATATCCCATCCCTGCGGGACGCTCCGCGAACGTAAGGGCGCAAGGCCTTGTGCCCCTACAAATGTACAAATAATTTTGGATAATTTATTTTTTGGAAGTCCCAAGCGATGTTTTCGTAGCCGTGGAATGAGTTACTCCCTTCCCGGTACAAGATTACCTATTTATTTTTCTCTCTCTTCCTTGGCGTCCTTGGCGTCCTTGGCGGTTCGTTAAAAAAATTAACTTTAACAAAAAGTTAAGCCTTAACTGAACCGTATTGCCTTATCTGACGATACACTCCCGCATTCGCTAGTTAACCTTCAGGTAAGTGTGGATAGCTTAAGCAATTCGAGTTACTTGCTGATTCACACGGGGACGACCAAAGCGCTCCCAAGCACTCCCTCCTCGCAGAAACAACTCTAAAAAGCGCAATGGTTCTCCTGAATCGCCTCTTGACCAACCGGAACTACCAGGAGCAAAGGCTAAAGTCCCTTCAGACACCTTGAAGCTGCCATCAGAATACACTGCATCACTGACTACATCTCCAATTCGGATCACGATCTTGGTTTGAGGCTCCAAGTTGAGTGTATGCGCCCCAATAGTTGTTTTGATGTTGCCGTACCCATCAATCCAGGCAATTCGATCTGGTGGAACATCTGGGATTTGCTCACTCTTAAAGCTATCTCCCAGAAGGCTGAAATCTTCATTCATAATAGCAGCCGCCGCCGGAGGAAATACATCCCGTGAGCGAAACTGCGATCCACCACGAGAAACGTTGACCACTCGCAACTCCTTTGTATAGTCTTTGATAAAGGAGAGGGTGTAGCCTGCATTTACACCCACTACTTTTACACCATTGGATAAAAGAGCGTAAGTTAGTCCTTCACCTTCATTGTCTCGCCGGGCTTCGGGATCATCCTGACGAGGGGCACAGTTATGATAAATTAGGCGATCGCTAGGGCCTGGGTTAAGTCCTAGTTGGGCAATCCAGAATCCCGTTGCCAAGGTACTGAATGCTGGAACCGAAAGCAAATGAATTTGGGCATGGGGAAAAGTCATCAGCAGACGTTGTGTGACTTCTGTAAATGCCGGATCTCCTGTACCGTAGTCTGCAATGACGCAGATAAACATTTTGCTTCTCCTTCTAATGGGTAGTAATTTGCAATCAATGGTTAGACAATGGGTGGTGTTCAAACATCTCAGTGAACCTGCCTGATCAGCAGTTTAGATGTGATCTCAACTATATGCAAGATTTCTACTACTGGAGTTTAGACTAAATAAGAAAAAACAGGGTGTCTGATTGAATACAGACCACTGTCAGCAAAAACGCCGGAGTAACCACCTACTCTCACCTGCAAATATGAAACGTCTCAGACTAGAAGAATTTTGTCAAGTAGCTTACAAGTATTTAGGCAGCACCCTTCTAGCTAGATTTTAGATGTGTAATAAAAATCGCTCCAAAAACTTTACGTAAATTGGGTACAGGTTTTACAGAATCTAAACCCAAGCAAGTTTGAGAGATGATTCAATGAGATTGTGGGCAGTAAAAATACGCATATAAAAATACAAAACTTTAAAAAATTACGTAATTTTGCGTAGCCACAAATGGCGATCGCACTTCGAGATTTTTAGCTATGCACTGGATATATGCAAAGCTCAACTGAGCTGAGCCTGTATCTGGCTGGCTAGAAAATTTTGATACAGGCGTTATCGAAAAATCAACCGTTAGTAATCATCAAAAACGGAGAACAAACGAATGGCAATTGTTAATGATAATTTCGCTAACAGCATTAGCTTAGTTGGTAGCTCAGTTAGCACCACAGGGACTAATGTAGGAGCTACAGGAGAACCGGGTGAGCCAAATCACGCAGGGGTAAATTTCGGCAATGATGTCAATTCGGTTTGGTATAACTGGACAGCGCCAGCCTCTGGTCAAGTTGTAATCGACACATTTGGTAGTAACTATGACACCTCTCTAGCTGCTTACCAGGGTTCTCCGGTCAACAATTTAACCACAATTGCTGGTAATGATGACACCAGTGGTCTTCAAAGTCAGGTTGTCTTTACGGCGGTCGCTGGACAAACTTATCAAATTGCCGTTGATGGCTTTAGCAGTAGCCAAGGCTCGATCAATCTCAACCTCAACTTAGCTCCAAATTACACTCAGATTGGAACAGTAGGTAACGATTTTCTATTCGGGACTGGTGCTAACGATGTCATCCGGGGTCAAGCTGGCAATGATGTGATCTACGGCAATGGCGGCACTGATTATCTGCAAGGTGATGCCGGAAATGATTCCCTTTACGGTGCTTCAGGTGCCGACTATATCGATGGTGGTGCTGATAACGACGTTCTCTACGGGAACGGTGGCAAAGACATCCTCATCGGTGGGGCTGGTAATGACCTGATTTACGGCGGTTCAGACGCTGACTATATCCTTGGTGGCGCTGGTAACGATACCATTTACGCCAATGGCGGCGGTGACTTTATTAATAGTAATTCTGGTCTGGATACAATCTGGCTCGGCAGTGGCGCAGCTAGAGTAGTCCTAGAAGCTGGTGATGGATTTGATACCATCAAAAACTTACAGGTAGGTCAGACTCTGTTCCAACTAGGGTCTAACTTATCCTACGCTAACCTGACATTCGCAGATAGCGCAAACGGTGCAGTGATTTCTGCTGGTAACGATGTCTTAGCCGTTGTCAGCTCGCAAACCGCTAGCGCTATCAACAATGCTGCTAACTTCGTCTAAATTGATAGTAGCGAGTGTAGAGATTATGATCTTCTAGCGAAGTGCCAAGCGCGATCGCAGGAACTGAGGGAAGCATAGCTCCCCCACTAATATCAAGTACTGAATACACTACACTCTTTTTTTTAAATCTGCACCGTATATGAGAGACGTTCCCCTAGAGCGTCTCTTTAACTTTTCTACTCTTCTCCTCCTCAGTTTTGAGTTAGGCTGCTTGTTCAAAGTAAGTAAGGAGGCACAATTAAATATAAGATAAAACCTCACCCTCAATCCCTCTCCTTGGTAAGGAGAGGGAAGCCGGAGGCAGGGTGAGGTTTTATATTTAATTTGACCCACTTACTTAGTTAGTAGCAGTGGGTATTTTTGGAGGTTGTCGCTGGGTGTGCGATCGCCCCCATCACCAGCATCTAATCACATCAAAGTTAACGCTCAAGTTACACATTCCAAAACGTTAACCACAACAAGTGAGAAATCAAATTAACAAGCCGTTTTGCTAAAAGTGCAAAGTCCCGAAAGGTTATCGAGGGGGCGATCGCCAAAACAGTTCTCATTGCTTTGTATCAGATGCACCACAATTAATTTCCATTCTTAGGGATAATCTTTAATTTACATGACTTTTAGCCTTAACCCAAGCATATTGCCACGCAATTCAGTTAATGACATCAGTCATCATGTTATTACAGGGTGAAATGAACAAACAACTGCTCATTTCACCCCTATTAGTAACGTTAAAGTCTTAATCAACGCAATGAAAACAATCACTTCACTTTTTAGCGAAGAACGCAACCAACTCCAGACAGATATTGATAACACAACCAACATCGAGGAGACAGTTAAGTTGGTTCAGAATCGACTTGATAACCTCGAAAGAATTTATATTGAAAAGCTTAATTTGGCTCAAGTTCGTCTAGCTTCCTTTTTCCTAGATACCCTGCGGCAGTCCATCGCCACTCTTGCTGCGGCTAACTATTCTCAAATTGCTCCAATAGAGCAAAAGCAATTTACTAACTTAGGTACAAAGTTTTTTTCCAGCAGATTAATCCTGAAACTGCTAAAGGGACTAATTTATATAGGCATCTTAGGTTCGTTGTTCTCTTTAACTAAAACTACCCCAGGTGCATGGATGGCTATCTTACTAACCTCTCTACTTCTAGGGGTAGAAGTTGTACTTCAACTCGAATTAAATAACCAGCAAAATTCTATATCTTCAGAGCTATTGGAATTACCTAAACCTATGCTCCGGGTTGATAGCAAAGTATTTTTAGATCATCTTGGCGATGCTCTCAACACTATCGACCTAGCAGTAGCTAGAGTAGAAGAAGGGAATAAACATGAAGGCGACTTAGCAATAGAAGAACTGCCAGAGCTATTGAATTTTCTGCAAAGGCTAATGGGCGCATCAAAACTTGATAAACCCCAAATGGCTCATGAACTTGCAAAACTTCTGCCACAGATTTTAATGTCTCAGGGAATTAACGCTCAAATTTACCGACCAAATGACCCACACAGCGATCGCGGCTATTTTGACTTCGAGCCAAGTATCGACCCCGATACCAAAGATCACGTAACTCTAACTCCGGCTTTGTTGAAAGGCGATCGCTTGATTAGGCGCGGTAGGGTAATTGAGCCAGCATATTCCTCTTCTAGAGAATAATAGACAATAAGGATATGGAAATTTTAGAAACAATCGGTTTTGATTTGGGACACGGTGAAACGGCTGTAGCTAAAGCGATAGTGGAAAGCATCGACCCCCCCCAAATGCTGGAGATTAACAACAAGAAGAACCAAATTACAGCCCTTGGTTGGCATCCTAAACTCGGTTATCTTGTCGGCGAACAAGCATTAATTCAAGCTGGCGTTACCCAACTGACAATTTCATTCAAGCAAAAACCCAACAACGATCCCAAATATCGGGAAACAATTAGCACTTTTGTGGCAACCTACTACCGACTTTTGAAAGAAAGCAAACAACTGGAAGGTGGGGAAGGTAGCTATTTTTACATAGGTTGCCCTTCAGGATGGTCAGTTAGCGATCGCACCGAATACCAAAAGCTGCTTCAAGAAGCTGGGATTCCCCAACTAAATGTTGTACCCGAATCGCGGGCTGCTTTCATGCAAGCCAAAGAAGCCGGGAAGTTGGAGTATGACAAACTTGTTGGATCGGTGCTAATTGTCGATATTGGTTCTTCAACCACAGATTTTACTCTGGTTAAAAGCTTAGAAGAGATCCCGATAGATTTCGGGAGTAATACTTTAGGTGCATCCTTAATTGACAAGGCTATTTTTGCCCGGACTCTCGCCAACCACGAACAAAAAGCATTACTCGAAAAAGTATTTAAAGAATATCCCCATCACCAAGCTCGTTGTGAACTTGCTTGTCGCAAAGCTAAAGAAGATTACTTTTCAAATGAACAGCTATACAGCGATCCTGAATCCTTTGCGCGTGGCTTCGAGTCGATCAACGAACAGATTTATTTTATTCCCCAAGTAAATAAATTGATGATGGAGGAAATTTTAAACCAACCCTTACCGGAATTGGGGCATCATAGTTGGGTGCGATCGTTTACCGACTCTTTAACCGAGGCGAAAGAAAAGCTAGAAAAACTTGGCATCGTGCCGAAACTTTTGCTGATGACTGGCGGTGCATCTCGCATGAAGTTTACCCACTTGCTTTGTCAGGAAATGTTTCCCGAACCAGAAACGCTGCTTCGCCCTGATCCAGAACCGGAACGGTGCATTGCACTGGGTTTAGCACGAGTAGGACGATGGGATCTGCGTGCTGCTGCTTTTAAAGAAGAAGTCAACCAACTATTTACCTCGAACAAGCTCAAAGGTTTGATTGAGAGGCATATCCCGGAGTTAATCGAATCACTAACTAAGCCTTTAACAGATGGCTTGATTGTCAACGCAGTTAAACCAGGTTTAAAAGATTGGCAAAAAAATAAAATACGGACTTTAGCAGATTTGGAAACATCTTTGATCAGTCGTGCAGAACAGTGGCTCAAAAGCGATGCCTCCGGCAACGTCTCCGACGAACGCGCTGTGCAGATAATTAATCATCAATGCGCTTCTTGGTTTAGCAATAAAATCCAACCCGATTTAGCTGCACAAACCGATCCAATCTGTCGAAAGTTTCAGATACCTAGAAGCAGCTTAAGGTTCCAGGATAGTATTGACCCAAATTTTGTTAACCCAGAGCTACGAATTGGAGATGCTATCCTAGCTGAGACAGTGGGCTTTATTGTCAATGTAGTAATTGGTGGAGGCACTGTAGCTAGCATCATCACTCTCATCCTAACTGGACATTTAACCTGGCCTATTGCCCTAGTATATGGGGCTTCGGTTATGGCGGCAGGAATGGAGCTAAATCGCAAGAGTGTTCAAGAAGTAATCAAGACAAATGTAGATGTACCTAGTTGGGTTCGTTCTAGTTTTTTGAGTGATAAAAAAATCGAGGATATGTGTGAGCAAATAAAGCCTGAGTTAGAGAAAGTTCTTCAAGAACAACTGACAGCAGATCAAGAGGCTTTTGATAAACTGATTAGCAAAGTTGAGCAAGGGCTTCAAAAAACCCTTTCCACCAAAGTTCAATCTTGCATAATTCTGATCCAATAGCAGTGATATATAGCAGTAAATATAGTTTTTATAAATTGTTATTGCATCGCTTAAGTATTTTAAAATAGTGGCGATAGTCAGAGTTATGGAAACGCTATCATTACCGTTTGCTAATCATGCAAGCTACATCATAGCCCCCTCCCCGCAAGCGAGGAGGGGGTTGGGGGTGGGGTTCTGTACCTACTCAATCCAGAAGCCCTATAACAATTCAAAATTAAATGTAGGTTGCGACCGTCAACAATTCAAGATGGGTTAGCCTACACCATCATCTAATTATTTGTGCCTACTTACTTACCACTAACTTAAATATGTAAACTGCTCATAAGTCAATGATTCAAACAATAGTTGTCTTTATCATCATTGGGCTGATTATCACTCAATACGGTTCAGTTAAGGCTAAAACTCTCTGTGAAAGTCAATTTTTTTAACGAACCGCAGAGGCGCAGAGAACACAGAGAGAAGCAAGAAATGCTTAACTGAACTGTATTGGATTATCACTGGGATTTTAATCAATCCCGTTTTAGTAAAAAGGCGAAGAAACCGTCTCAAACACCGTCCTTTCCCCCCACTGTGGAATGCCATTATTGAAAATAATCTTCCTATTTATCTGTGTCTCTCTACCGATGAAATTAGACGACTTCAGGGACATATTCAAGTATTATTAAGAGAAAAGCAATTTATTGGCTGTAGAGGATTACAGGTTACGGAGGAAATGAAACTGACCCTTGCTGCGATCGCCTGTTTACTCCTATTAAATGAACGTGGGCAATACTTCCCTAGACTTCGTTCAATTCTGGTGTATCCCAACGCTTATTTTGTTCAGGAAATGACTTCCATCGGATACAGAAGATTGTAAGTTAGTGAGATACAGTACTTTAGTCTAAAAGCCAGATAACCTCAGCTTCAGATTGCATGAGTCGGAATAGTAATAAAAACATAAATCCTTCGGAAAACAATTTAAAAGAGCAGCGTGAAAGCTTAGACATTCAGGTAAATGAAGTACACGGGTAGGGGCACAACATGTTGTGCCCCTACGATTATCTGTACCTCACGCCTGTTGCAATGCTGTTGAAGGTCAGCAATACTATAAGCTTCTGGTTCTGATTTCATTAGCCAATAATTCATTTACACAAATTATCTATATACAAATAACAAGGGTTTTTAACAAGGGGATTTTACCCCTTGTCTTTGAGATAATAGCTGGATTTACGCCGTGCTGTGCTAGCAGGGCTATTTCATTCTCATCTAGCCCGCCTCAGAATGAATTCTGAGTCTAATAGCGAAAGTCATCTAAAGATGACTGAGAAAAGGTTCTAGTCCGTTTTAACGGACTTTAGCTAAAAGCCAAAGAACTTTAGTTATGGGCGGTTTATGTATAGAATGAAATAGCCCTACTGTGCTAGTGAATTTAACTACGGTAAGCTATAACAGCATAAAACGGATCTCCTCCAGCTGCACCCAACCACTGTAATAAATTCGGTAATGTGGACTTATGAGCTATAACTTCTGCGGTTGTAAATCCTGGGACTGACGCGAAGTAAGCTTTGACTAATTCTACTCGCTGTGCTTCTGAAGCCTCACGCCAACCTTGAATCGCTTTTTCAAAAAACATCCGGTTAGAAAAGCTGATAATTGCCACACCGCCGGGTTTCAGGATGCGGTAAATTTCAGAAAATACTGCTTCTGGATATTGCACATACTGCACAGATACGCAATTGAGAACAGCATCAAAATCTTCATCTGGTAAAGGTAGCTGCGGATTTTCGTTAAGATTTTGCACAAAGTAATGATTTAAGCGGGGATTTCGTGCTAGTTCTTCACCGTTGAGTCCGTGTCCCTCCACATGGGCAAACTCCATTTCTTCTGGCAGATGAGATACCCAGCTGCTCATCATATCAAAAATACGGGTGTTGGGTTTGAGGCGATCGCTATATAAATCCGTTAGCTGTTGAATAAATCCTTCATCGACATGGGTAACAAAGCGCGGATAAGCATAGAACAGCTTATCGTCTGTGTCGTCTAATTTCAGGCGTTGATTCGGTCTTAACTGCATAAATCTCTGTTTTGGAGGACTTTTTCCGAAAATTACTGCAATTTCAGATATTTTTTAACAAACACTATGTAACATATTTTAATAACAGCAGGACACAAAAACGAGTCTAAATAGCAGCATTCGATTTTTATCAATTCAATGTTATATAAACTACACTTGTTGCAGCATATTTGGCGACAAATCCGCCTAGTAGCATCATTACCCTATGTTAGTTTGTTAGTTTGGATACTGCCCTTATTATTATTTACTTCTGGGCACAATAGCCTAATGGCACATGATGAAGCGCTTTATGCATCGCGTGCGCGTCTGATGTTTGATTCTGGTAATTGGATAACTCCTTGGCAAAATGCACATCATAAAACCCCTGGCCCTTATTGGATAATTGCCAGTTTCTACAAGCTGTTTGGTATGAGTGATACTAGTGCGCGTCTTCCTAGTATGATTGCTAGCATTTTTAGCTTATGGCTGGTGTATGAAATCGGCAAAAGTATGCTAGGCAAAAAATTAGCAAGGCTTGCTGCTGCAATTTTAAGTGTGGAATTTCTCTGGCTGCAATACTCTCGCTTAAGTACACCTGATGTCCCGATGGTTCTCTTAGTACTTTTAGCTATTTGGTCTTTAATAAAAACGGAATTACATCCTAAATATCGATATTTTTGGAGTTTTATAGCTGGTTTCAGTTTAGGTTTAGGTTTCTTAGTCAGAAGCTTTATGATTTTTTTGCCAATTGTAGCTTTATTCCCTTATTTAATTTGGGAACACCGCCGTCATTATCATCTTACTAACCCAATTTTATATTTAGGCTTTTTCGTAGGTTTAATACCTACCTGTGTTTGGCTGTGGTTAAGCTGGCAGCACTACGGAAATCAGAGTTTTCAGGAGTTGCTGAAGTTTGTTGTGCAGCTAGGTTCTGAAAATAATGATAAAAATGATCGGCTGTTTTATTTATGGAATATTCTTTTAAAAGCATTTCCTTGGGCTTTTTTCGGACTTTTAGGTTTGTTTTTGACTGTCCGTCGTCCTATTTATCGTTATCAGTTAATATTAGTTGGCTTTCCACTTGTCCTATTTTGTGAACTTAGTCTTTTTAGCACTCGTCTCCCTCACTATAGTCTTTGCCTTTATCCGTTTATAGCTTTGTTTGCATCTGTGGGTTTAAACTGGTTAGGTAGTATTTACGAGAGAGGAATTCCCCCCCATTTACCTTTTCAAAAAGGTAAAATAAATATATTAAGCCTTTTTGCAAAAAAGAATCTTCCCCGAAATCTCAGTTATGGCTTTGGTGGATTCGGTGTTTTACTTGTAATAGTGAGTATTGGTGTTTTTAGTTGGGGTGGTTCTGACATCCGCAATTATGCAACTATTGGCTTGGCTATGGGCTTGGGTTGGTTAATTTTACCTCTGGTGTGGATTAGTCGTTACCACTTTGGCAAGAAGTTTCTCACAGCGCGTTATTGGATTGCAGGTTGGTTAATTCCCTGTTGGCTGGCTTTGGCGATGACGGGTAGCATAGGGCTTTTAAGTGACTATAACCCTGTTTTGAAATCTTTCTTACAACAAAGTGCGATCGCCCCAATTCTTCAATCTCATCCTACCTACTATGTACAAATAGACCAGAAAACCCAAGTATTGCTTAATTTCTATCTTTCTATTCACCCCCAAAAAGTAGCCTCTATTTCCCAAATACCTGCTTTAAGCTATGCTTGGATATATGCAGACCAGTCCTCTAAATTATCTCGACCTCACCGCATTATCGGCACTGTCAAAGAGTACCAGTTGATTCAATTTCTTCCCTAAGACAGATGCCAAGCAACTATTGCTAAAAAAACTAATCTAGTTATAATAGTACGTACACTAAGTATTTTGCTAAATGGTTTCTACATCTAATCAATCCCCAGCTTTAGATTCGTGGCAGCAAAATCTGGCACCATACAATTTGGGTTACAGAATCAAATTAGTCTCACAACTGCTCAGTCGCAAGTTTACAGAGAGGCTAGAACCCTTTGGACTTACGCCATTTCACTGGCTGGTGTTGTGCTGTTTGTGGCAAGAAGATGGTTTACCTACTTCTAGTATTGGGGACAAACTCAAACAAGTGGGGGGGACTTTGACAGGCGTACTAGATCGGATGGAAGAACGCGGCTTGGTGCGTCGAGAACGCGACACTTACGATCGCCGCATCTGGCGAATCTGGCTTACGGATGCAGGTAAGGAACTAGAAGCTGTTTTACCTCCAATCGCCGCAGCCGTGCGTGATGAAGCGATGGACGGCATTTCCTTTGCTGATCGAGAACTATTTTCCCAAATCTTGAATCGGGCGATCGCTAACCTCTCCTAAAGATAATGCCATAATCACCCGACCGGGGGAAGTGATGTAAAGATTTATTTTGAGATAATAATACGCATACTAAGGAAAGAAAAATTTTTTTGTAGACGAAAATGTTTCCTAATCCAACATTTCGGGGTCAATTCCTAAAGGGTTGAATCGCAGTTTCTCTACAATTATCTCCCACTTTTAGATTTTAGATTGACCCCAGTAATCAAGTCAGGGGCAATATAAGCTACAAATTTGCTTTCGAGACTTTTTTAATTTGCCCAGTAAAGTATGCTTCCTCATGTTTGAGTTGTTGCGCTATTTCTAATCCTTTTTGAAAAGCTGTTAATGCTTGAGGAAACTGTTTACGTTCTAGATACAATTGCCCAATTTGGTCATAAGCTTGCATCAATCCGTAAAAGTTGGCGGCTTGCGTCTGTGTCTCTACAAGAATTTCGCTAGCCTGCAAAGCCTGCTCTGTTTGTCCTTGAGAACGGTACAGCGCAATTAACTTCTGCAAAGCTTCACCAGCACGAACGTACTCCTTTAATTGCCAAGCAGTGGTATAAGCTTCTTGATAATTTTTAAAAGCCTCTAGCAGTAAGTTAGGATCTTCCTTTGCTAGAGATTCGTAATTTGAAGCGATCGCTAGCTTTAATTCTGGTATTTCAGTAAGATTATTTTCACTAACGTAAATTTCTGCTAATTTATTAAGTACATTCAATGACTGCTGCGGTTGTTTTATTTGCTCGTAAATGTAAGCTAGCCATTGCAGATATGTTACCTCGTTTACACCAACGCCTTGGGATGTAGCTAAAGCCAACAATTCCTCGTAGATTGGCGCAGCTTTGGGATAATCAAACCAACTCAAATGTAGTTCCCCAATTGTCTTGAGGGTTTCTACTACTGCTGTTGTATTTTTTTGCTCTCGTACCACTAACAAAACTTGGTCGTAAGCTTCCACAGCTAGTTTAGGCGATCGCACATTTTGATAAGCTTGACCTAGCGATCGCCACAATTCTAGATCAATTTGGGCGGTTGTTTTCTGAGATTGTCCCTGCTTTTGAATTGCTTGCAATCGCTGCGTAATATATTTTACTTCTTGTCCATCATTTTGCTTCCAGGCGATCGCTCCGACTCGTGATAGTGCTTGCACCTCTGCTAATGAACCTAAAAAGCGCCGCAAACGAAGTTCCCGGTTCCAAATTTCAAACGCCGCCACCTGGTCTCCTGCTTGCAGTTTCGCTGCTGCTTCTTGATTTAAGGCATCCAGCGCTGGTTCTAATTTTTGCTGTTCTTGGAGAGTTAACGGCTGTTTATCCTTGGGCAAACGTGGTAGCAGTGGATCGGGTGTGGTAATTTCTAGGGGACTAGGAGGAAATTTATCCAGTGGTTTAGGCTTTTTAGTTTCTGCCACGGTCAAGGAACTGCTAAAGAGTATAGCGGCAGTAACAATCAAAATTAAGCGCCTGAGCATGGGTACTTTACCTTGCCTTGAGTTAGTTGCATGAGTTAATTATCCCCATGCCCGATTATTTTTACTTTATTCCAGCAATTCCGAAGCGTCACTGACTGAAGAAAGCAGGGGAGGCAGGGAGTGTCAAGTCTCTATCTAGTCTACCCAGTCAATAAGTCAAGTTAATATAAAGTTAATACTAGCAAAGCTTTTTAAGTGTAATTGCTGAATTTTTATAGCATATTTACATAATTTATGCAAGCGAAAATCTCTTGAAAATAGCTTGGGAAATATACTGAATAATTAAACAAAATTTATTATTTGCCTTTTTATGAGTCAGAAAATATACGCTCACAATAATTAACTAATATAGATATCCTTTATAAGAGCCAAATTGCTCTAAAAGTTAAGAAACTTGGTATCAGTTAGCACGACTATGACGAGTAGTATCGTGAAAAACTTTTGGCATTACTGATTTCAAGTATGAATTCAAATATCAAAACCCATATATCTCGTCTATATATGGGTTTTGATATTAAACAAAATCAAATTCATACTTCTTATTCAGCAAGCCAATTTTTTCATCGGTCTTGTTTGGTGGAACGAAGATATAGCTGCTTGGACTGGGGCTGCTAGTCACCCTTTTCCTTCTGTGCGGTATGAAGACGCTAACGCGTAGCTTGCTTCTCCGTAGGAGTACGGCTCTTCTCAGGTCGCTAACGCTGCACTAATGGGCTGTTATGTTACCCGTCTACAGCGCTGGCTCACCGTTTTTACCAATTTAGTCAGCGGCTACTTTTTCAACTAGGAAGGTAAAAAATGAAATGGGCTATTTACAAAAAGAATACGGGCAGTTTTGTAATAGCAGTGGCAATCATGGCTGGTGTTGGCGTCGTCTCGTATCTGAGTTTGCTTCAGTATAGAGAAAACGCTCAGTGGGTCACACATACACGCGAGGTGCTGGAAAAGACTAAAGAAGTAATGTCACAAATCAAAGATGCAGAGACTGGACAACGGGGCTATCTTCTCACGGGCAAAGAACGGTATCTAGAACCGTATCGCACTGTAACTGACGAGATTGTTCAGAAACTTAAGGCTCTGCGCCAATTGATTGCGGATAACCCCAATCAACAGGGGCGGCTTGATCGCCTTGAACCCATGATTGCCAAAAAACTAGTTTTGATGGAAGAGGCGATTAACGCCAGGAGCAAAAATTTAGAGTCCGCGCTGGAAATAGTTCAGACAGATCAGGGTCAGCAGATCATGGAGGACATCCGAATGCTGACTACAGCTATGGAGAACGAAGAGAATGAATTGTTGAAACAGCGGTCAATAGAGGCGAACGCCAGCGCTCATCAAACAACTTTGTTAACTATTTTTGGCAGCATTATAGCTTCTATTCTCGTCGGTTTAGCAGCCATGATCACCAATCAGGAACTCGCCAAACGCAAGCGGATGGAAAATTCTCTGCAAAAAGCTCGTGATGAGTTAGAAATAGAGGTTAACAAACGGACTGTCGAACTTAGAAACACTAACGAAGAATTGCAAACTGAAATTAATGAGCGTAAAAGTGCAGAGTCAGAGATTCTGCGCCTGAACGTCGAGCTTGAGCAGCGAGTAGCAGAACGCACAGCACAACTCGAAGCCACTAATAAAGAGATGGAAGCATTTAGTTATTCTGTATCTCACGACCTGCGGGCCCCCTTGCGGAGCATCGACGGCTTTAGCCAAGCGCTACTAGAAGATTATGCTGATAACCTTGACGCACTAGGCCAAAACTACCTCCAGCGAGTGCGTGCAGCCACCCAGCGAATGGCACAACTGATCGACGATTTACTGAATTTGTCACGACTAACGCGCAGTGAGATGCGTTGCGAAAACGTTGATCTGAGCGGACTGGTGGAGGCGATCGCAAGTGAGTTGCACAAAACACAACCAGAACGCCAAGTAGAGTTTGTCATTACACCGGGATTGGTTGCCAATGGTGATACTCATCTTTTACGGATCGTGCTAGAAAACCTGCTGGGTAATGCGTGGAAGTTTACAGGAAAAAATCAAAAAGCACGCATAGAATTTGGGCTTTTGCAGCAAGATGACACCCATGTGTATTTTGTCCGTGATGATGGTACAGGCTTTGATATGGCCTATGTTGAGAAACTCTTCGGTGCTTTTCAGCGCCTGCACGCCATGACTGAGTTTGAAGGCACTGGCATCGGACTAGCTACTGTGCAGCGCATTGTCCACCGTCATGGTGGCCGTGTCTGGGCCCAAAGTGCAGTAGAGCAAGGCGCAACATTCTACTTCACCCTTTAACTAGAGGAAAACATACAACATGATTTTACTTGTAGAAGATAATCCTGATGATGAAGCGCTAACCCTACGCGCACTCAAGAAAAACAATATTATGAACGAGGTAATAGTGGCACGCGATGGAGCAGAAGCCCTAGATTATCTCTTTGGTAAAGGTGTGTACGCCGATCGCGACATGAGCGTTATGCCAAATCTCATCCTCCTGGATTTGAAGTTGCCTAAAATGGATGGTCTGGAAGTTTTACGACACCTGCGAACCGACGACAGGACAAAAATCCTTCCCATCGTCATTCTCACCTCGTCCAAGGAGGAGCAAGACTTAATCAATGGTTACAGCTTGGGTGCCAACAGCTATGTTCGTAAACCAGTAGACTTTTCCCAATTCAGTGAAGCAGTGCGACAGCTAGGGTTGTACTGGTTTGTCTTAAACGAATCACCGCCAAGGATATAGCTTACCAATCCTCCAAAATCAGGTTATAGATACAAAGCTGACTTTCTTAATTACGAATTACGAATTACGAATTACGAATTACATGGGTATACCACTGCGCGTATTACTTGTTGAGGATTCAGAAGATGACGCTTTGTTGATGCTGCGTGAACTGCAACGTGGTGGCTATCAAGTAACCTTTGAACGGATTGATACACCCATAGCCATGAAAGCTGCGATCGCAGGGCAAACATGGGATATCGTCATCTGCGATTATTCCATGCCCACCTTTAGCGCTCCTGCTGCATTGAAGCAAGTCAAGGAAAGTGGACTTGACTTGCCATTTATTATTGTCTCAGGCACTATTGGTGAAGATACCGCAGTAGCTGCCATGAAAGCTGGTGCCCATGACTACATCATTAAAGGTAATCTAGCACGACTTATCCCTGCTGTTGCACGCGAGTTGCGTGAGGCACAGGTGAGACGGGAGCGCAAACAAGCAGAGGAGCAGATTAAAGCATCGCTTCAAGAAAAAGAGGTGCTATTGAAAGAAATTCATCACCGCGTAAAAAATAATTTGCAGATTATTTCTAGTCTGCTCAATCTGCAAGCAGAGTATCTCAAGGACAATCAAGCCCTTGAGGTATTCAAAGATAGCCAGAACCGGATTGAATCAATGGCTCTGATCCATGAGAAACTATATCAATCTCAAGACTTGGCAAGGATTAATTTTGCTGACTATATCCAAGATTTAGTAACTAATTTATTTTATTCATACAACGTTAATTCCAGCGCTATTACCTTGAAAATGAATGTTGAGGAGGTTTTTCTAGCCATTGATGCAGCTATTCCTTGCGGGTTGATTGTCAATGAACTTATTTCAAATTCCTTAAAATATGCCTTTCCCCAAAGAGAACCAGGAGAAATTTGTATTGAATTTTGCTCCATAGAAGCAAATTTATTTACGCTTATTATCAGTGATAATGGTGTCGGGTTTGACCTAGATTTTGACTTTCAAACTACAGAATCATTAGGTTTGCGATTAGTCAAAGGTCTAACACATCAGTTAGAAGGTAATATCGATCTTACCAGCGATAATGGAGTGGAATATAAAATTATATTTCCGAATAAAACTTCCTAAGATTGTAAGTTTCACAAAATTATGAATTCAGTAAATATATTAGTTGTTGAAGATGAAATCATCGTAGCAATGGATATACAAAGTCGGCTAAGAAAATTTGGATATAATGTTCTAGGGCTTGCCGATTCTGGAGAAGAAGCAATTAAGAAAGCAGCAGATGATTCTCTAGATTTAGTTTTAATGGATATTCATCTCAAAGGAAAGATGGACGGTGTGGAGGCCGCTCAGATAATTCATAATATTTTTAAAATTCCAGTAATATATCTGACTGCTAATGCCGATGAATCAACATTGAATCGAGCAAAGGAAACAGAGCCGTTTGGCTACATTCTCAAGCCTTTCAAAGAAAAGGAATTAAAGTTCACTATTGAAATTACACTTTCTAAACATCGAACGGAAAAAAAATTAAAACAGAATGAACAATGGCTGACTGCTGTACTTAAAAGTATTGGAGATGCTGTAATTACTAGCGACGAATCTGGAACTGTAACTTTTATGAACCCTATTGCAGAGGAACTGACGGGTTGGAATTATTCAGATGCGTTTGGTAAAGAAGCAACAGAAATATTCAATATTGCTCATGAAGAAACTCGGATAATAATTGAAAGCCCGATCAGGCAAGTCCTTCAGTCTGGTGTTACTGTCGGTCTACCAGAACAGACGATACTAATTGCTAAAAACGGTGTTGAAATCCCCATTGATGATAGTATTGCAGCAATTAAAGACGACAATGGTAACATCACGGGTGCAGTTTGCGTTTTTCAGGATATCACCGAGCGTAAGCAGATATTGGAGGCACTAGCGCGTCGCCAGCAAGAATTCAAAGCACTAGTTGAAAATGCACCTGATATTATTTCCAGATTTAACACTCAATTGCGCTACGTTTACGTTAATCCAGTTATTGAAAAGGTTACACGAATATCAGCCGAAACATTTATCGGCAAAACAAACGCAGAGTTAAATCTGCCAGAAGAATTTTGCCGGATATGCGATCATAAACTCCAGCAAGTTTTCCAAACTAAGCAAGAAACCGACTTTGAATGCAGTTTAGCGATCGCTTCCCAAACAAAACATTACCATACCCGTCTTGTGCCTGAGTTGGCTAGCGACGGCTCAGTATTTTTTGTTTTAAGTATCGCTCGGAACATTACTGCTTTAAAAGTTGCAGAGGCGCAATTAATTCATGACGCTTTTCACGACATACTAACCGGTTTGCCAAATCGCGCCTTATTTATGGAACGGCTAGAACGTGCGCTGATGATGGCAAAACGACGTGCGGACTATACATTTGCTGTTCTCTTTCTAGACCTAGATCGCTTCAAAGTTATCAACGACAGTCTCGGCTACATGATTGGCGATCAACTATTAACTGCCCTTGCTCGCAGACTGGAGAACTGTCTCCGTGCTGGAGACACAGTTGCTCGTCTAGGGGGAGATGAGTTTACAATTTTGCTTGAGGATCTCAACAACATCAATGACGTAACAGGCGTAGTGGAGCGGATACACGAAACTCTGACATCTGCGTTCCAACTCAGCGGATATGAGGTATTTACCACCGTCAGCATTGGCATCGCCCTAAATAAGGGTAATTACAACCTACCAGAGGAACTCCTGCGCGATGCTGACATTGCAATGTATCGCGCTAAGGCATTGGGTAAGGCACGCCATGAGATATTTGACTCAACCATGTACACCGAAGTAACGAAGCTATTAGAGTTAGAGATGGATCTACGGCGGGCAGTTGAACGCCACGAGTTTCAGGTTTACTATCAGCCAATTGTGTTGTTAGAAACTTACAAAATTACTGGTTTCGAGGCTCTCGTTCGCTGGCAGCACCCGCAACAGGGATTAGTTCCTCCAGACAACTTTATTCCACTGGCGGAAGAAACTGGGTTGATTATTCCTATTGGTTATTGGGTACTGAGCGAGGCTTGTCGGCAAATGCGTGCTTGGCAAATACAATTTCCTAGCGAACCACCCTTGACAATCAGTGTAAATCTTTCCACTAAACAGTTCTCACAGTCCGGGCTAATTGAGCAAATTTCCCAAATTATGCAAGAGACTGGTCTGGAAGGCAACAATTTAAAGCTGGAGATTACCGAAAGCGTACTGATGGAAAATATTCAATCAGCAACTTTTATGCTCTTGCAACTGCAACAGATGAATGTGCAATTACACTTAGATGATTTTGGCATAGGCTATTCATCCTTGAGTTACCTGCACCGTTTTCCAAGTAATGCCTTGAAGATTGATCGTTCTTTTGTTGCTAAGATTGGTGCTAACGGGGAAAACTTGGAGATTGTTCAAGCGATCATCACCCTAGCCCAAAGTCTAAATATAGATGTAATAGCAGAGGGCGTAGAAACTGTAGAGCAACTGGCACTACTTAGAGCCATGAAATGCAAGTACGCACAGGGATATTTGTTCTCCAAACCCCTCGATAGCAAGTCGATAGAGACATTAATTGTATCTGGCATTCAGCCGAGACAAGGATAGAGTTACGGAGTCTAGTAGTGGAGGCGGGGATTTAAATCCCCGCTAGAGAGCCTAAGCATTTAGCGGCAGGTCATTTACTCTCTTTTTCTCCTCCGGCTCGTTCGCGTGTCAAGCTATCAATAGCATCACCCAAGGCAGTTGTAAGGCTATTGCGGGTTTGAGCGTGGTTATCCTGCTCAATTTTCAAAGCTTGCAAAAGGCGATCGCGTTCTTTGATTACGGCGATGAGTTTAGCTTGCAATTCCTCTACAGATTTTAGTTGTTCTATTTCTTGTTGAATCGCTGTTACTGGTGTTCCAGCAGCCAGTGTCTCCATCTCAAGACAAGAGAGTTTATGCAAGTCTGCCTTGAGGAATGCGATCGCCTGTTGGGACAATTGGGCATCTGTGCGCCGTTGTTCTGCTTCTGTGTTGTAAAGCTGACGCCATTTTTGGGCGCTTTCCCAAGCCGTATCGCGATCGCTCTGAAGTCCCGCCATCTGCTCTTTGAGTGTCTGGATTTCTGTCAACCACTCTTGTGTTAAAGTTATCGTTTGATTAGTATTTTCAGCCATTATTACCCTCGTTGTATTATAAAAGGACTAAAGTTACATTTTTCGTCAATCAAAAAAGCATGATGGTTTCTTTTTTTATTAGAACAAGAGTAATACTTTAATCCTAAAGACTGACCAATCTATATTGGCATCAAAAGTTTTTTAAAGTAACACCTCAGTAGCTTTTGTGAGTGTGAAGTGGCGCAAGCATAACTACTGTAGCTGTTGAAACAAAAATTAATATTTGAATACTATTTACTGTTGCTTCCCTTTCTTTTCATCCAGTGCTTTTTGAACGGCATCTCTACAAAATTGCGCTGGATTATCTTGTTTCTGTATTTCTTCCTTCATTTCTTTCGTAGCTCTAAAAGTAACATTTTCAGTTAATTCTTTACTCGGTGGATTGTCAAAATTTTGAGGATTACCTTTACGGTTAGGCATTGTTGAGAGATGTAAATATAACTTATTTCGGGGCAAGCATCGAAATACAGTTTTAATTCGGTAGGCAATTTACCCTGAGAAAGTTGTTACCTACCGATACCACTTTTAAGGAATGGCTACTCTATGTTTACACGTTCGGAACTGGAAATCAAAACCATCAAAGAACTTCGTGACCTATGCTTACGCTACGGTATCAAACCAACTGGGAATAAAGGGTACAAAACTTCATGGATTACATCGTTGATGGTATTCCCTCGTATGGCGCTATCCCAGTTTGAGACAGGGAAGGGATTAAAACCTCCTACCTTTGCTTTCATGCAAGCACTGAGTAACGCTATAGATGAGATGAACTCACCTACTGATGAGCAAGCTGCACTCATCAAAATCACGATGGAAGGGAGAATCATGAATTACCCGGATAGATACACCCAAGAGAAGCTATTAGCCTTGCACAAAGCGAAAATGCATCTTGAGATGGCTATCGGGTTGTTGAGTCAATAAAATCCAATCCCTCATACCTAATTCCTGACTCCCTTCACACCAGAGGGGAGTTTTTGTATATCCTCTAAGTAATTCAACATAAATAAGAGTCATATCATGTTCGCTTGATTACTTATTAAACCCGAAGAACCCCACCCCGCCAAAGCTACGCTTCGTCTCCCCTCCCCGCTTGCGGGGAGGGGATTAAGGGGTGGGGTGCAATGACTGTGGAAATCATAACTAATTATGCGAACATAATATCATTGGGCATGGGGCATGGTTATTCTGCTTGTCCCCTTGTCCCCTTGTCCTCCTGCTCCCCCCCACTCCCCACTCCCCACTCCCTACTCCCCACTAGGTATTCTTGCGGTAAAAAGATAAATGCGATCGCTACACAAAATTTGGCAAAGTAGTTAATAAAGCCAACCAGTTTTAACTCTAAATCATGCCAAAGCCTCGTTTTTTACGCTTCTTTCGCCATCTCAATTGGCGCACGCTCAAAAAAACTTTTGCCAGGACAATGGAAAGACGACTTTTTGGACTCGCCTCAGAAATTGCCTTCAATGCTATGTTATCGCTGTTTCCTGCAATTCTTGCGATCGTTACAGCCATTGGCTTATTAGCAGAATCTTTACAAGCTACCTTTAAACAACTGGCGGCACAACTCAGTCAAGTCCTACCTGAAGAAGCCCTGGTTCTAATTCGTGATTTTGCCACTACAGAAATTACCAATTCTAGAAACAGTGGTTTATTTTCTCTGAGCTTTATATTAGCAATTTGGACTGCTTCTGGGGCGGTGAGTACAGCTATGACTGCCTTCGACCAAATCCATCAAATTCCTTCAGAAAACATGCGTCCCTTTTGGAAAGCCAAGCTCGTCTCTTTGGCATTAACAGTCGGTACTATGTTGCTTTTAGTGTTGGCTTCTTTCTTAGTGTTTACCAGCGATCTACTGTTGGCAATGGTAGTGCGCGGAAATGATTCTTTAATTTTCTTGTTGCATCTTTGGCAGCTTTTACGTTGGCCTTTAGCTTTAAGTATTGTTGCTGTCGCCTTTAGTTTTGTCTATCGCTATGGCCCAAGCCAGTGGAACTCAGGCACGCCAATGATGCCTGGAGCAATTTTAGCAGCTGTTTTCTGGGCAATATTGTCTGCTCTATTTCGGCTTTATGTGGCGAATTTTGGCAATTATAATAAAGTCTATGGTGCAGTAGGGGCTGTGATAGTTTTAATGCTTTGGCTGTCGATGAGTGCTGCGGTTCTGTTAATTGGAGATCAGTTAAACGTGACTGTCGGCGAAGATATGCGCCAAAAGCACAGTCAGAATCTCGTGAAAAATATGTAAATATCGTTATAAATCCCTGAGAAAATTTTTGCAAAAATTCAGTAGGGGAGTAAAATGTCTAACGATTCAAGACAAACTTAGCGATCGCCTCCATGCCTGATTCTCCTTTTCGATTTTCGATGATTGAACCTGATGCCAAAGCACCCACCTTGAAGCGCCTGCGTCAGTTAAGTCGGCTGCTGGATAATGTTATTACCATTCCTGGTACGCAGATTGGTTTTGGTCTAGATCCAATTATAGGATTAATACCTATTGGTGGTGATTTTTTGGGAATCATGTTTTCTAGCTACATCATCCTAGAAGCAGCGCGACTGGGTGTATCTAGAGCCACTTTAGGCAAAATGGTTCTAAATGTGATCATTGATGGCTTAGTAGGCGCTGTCCCAGTTTTGGGAGACTTTTTTGATTTTACCTGGAGAGCTAATACTAATAATATCAAGCTGTTGGAAGATTACTTAAAGTTTCCTAGCCAGCAAAAGAGTGCCGACGGGTGGTTTATCTTTGGCGTTTTGGTGGGATTATTGCTGATTGCCATTGTTTTAGTCGCATTGCCCGTGATAGTAATTAGAATGCTATGGAATGCCTTAACAGGCGGTTAAATTATTTATTGATAACGGAATGAAAGATTGGTGGCAAGCCACTTTTCCTAAAGGGCGGCAAAATCTAATTATTACTGATGCTAAAGGGTATCCTGTACAAATTGCTTATGGCGAAATAGGTAAAGGCAAACCGCTAATTTTATTACATGGCATGGGTAGTTGGAGCTATAATTGGCGTCATAGTATAGCACCATTATCTAAATATTTCCGGGTAATTTGTTTTGATGCCAAAGGTTTTGGTTTTTCCGAAAAACCATTGTCTCGTAGAGAAGACAACGGTCATCAAGTTATTGAGTTTCAAAGAATTATTCAGGCATTATGTGATGAACCCGCAGTGATTGTGGCTGAATCTCTGGGGGGATTAGTTGCCCTTGCCCTTGCTCAAGAAAATCCGCAGTTAGTCGGGCGGCTTGTAGTCGTAAACGTACCTATTTTTGCCGAACGTCTACCTCATTGGGCTATGTGGTTACTTGCCCAAACGCCCTTGGAAACAATGCATACAATTGACTTCTTACGTCTGGCATATTTGTTTGCACCTCTATTTAGAGAAATTATGGCTATAGAAAGACGTGGGGTATTATTTGATCCGTCAATTTTGACACAGGAAGATGTCTATTGGATAACTTACCCGTTTATTGAACTACCTGGTACAATCGCCAAAGTCGCCGAAGAGTTACAAATAGCAGCGCGAGAAATTCAGAATTGGCAAGAAAACAAGCCAAATATGCTCACCCAAATTCAAAATAAACTGAGTGCGATTAAGTGTCCTACACTAATTTTGTGGGGTGAGCAAGATAGTTGGTTTCCTATTAGTCATGGTGAAAAATTGCATCAGCATATCCCCAATTCTAAATTAGAAATTTTGTCTAACTGCTATCATGATGCCTCAACTGGTGCTTCTGAAGTATTGAATGCAGCGATTATTGAGTTTTTACGCGATACTCATTTTTAAAGATAGCTCATGTTTTGATCAGAGAATCCCAAATATGTAAAAACACCTCCCAATTGCCCACTAGTGTTTCAACAATAATTACGAATTACGAATTACGAATTACGAATTACGAATTAAATAAAAAGAGAGTGGGAGGAAGCATATCAGTCAGCTTTCAAACTCCCACTCTGCCATTTGCCACTGAAGTGAACAGGAATGTATACAGATGTTGCCCGTTATTTGGGGCTAATGCGTACTTCAACAACAACGCCCGCACACATTTAATATTCCTGTTGCAGCAAATGCCAAACCTGATTATTGATATTTATCTGCACAGAAAAGACTCTGCAAATAATTGGTAGAGATAGTTGTTTTTGTAAATCACTTAGTATATAGTGTTTTTACAAAATGAATTTGCTTGCGTGGTAGCCCCTGATAACAAAACCCTTGAAGTCGTTTATCTTTGTACAATTTAACTTGGTTAATTAGAATCAGGTTGCCATTTTGGCAGGTTTTTAAATTTCCGAATTGCTCGCCTGTTGCAGGGCTTGACTAATCGGGAAAAGGCATGACATGAGGTTTACTGCATTCGCACCCAATTACGGAACAGGTAGCACTATCCAATCTGGGTTTTATGAAATTTAGTAGCTTTGACATTTTTATACCCAGCTTTAATTGCTTAGTATGCCAACCAAAATATTAATTAATTCAGTTAATTCTTCTGGGACTCGATATAATTTGAAGTCTTCAGTTATCTGTTTTTCTTGACGTTTATAAGTAGCAAATCGCCAATCCTCACCAGTCGTTACCGCTCCATAAAGAATTGGTGTATCTGAATTTATCCATTGATCTAGTGCAATTAATTCTACGGCTAATTGTATAAACCCCCTACTTAAGTCTGCTTGTTTAGCTTCAATCACTAACAACCCCTTACCTTTATCAATGTAATAATCTAAGTTACCTTTGAGTTGGTCGCTGACGCTAATGGGATACTCAATATTCAATTGGGTTTGCGCGATTTCACAAACTTCTAGTAGTATGGGTGCAATAATTGCTTGCTTACGTGCATCTTCACTCAGTAGCTTGACACGTCGGAAATTCCGGTCAATGACTCGTTGCAATTCTGGGATTTGATTGGGGATAGATATCAATTGCGGTAATTGTAACCGTTCACGTTCGTAGTCACAACCCAATTCAGCCAAAATATCTGCTGGAGAAAAAGGTAGTTCAAAATACTTACTAAATGTATAACTTTGACCAGGTTGAATAATTCGAGGTCGATTCATAAATTTTGACTATGACTAAGTAAATACAAAACTCAAGTCAGCTTTTCTTTGATTCAACAACTAACATTTTAGCTTAAAGCGGAAGAAGCCCCACACTGTAACGGTACTCCGTTCAGTGTTGGGATGAATTCCGGGCAATGACGAATTGACCAACGAGCAATATTGAGCGTAGCTCAGTGAGCAATGTTGGTCG